>DDUV01000026.1 GCA_002344975.1 Saprospiraceae bacterium UBA2329 | reverse complement strand
TAGCGACATTTTGAATTACACCCGTTTAAATGTTACCCTTTTAATTGTTTCATTGCTGTTCCCCAATCTTCCAAATGATGCACCGAAGTCAGTTTGCCACCAATAACGGTGTGAAAATCAATAGACATAATTTTGAAAGATTTTGTACCATCGGTTGGTGTTCCCATAAAATCGCCATTGGGCGTTCCGCTTACCAAACTGCGCACCACGTATTTGTTGCCGTCATTGGCAATGTCCTGCGGCTCCCATTTGAGGTCGGGAATCAGTTTCCAAAAGAACTCTACTTGTCCGATAAGTTGCGGTTTTCCTTTGCTTTCCACCGAACCATAAGAAATAAAATCATCGGCTAACACTTCCGAAAGTACGGCAGTAGGGGTAGTTTCAGTGTTTACTGTGAGGGCTTTTTTGTAAAATGCCGCAATCGCTTCTCTGTTCTTGTCCATTTTCTTAATTTTTAAATGATTAAACAATGGTGCAAAGTTGGGCTGCTTTCAACTTTTGCACAATGGACAAATCGGACTTTGTATGGCACTTTTGGGAATTTAGTTTTTGAGGTAAGTTTCTCTAAACTCAACAGGCGTAGTTTCTGTATTTTTTTTGAAATAGCGAACAAAATAGGCTGGGTCTTCAAAGCCCAGTTCCTGCCCAATTTCTTTAATAGATAAATTGGTGTGAACCAAAAGGCGTTTGGCTTCTAATAAAATTCTGTCGGTGATAATTTCTTTAGGCGATTTGCCCAAAATTTTTGATGTGGCTTGTCCAAGTCGTTTTTCAGATATAAAAATGAGTTGGGCGTAATCGTTAACTGCTTTTAATTTGGTAAAGTTTGTTTCCAATAAATCTCGAAAAAGCAAGGTATAATCAAGGTCAGCACTCTTTTTTATTTCTGCAAAACCTTTTTTGCGTTTTTCCCTTTCGGCAAGCAAAAGAAAGTTATGAAGTAGATTTTTTAATAAAGTATGTTGTGCATTGTCAGTAGGCAAAAGCAATTCTTCTGTGATGTTTTCGCAAATGCTGATGTACTTTTCAAAATCGCTTTTATCCAATTTTATGGTCGGTTGGTCTGCAAGGTCATTAAATAAAATACTACTTCTTAAAAATTTAATGTCGGTTTCCGTAGTGCAAAAAAAATCTTCTGTAAACACGATGAGTTTTCCTTCATAATTCAATAACTGGTCAAACTGATGCACTCGGTCTTTATTAATGAAAAGGAAAGAATAAGGTTCAATTTTTATCGGTTCAAAATCTACTAAATGTGTTGGTTGGCAATTTTCAAGCAGAAAAATATGGTAGAAATTCGTGCGGTGCGGAATTACTAAAAGTTCTTTTTTCGACTTGGTTAAATTCTGCAACGATACTACTTCAATTTGAAGGTCAGTATTTTCCTTGAATTTCAGTTTTTTTATTTCGTCCGCCATTGATTATTTGAATGCACAAAGATAAGTTTTTGTTTGTAGGTTGCTGTTTGAACGGTCGCTGGTAGCATTACGCCTAACTCCCGCTTGTCGAAATCATCCCTATTGCGCCTATTGCGCCAACGCACCCGACGCTGGTTGTATTGACGCCATAAGGACCATACAAAACCCGCATTGCGTGTTTTACTTAGTCGTCGTGGCGTTAATATCCGCTATGTACGCATCCACCCCTCCGCCTATCCGGCGCACTTCTGCCCGGTTACCTTCATTCCAACCTCAATAGAAACTTCCTGCGTTCAGTTTTTTCACAGGAGTCCATTCTGGTTTCGACTGTGCAAAGCTAATGTAAGTTTGAAATAAAATCAACTGTGCCATAAAAAAACTTTTTCACAGGTTGAGTCTATCCAAAGAACTTCACCCCCGCTGCCGGCCTACGCGTAATGCCGCGCACACCTCCCTGTCTTGCTGTTTTCGTGGCCTGTGCGGGTACAGCATATTCGTCTCCCCGGCGTCATAAAAACAATACCCCGGGTACATCTTTTAATGTTAAGCAATTGTTAAAGCCTGTTGCTGCGGCAACTTGGGAAGCTGTTTTGTACCCAAGCATTTGGAGTTCCGGCAGGAACGGGCTTTGTTTCGGGTTTCGCGTTCAAAGTTTCGCGTTTCAGGTTCCGGGGTTCCCTCTCGTTCGCGGAATTTCGCGTGTTTCGCGTTGATTCGCGTTCAGCGTTCCGGGGTTCCCTCTCGTTCGCGGAATTTCGCGTCCTTCGTGTTGATTCGCGTTCAGAGTTTCGGGTTTCAGGTTCAAGGTTCCGGGTTTAAAGTTTCGCGTTCAAAGTTTCGCGTTCGAGGTTCCCCACGCTTAGCACCGCCGACCGCATACCGCACACTGTTTCCGGGTTCAAGATTCCGGCGTTCTCTCGCGCTTAGCACCCCGCGCCATGGCGCGACACACCGACACAATTATCATCATACTTTCATAAAATCATGCCGATGACACCACGTTTTTTCCTCACCGTTTTTATTGCCGGCGTCCTGTTTTCAGGCGCTTTCGCGCAATCCCTCCCCTCCTCCATGCGCATTTCCAACGACGGGCGCATGCTCATCACCGGAGACCAGGCCTCCACAGGGCTGTACGATTCTGCTACCATCAGAACCATTTATCTCCGGTTTCCGCAAGCCAATTACTGGACCCTGATGACTCAAAATTACGCCTCCCAAACCGATATTCCGGCGGAAATGGAAGTGGACGGCGTCACTTACGACAGCGTTGGCGTGCGGTTCAAAGGGCAAACTTCTTACATGGGGGCCTCCGCTTCTCAGAAAAAATCGTTCAACCTCTCCACGCATTACATACATGAGGATCAGAAGATTATGGGCTACAAAACCCTCAACCTGAATAATGCCTTCCAGGACCCCTCCTTCCTGCGCGAGGTGTATTACCAAAACCGAATTCGACGCCATGTACCGGCTGCCAAGTCCAATTTTGTAAGGCTCAATATCAATGGCCAGGATTGGGGCCTGTACCCCAATGTGCAGCAACTCAACAAAGACTATCTCGAAGAATGGTTCCTCAGCAACGACGGCATCAACTGGCGGGCCGACCGGCCTGCGGGAACCGGCGGTGGCCCTGGCGGACCTGGCGGCGGTTGGGGCGACGGCACGGCGGCACTCAACTACCTCGGCGCAGATACCACCCTCTACAAACAGTATTATACCCTGAAAAGCAGCGATGTGGACAATCCCTGGAGCTATCTGGTGGCCGCCTGTCAGGCACTCAACCAGACTACCATCGCCAACCTGCCCTCCGTGCTGCCCAATTATCTCGACATTGACCGCACGCTGTGGTTCTTAGCTTCCGAAATCGCCTATTCCGACGACGACAGCTATGTGTATAAAGGCAAAATGGATTACTACGTTTATTACGAGCCGGAAACCGGCCGCATGACGCCCCTCGAATACGACGGCAACAGCGTGATGACAACCAATGCCGTGAGCTGGAGTCCGTTTTATAATGCCAATAAAGTGAACTACCCCCTACTTAACAGAATGATGCAGGTGCCCGAATGGCGGCAGCGCTATCTGGCTCATTTGCGCACCATCATCACCGAGCAGTTCGAACCGGCCAAAGCCAATGCCATCATTGACAACTACCGCGCTCAGATTGACGCGCTGGTGCAGGCCGATCCCAAAAAACTTTATACTTACAATCAGTTCATCAGCGAACTGACCGTGCTGAAAAACTTTGTCAACAACCGGCGCAATGCCTTGCTGGCCAATACCGAAGTAGCACAGCCTGCGCCTACCATTCACAATGCGGCTTATCGCAACATTTCCGGGCAGGAGTGGACGGCGCCCGCTTCCGGCGAGCAGGCCAACGTGACCGCTCAGGTGAGCTTTACCACCGGCTTATTTCAGGTGCGCCTCTACCACGCTGCCGGCCTCACGGGCAATTTCACGCAGGTCATCATGTTCGACGACGGCCAGCACAACGACGGCGCTGCGGGCGACGGCGTTTACGGCGCTGCCATCCCCGCCTACCCTGCCGGTTCCTGGGTGCGGTTTTACATCGAGGCGGTGGCCAATAACCCTGCCAAATCGGTGAGTTACCTGCCTGTAGGCGCCGAGCATGACCTGTTTATTTACAAAGTTCGTTCCCTCGCCCTCAATGGCCCGGTGGTCATCAATGAAGTCATGGCCTCCAACGTTTCTACCGTTACCGACCCTGCCGGCCAATACGACGACTGGTTTGAACTGTACAACAACTCCAACGAGGCGGTGAACCTCAGCGGCTATTTCCTTTCCGATAAATCCGACAACCCGACCAAATACCGCATCCCCGACGGCGTGAGCATAGAGGCCAACGGCTATCTCATCTTCTGGGCCGATGAAAACGGCATGCAAGGGCCTACGCATTGCAATTTTAAGTTGTCGGGCGACGGGGAAATCGTCTCGCTGTACAGGGCAGACACCGTGCTGATGGATTCGGTGCATTTCGGCGCTCAGATTGCCGACGTGAGTTACGCCAGAGTACCCAACGGCACGGGCAGTTTCATTCAGCAGGCGCCCACGTTCAACGCCAACAACAACAGTACAGCTACGGAAGAACCAGAAGCCGCGTTGCCGCAAATGCTGATTTTTCCCAACCCGACTGCCGACATGGCCTATATACGATTGAAAAATACCGCACCCAATCTCCAACTGCCTTTGATGGTGTTTGACTTGCGGGGGCAGTTGCTGCATCAGGAAATACCCGCCGGCAGCGAACTGGAATTGTCCACCCAAAACTGGCCTGCCGGGGTATATGTGGTGAGGTACGGTACGATGGCTCAGCGTTTGGTTGTGAGGAAGTAATTTCTTGTATTCCTCCTAAAAAATGAGCGGCGCAGTACCCAAAAGAGGTGCTGCGCCGCATGTATTTATCAACGTAAGTATAAACATTTACTCCCTTTCTCCCGCCTGTCCCCAGTATTCGGGCGAACGCCACAAGGAAGACAGCAGGAGTTCGCGCATGAAGAAGAACTCCTTGGGCAGTTTGTCGTACAACTGCGAGAAAAGCTCTTCGTGTGCCAACAACTCTTTTTTCCATGCCTCGCGGTCTATCGTCATCAGTTTTTTGAAATCTTCTTTATCGAATTTCAGACCGCTCCATTCCATGTCTCTATAACGCGGCATCCAACCGATGGGGCACTCCACAGCGGCAGCCCGACCGCGCACGCGATCCACCACCCACTTGAGTACGCGCATGTTTTCGCCGAAGCCCGGCCACAGGAAGTTGCCCTCTTCGTCTTTGCGGAACCAGTTGACCCCGAAAATGCGGGGAGCATTGGGCAGGTTGCGACCGAATTCCAGCCAGTGGTTGAAATATTCGGCCATGTTGTAGCCGATGAAAGGCAGCATGGCGAAGGGGTCGCGACGCACTTTGCCCAACTCGCCGAAAGCGGCTGCCGTCATTTCAGAACCCATTGTAGCAGCCATATACACCCCGAAATTCCAGTTGAACGACTGATACACCAAAGGCACCGTCGTACTGCGGCGACCACCGAAAATGAACGCGCTTACGGGCACGCCGTTGGGGTTTTCCCAATCGGAATCAAGGGAAGGGCACTGCGAGGCCGGCGCTGTAAAGCGGGCGTTGGGATGCGCCACCGGTTTGCCCGATGCCGGATCGTGTACCTGGCCCTGCCAGTTGATGACGCCGGCGGGAACCTCCTTGCTCATGCCTTCCCACCACACATCGCCGTCGGCTGTGACGCCTACATTGGTAAAAATGCAGTTGGATTTGATGGTTTCCATGCAGTTGGGGTTGCTCTTGTAGTTGGTACCCGGCGCCACGCCAAAATAGCCCGCTTCGGGGTTGATGGCGTAGAGCTTGCCGTCGGAGCCGGGTTTGATCCAGGCAATGTCGTCGCCCACGGTGGTCACTTTCCAGCCGTCCATGGCCTGAGGCGGAATGAGCATGGCGAAGTTGGTTTTGCCGCAGGCGCTGGGGAAAGCCGCCGCCACATAAGTCTTTTCACCTTCCGGCGATTCTACGCCGAGGATGAGCATGTGTTCGGCCAGCCAGTCTTCTTCAGCAGCCATGGCGCTGGCAATGCGCAATGCGAAGCACTTTTTGCCCAAAAGGGCATTGCCGCCGTAGCCGCTGCCATAAGAAACAATAGAGCGCTCTTCGGGGAAGTGTACGATGTATTTTACGGTAGGATTGCAGGGCCATGTGGCGTCTTCCTGACCGGGCTGGAGCGGGGCGCCCACCGAGTGGAGACATTCTACAAAATCACCGTCTTCGCCCAATTGGTCAATAACGGCTTTGCCCATGCGGGTCATGATTTTCATATTGACCACCACATACTCGGAATCGCTCAGCTCCACGCCGATATGGGAGAGCGGCGAACCGAGCGGCCCCATGCAGTAAGGCACCACATACATGGTACGGCCGCGCATACAGCCCTCGAACAGGCCGTTGAGCAGCGGTTTCATTTCGCGGGGGTCCATCCAGTTGTTGGTAGGGCCTGCGTCTTCGCGCAAGCGGCTACAGATAAAGGTGCGGTCTTCTACGCGGGCCACATCGCTGGGATCGGAAAAGCAGGCGAAGCTGTTGGGGCGCTTTTCTTCGTTGAGGCGAATGAAAGTGCCTTTGTCCACCAGCATATTGCAAAACAACTTATATTCTTCCTCGGAGCCGTCGCACCAGTAGATTTGGTCTGGTTGGCAGTGTGCGGCCATTTTCTGAACCCATTGGATGAGCCGTTCGTGGCGAACGGTATCCGAATAGTCTTTTGGGAGTGTAACGGATGACATGGTTTTGGTCATTGGTTATGATGATTATGGGTGAAAAAATCAAAAAAACAAGCCCCTTCTGCAATGCGAACATTGCTTCAAAGTACATCAACAAAAGGTAGGAAAGTGCCCTGAGAAGCGGCTTTTACGCTGCAAAATTATGTAGCCCGATGCACAAAGGGCGCTGATTTTTATCACCTGCCTCGGTGATCTTTCCAATATCCCATTACACCTGCAACATCAGGCATCCACCTTGGCGTATTTGGCGTTGGCCTCAATAAAGGCGCGGCGCGGCGGTACTTCATCTCCCATGAGCATGGAGAATACGCGGTCTGCTTCGCGGGCGTCTTCAATATTGACCAAACGGAGGAAGCGGCGGGTGGGGTCCATGGTGGTTTCCCAAAGCTGCTCGGCATTCATCTCGCCCAAACCCTTGTATCGCTGCACTTTAACGGAATCGGGGTTGCCGCCGCGAGCCAGTTCCTCCTGAGCCTGTTTGCGTTCAATTTCGTTCCAGCAGTAGCGGAATTGCCCTTTGGTTCCTTTTACCTGATACAGTGGCGGCGAGGCGATGTAAACGTAGCCCTGCTTCACGAGGTCGTGCATGTAGCGGAAGAAGAAGGTGAGAATGAGAGTGGTAATGTGGCTGCCGTCCACGTCGGCGTCGCACATGATGACGATTTTGTGGTAGCGCAGTTTTTCCAGATTAAGGCGGCGCTCTCCGTTTTCGTCTTCGGTGATGCTGACGCCCAATGCGGTGAAGATATTTTTGATTTCTTCGTTTTCGTAAATTTTGTGTTCCAGCGCTTTTTCCACGTTGAGGATTTTGCCCCGCAGCGGCAGAATGGCCTGAAACACGCGGTCGCGGCCCTGCTTGGCGGTACCGCCTGCCGAATCGCCCTCCACTAAGAAGAGTTCAGATTCGGCGGGGTCTTTGGAGGAACAGTCGGCCAATTTGCCGGGCAATCCGCTGCCAGTGAGCACGTTTTTGCGCTGCACCATTTCGCGGGCCTTGCGGGCGGCTTCACGGGCGGTGGCGGCCAGCACTACTTTTTCTACGATCTTGCGGGCCTCTTTCGGATTTTCTTCCAAAAAATGCCCCATGGCCTCGCCTACAATGCGCGACACGATGCCCGTCACTTCGGCATTGCCCAATTCGCCTTTGGTTTGTCCTTTGAACTGAGGCTCAGGCACTTTTACGGACACGATGGCCGACAATCCTTCGCGGAAGTCTTCGGCGGAGGGCTTTACTTTGATCTTTTTGAAGAGGTCCTTTTCTTCGCCGTATTGACGCAGCAAACGCGTGACCGCCATGCGGAAGCCGTTGACGTGCGTGCCGCCCTCGCGGGTGTTGATGTTGTTGACGAAGGAATATACATTCTCCGAGTAGGAGCTGTTGTACTGGAAGGCCACATCCACCACCACGTCATCGGCAGAGGCAGACACCTGAATCGGGCTTTCTGTGATGCGGTGTTTGGAGTTGTCTATGTATTCCAAAAACTCCACCAAACCGCCCTCCGAATGAAATTCCTCGGTTTTGTATTGGCCGTCGGGGCCGGTTTCGCGCTCGTCGGTCAGGGTCATGCGGATGCCTTTATTGAGGAAGGCCATTTCGCGCATGCGAGCGGCGAGGATATCGTATTTGTATTCCGTTGCTTCAAAAATGGTGGCATCGGGACGGAAAGTAATGGTGGTTCCCGTGCGGCCCGATTCTCCAATGACGCTCACCGTTGTTTGCGGAATACCTTTGGAGTACTCCTGCTCAAAGACCTTACCTTCGCGGTGTACCTCGGCGCGCAGGTAGTCGGACAGCGCGTTGACGCAAGACACGCCCACGCCGTGCAGACCGCCGGATACTTTGTAGGTATTTTTGTCAAACTTGCCCCCGGCGTGCAGCACCGTGAGTACCACCTCCAGCGCCGACTTTTGCAGTTTCTCGTGCATACCGGTGGGAATACCCCGGCCATTGTCCCGCACCGTGATGGAGTTGTCGGTGTGTATGGTGGTTTCGATGAGGTCGCAATAACCTGCCAGGTGCTCGTCTATGGAGTTGTCAATAACTTCCCATACCAAGTGGTGCAGACCTTTGGAGTCGGTGCTGCCGATGTACATCCCTGGTCTTTTGCGCACGGCTTCCAGACCTTCGAGGGCCTGAATATTACTGGCATCATAGTCGCCTGCTTTAGCTTGCAGGTCTTTGTTTTCGTTCGTTGTTTCCATGCCGCAAAGGTACAAAAAAGACCTCTACTTTGAAGTTTTGCTTTGATTGATTTTACAGCTATAAAAAGAGCGATTCAGCGCCGATACGAGTACCTTTGCCGCAAAAAAAGGACATGAAGTTTCCACACCCCGTGCCGGTAAGAGAGCTGGCAGCCCGATTGAACGCAGAAATCATCGGCGATGCAGATGCCTTGGCTACCGGGCTGAACGAAGTACACCATGTAGCGCCCGGCGACATCACTTTTGTGGACGTGGCCAAATATTTTGAAAAGGCATTGCGCTCGGCGGCTACCGTTGTTTTGCTCAACGAACGCACCGCCGCGCCTTCCGGCAAAACGCTGCTGCTGTGCGAAAAGCCTTTTGATGCGTACAACCAATTGGCGCTGGAATACCGCCCCTTGCTCCCCCTGACGGCCAACATCAGCCCTACAGCCGAAATCGGCGAGGGTACGCACATCGAGCCGAACGCCGTCATAGGACCGCATGTACACATAGGGCGTAACTGCCACATCGGGGCCAATGCCGTCATTGCCGAGCATACCATCATCGGAGACCGGGTACTCATTCAGCCGGGCGCGCTCATCGGCACGGAGGCTTTTTATTACAAAAAAACTGCCGAAGGTTTCATCAAATGGCGCTCTTGCGGCCGCGTGGTCATTGAAGACGATGTGGAAATTGGCGCGGGTTGCACCGTCAATAAAGGCGTATCAAGCGATACGACCATCGGAGAGGGCACCAAATTGGACAGTCAGGTACACGTGGGCCACGATGTGCGCATCGGCAAGCGTTGCCTCATTGCTGCGCAGGTAGGCATTGGAGGCAATACAACGATTGGCAATGAGGTCATTTTGTACGGCCAGGCGGGGGTAGCCCAGAACATCTGCATCGGAGACAAGGCCATTATTTCGGCGAAAGCCGGGGTGTCGAAAGATTTGGACGGCGGCAAACTGTACTTCGGTATTCCTGCCACAGAGGCGCGTATAGCTTACCGCGAGTTGGCGGCGCTTCGCCTGCTACCGGAGTTTTTTGCGGAGTATTATAAAAGTTAGAAACCTACCAAAACGAATACCCGATGTGCATGCCCAGCAAGTAGTCGGCTATGGTATGCCGCCCGTTCAGATACATGAAATCATCGGCAGAAAACAGACCGCGCGTTATAGGCTCCGCATCCGGCGGGCGGTTGCTTTCAGCCACATGATTGGCCATAAAACCAATGCCGGTGTAAACATCCAGCAGGAGGCGCCTGTCTGCATTGAAATAAAATTGCGCTCCGATTCGCAAAGCGGCCCCAGTGCTCTTTACACTTCTGTCAACGAGGAAAACCTGCTCAAACTGGCCGCCCTGCCTCAGCAGCCGTTCCCAGTAGGCGTGTTGTATGTCGTTGTATTTGGCTTCGAAACCTGCATACCAGGAGGCTTCGGGCCGCAGCGAAAAAAAGTACTTCATACCCGCCCGCGCCCGGAGGCCGTAGTAGTGCTCGCCCGGATCGTCGGCAAAAAAAGAGGAAAAAAGAAAAGAACCCGCGCCTATATCCACACTCCAACGGGGCGCCAACCGCAAGTCGGCAGTAAGCATGGCCGATGTTTTGGCCGTATTGAGCAGCGTGGTGACGTTGGTTTTCAGCGTCAACCGGGGAATGCGGGATGCCTGCGGGGCCAGGCTGTCTTGCGCCTGGAGCGAGCCAACCGGCAAGAGTACTGCCAACAAAATCAATGCGCGAATCATGCTGCGTTACTTGGAGATGCGGCCCAGCGGGCGGATGTCGGCGATATTGCTGATGTCGAAAAAGCGGAACTCCGTTTTGGAAGACACGATCATTTTGTCGCCTTTCACAATGAGGTCAACGGGATCGGCCACGGCTACAGAGAAGGAGGTGGTTCGGGTGTTCATCGGGTCGGAAATGTCGAACACTTCCAGCCGGTCGGTTCCTTCGTCGCACACAAAGAGGTAATTGTCTTTGTATCCCAGACCATTGGGCAGGCTCATAAAGTGGACGCCTACATTGGCAGGGGCATTGCGATTGCTGACATCGTACACCATCAGCGCGCTTTGGGAGGCGAAACGTCCGCATACGTTTTCAATAATTTTGATGGTGGAATAGGCAAAATTGTCTTTGACTACCACCGGATCGCAGCCGCCGAAAAGGAATTCTCCACGTTGGGTTTGCGAGAGGATGGACGGCGCGGCGGGATTGGCGATGTCTAAAATGTACAGTGCCGTGCGCGAGCCGAGGAAAATGGTGTTGTCGTAAATGATGATGGTTTCCAGACCGTAGTCGGTAGTCAGGGTGTGTACCAACTGCGGCTTGTCGGGGTTTTCGAGGCTGAAAGTGCGCACCTGATTGGGGTTGAGCGCATACATGAACCCGTTGTGAACCGCAAAACGTGTAATGGAGCCTGCCTGGCCGGGATCATTGCTGATATCGGCAGATTCTTTGGAGCAGGCTGCGGCGAGCAAAAAGAGGCCGAGGCTGAGAAGAGCGGTGGATAAGTGATTGGTTTTCATAGTTATATTATTGATTTAATTAAACGTTCGGCAGCGGGCCTCGGTGAGGAAGGCATCTTCCCAGCCGGCGACGGCGCCTTTGCTTTCGTCCACACATTCAAAAATGCCGTTGAAAAGCGGCGGATAAAGCAGCGGGTCGAAGAGGCCGGTTTGGCGGTCTATGCTGCGGATGTTGTGAATGTCGGAAATATCTATGGTGACCAAGTCGCGCCAACTATCCACAAAAAGGCGATTGCCGGACATGCTGAAATCGCCGATGGCCGGAATTTGCCAGAAGGCGACGGCGACCGGATTGCCCGGGTCTGCCACGTTGAAAACATGGATGCCCTGGCGCTGTTCGAGCATAAAAAAGAAGCTGTCGCGCAGGAAAATAGAGCCGCTCAGCACTATGGGGCGGGGAGGCAGGCTTTTGATGTCGCTGAGTTGAGCCAACGGAATGTAAACCGGTCTTTTGCCCACGCCGCTGAAAGGCTCAATATCTTCATCGCAGCCGGAAAACAGCCACAGCGCCAAAACGGCGGGCAAAAACCAAAATGACAGAGATCGAAACTGCATAACAGGCGGTATTTTGCAACAAAGGTGCATGAAAGAAACGAGGCCAATCGTTCCAGCGCTGCTTTGATCGGCAAATTTTACAAATAGTTTACAGATGTTTTTGCATCTCCCTCACAAAATCCTCTGCCGCCTGCCTCCGCTGCTCCTCTGCCCCCTCCGCTATGATGAACATTGCCCCGGCCTGTTGCAATGCCTTGAGGTACAATCCGAATAAAACTTCGCGTTGTTCGGGGTGCTCGCGCAGCGGATCGAACGTCCAGGGGATGTCGGGGCGACAAAGGATGTGGGCGGTGTAGCGGGCCTCGCGCAGGTATTGCAAAATGAGCGGCGAGCAATGGCCGTATTTGAATTCCGACCAGATTTGGAGCACAAACATGTCCGTATCGCAGATGAGCAGGGGCGGGTTGGAGGCAGCCATAGCCTGCTCCCAGTTGAACTGCCCGCGCGCGATGAGCGGCAGGTCTCCGGCATCGTAAGGGCGAGCTATGGAGTCTAAATACAGGCGGGCATATTCCTGCACCAAAGGGGCGCCGAAACGCGCAGCCACATACTGCGCCAGAGTGGTTTTGCCGCTGGATTCCGGGCCGGTGAGGGCTATTTTGATCATGTAGCAAAGGTAATGTCGAAAACTCATACCTTTGGCCGAAACTACTGCCATCATGGAAACAACACAGGAACCAACCGAATGCAAAACCTGCGCCGCGCCCTTGTCGGGCGTCTATTGCAGCCAATGCGGCCAGAGACTCATCACCCGGCGCATCACGCTTCGGGCGCTTTTTTCAGAACTTATCAGCCTGATTACCAATACAGACCGGGGTCTGCTGCACACGTTCTGGATGCTGCTGAAAAATCCCGGCAAAGTAGTGCATGACTACATCGGCGGCAGCACGGTGCAGTATGCCTCTCCGCTGCGATATACGCTGGTAGGCACGGCCCTCGTGACCATCGTTTTTATCGGAATGGGGGTGTATGACCGGCAAATGGCGGAAATGGACAGCATGATGCACCAAGGGCACACCCCGGAGGCCGAAATGGCGACGAATCAGATATACGCCCTGATGAGACAGTATTATCAGCTCATTTCCATCCTGTTCATACCCATTTTTGCATGGATTACCCGACTGTTGTTCCGGAAGTCGCGGTTGAACTATGCCGAACATTTAGTGACGAATGCCTATTTCAACACCCAGGCCACGCTGTTGATGACGCCGTTTTTGCTGGCCGTTGCGTTGACTTCAGTTAAAATGTCTTCCATGATGTGGGTAAGTATGCTGGCCAGTGTGGCATACTACACGTTGGCCCTGCGCAGCGCTTTCGATCAAAAGTGGCTGCCGGCATTTCTCAAGTCGGTGCTGGTGTATGTGCTTGGCACCATCATTTATACCCTGGTAATGGGGTTACTCGCGATTCCAATAAGCATTTATATGGTTTTGAAAGCAAAAATGTGATTTCAATAAGATGCACGATCTGACGCCGCACCACCGCTGGCAGGCTGCCTACATAGCCGATGAAGACGAGCGATCCCCGTTTTACCGGCAAGACAAAGACCGCATGCACTACACGCACGCCGTTTACAACCATTACATCCATCCGGACTGGGACGCGTTCGGCTCTTCTACCTTGTATATGAAGCTCTTGTACGCCGATTATGTGGAAGGCTACGCCATCATGGAGTTTATTGGCGAGTGGAACGACACCCTGCACAACGACGTGATGTACCTCAAGCGCAAAGTCGTGGACCTGATGCTGCCGGAGGGCATTCACAAGTTCATTCTCATTTGTGAAAACGTGCTCAATTTCCACGGCTCCGACGACTGCTATTACGAAGAATGGCAGGAGGAAGCTGCGGACGAGGGCGGCTGGATTTGTTTTGTGAATACACTGCAACACGTCGCCGATGAAATGGAGGACACGAGGCTACAGTTTTTCGTGCATTTCGGCGAGGCGTTCAACAACATAGAATGGCGGCTGCAAAAACCCCGGCGGGTCTTCCAGATGGTGGAGGAGCGCGTGTATCGGGGCAGCGGGCAGTTGCGAAGCGGATGAATTTTTATCTCCCCGGCTTGTAAAACTGATTAAAAAACTCCTGATACACCTCTGTGCGCTTGTCGCGGAGCAGATTGCGGTAGTTGTTTTGAGAAATAGACAATAATGTGAAACCGTACTCCGACTTATTGAGAAAATCCTGCGCATTCTTTTCTGCGCCCTGAATATAGCGCATAGATTCCTTTTTGTCTTTAAAACGGCGGAGCACCAATACCGGAATCTCATTGGACGCGCCGAGGAACACGTTGGCAATGCGGAGTTTGTCCAAATCGTGGTACTTCTGGTTGTAGTCGGAGAGTTGGTTGCGCGATTTGTCTATGGGCGCAGTTTTGTCCAAATAGATAATGACATAGTGAAGGTCGTCCGGTTCGTCTTTGTAGAGTTCACCTTCGGGAAGTATTGCGTCGGTTTGTCCGCCCGGCAATGCCGCCGAGGCGCCGCTGATGAGGCGGAGCATTTCGCGGGCGCGGGTTTGTTCGGGCGTATTGGGATACTTGGACATGACCTCGTTGAGACCTGCGACGTAGGCGTTTTTGCCTTGTAAATTGCCCATGCACATGGCGCTGAGGAGGGCAAACTTAGGCTGAAGCGGATTGCCCGCGCCGAACTTTTCTTTTGCCTGCTGGCACTGGTCAAATGCTTGCTGGTACTGCTCGTTCTGGAATTTGGCGTATGCCTGATCGTAAAAAATATTGAGGCGGCGGCGCTCGTCGGCAAGTTCCTGCACATAGCCCGGGTCTTGCAGCACCTTGCCGTAAACGGAGGTCGGATACTTATTGATGATTTTGTCGGCGTATTCCTTGGCCTTGGGGCTGTTGTTCATGTCGGTGAACAGCAGGTACAGCAGATACCAGGACTCCAACTCGTAGTTGTTGGCCGGGAAGCGCTGATTGAGCCTTTCCAAAATTTCCACCGACTTGTCGAGGCGATTGAGCTTGTCGCGATACAACTTGCCGAGGTTAAACATAGCCTCTTTGAGCTTGAGATGCACTTGGGCCACCTCTTCCTCTGTGGACGGGAAATTGCCCAGCAGTTCTTTGATCTCTGCATCGGTGAGTGGCCCGGCACTGGTTGTTTCCGATGCCGTAGAAGCCGCATTTTCCGGACCAGCATTCTCCGCTTCGCTGCTGAAACCTTTAGCCGAGCGGCGCCAGTTGTCTTCCAAGGGGCGGTTGCCCCATTGGCGCTGAAAATCGCGCTGGCCTTGCCGAACTTCCCGGTCGTTGTAGGCAAAAAACGTACTGGCGGTAGTTACCGTTGCTCCGGGGCCTTTCAAACCCGCATCGAAGGGTGCATTTTTATCAAACTTCTTGCCGGCATTATTGGCATCGGCGGCGGCGGACTGAGCTGCTGCGCGTCGTTTTTCATCGCGTTCTGCCTTGATTTGGGCAGCCATATCGGCCCGCTCTTTAGGGCTGAGCGCCGCCAGTGCAAGGAGGCTGTCTTGTGCGTTGATGACTTCGAGGTACTTGGCTACATCGGCCAGATTTTCGGCCATGCGTTCTGCGTCCAAGCGGCGTACGTCCGCAACAGGCATCACCATCAGGGTACTGTCGTAGTATTTTTTAGCTTTCACAAATGATTCGTCCTCAAAATACAGCCCGGCCAGCGTGAAATAGGCTTCTGCTTTTTGGGCGCCGTTGTTCTTGTTGTTCTGAAGCGCCAGTTCTAAGTTTTTGATGCCTTCTTCTTTGTTGCCGGCCTTGAGTGCTATTTGAGCCAACGCAAAGTAAATCTGGTCTTTAAACTCCTCATTTTTAACATCCTTGAGCATTTTTTCGAGGCTTGCCACCGCCGCGCCCGGATCGCCCGAAGCGGCCGCACTGCTCAACGCTATGTTCAAGCCTGCATTGAACGACATTTCATAATCGGCACTTTGCTTGAGCACCTGCTCGTAGGCAGCTACGGCATCCGAGTAGCGGCCGGCCCGCTGGTGCAACTGGCCGGCGATGTAGGTATAGCGAGTGCGTTGCTTTTTGTCGGCAGTATTTTCAATGGTTTGTTCCAGTAAGGGCAATGCGCGATCATACTGTTTTTGGGAGGCAAACGCATAAGCCTCTACGGCTACGGCCTCTTTACGGACATCATCATAAGTTTTTGGGTTTTCCAACAGCCTGTTCAGTATGCGAACAGCCGCCTCGTGGTTGTCTCTTTCAATGAGCGTTTTGGCTAACCAGAGCTCGGCGGCCTGAAATGCCGAGCGATGCCCGCCTTTGTCTGGCTTGGCCTTGTGGGCAGCTTCTTTGGCTTTTTGAGCAGCTTCGGCAGCCGCCTTTTTTTCAGCTTCTTTGGGGTCTTGCTGGCCGGGTTTGGTAGGTGGCGGCGGCGGGGTTTTGCCTTTCGCTTTGGCAGCAGCGGCTTTTTTGCGGCTGAGCTGTATCTCGCGATTGTACTTTTTGCGCTCCTTGGCTTTTTGTTTGGCCAACTTTTGCTTTTGCTTGGACGTCAGCTTCGGTGCGGCAGATTCTTTGGATGAGCTGCTGCGCGAACTGGTGCGGGCCTTTTTAGCAACGGGTGCGTTGGGGTCAAATTCGCCTGTAAGGAAACGGAAGGTGGACTCAGCCGACTCATAGTCCTGTTTCAGATATTGAGCCTGCCCCACCAGAAGGTAGCAATCGTCGGTCCATTTGCTGCGGCGGTACAGGTTGACTACAATGGACACCTTTTTCATGGCGATATCCAGATCGGGTGCAACGGCCTGCGGGTTGTCGGCTTCCAAATATTTGTACATCGGCAACACCTCGTTGTAGTTGTCTTTGTGTTGCTGTTCCAGCGCCGCCGTGCTGACTTTCATCAGTTCTTTGGCATTAAAATAGCCGTTGTAGCGGGCATTGGTGTTGGTATGAAATTTCTCCAAAAAAGTCATGTCATTACGACTTTTCTGAGTAGTACAGGCAGTAATCAATACCAGCGAAAGGGAAAGTCCGGAGAGTTTAAGAATCGTTCTCAACACGGTGAAATTTAAAGTGACGCTAAGCCCTATTGTTGTACCTTTGCACAAGACCTGACGTGGTCTGAAGGCGGGACCGCACAATTAGCGGGCAAAATTATCCGTTTTTTGTCAACTCATCAAACCACAAAACGCAAATCTTAGTATTTGTTGAATTACAATTAACAGGCATGGCCTCTATTAAAGAAAAAAGCTTCGAGTGGCTGGGGAAACTGCGCAACACCTACCGATTGGTAGTGATGAACGACGAGACTTTTCAGGAAGTTGGCTCCTACAAACTCAGCCTGCTCAATGTCTATATTTTCCTCAGCACGGTGGGAGTGCTGCTGGCCCTGGCCGTAGGGGCGCTCATTTTCTTTACGCCGCTCAAACGCTATGTGCCGGGTTACGGCAGCACCTCCAACGACCGCGAGATGATTCGCCTCAACAAGCAGGTGGAGGAAATGGAAAAAGAACTGTCTGCATTCAGAACCTACACCGACAATGTGCGGCGCATGCTTTCCGGCGATGTCCAAACAGAAAAGGATGTGCCCAAGGCGAAACCATCCAACGCAGCCGACAGCCTCGCCGCCAACCCGCCCGAAATCCCTGTTGTGGACGAAGACTTGCGCCGAGAGGTGGCCCTCAACGAGCTGGGTCGCGCCGCTCAGGAACCCCGCACCTCCAATTTCTCGCCCCGCGATGTACCCTTAGAGCAGATGTTCTTCTCGCCGCCTATCAAAGGAAAAATCAGCGCCGGCTTCGATGCCGATAAAAAACACTACGGCACCGACGTGGTGGCGCCCCAAAATACAGCCATAAAATCGGCTATGGACGGGTATGTGTTTTTTTCCGACTGGACGCTGGAAACCGGCAATACCATCGGCATACAACACGCCAACAACGTCATCACTTTTTACAAACACAACTCGGCCCTGCTCAAGAAAAACGGGGCCTTCGTCAAAGCCGGCGAAGCCATCGCCATCATCGGCAATACAGGCACTAAGACCTCCGGCCCGCACCTGCACTTCGAACTCTGGCACAAAGGCCGCCCTGTAAATGCAGTGGACTATGTAAAATTGGAGTGAGTTATTGCACCGTTTTGCAGCGCCCGTAGTTGCACATCATGGTGCGAAGCAGCGTGCCGTTTTCGTCGTAAATTTTCAGTTCTCCGTGTTCATTGTCGCCGTCTAAGTACTCGCCCACAGCCTTGAGTTGGCCGTTGGGATGGTATTCCGTGAAGGGGCCGTTTTCGCTGTTGTCTTTAAAGGTCACTTCCTCCATGAGTTGGCCGTCGGGGTAGTATCGCTTCCAGATGCCGGTCATGGCATTGTTTTCATAGCGCCCCTCCAACTCCAAACGCCCGTTTTCGTGGTAAGACCGGAAGGCCCCTTCAAACATGCCGTTGGCGTAGTGCTCCACGCTCATGGTGTCTCCATTTTCATAATATAAGACCCGCAGCCCGTTCAGGGTGTCGTTGAGGTAGTTGGCCTCCTCCACCAACCGGCCCTGCGCGTCGCTTTTTTGGTACAAACCTTCTTTGCTGCGCTCAAAGCGCTTGACCGAATATTTCTCCGTGTAGCCATATTCGTCTGTGTAAGACACGGTTTCCAGAGGTTCGGCTTCCCGGCCGCAAGCTGCAAGGACTAAGCCGAGACATAAGATGTGGAGCATTTTCATTGGCGTGTGTTTTTATGGTTCAAGGTTCCACGTTCCATTCGTAGATAAACTGCGCAGCAGATTACCCCTCCCTCTCCGTTGGCGATAAACTGCCGAAGGCAGATTCCCCTCTCCGTTGGCAATGAACTGCGCAGCAGATTACTTCAAAGAAGATAAACTGCGCAGCAGATTTCCCCTCCCTCTCCGTTGGCGATGAACTGCCGAAGGCAGATTACACATACATGTTGACATCCTCCTCCGAAATGGGATTGCCGCCCAGAATAATCAGGCGCTCCACCACATTGCGAAGCTCGCGGATATTGCCCGTCCAATTGAAATTTTGCAATGCGCGAATGGCCTCCGGGCTGATGCGTTTGAGGGCTGTGCCGTACTCGTTGCACACGATGCGCAGGAAGTGATCGGCCAGCAGCGGAATGTCTTCGCGGCGGTCGTTGAGGGCCGGCGACTCTATGATGATAACAGCCAGCCGGTGATAGAGGTCTTCGCGAAAATTGCCTTTTTCGATTTCCCGGCGCAGGTCTTTGTTGGTAGCCGCCACGATGCGCACGTCCACCGAGATGTCTTTTTCGCCACCTACCCGCGTGATGCGGTTTTCTTGTAGAGCACGCAACACTTTGGCCTGTGCCGAGAGGCTCATGTCGCCGATTTCATCGAGAAACAGGGTGCCGCCGTGCGCCTGCTCAAACTTGCCGATGCGCTGTTTGACCGCCGAGGTAAAGGAGCCTTTTTCGTGGCCAAACAATTCGCTTTCAATGAGTTCGGAGGGAATGGCTGCGCAATTGACCTCCACGATGGGCTGTGCCGAGCGGGCGCTGAGTTCGTGCAGCCAACGCGCGATCAGTTCCTTGCCCGAACCGTTAGGCCCTGTGACCAACACGCGGGCATCGGTGGGTGCCACGCGTTCGATGGTGTTTTTGATGTGCTGTATGGCCGGCGACTGCCCGATGATTTCCTGCACTTTGGATTTGGAGACGGCCCGTTTCAGCGTTTTGGTTTCGCCGATGAGGCTCGATTTATCTAAGGCATTGCGCACCGTGATGAGCAGACGGTTGAGGTCGGGCGGTTTGGAGAGGAAGTCGAAAGCGCCTTTTTTTACAGCTTCCACCGCTGTTTCAATGGTGCCGTGCCCGGAAATCATAATGACCGGTGTATCGGGGGACAACTCCTGAATGCGCTCCAGGGCCTCCATGCCGTCCATTTTGGGCATTTTGATGTCCAACAAAATGACGTCGTAGCTTTTTTGTTTCACTTTCACCAAGCCTTCGAGACCGTCGGCAGCTTCGTCCACGTCGTATTTTTCAAACTGTAGGATTTCGCGGAGGGTGCGCCGGATAGCGGCTTCGTCGTCCACGATCAATATTTTGGCCATCGTGTGAATTTTTTGTTTTACAAATTCTCCTTCAAAAACTCCGTCATTTTGGAATACAGGTGAATGCGCGTATTGCCGCCATAGATGCCGTGATTGCGGTTGGGATAGAAATAGGTGTCGAACTGTTTATTGGCGTTTATGAGGGCGTTCGCCATTTCGGCGGTGTGCTGAAAGTGTACGTTGTCGTCGGCCATGCCGTGTATAAGCAGGTATTTGCCCTTGAGGCGGTCGGCGAAATTGACGGGCGAATTGTCTTCATAGCCGGAAGAATTTTCCTTATCGGTGCGCATGTAGCGTTCTGTGTAAACGGTGTCGTACCATTTCCAGTTGGTCACGGGAGCCACGGCAATGGCAGCCTTGAACACATCCGCGCCTTTGAGAATACACAGCGAAGACATGTACCCGCCATAGCTCCAGCCGAAAATACCGATGCGCCCGGCGTCCACATACGGCAATGAGCCAAGGTGTTTGGCAGCGGCAATTTGGTCTATGGTTTCATATTTTCCGAGTTGTAGGTAGGTCATTTTTTTAAACTGTTCGCCCCTGCCGCCGGTGCCCCGGTTGTCCACACAAGCCACAATAATGCCTTGCTGGGCCAGCATCTGGAACCACCAGTAATTGGCGCCTTTCCACATATTGTTGGCCTGCTGACTGCCCGGACCTCCATACACATACATAAGAACGGGGTAGCGCCTGCCGGTTTCCATTTTGCGCGGGCGTATCATCCAGCCGCCTAATTCTACCCCCTCGCCGGTCGTAAAATTGAAAAATTCGACCTCATTCACCTCATGCTCTTGCTGCTTTTTGCGCAATCCTGCATTGTCTTCGATGGGCCGCACCAAGCGCCCCTCGCTGTCGAACACCGCAAAAGACGGCGGCGTGTTGATGGAGGAGTGCGTGACCACATAGTAATCGAAAGTGCTGCTGAATTGCGCGCTGTTCCAACCGCCCTGATCGGCCAATTTTTGCTCGCGTTTGCCCTCCAAGCTCACCGAAAGCACCTGGCGCTCGGCCGCCGAACGACGCGCTGCCTGCAAATAAACGAGCTGCCGCGCTTCGTCCACGCCATACACCTGCGACACTTCCCACTCGCCCTGCGTCACCGGCATGATCTCCTTGCCGCTCATGTCGTGCAAATAGACGTGCCGCCAGCCGCTTTTTTCGCTGCTCCACAGGAAGCGTTTGTTGTCTTTAAAAAAATACAAATCATCCAGCACCCCTTCTTCGATGTAGTACTGGTTGGTTTCTTCCATCAGCAGGGAGGTTTTGCCTGTGCGCGCATCGGCCAGCAGGAGGCGCAGCTTGTTTTGGTGGCGATTGAGGTGATAAACGCAGAGTTGCGCCGGGTCGGCGGTCCATTTGATGCGGGGAATGTACGAGTCTGCTTCGGCGCCGGTTTGTACCAACCTGTTTTTTCGACTTTTTACATCGTGTACAAAAACCGTCACTGTGGAGTTGGTTTCGCCTACTTTGGGATACTTGAAGGTTTCATACTGCGGGTATAATTCTTTGAGATAATTGGTCATGGTAAACTCCTTCACCGCGCTCTCATCGAAACGCAAAAAAGCGATGCGCTTGCCGTCGGGCGACCACTGATAGCTCTGCGAAAGCGTAAACTCCTCTTCATACACCCAGTCGGCGGCGCCGTTGATGACGGCATTAAAGCGCCCGTCTTTGGTTACCTGTGTGACTTTGCCTTTCAGCAAATCCTGATAATAAAGGTTGTTGGCCGATACAAAAGCCACGGCGGTACCCTGCGGATTGAATTCGGGGTACATCACTTTTTTCTGACTAAAAACAGGCGTCAGTTGCTTCGTGGCGCGGTCATAAACAGATACTTTGGAGCGCGTGGAATGGCGGTAGATGTACTCTGTTTCGGTGGTGATGAGTATTTTTTGCTCGTCTTCGCTGAAGGTATAGCTGTCTATCGTACCAGTGTAGCCTGCCGATGCGCTGAGCGCCGACACATCAAGGATGGTGGCCACGACCTCTCCGGTTCGAATATCATACTGATTGATCTTGCCCTTTTCCAAGCGGGTATAATGTCGCCCGTCTTTGAGGAAGTTGAAGCCTGGCAGCGAACGGGCATTGAGCGTACCGCCCTGCCATATTTGTTCCAACGTGATGGGCGCTTGAGCCGCGGCAGTTGCTGCGATAAAAATGAGCATCCAGACAGAAAAAATGATACGTTTCATATCGGGTATTTTTTTGAAGGCGCTAAAATAGGCATTTTTCCGGCAGTGCCGACGATCTTTAAACCGTGAACAAAAACTACGCCTTGCCATGCCGGCTACCGTGTGTATAGCTGAAGCTGCACCTCATTTATTCATTATAAAAATGTGTGCTTTATTTCGACACCGATCCCAGGAAAGGACTCCCTGGATGGCGAGGCGAAAATTTGACAAATCTTCGAGATTTTGTCAAATTGTGTGCTGCCTGAAAACTGTGCCTTATTTTACGCAATCTGTTCTGCAAACCAACCGCGGCTTTCTCATATTGCGACAAAAAACACTACCTTTGAGCCTCATCACAACCCATTGTATGCCATGACTCTTATTGACCAGATTCGTGAGATGATCTCCGAGGGCGAAACAGAAAAATCTTTGGACGAACTGTACAAGTACGTCAAAGAAAACAACGCCGAAATTATTGACTCGCTCGTGATGCTCCGCAGCCGCCTTAAAAACATAGAAGACGGCATCATTCGCGGCACGATGGATGACGACGACGCCAACTTGGAGCGCGCCAAAGTCAACGATGCCATCCTCCGGCTATTGCCTCAACTCACACCGGAGTACATTGCCAAAAACAAGGCTTCGACGCCGGTTTATGCTGCTCCTACGCCCGCAAAAACAGGCGGCATAGACAAAAAATGGCTCTATATGGGCATCGGCGGCGGCGCTGTGATCCTGCTCATCTTCATTCTGGCACTCTTGCCGGGCGGCGGCGAGCAGTCTGAATCAGACACCAATGCAGGCCTGGAGCAGGTCGGCCCCGGCAACGAGCCATTGCTGGATTGGGTGATGTCTCAGCACAACGGGTACGCCGTCTGGGAGGCCAAACAGAGCATAGAGGGTAAGTTTTCCACTTTCGCTTTGGATGCCGACAATACCTTCACGGAGTTCCAAAATGAAGGGGTTTTCGCTTCTTACGTCATTCAGGAAACGACCCCGCAATACATCCAACTGTACGACGATAAGCGCACGCTCACCATTCGTATTTATGAAACCAAAGCCGAGTTTAAATACCCCGTTGATACGCAGTGGTTCAAATTGGCCGATGGGGAATGGGTGACGCCTCAGTAGGGGTGAGTATGTGAGGGGTGAGGGGGTGAGTATGTGAGGGGTGAGGGGGTGAGTATGTGAGGGGTGAGTGAGTAGGGCAAAAAAACAGGCTGTCTGAATGAGATCAGGCAGCCTGTTTTGATTGGAAGATTCGTTCAGTTCGTTACTACTTATCCTGCCGGGCAAAGACTTTCTTCAGCAATTCCGAACTGCGGGCAGCGGGGTTGGCACGAATTTCGGCCTCCTTTTTTTCTACCAGCGAGAACATACCGGCCAACGCGGTACGGGTGACGTGGTCGTCCAATTCAGGATTGGTTTTCTTTACTAAAGGAATGCGGTTGTAGGCCGTGACGGCGCTGCGCCAGTATTCGCGGGCATTCACTTCGTCTAAAGCCTGTACGATGACGGGTTTGAAGGCGAGATAAAGCTGCTCTGAAGTGGTGCGTTCGAGGTAGCGCGTGGCGGCATCTTTTTCGCCCATCAGCAGGTTCATGGCATCGCGGATGGTCATTTGGCGGATGGCGTCCACCAGAATAGGTTTGGCTTTGGCGGCAGCCGATTCCGCTGCACGGTTCATTTTTTCAATGAGTTGGGCCTCTACGTTTTCAAAGCCCGGTACTGCTTTGAGCTTGGCGGTAACCTGCTGCGCCTCTTCCGGCAGCAGGATTTTGTAAGCTGTTTTGTAATACCCGTCGGGGGCGGAGAGGAAGCTGACCGCATCGCCGGCGCCTTTGTCTAATGCCTCTTTGAGCGCATCGCCTATTTCTGCCTCCGAAAGCGGGGCGCCGCCGGTGAGCGTGTTTTTGGCTTTGTTGGCGAGGTCTTTCAGGCTTTGTGCCGGCATGGAGATGGAGACGAGCAGTGCCGCAACGAGTACAATAATGGATTTGGACATGTTCTTCTTGTATTTTGGTTTCCCATACAACGCCCAAGTCGCATTTCTGCTCGTTAAGCCGATGTTAAAAAGCAGCGCCCGGTAAAACGCCCTCCCGATTCGTTCCTTTCCGATTTTATCGAAACAGGCTATCCGGGATGTCGCTTTGCTCCATCTGCCCCCTACGCCACCCTCCCCACGCGCACAAAAACAGGAAAACGCACTTCATGCACCTCCCCCGCGGGCCAATGCTCCGCAATGTGGGCAATGAGGGCCGGCAGTGGGTCACGGCCCGTTTGGCGACGGTAGTTGCGCAGTGCCGACCAAGTGTTAAGGTAGCCTTCCAACTGCGTCAGCGTCCAGTTCATGCGCATGGTAAAGCCCGGACAAGGAATGTCTTCAAAGGGGAATGGGAAATCGGCGTAGCGGTCGTCCACATACCGGCGCTCGTAGTCCCAGTATTGGCCCAACACATCGCGGTGGTAGGCGGTGATGAGTTCATCCACATGAGGTCCTATTTCGAGGAGATCGTAGCCCCAAACGGCAATGACGGCGCCGGGTTTGGCCGTACGACGAGCTTCTTTGTAAAATGGAACAGGATCGAACCAGTGTGCAGCCTGCCCGGCGGTGATGAGGTCGAAGGAGGCGTCGGGGAAAGGCGTTTGCTCGGCGCGACAAACGATGTAGCGGATGTTGGGACGGCGCTCGGCATTGGCTATTTGCGGCGCGCTGATGTCGGTGGCAATGACTTGCTCAAATCGGGTGGACAATGCGCAGGCCACTTGCCCCGGCCCCGTACCCACATCCCAGGCTAAGCCGAAGTGATCGAGGTGTGCGTAGAGAAATTCGTACAGTTCGAGCGGGTAGGATGGCCGGAATTGCGCGTATTGTTCAGCACCTTCCGAAAACAAGTCTTTGACGGGTTGCATGGTGACTTTTTATTGTCGGTTTGAAACGACAAAGTACGGGCATTTCCAGCAGACTGCAAGGTCATAAATATGTCATTATCAAAGAAGTCTGAATGTAGACAATCGCAAAATCTAATTCCAGATCATTCAGTAACGCCCGCGCGCATCAGACTTTCTCCAAACTCGGTTCCTGCCTTTGCGCAACATCAGCTAAGGACGCAGGCTGAACCAATGCAGCCGGTTTCTTTGGCGGATGTGTGAACACCATCACCACCGCACCAATGAGGCAGGCAGCCCCCGCGATGATAAACGGCGCCATCCATACGACGGGCGAACCTCCGTCGGCGGCATTGTCTTTAAAAACGCCCGCCAACAGTGGCCCCATCAGGCCGGCCAGACCATAAGCCGTGAACACCCAGCCGTAATTGGCGCCTACCTGCTTGTTGCCGAAATAGTCGGCGGTAATGGCCGGAAACAGCGCAAAAATGCCCCCATAGTTGAACCCCACCAAGGAAGCGCCCACGATCAGACCCGTAGCCAAACCGAAGGTGATGAACCCGTGATACAGCGCCAGCATGACCACCCCCTGAAACGCCGACATAATAATAATGGCGGGCCTGCGCCCGATGCGGTCGGAGATCATACCCCAGGCAATGCGCCCCAGCCCGTTGAAAATAGCATACCAGGCCATAGCGGTACCCGTGATGGCTATGGCGTTTTCCTGCCCCCGGAAAGTGAGCGCGTCCATGCCGAACAATTGGATGCAATAAATGACCATGAGGCCGGCAATGGCTGAAAAAGCAAACACACTCCAGATGGAGTAAAACTGCCGTGTACCCATCATGGCGGCGGGAGTGAAGCCTTCATCACCGCTTGAGCCGGCCGGTCCGGCAGTTGGTTTCCAGCCGGCGGGCAGCCAGCCTTCCGGCGGATTGACCATGACCAAACTGCCGATGAGTACAAATGCCGCGAAAATAATGCCGTACAGCAGAAAAACGCTTTGGACATTGGGCAACTCTCCGATTTGGAGGTAATTGAGCAGCCCGCCGAACCAGGAACCGGCCAGCTTGACCCAGATCGTGGCGCCAAAGCCAAAACCAGCTACTGCCAAGCCCGTGATGAGACCTTTTTTGTCGGGAAACCACTTCACCCCCACCGCAATAGGCACCACATAAGCCATGCCGATGCCTGCGCCCGCCATCACACCGATGGTGAGGAACTGACCCCAAAACGAAGACCCGAAAAAGCCGCCCAGCACATAGCCTAAGCCCAGCAACAAGCCCCCGTAAACCGTGAGTTTACGCGGCCCCACGCTCGGCAGCCGCTTTCCGGCCAGCACCATCACAGCCGCGAAAGTGGTCAGGCCGGCTGAGAAAATCCAGGCGGTTTGGGTAGCGGTGAAGCGATAGATACCTTCCGCATCGGTGAGGATTTTGGTAAAAACAGACCATGAATAGATGGCGCCCAGGGCAAGTTGGATCAAAATGGCGCCTGCCACTACGAGCCGGCGATCCATGACGTGTGAGGATTTCATAAGGTATTGTCATTGAATGGACTGCAATATTGGCGATTCAGAGCCTTGTTTACCAATGATAAAGGTCATTGGGGAATACTGATAATTGTGTCCCATGTAAAATCCCTATCTTTGCGCCCTCATTTTCAGCATTGCACATGATTAGTTACATCAAAGGGGAAATTACCTATAAAACGCCGACATATATCATTGTAGAAACCGGCGGTTTGGGCTACCACGTTCTCATCAGCCTGCACACCTACGCGCAAATCGAAAAGTTGGAGCGCGTCAAAATTCATACCCATTTGCTCATCCGCGAAGACAGCCACACGCTCTATGGCTTTGCCGAAGAGAGCGAGCGCAGCCTGTTTCAGCACCTCATTTCGGTGTCCGGCGTAGGGCCGACCACGGCGCAACTCTTGCTCTCTGCCATGACGCCCGACGACATCCGCTCGGCCATCATCGGCGAAAACGAGCAGGCGTTCAGCAAGGTAAAAGGCATAGGCCCCAAAACCGCCAAACGCATCATTCTCGACCTCAAAGACAAAATGGTCAAAAGCTCCGGCGATGCGCCCCTGTCTTTGCTTCCGCAAGACAATACCACACGCGAGGAAGCGTTATCTGCATTGGTTGCGCTGGGTTTTGCGCGTGTACAGGTGCAAAAAGCCCTCAACGCAGTACTCAAAGAAAAGCCCTCCGCCAACAATGTAGAGGAGCTTATCAAATTGGCTTTGAGACAGTTATCTTAGGCGTATCAATGCCGCATCCCAAAAAGAAAACAGCTCAGCAAAATGATTTTGTGTTAAAGTTCCGTCGGCTTGCGGGCTGGCGGTGCAAGCATCGTTTTTAGTACACATTTTGAAAAAAAGCAGACAGACACTCTCATGAAGCGTCTTATACCTCTCAGCCTTGTTGCCGTTGCCCTGCTCTCCGCCGCTTTTTGGCCCGAAGATCGCAGCATCCGGCTTGATAATCCGTTCCGCCGCGCATTGACCGCCGCGCCGCCCGCCGCCGATACCCTGCCGCCTCTGAGGCCGCGTTTCGG
Source organism: Saprospiraceae bacterium UBA2329 (assembly GCA_002344975.1). GTDB lineage: Bacteria > Bacteroidota > Bacteroidia > Chitinophagales > Saprospiraceae > UBA2329. The sequence goes on along the minus strand of DDUV01000026.1, from coordinate 95,757 downwards.
CGACTTCCTGCGAGACCGCAATGCCAATCCTTTTGATCTCAAAGACCCCAAGGAGGTGAAACAGGACGTTGAATTCGACCCGATCACCGGCCAGTACATCCTCACCGAGCGCATCGGCGAAGAGTACTACCGCCCTTCCACTACCATGTCTTTCGAGGAGTATCTGGACTACCGCCGCAAGCAGGACGAAAAAAATTATTTCGACTTCCTGTCCGGCGCCAACACCGACGGAAAAATCAACTCCCTCGACCCCATCGCCAAAATTGACGTGCAAAACAGCCTGATAGACAGGCTTTTCGGTGGCACCGAGGTGGACATCAAACCGCAGGGCAATATTGACCTTACTTTCGGTTTTGATATTCAGCGCCTCGAAAATCCCATCCTGCTGGAACGACAGCGCACCACGGGCGGCTTTGATTTTGACATGGCCATCCAGATGAACGTGACCGGTAAAATCGGCTCCAAGCTCAACCTCTCTACCAACTACAACACCAACTCCACGTTCAATTTCGACAACCAGATCAAGATCAACTACAACACAGACGCCCTCACCGACCCCTTCAGCGAAGACGCTATTATCAAAAAAATTGAAGCCGGCAACGTGAGCCTACCCCTGCGCGGCACGCTCATTCAGGGCGCGCAGAGCTTGTTTGGTCTCAAAACCGAATTGCAATTTGGCCGCCTGCGCCTCACCTCCGTCATTTCGCAGCAAAACTCACAAAAGCAAAACCTCAAAGTGGAAGGCGGCAGCCAGTTGGTGGAATTTGAGGTACGCGCCGACGAGTACGACGAAAACCGCCACTTCTTCCTGTCGTTCTTCAATCAGGAAACCTTTGAAGACAACCTCTCCAACCTCCCGCAGGTGCGCTCGCTGTTCAAGCTCGAAACCATGGAGGTATGGGTGACCAACAACCGCAACGAAGTGGACGAGGTGCGCGAAATTGTGGCTTTCGCCGACTTGGGCGAGCCTTCCACCCTCGTCAGTCCCAACAAGGTAAACGCCCCTGCCACACCTGTCTATCGCGACATCACCGGCACGCGCGGGCTGCCCTCCAACGACGCCAACGACCTCTATGCGCGCCTCAATGCAGACCGAAGCATGCGCCAGATAGACAACGTGGTGGCTGCGCTGCAAGGCCCGAATTTCAACTTAGTGCAGGCGCAGGATTTTGAAAAAGTGTTTGCCCGCAAGCTCAAGCCTTCGGAATATACAGTAAATAATGAGCTGGGCTTCATCTCTTTGGGGGTCAACATCCAGCCCGATCAGGTGGTAGCCGTCACCTATTCCTATTCCTACAACGGCAAGCTCTACTTTGTAGGCGACCGTCCCGAAAACGTGCCCACCGCCACCCTCGACTCCGTGCCGCAGGTCCTGTTTGCCAAAATGCTGAAAAGCACTGTGCAGCGCACCGACTTGCCCACCTGGGACCTGATGATGAAAAACGTCTATCCCATCGGCGCTTATCAGGTGGACCCCAAAGAGTTTCGTCTCGATGTGTATTACGAAGACCCCGGCAGAGGCATCAAGCGATTTCTGCCTTTTTCCAACCTCGAAGGCCGCCCGCTGTTGCGCGTGTTCCAACTCGATAAACTCAACATACAGGGCGACCCGCAACCCGACGGCATTTTCGACTTTGTGCCCGGCGTGACCATCAACACCCGCAATGGGCGCATCATGTTCCCGGTACTCGAACCTTTCGGGCGTTCATTGGCGGCGCAAATAACCGAGCCGGCGCTGCGCGATTCATTGGTTTATCAGGCATTGTATGACAGTACGCTGTTTTTGGCCAGGGAATTTGCCGAGAAGAACCGGTTCATCATCAAGGGCACCTATAAGTCGAGTGTGTCTTCCGAAATATCGCTCGGCGCTTTTAATATTCCGCCCGGTTCGGTGAGTGTGACGGCCGGCGGGCAATTGCTCATCGAAGGCCAGGATTACGAAATTGACTACAATATAGGCCGGGTGCGCATTCTCAACGACGCCCTCTTGCAGTCGGGCGTGCCGGTGAATGTGTCGTATGAAGATAACACGGTATTCGGGTTGCAATCCAAAACCATGATGGGGATTCGGGCCGATTATGAGATCAGCAAGAAACTCAATATCGGCGCCACATTTATGCAGTTGTTTGAACGGCCGTTTACACCTAAAGTGAACATCGGCGACGACCCGATCAACAACCGGATTTACGGATTCGACATCAATTACAGCACCGATGCGCCGTTTATTACCAAATTGGCCGACAAACTGCCCCTGGTACAAACCAAAGCGCCGTCCACCTTCAACTTCATGGCGGAAGGCGCCCTGCTCGATCCCGGCCATGCGCGCGCCATCAACCAAAACCGTCAGGATAAAAACGGCATCGTTTATATAGACGATTTTGAAGGCACCTCCGCCGGCCTCGACCTGCGGCAACCCATCAACCAGTGGTTCCTCTCCAGTGTGCCGCAGGGCAATAACCGTTGGCCGGAAGGCAACCTCATCAATGACCTGGCTTATGGCGCCAACCGGGGCCGTATGAACTGGTACCGCATTGACCTCAGCGCCCGAAACACAGGAGACACCAACAACCCCTACACCAGCTTAGTGGACCAAAATGAGGTGTTCCCCAATGTGCAGGTCACGCCCGATCAGTTGCCCAATATTCAAACCTTCGACCTCTCGTTCTACCCACAGGAGCGCGGCCCGTACAACTTCGACCTGCCCGGCGGAAGAATGTTTTCCAGAGGCGTCACTTTTCAGGGCGACTCGCTGATCCTCAACGACCCGCGCAGCCGTTGGGGCGGTGTGATGCGCTCCCTGAACACGGTGGATTTCCAGACGGCGAATATTGAGTACCTCGAATTCTGGATGCTCAGTCCTTTCCTCGATCCGACCAACCCGCAGAACGGCATATTGCCGCAAGAAGTATTGGACTCTTTGGAGGGCAACCTGTATTTCCATTTCGGCAATATTTCGGAGGATATTCTCCGCGACTCCCGCAAGTTTTTTGAAAACGGCCTCCCCAGCCCCTTCAACCCCAACCGCCAGGTGGACACCACCGCATGGGGCATAGTGCCTGTGGCCCAGCAGATTACGCGATTTTTCGACAACGACCGGCAAGGAGGTTCTGAAAGCCGCAAACGTCAGGATGTAGGTCTGGACGGTCTGGATGACGATGGTGAAAAGGCGCATTTCAGTGAGTACATCGAAGCCATCCGGGCAGTGAACCCCGCTGTGGCCGCCAAAATAGAACTCGACCCATCCAACGACAACTTCCGCTACTTCAGCGACCCCTCCTTCGGCCCCAACGACGGCATCCTGCGCCGCTACCGCGACTTCAACAACCCGCAGGGCAACTCGCCCGAAAATACGGGACAACTTGGCCTCAACTCCTTCGCATCTTCCACCAACATCCCCGATGCAGAAGACATCAACCAGGATAATACCGTCAACGAAACGGAGGCTTACTTCCAGTATCGCGTGCCCATCAAATACGACCGGGGCAATCCCCGCGAAATTGACACGGAGGCTACTCCTTTCATCACCGATACCCGTCTGGCAGCCAATGGCCGGATATGGTACCGATTCCGCGTACCGCTCAACAGCCTCGGCCAAAACGAATACACCGAAGCATTCGGCGGCATCCGCGATTTCCGCTCTATCCGCTTCATGCGTATGATGCTCAAGGACTTCGGCCGGCCCGTGACCCTGCGTTTTGCCACCATCGAATTGGTGCGCAACCAATGGCGTCGCTACCAGCAGGACCTGTCGCCGAGCACCAACTGCAACAACCTGACTTTCAATATAGACGCCGTCAACATCGAAGAAAACATCAGCCGCCTGCCCTTCAACTATGTGCTGCCGGCAGGCATCGTGCGCGAGCGTTCATTGGGCGTGTTCAATGCTTTGCAAAATGAGCAGTCATTGGTATTGCAGGGCCAAAACCTCTGCGACGGCGAAGAAGTAGCGGTGTTTAAAACCATCAACCTCGATATGCGGATGTACAAAAAACTGCAAATGTTTGTACACGCCGAAGACAAGCAGGAACCCCGCGTCATACAGCCCGGCGACCTTTCCATCTTCATCCGAATCGGCAGCGACTTTAAAAACAACTATTACGAATACGAGATTCCGATGTACATGTCGGACCCGAACCTGCTGCCTGCCAATCCCAACACCAATGCATACAAAGAGCAGGTTTGGCGCCCGGAAAATGAGTTCAACTTCGATTTGTCGCTCCTGCGCGAACTTAAAGAGGCCCGCAATGTGCAGGACTTCCCCTTGGACGAAGAGTTTGTGCAGGCCATTCCCGCTGCGATAGCCGGCGCACTGCCACACCGCATCAAAGTACGAGGCAACCCCAACTTCGGATTGGCTAAGCAGATCATGGTGGGCGTGCGCAACGTACCCGACGGCAATGCCGGGCCGTTTGATTTTGAAACCTGGATCAATGAATTGCGCCTCAACGGTTTGGATGAACGAGCCGCCGGCGCTGCCGTAGCGCGTGCCGACCTGCAAATTGCAGACCTGGCCTCGGTTACCGTGGCCGGCAATTTCAGTGATATTGGCTTTGGCGCGCTCAACCAGAAAGTGGCCGAGCGCAGCCGGGAAGCCATCTATGGCTACGATTTCTCTACCAATGTGCAACTTGGCAAATTCCTGCCCAACAAATGGGGCATCAACCTGCCGCTCTACGCACAGGTTTCCAACAATACCCGCCGGCCGGAATACGATCCCTACGACTTGGACGTGCCGCTGAAGGTAAAATTGGCCAATGCCGCCGATCAGGCAACCCGCGACTCCATCCGCAATTTGACCTTGGATGTGACCCAATTGCGCACCGTCAATTTTACCAACGTACGCAAAGAGCGCGCGCCCGGCAATGCCCAACCCAAACCCTGGGACATCGCCAACTTCAGCGCCAACTACAGCCACACCGTCACCGACCGCCGCGATCCGCTCATCGAATTCGACACAGAAGAGCGCAGTACCGGGGGGATAGACTACACCTACTCGCGTCCGGTGAAGTATCTGGAGCCGTTCAAGAACCTGATCAAAAAGGACAAGTATCTGAAGTTTATTACCGCCCTGAACTTCAACCCGATTCCCAATTCCGTCACGTTCAGCACCATTCTGAACCGGCAGTTTGCAGAAACCAGATACAGATTTACCGGCTTAGACGACCGCTTTAATACCTTCTACAACAAGCGTTTCAACTGGGACCGCAACTTCAATCTGCAATGGGACATGGCCAAGTCGCTCAAATTCAACTTTGCCTCGCGTACCAATGCCGTAGTGGACGAACCCGATGAAACCTGGATGCAGGAAAACATAGACATCAGCGAAATACCCCGTTTCCGCCGCGACAGCATTTTGAACAGCCTGCGGGATTTTGGGCGTACCAAAAATTACAACCACAATTTCAGCCTCAACTACACGCTGCCCACCAAAACCATTCCCTTTATGGACTGGATTCAGGTGCGCGCACAGTATCAGGCCGAGTACAACTGGACGGCCATTGCCCTCAACGTGGACAGCCTCGGCAACGTGGCTCAAAACAAACAGCGCCGCCAACTCAACGCCGATTTCAACTTCGACAACCTGTACGCCAAAATCGGCTACCTCAAACGCATAGAGCGAGGCGTGCCGCCGGCCAAGACCAAAGCAGACGAAAAAGAAAAAGGAACGCGAACGAAAAGTGAAGAGCCTGCCGATAAAAACGCCACCGCCGACAAAAACGCCACCGCCGACAAAAAGCCCAAAGACGATGTGCCCAGCGCATTAGAGCGCGCACTCATTCGGCCGCTGCTGATGATACGCAAGGTGAGGCTCTCGCTGGCAGAAGATTTCTCTACCTCATTGCCTGGATTTATGCAACAGGCGGGACTGCTGGGTATGGGCAAAGGCTTCGACGGGCCAGGCTGGGATTTCATTGCCGGTCTTCAGCCCCGCATACGCACTTTGAACGAAAATCAGTATTATACCTCCTCCGACTGGCTGCACGAGGTGGGCAACAACCGCCGCTGGATCAGCAATTCCGTGTTCCAAAACCGCGAAGTACTGCAAGATTACAGCCGCCGTTTCGATGGCCGCCTCACGCTGGAACCCTACCGCGATTTCAGAATTGAGGTAGAATTGAACAGCGCTTTTGCAGAAGGTCACAGTGAGTTTTTCAAAGACACTCTGGTGGACGGCAACTTCAACCTCATACACGCCGTGCCCAAAAAATCGGGTTCCATGACGGTGAGCTACTTTGCATTGGGAACGCCCATGAGCACCGATTCTACCGTCATTCGACGCCTGTTCCGGCAATTTGACCATAACCGGGTCATCGTTTCCCAGCGCCTCGGCACCGGCCAGCATGAAATTGATTCATTGGCAGCGAGAGGCTACACACGCGGTTTCGGCAACATCCAAAACGAGGTACTGCTGCCCGCTTTCATCGCCGCTTACACCGGCCAGGATGCCCGCACCATTGGCTTGGACGTATTTAAAACACTGCCTTTGCCCACTTGGCGACTGACTTACAACGGCCTGACGAAATTGCCGGGTTTCAGAGACATTTTCCAAAACTTCAGCCTCACGCATGGCTACAAATCCACGCTGAGCGTCAATCGTTTCGATACCAACCCACTGTGGTTGGACACCCGCAACCTCAACGGCACCGATCCGTTCAGCGGCAACTTCTATGCCCGCCTGCTCATTCCGGAGGTGGTCATTCAAGAAGCATTTTCGCCGCTCATTGCCATTGATGCCACGCTCAAAAACGGCATGTCGTTCAATATTGACTACAAAAAATCGCGCACGCTGGGCATGAGCTTCATCAGCTACCAGTTGGCCGAGACGCAGTCAAAAGAAATCTCCATTGGCTTTGGTTACCTCCTGCGCGATGTGGACATCCCCTTCCTCACCGGCAGCAATAAAAAAGGCGCCAAAAAGCCTGATCCGAAAAAGCCTGACCCCAACCAACAGGGCCAGCAACAACAACGCCAACAGCAAGGCGGGCGCGGCGGCCAATTGCGCAGCCGCGACCTCGACTTCAACTTCAATTTCTCTCTGCGCGACGACGTGACCTTCAATCACCTCCTCGATCAGGGCGTAGTGGAGCCGGTGCGGGGCAATTATGCGCTCAGCATTTCGCCTTCGGCTGAATATCAGATCAATACGCGATTAGGTTTGCGCCTGTTCTTCGACTATCGCCAAAACATACCGCGCACATCAGCCGGCTTCCCGCGTACCGATACTTCGGGCGGCCTTGTGGTGCGATTCAAGTTGCAGTAAATAGAAACCGAGTGAAGGAGCCGTCGTAACGTCGCTCCTTCACTCCGCCAAAAGATCAGAGCTAAAAAGGGGGCTGTCTGCTGTCGCTCAAGAGCAATCTGCCCTGCCAATCGCCACTATAGGACTTGTATTTCCCCAAAAATCCCTATTATTGCTGCCGATCTTTTGAACGCATTCAACAAACCTTTGAAAATCATGCAGACAGATCGCCGCAACCGAGTCATTATACAAAACGTGCAGCCCGAAATTGACGATGGGCGCCATTTCATCAAGCGGGTAGTCAACGAATGGACGCAGGTCACCGCAGATATTTTTTCAGACGGCCACGACGCCGTTCGCGCCTCACTACACTATCGCCACGAGAGCAATAAAAACTGGACGGAGGCATACATGGAGGCCCAGCCCAACGACGTGTGGACGGCTGCTTTTCAGGTCACGCAAAAGGGATTTTACCACTACAAACTGGAAGCCTGGGTGGACCACCTGCTCAACTGGCACAATGGCTTTTTGAAAAAACAAGCCGACAGGCAGGACATGGCGGTAGAACTCCTCATCGGCGCCGACCTGCTGAAACGCACGGCCAAAGGGTACCCGAAAGCCAAAGCCGCCGCCCTGAACAAAGCCGCCGAACTATTGGAAAAAAAAGGCGCTTACGACGAGGCTACAGCCGCTGTCCTCAGTCAGGAATTTGCCGATATGGTGCAGGCCCACCCCATGAAGCAGTTCCAAACCTGGTACGATAAAGACCTCCGCGTGCGCATCGGGCGCGACCGGGCCGTGTTCAGCGCCTGGTACGAACTGTTTCCACGCTCGGCAGCCGCCAAACCCGGCGATCACGGCACCTTCAAAGACGTGGAGCGCATCTTGCCCCGCTTGCAGGAGTTGGGTTTTGATGTGCTGTACCTGCCGCCCATTCATCCCATCGGAACCTCCAACCGGAAGGGCAAAAACAACAGCCTTGATACCGGCCCGCACGAACCCGGCTCGCCCTGGGCCATCGGCAATACAGACGGCGGCCACACGGCGATTCATAAACAATTGGGTACGCTCAAAGACTACCAGCACCTCATCGCCGAGGCACAAAAGCATGGTTTGGAAATAGCTTTCGACCTGGCCCTGCAATGCTCGCCCGATCATCCCTGGGTGAAAGAGCACCCGGAGTGGTTCCTCTGGCGGCCCGACGGCACCATTGCTTACGCAGAAAATCCGCCGAAAAAATATCAGGACATTGTGCCCATCAACTTTGAAACCGAAGACTGGCGCAACCTTTGGGAAGAACTCAAAAAGGTGATCCTGTTTTGGGTGGATGCCGGCGTCCTGATTTTCAGAGTGGACAACCCGCATACCAAGCCCTTCGCTTTTTGGGAATGGGTCATCAACGAGGTACACTCTCAACATCCCGACGTCATCTTTCTGGCGGAGGCCTTCACCCGGCCCAAGATCATGGGCGCGCTGGGCAAACTGGGCTTTTCGCAATCTTACACCTATTTCACCTGGCGCAACAACCGCCGCGAAATGGAGGAATACCTCACCGAACTGACGCAAACCGAGTGGCGCGATTACTACCGGCCCAATTTCTGGCCCAATACGCCCGACATTCTGCCTTACCACCTCATGGATGCCGGCGCCAATGTATTCGTTCTGCGCCTGCTCATGGCGGCCACGCTCTCGTCCAACTATGGCGTTTACGGCCCGTCTTACGAGTTTATGGAAAACAAAGGCAACACCAACGGCAAAGAGGAATATTTAGACTCTGAGAAGTACGAATTGCGCACCTACGACTGGAACGCCCGCAACCGCATCACAGAGGCCATGACTGCCATCAACCGCATCCGCCGCGAGCAGCCCGCCCTGCAACGCACCTTCAACCTCACCTTCACGCGCGCCGACAACGAATCGTTGATGAGCTTTGTAAAAGTGAGCGACGACGGCAGCAATGTGATCTGGTGTGTCGTCAATTTTGATGCGCAATACACGCAGTCGGGGTATGTGGAAGTGCCCAAAAAATTGCTCGGTATAGAAGGGCGCGTCAACCTGAAAGTGACGGATTTGCTGACGGAGGAAACCTACCATTGGTTCAACGACTGGAACTATGTGGAGATCAATCCCAACAAGTTTCCGATGCACCTCTTTTGGGTTTCCATGCGTTGATGCGGCGCGTTTCTGCGGCCGCTTTTGAGCGTGATGCCCATTGGGGAAACCCTGTGGTGCGTCGTCGTTTGCCCGACAAAAAGCGCCCTGTTTTGAAAAACAGGCTTGCTGTTTTGATTTTTTTCTAATTTTAGCCTCTCATCTGAATCGAAAATCTCATCGGAAAAGCACACTATCTATGAAATTAGCTTCTACACTGGGTCTTTTACTCCTGTTTTTGCTTGGATTTAATACAGCAACACAGGCACAAGCTACCACTTGTAGCTACACGCTGGAAATGTTCGACTCCTTTGGCGACGGTTGGAACGGGGCCACGCTCATCGTCAATATCGGCGGCGTCATCACTCCTTACACCGTGACAGAGGCCGACAACGACGGGTTCTCGCGCACCGTGACGCTCACCGTGACCAACGGCGCTCCCATTTCATTTTTATATACGCCCGGCATCTTCGAGTTTGAAGTCACCTATCGCCTGCGCGACAGCGACGGCAACATCATTTTCAGCGACGGCCCGAATCCTGATCTCGGCGTTGTTTTTACCACTACGGCGGTTTGTCCTACCTGCCCGGCGCTTTCTGCTGCTGCGGTCGGTAATTTGGACATACGCGCCTTCACAGCCCGCATCGGCTGGGTACCTTCCGATACGCTGGGCGTGTATCGCATCGAGTACGACACCACCGGCTTTACGCTCGGCACAGGCAATGTCAAGTTGGCGCCGGGCCGAATGACCACACTCACCGGCCTTAGGGAAAATACAGATTATCAGTACTATATCACTGTATTGTGCGCCAACGGCGACACCAGCACTACCGTGGGGCCATTTACCTTCAGAACGCTGTGGGCCAACAACGTAGGCGTCACAGAATTGATCTCGCCCATTTCCGGTTGTGCGCTTTCGGCCACCGAAGAAATGCGTGTTCGCATCCGCAATTTCGGCGGTAATCCGCAATCGCTTATTCCCATCAAATTCAGCGTCAATGGTCAGGTAGCGCCCGTCAACATTCCATTGGATGGCTTCTACACCGGCGTTTTGGGAAAAGACAGTACTGACACGTTCCTGTACGATCTCACCTGGGACTTTTCCGAACCCGGCGAGTACATCATCCGCATTTGGACCGATTTGCAGTCGGACAGCCTACGCGCCAACGACACACTGACCGTTGTCATCAACAGCCTGCCGGTGATAGACAACCTGCCCTATCTCGAAGATTTTGAAACCTGGAACGGCGGCTGGCGCCCAAGTGTGGCCGGCACCAATTCCAGTTGGGAATTCGGCGTTCCTGCCGGCGCTCTGCTCAATGCGGCAGCTTCGGGCCAGAACGCCTGGGTGACGAATTTACAAGGCGAGTACAACAACAGCGAGTTGTCCTATCTGGAATCGCCGTGTATTGACTTCTCCGGGCTTACCCAAGACCCGCGTCTGCTCTTTTCGCTCTGGTTTGATTCAGAAGCCTGCTGCGACGAGGCATGGGTAGAGCAGAGCATCAACGGCGGTCAAACCTGGACCAAAGTGGGCGCCTCCGGTACGGGCCTCAACTGGTACAATGACAACCTGAATCAATGGTGGAACGGCACGGGCGGATTCAATGGCTGGGTCACTGCATTCAACACACTGACCGGCACAGCGGGTCAGTCGGATGTGCGCATTCGTTTCGTATTCTCTTCCGATGGTTCGGTGGTGCGCGAAGGCATGGGCGTTGACAATATCTTCATTTCGCAGCCCGTGGCCAGAGACCTCCTCAATCAAGGCGCTACCTACACTGCCGCAGCCGCTTGCGGAACAGAAACAGGCACTGTACGCATCAATGTCGTCAACCTCGGCACCCAGGCTCAAACCGGCTTCAACGTAGCGTACCGCATCAATGGCGGCGCTCCGGTAGTGGAAAATGTAGGCGCACTCAACATCCCGCCCAATCAGCAGGCTGCTTATACCTTCACCACGCCGCTCAATTTTACCCAAAACGGAACATACAATATTCAATTATGGACAGAGCTTGCGGGCGATCTGCAACTCAGCAATGATACCTCTTCGCTCATCGTCAATGTGGAATTAGTGCCTGTCATTGTAGGCCTGCCCTACTTTACCAACTACGAAAACGGCCGGGACGGCTGGCGCGTAGGCATCGGCAGCGCTGCTTCATCCTGGCAATTCGGGCCACCCGCAGCCCCTATGCTCAATGCTGCTGCATCGGGCCAGAATGCCTGGGTAACCAACCTGGCCGGCCAGTACAACAACAATGAGCTGTCTTATCTCGTATCGCCTTGCTACGACTTCTCCAGCGTAACTACCGACCCGCGCCTGAGCTTTTCGATGTGGTTCGACTCAGAAGCCTGCTGTGATGAGGCTTGGGTAGAACGCAGTATTGACGGCGGCCAAACCTGGACCAAAGTGGGCGCATCCGGCACCGGCCTCAACTGGTACAATGATGCAGGCAGTCAATGGTGGGACGGCACAGGCGGCTTCAACGGCTGGGTAACGGCCTTCAACACCCTCGCCGGCGTGGCGGGCCAGGCCAATGTGCGCATTCGCTTTGTGTTCTCCACGGATGGTTCTGTAACGCGCGAAGGCATGGGTGTGGATGATGTGCGCATCTCCATTCCTGCCGCGGCAGATATTTCCAATGCAGTAACAGCATACACGGCCGCCTCTTCCTGCGGCGTTGAAAACGGTACGGTTCGCTTAACCATCGTCAACTTCGGTACACAGGCGCAAACCGGTTTCAACGTGGCGTACAGCGTCAATGGTGGTACGCCGGTGGTGGAGAACGTAGGCGCGCTCAATGTGCCGGCCAACCAGCAGGCTACCTATACATTCACTACGCCGGTGCAATTCACTCAAAACGGCAGCTACAACATCACCGCATGGACGGAACTGGCAGGCGATGAAGCCCTGAGCAATGACACAACAGGCATCACCGTCAATGTGGAATTGGTGCCCGTTATTCCCGACTTCCCTTATACCAATAACTTTGAGAGCGGCAATGGCGGCTGGAAAGTCGGAGCCGGCAGCAACTCATCTTCCTGGCAGTTTGGTCAACCCGTAGGCGCCCTCCTCAACTCCGCGGCAAGCGGCATCAATGCCTGGGTAACCAATCTCGCAGGAGCATACAATACCAATGAATTATCTTACTTAGTCTCTCCTTGCTTCAATTTTTCAGATGTAAGCATGGATCCGTTCCTGAGTTTCTCCCTCTGGTTCGACTCTGAAGCCTGCTGTGATGAGGCCTGGGTAGAACGCAGTATTGACGGCGGCCAAACTTGGGCCAAAGTGGGTACTTCGGGTACCGGCCAAAACTGGTACAATGATGATGGAAACCAATGGTGGGACGGCACCGGCGGCTTCACTGGCTGGGTAACGGCATACAACACCCTCACCGGCGTGGCTGGTCAGTCCAATGTCCGCATCCGATTTGTATTCTCTTCCGACGGCTCGATTCAGGGAGAAGGTATCGGTGTGGACGACATCAATATTGACGCTACGCCGACGGCCCTTGTGGAGCCGATTGATCGCCTCACGGGCATCAGCCTGGCGCCCAACCCCACGGGCGGGGTTTCTATATTGTCGGTATCGTTCGCCGAGCCTGTGGATGCCATTATCAGCATACACGATATGCTGGGCCGTCAGGTATCGGTCATCAAAGACCAGCGCGTTTCCAACGGGGCTTATCCAATTGACCTGAGTAACCAACCTGCGGGCATTTATTTGGTGCGCGTGATGGTGGACGGCAAAGTGAACACGCTGAAATTAGTACGCGGCCAATAACTCGAATTAGTAAATAAAACTGTCGCAAGGGCGTCTCTGTCATTAGAGCGCCCTTGTGTTTTTAAACCTTTTCGGTTTAAAAACTGTATCGAAGGCAAGATCAACTCGCACCATGAAAATAGGCATTGTTTGTTATCCCACTTACGGCGGCAGCGGCGTCATGGCCACCGAACTGGGGCTGGGCCTGGCCCGCCACGGGCATCAGGTACACTTCATCACTTACCGGCGCCCGCCGAGACTCAGCACGTTTCACGAAAACGTGTATTTTCACGAAGTTTCAGGCGAAGATTATCCACTGTTTGAATATCCGCCTTACGACACGGCCTTAGCCAGCAAAATGGTGGACGTGGTGAAGTTTGAAAACTTAGACTTGCTGCACGTTCATTATGCCATCCCTCATGCTACCGTGGCTTATATTGCCAAAAAAATTCTCCTCACACAGGGGCGCTATGTTCCGGTGGTGACTACCCTGCACGGCACCGACATTACATTAGTGGGCAGTAACAAAGCCTTTGCTCCTGTGGTGGAATTTTCCATTAACAAATCGGACGGCGTTACGGCAGTTTCCGAAAGCCTCAAACAAGAAACCTGCGAATACTTTGACATTCAGCGAGATATCCGGGTAATTTACAATTTCATTGATTTTGCCAGGTTTTCCAAATCCGACAAAGACCATTTCAAAAAAGCCATTGCCCCCAACGGCGAGCGCATCATTGTACACACTTCCAACTTCCGAAAACTCAAACGCGTAGAGGATGTCATCGAAGTGTTTCGGCGCATACACGAGCATACCCCGTCCAAGCTCTTGCTCATCGGCGACGGCCCGGAACGCTACCATTTGGAGGAGCTTTGCCGCCGCATGGACCTCTGCCATGAGGTGCGTTTTTTGGGAAAACAGGATGCCATAGAGGAATTGCTGGCAGTGTCCGATCTCTTCGTCATGCCCTCCGAAAGCGAGAGCTTCGGCCTGGCAGCATTAGAGGCGATGGCCTGCGAAGTGCCTGTCATTTCTTCCAACGCCGGCGGCCTCCCGGAGGTAAACATTCACGGCCAAACCGGCTATCTCAGCGAAGTGGGCGATGTGGAAAGTATGGCGCGCAATGCGCTACAAATATTGAACGACGACGACACCCTGCGCCGCTTCCGCGATGCCGCTCTGGAGCAAGCCCGCCGCTTCGACATCAGCATCATACTGCCGCAGTACGAGCAGTATTATGAGGAAGTACTGGCAGCCTCCGCGTTGCGGGTAGAATAAAATGGAATTGTTTCATAACGAAAAAGCCCGCCGAACAACATTCGACGGGCTTTTTTTGCCTCCTGACTTTGCAGCAGCGATTATCCACCGAAGTCGTCAAAGGAGATATTCTCTTGCGGAACACCCAATTCGTCCAATGTTTTGATGACCGACTGGTTCATCATCGGCGGGCCGCAGAAGTAGTATTCCACTTCTTCCGGTTCCGGGTGATCTTTCAGATACTTTTCATACAACACCGGCATAATGAAGCCTACAAAGCCCTCGCCTTCTGTATCGTGGATGTCTTTTTTGGCTACCCAGTTGTCTTCCGGCAGTGGATTGTCCAATGCGATGAAGAACTTAAAATTGGGGAACTCCCGCTCAATAGCCCGGAAGTCTTCCACATAAAACAACTCCCGGCGGGTACGACCCCCGTACCAGAAAGATACTTTACGGTCGGTGGTTTTTAGCGTATGGAACAAGTGGAAAAGGTGCGAACGCAAAGGCGCCATACCAGCACCGCCGCCGATGTAAACCATTTCCTTCTTGGTCGGCTTGATGAAGAACTCGCCGTAAGGCCCCGAAACTACCACTTTATCGCCCGGCTTGCGGGTGAACACATAAGAAGAGCATATCCCAGGATTGACATTCATCCAGCCGTTGGTAGCACGATCAAAAGGCGGCGTAGCCACGCGGATGTTGAGCATCACGATGTTGCCCTCGGCGGGGTGGTTGGCCATAGAGTAAGCGCGGAAAATCGGCTCCTCATTTTTCATTTTGAGACCCCACAATTTGAACTTGTCCCACTCGGGGCGGAACTCTTCCGGAGCCTTGCCCATGCGCGGGTGCGAAGTAATGTCAATGGTAGAGTAGTCGCACTCAATGGCCGGCACATCAATCTGAATATAGCCGCCCGACTCGAAGTGCAGGTGTTCGCCTTCCGGCAATTTCACCACAAACTCTTTGATAAAAGTAGCCACATTGTAGTTGGAAACCACTTCGCACTCCCACTTCTTGATGCCGAAAATCTCTTCCGGCACGCGAATGCGCATGTCTTGGCGAACTTTGACCTGACAGGCAAGACGCAGATTTTCAGCCACGTCTTTGCGCGTGAAGTGGTTCATTTCAGTGGGCAATACATCGCCGCCGCCGGCATCCACATGGCATTTGCACATGGCACAGGTACCGCCGCCGCCACAGGCAGAAGGCAGAAACACATTTTTGTCGGACAGCACCGAGAGCAAAGAAGAGCCGGGCTTCACATACATCGGATTGGCCTCATCACCGTTGACAATGATTTTTACGTCGCCCTGCGGCACCAATTTCTTGCGCGCATAGATGAGCATGAAGGCCAAGCCCAGAATAACTCCGCCAAACACAACGATGGCCCAGAGAATATTGATTGGATTGAATAACAGTATCATAATTGAGATACGATTAGTTGTGAATTATTTGCCGGCGGCCATCAATTCTGCGGGATTGATACCCATCAGGCTCATGAATGCCATGCCCATCAGGCCGGTCAGAATAAAAGCCATACCCAAACCGCGCAATGCCGGCGGCACATGGGAATAGCGGATTTTTTCGCGAATGGCAGCCAATGCAACAATGGCAAGGAACCAGCCAAAACCGCCCCCTATGCCAAATACAGTAGATTCTGCCAAGGTATATTCACGAGCCACCATAAAGAGCGCGCCGCCAAGAATAGCGCAGTTCACGGTAATCAGCGGCAGAAAGATACCCAATGCGTTATACAAAGAGGGAGACACCTTTTCTACCACCATTTCAACTAACTGCACCATGGCAGCAATAGTGGAAATGAACAAAATGAAGCGCAGGAAAGTGAGATCGGTGCCAAAAATGCCCCGCTCGGTGAGCAGGTACTCATTGAGCAGCCAGTTGATGGGCATGGTAACACCCAATACAAAGATGACCGCCAAACCCAGACCCACAGCCGTTTTTACTGTTTTGGAAACTGCCAAAAAAGAGCACATGCCCAAAAAGTAGGCAAGTACCATGTTTTCAATGAAGGCAGATTTGAGGAAGATATTGAAGAGTTCCATTTCGGAATGTTTTAAATTATAGTCATTTTGCAAGTTACGTTCATCTTCAGGATGGACATAAGATCAGGATACATCTACCAGGCTCTTGTTCCAGGAGCGCTGAATCCAGATCAAAATACCCACCAAAAACAACGCAGCCGCCGGCAATACCATCAGGCCGTTGTTGGTGTAACCGTAGAGCCAACTATTCGGATCGGCGGTATTGATCCAGTAATGAGTCAGTTCATTGCTCGGCCCAATGATGTTCAGCGCAATAGGCGTACCTGTAAAGAGCGTGCCCTTGCCGAACAACTCGCGGAAAAAGGCGACAATGAGGAGGATAGCTCCGTAGCCCAGGCCATTGCCGATGCCGTCGAGGAAAGACTTCCAGGGCTTGTTGGCCATTGCATAAGCCTCCAGACGCCCCATCACGATACAGTTGGTGATGATGAGACCGATGAATACCGACAACTGCTTCCACACCGGGTAGCTGAATGCTTTGAGAGCCAATTCTACAATGGTAACCAACGTTGCGATGATAACCAACTGCACAATCATGCGCACCTGCTTGGGAATGTAATTGCGCAGCGCAGAAACCGTGACATTAGAGGCGGCCGTTACAAAAGTAACCGCTATGGCCATCACTAAAGCCGGCAAAATCTGCGTGGTGACCGCCAATGCCGAGCAGATACCCAACACCTGTACAGTGATCGGGTTATTGCCTTCCAGGGGGTCTGTCAGCAATTTGCGTTCTTTTTTGCCGAACCAGGGTTCTTTTTCCTGAACGGACATCGTTTTGGTTGCGGTATCAGCCATGACTGCTGTTTTTTTAGGTTGGATTCTTAATGAATTGGAATTGCGATGAAAGTTATTGTTTGGCGGCAGCCTGCGTTTTTTGAATGTACGGCTCGTAGTAGCCCAAGCCGCGCACCATCATTTCCGTGACGCCGTTGCCCGTAATGGTAGCGCCGGAGATGGCATCCACCTCGTGATCGGGGTTGACGATGCCGCCTTTGCGTACATTGACGGCGACTAATTGCCCCTCTGTATTGTATATTTTTTTGGAAACAAACTGCGCAGGGAAAGCAGGGCTGTCTTTGATCTCGGCGCCCAAACCGGGTGTTTCGCCTTTGTGATCAAACGAGACGCCGGCGATGGTATTCATGTCTGAATCAAGCGCTATGCTGCCCCAAATCTCGTCCCACAAGCCATTGCCACGAACAGAAAGAATGTAATAGGGCTTGCCCTGAGCGTCTTTGTAAACAAACACCGGCAGCAAACGATCTGCTTCCGGCTTTTTCTTTTCCTGAGCCAGGTTGATTTTTTCTGCCAACTGACCGCTTACCTCTTCACCTTTCATATTGACGACATGCTGCTCTACCTGCTTCGAGAACAAGTCCAACACTTCTTCATCGCTCATCTGAGCCAGCGGTTTGGGCAATTGCTTGGCCACCGCCGACAAAATCGCGCGCTTGTTGAATACTGCCTCGGCCTTGAGCGCAGCCGGCTCGGTGACGTACAACATACCGGCCAACAGTACTGCCGCAATGGTAGTCATGGCCAAAACGAATCTGAGAATATACCCCGTTGAATTCACGACGCTTATGTTTTAATTTGCCTGATTCGGCCCGCAAACCGGCTCAGATAAAAGATTATTTTTTCAAAATTCTACGCCTTGGCCGCAGCCGACTTGGTACGACGCTTGATATTGCCCTGTACCACTACATAATCAATGAGCGGAGCAAAGACATTCATAAACAAGATGGCCAACATCCAGCCTTCGGGATAGGCGGGGTTCAATACCCGTACGATCAGACCTATTACCCCGATCAGGAAGCCATACACCCATTTGCCCACATTGGTACTCGAAGCCGTCACAGGGTCGGTAGCCATAAATGCCATAGCAAACAGGAAGCTGCCCATAGAGAAGTGGTAATACCAGGGCACTTCCATGAACGGCGTAGCGCCCCAGGCATTGAACAGCAAACCGGTGAACGCCAAACCCAACACCATAGAAACCATGATGCGCCAGGATGCAATACCGGTGGCAATGAGCATAAGCGCGCCGATAATGATGAACGGCTTGTTGGTTTCGCCCACCGAACCGGGGATCAAACCCCAGAACATATCAGACGGGTTATAAACCTTTGTGACAGCCTCCCAGCCGCCCTTGGCAGCCAGCGCCATGGGCGTAGCGCCTGTGTAACCATCTATCACGGCAGCACCGCCGGCCCCGAAGGTTTCCCAACCCAAGCCTTTGAAAATACCGTCGAACAAATGATGCGCCCAACTGTACATCTCACCTGCATAAGCGCCGTTTACTTTCTCAAGGCCGGAAATCCAGACTTCATCGCCTGAAATATGGCCGGGATAGGCAAAGAACACAAATACACGCGAGAGCAATGCAACGTTGAGGATGTTCATGCCTGTACCTCCAAAGGCCTCTTTGCCGATGATAACCGCAAAAGCGACCGACAATGCCAGAATGGACAAGGGGAGATCGGGCGGCATGATGAGCGGAATCAAAGCTCCGGACACCAGAAAACCTTCCTCAATGCCGTGGCCTTTTTTGTACGCATAGTAGAACTCAATACCCAAACCTACCACATGCGCCACGATGATGATGGGCAGCAGTTTGATGAGGCCGTGTACCAATTTCAGGTGCCAACCATCCCATAATCCCACATACTGACCCAATGCGGCAAAGTGCTGATGCCCGGTATTGTACATCCCGAACAGATAACACAATTGCATAGCCAGCACCACGAATACCATGGTGCGCTTGAGGTCCATGCCGTCGCGGATATGAGCGCCGGTTTTGGTCACATGGTCGGGAGTGAGCGCGAAAGTAAAGAAGCCGTCATACAGCGTATGGAGGAAGGGCGACTTTTTCTTGTCAGGTTCAATGCTGCTGAAAAATTTGAGCAGTGCCTTTTTCATATTGTTCTTGTTGTCGTTGGTCGTTGTTGACAAAAAAAGGAAAACAGTGCGTTGAATTACATTTGCTCCTGCATCATTTCCAAACCGTCTTGCAGTATCTGCTGGAGCGACTGTTTGGAGGTGCAGGCAAATTCGCAAAGGGCAACATCTTCCTCACTCAATTCGAGAATGCCCAGACCTTCCATCTGTTCAATATCTCCGGCGAGAATGGCTTTGAACAGGTGCTGAGGCAAAACATCCATCGGCAGCACCGATTCGTATTGGCCGGTGACCACAAAGGCGCGCTTTTCGCCATGCGTATTGGTATTGACATGGAACGAACGGCCCGGAGCTACCAGATTGCCCAGATAAGTGCGGGAAACCGTCGGGCGGGCGTAGGAAGGAGCCAGCCAGCCGAACATTTCGAAGTCGTTGCCTTCTTCGATGATGGTGATTTGGTCGTCGAAAGGACTCAGGAAGCCGGCTGCGTTGGTCGTGGCGCCGGAGAGAATGTCGCCGGAAATGATGCGCACGTTTTCGCCTTTGATATTGCCGGTCGTCAGGTCGCCGATATTGGCGCCGATGTGTGTGGACACATAGCCGGTCGTCTTGCACTCGTCGCCGCTGAGCGCCACCAAACGGGCTGCGTTGAAGCGCTTTTCGGTGAACAATGCCCCGATGGTGACGACATCCTGCACGTTCAGCGTCCACACTTTTTCGCCCGATTTAATGGGATTGATGTGGTGGATTTGAACGCCCACGTTGCCGGCGGGGTGTTTGCCTTTGAAGCTCACTTTTTTGACGCCTTTAGCTTGCGCAAATACAGCCGATGGCGCCGATTTTCCGCGTCCATCCAAACCGAGCCATACGCTGCCGTCGGTCAGGCGGGCCAGAACATCCAAGCCTTTTTGGAAGGCTTCGCCCTTACCTTCTACTACATGGTTGAGATCGGGCGCCAGAGGAGCCGTATCGAAAGTAGAGATGAATATGTCGCGGGGAACATCGCCCGGAGCCGGAACTATCTGGAACGGACGTTGGCGAATCAATGCCCAGGCGCCGCTGTCCATCAGGAAGTCCTGAAGCTCCTGGCGCGAACAGGAATTGAGTTGTGGCGGAGTGAGGGCGCGGTGCTGCTGCTCTTTGTCGGCCAGAATGACCACTTCGGTGATGGCGCGTTTGGCGCCGCGATTGATGGCAATTACTTCACCGCTGACCGGGGCCACAAATTTGACGGAGGGGGCAGATTTGGCATGAAACAGCGCATCGCCTGCTTTTACTTCGGCTCCCACTTCCACTTCCATTTTGGGAATCGGGCTGAGGCCTTTGAAAACGGGCGGGCAAACAGCGTAAGTTTTTGCCTGTGCGGCAACCTGCGTTTTAGCGGGTACACCTTTTAATATAATATCGTGGCCCTGTTGCAGCGACACCGTCGAGCCGTCTTGCGCGCCGCCGGCACTTTTTTTGCCGGCGAACTTGTCGGATACCTGCATCCAGATACCTGTGAGCAACAATGCCCCGATCGCATACAAGGCATACATGGATTTGCTGCCCGAAGAGCCCGCGCTTTGGGCCAGAATGTCGCCCGATGCAATGCCCCAGGTTACGAGCAAAAGAAGGAACTTTAAAGTTGTGTTTTTCATCAGCTTCGTCTTTGTAACGGAAGGGTATCAACTCTTGAAAACATACCCTTTGAAAAAAGCAGCGCAAAGTTAGTAACCTTTGCATTATCTAAAAGTAGAATTATTTTTTAGTGTTCAGACATTGATATTATTTAGACACAATCTACGCAGAATGGTTTTCATGCAGCATGTATTTTCGCATCTGCCAGAAATTGTACCGTAGCCTGCATGTCATCGCTGAGCACCCGGTCTTCGCGCAGGGGCGGCACCAATTTTCTGTAAGCCTCAACTTGTTTTTCCAATGCCGGAGAGCTTTGTGCCGGCTGCCGCAGATACAGCGCCTGCGCGGCAGTCATCCACTCTATGGCGAGGATAGATTGTACATTGTTCAGTACCCGCCACGCTTTGGTAGCTGCATTGGCCGCCATACTCACATGGTCTTCCTGCCCGTTGCTCGACACAATGGAGTCGGCGGAGGCGGGCGTACATAGTTGCTTGTTCTGGCTGGCAATGGAGGCCGCCGTGTATTGCGGTATCATCAACCCGGAATGGAGGCCGGGCAAGGGGGTAAGAAAAGGCGGCAGCCCACGCGCGCCGGAGATGAGCTGGTAAGTGCGCCGCTCGGAAATGGCGCCCAGCTCGCTGACGGCAATGGCCAAGTAGTCCAACGCCAGGGCCATGGGCTGCGCATGAAAATTGCCCCCCGACAGAATTTCGTCGGCATCGGGGAAGATCATGGGATTATCGGTCACTGAGTTGATTTCGGTTTGCACCAAATGCCGCACATGCTCTATGGCTTCCCAGGAAGCGCCATGCACCTGCGGCACACAACGAAACGCGTAGGGGTCTTGCACATGCGCCTTCTCCTGTGCAGCTATTTCGCTGCCGGCAAGCCAATGTCGAATGGCGGCTGCGGTGCGTATCTGGCCGTCATAAGCGCGGACGATGTGCAATTTTTGATCATAGGGCGACAAGCGGCACTGAAAAGCATCTGCCGACAAGGCCGCGCACATGTTGGCCGTAGCAAACAATTGCTGCGCTTTGTTGACTGCCCACAGCGCATAGGCCGTAGAAAACTGGGTGCCGTTGAGCAGTGCCAGACCTTCTTTCGATTGGAGCCGAAGCGGCGCCATACCCAGTTCTGCCAGCACTTCCTCTGCCGGTCTTTTGCGGCCCTGATACCATACCTCGCCCAGGCCAATAAGCGGCAGGCTGAGATGTGCCAGCGGCGCCAGATCCCCCGAAGCGCCCAGCGACCCCTGTTGGTAAACCACCGGTATAACATCGGCATTGTACATGTCAATGAGGCGCTGCACCAATTCGAGGCGCACCCCGGAGTGGCCGTAAGCCATGTTCCTGATTTTGAGAAAAAGCATGGCCCGCACAATCTCCACAGGCGCCTCCTCGCCCATGCCACAGGCGTGCGATTTGACCAAGTTGTGCTGGAGTTGCTCTGTTTCATCGTCGGAGATACGGATATTGCACAGCGACCCGAAACCTGTGTTGATGCCGTAGAGCAACTGGTCGGAATCGGCCATGCGACGCTCTAAGTATTTGCGGCAGGCGATGATGCTTTGGGTAGCCTCTGTTGCCAGTTCCAGCGGCAGGCGGGATTCAATCCAGTGTTGCGCCTGTTCCGGGCTGATGCGTTCGTGACTGATGCGGTGCATGATGTTGTGTTTGGTATAAATGGTCAGGAAATCGGGGGGCAAAAGTACGCCATATAGTTAAGAACATCTCAAGTCCGTTAAACCTTAGTTAAACCGGGGGCTGCGCAGTGACCCAGAAGGCGTGCGCGGCGTTTAAAGCACTAAATGCAACGCACACAACACAAAACAATGCTTAGCGTTTGTACCTTTGACCTAATTTTCACTCAAAAAAGAGAAGCATCATGACTTTTTACAGCCTGTTCCGCAACGGAAAAATTTTAGCCCTCGCCTTAGGTTTTACTCTGGCTTTTTCTACCGCCGCCTCCGCTCAGCGCATTGCGTATGTGGACGTGAACCGCATTCTGGAGAGTTTCAAAGAATATCAGGATGCACAAAGTGAATTGGATCGCGTGGCCTCCAAATGGCGTCAGGAAATCGCTCAGGAATACGATGTCATCAAGGGCCTCTACAATCGCTATCAGGCCGAGCAGGTACTCCTCAGCGAGGATGCCCGCCGCAAGCGCGAAGACGAAATCATGAACCGCGAGAAAGAAGTGCGCGACCTCCAAAAAGCGCGTTTCGGCCCGGAAGGCGAGTTGTTCCGCCGCCGCCAGGAAATGGTGCGCCCCATACAGGAACGGGTGTATCGAGCCATTGAAAGCTATGCCACTGAGCGCGGCTACGACTTCATTTTCGACAAGTCGGGGGCTGCCGGCATCATCTTTTTCAGCCCGGCTTATGATAAAACCGACGACGTTTTGAGTCGTCTCAAGTAATTTCGCATTACCTTTGCATTCATTTTTTTATTCACCAAATCTCAAATAAACGTACACTGAGATGATGAAGCATTTGCTCAAAACAGGATTGGCCCTCCTGCTGATGTTCGGCCTGACACAAACCATGTCGGCTCAGAAATTCGGCTATATCAATTCGTCCATGATTCTGGCAGAACTGCCCGAAGTGAAAGGCGCCGAAGCTACGCTGGAAGCACTCCAACAACAGTTACAGAAGAAAGGCCAGTCTATGCTGGAAAAACTACAGGCCGACTACGCCGTTGTGCAACAGAAAGTAGAACGCGGCGAACTCTCGCCCAAACAGCAGGAAACGGAAGGCGCCCGCCTCAAAGCTGCCGAAGAAGAAATCGGCAAATTTGAGCAGAATATGATGGCACAATTGGAAAACAAGCGCAACGAACTGCTCAAGCCCATCTATGACAAGGTGAACCAAGCCATCAAGGATGTGGCCAAGGAAAACGGTTTCCAGTTCATCTTCGATCAGGGCGTATTGCTTTTCGCAGAAGAATCTCAAAATGTAGCTCCGCTCGTAAAAAGCAAGCTCGGCATCTGATTTCCTCTGTTGGAATGCAACATTCGCCCAATCAACCTATTGGAGTTTTTGACTCCGGCATTGGCGGCCTCACGGTCGCCAATGCTATTATGAGAGCTTTGCCCCAGGAAGAAATCATTTATTTCGGCGATACGGCGCACCTGCCTTACGGCGAAAAATCGGCCGACGCCATCCGTTACTACTCCCTTCGCATTGCCAAATTCCTGCTGGAACGCCATTGCAAAATGGTGGTCATTGCCTGCAATTCCGCTTCCACAGCGGCCTACCGGGTGTTGCTGGAGTTCTTCAAAGGACAAGGGCTTTTTGTCAATGTGGTGGACCCACTCGTGGAATCTGTGGCCGCCCGGCGCTTTCAAAAAGTGGGCCTCATTGCTACCAAAGCCACCGTACAATCGGGCATATATGAGCAACAATTGCTGCACCTGCAACCCGGCTTAGAGGTGCACTCATTGGCCACGCCGCTGCTGGCCCCCATGATCGAGGAGGGCTTCGTACACAATGACGTCAGTCAGGTGGTATTGGAAAGCTATCTGGGGCACGAGCAATTGCAGGGCATCGAGGCTTTACTGCTGGCCTGCACGCACTATCCGCTCATCAAAACCGAGATTGAAAATTTTTACCATCACCAGGTAGAGATTTTTGACTCCACTGATGTCGTGGCGACCGAGGTAAAGCGCAAACTGGCAGAACACAAGCTCCTCAACGAGCAGCGCCGCCATGCGCACCGCTTTTTCGTATCGGACTATACCCCGACGTTTGAACAAACTACCCGCATTTTTTATCAGGAAGACATTGTGCTGGAGCACTATCCGATGTGGTGATTATCCATCCAGCCCGATTTCTATGCGCGAGCCTTTCGCCCAGTCGTTGAACGGCGCAAAAATGTGAATCTGGCCCTCTTCTACTTTCGCAGCAATGCGCTCCACGTCCACGATGGGCAGCAGCGGCAAATTGACTAAGTAATGCGGCAGTTCAACCTCTCCGCTGAGCACCTCCATCATGTAATAGACGACGAACCGCCGGTTGACGGCCTCAATGCGGATTTTTTCCAAGGGGATGCCCGGCGTGCGTAGCTCAAGGTGAAAGCCGGCTTTGTCTTGCCATGCTTTCGCGCCGCCCTGTGCCATGCCGCCTTGTACGGTGTTGGCGAGGTCGTATTGCGCCATCAGTTGCTTCGATATGGATATTTGCGGTTTCATAGCTGCGTCAATTTGAGTGTTTGGAATACAACGCTGCAAACCGGATGCCGGATCGAGTTTTCGACATTTTTGGCAGTTGAGACTGAAATTTTGGCACTTACACCTCCTCCCCTGCTATCCACACCCGCTCCACCACATCGCTGCCGAAAGCATACGGTAGAAAGGCCAGAGAGGAAACCGGCTTGGTGAGGAAAAAATTCGCCGACTTTCCCACCGCAATGCTGCCGTGCGAGTGCGATATTTCCATGGCAGCCGCGCCGTTGAGCGTGGCGGCGTTGACGGCTTCTTCCGGCGTCATGCGCAATTTGATGCAGGCCAAAGAAACGACAAACGGCATTTTGCCCGACGGCGAAGAGCCGGGATTGAAGTCGGAGGCCAGAACGAGGGGCAAACCCGCGTCCAACATACGGCGGGCCGGCGGGTAATGGTCGTTGAGGAAAAACGGGGCCGAGGGCAGCAAAACTGGCAACGTATCGCTGTTTTTCAAGCAGTTGATTTCTTCGTCGGTCAGGACTTCCAGATGATCCACCGATACGGCGCCGCGTTCTACGCACACCTCTATACCGCCGAGACAGTTGAACTGGTTGGTGTGGATTTTGGCCTTGAGACCGTAGCGCGCCCCGGCTTCGATGAGGCGGGCAGTTTCGGCAGGACTGAAGAAGTTTTTCTCGCAAAAAGCGTCTATGTAGTCGGCCAGACCTTCGTCGGCGATGCGGGGCAACATTTCCTCCTCAATGAGGCGCAGGTAGCCTTCGCGGTCCGTTTTGTACTCGGCGGGCAGGGCGTGCGCACCGAGGAAGGTAGCCTTCACGGGCATTTTCGTGCGTTCGCGCAAAGCCCGGATGACGCGCAGCATTTTCAATTCGCCCTCTACAGAAAGTCCGTAGCCGCTTTTGATTTCGATGGCCCCGGTGCCATAGCGCTGCACTTCCAGCAGGCGTTGCCAGGCCAATTCCAGCAGCACTTCTTCGGGCGTATCGCGCAGGCGCCGGGCCGAGTTGAGGATGCCGCCGCCGCGTTGAGCTATCTGCTCGTAGGTCAGTCCGTGTATGCGGTCCACAAATTCATTTTCCCGGCTGGCCGCAAATACGAGGTGCGTATGCGAATCGCACCAGGTAGGCAGCAGCAGTCGGCCCGCAGCGTCCACCACCTGCGCGCCGGGCGCGTCGGGGCATTGTGTCATCGGGCCAAAGGAGAGGATTTTGCCGTTTTCGACCAGCAGAAAAGCATCGTCCACTGAGGGCAAAACCTGCATATCGGCGCCGGCTACGCGCTCCCGGAGCGGGGCGGTTTCTGTTTGGAAAATGGTTTGGATGTTGCGGAGGAGGAGCATGAGGTGAGGATGAATATGATGAATTTACTACCAAGGCCACATTGGCCCTTCAACCAGTTTGGGATGAACAATAATCAGAAGAACAAGCACCAAAACCATCAATAGATACGGTTTTTTCAAGTCCTGAACTTCTCTGTTTTTATACCACACAACCGCCATTATCAGCGAACTCATTATTGGAACAACCATCGTCCCCAGAGCAATGTAGCTACTATACAGCGCACAAATAATAGCCCTGTCAATGACATTTCCAACGATAAACCCAAGAATGGCCGCATTGCCAAAGCGTTCATAGCCGAAAAGTATCACTCCTCCAACCAACAACAAGAGACTCAATCCCAACGCGCTCCCATAGTCCTTCCACCCAAGCGAGGTGAAATAGTTTACAAAAAAAATACCCCAAAAAGTAATGGACGCTCAAGAGTAAACCCATGAGGATAGACGCCCCTCCGAGCATTGTCTTTTTACTTACCGGAATTTCATACATTTTATCCTTATCTTTGTACAGTGCCTGCTACAAAGGCATTCATTCATCTCAAAACAACATCAACATGGTTTCCAAAGACCACTTGGCCCGGCTGGCAGAAATCGTTCAGCACCCCGATAAATGGGAAGACAGCACCAAATATTTCCTCGATCACTTCGCCTCCGATCAGGAATTTATGGAAATGGGGAAAAGAACCCGCATTGATGTCCTCCTCAAAATCATGGGCGAAGTGGCCAAAAAGGTACTGAACAAATCCCTCGTGCGCATCGAAAACCCGCAGATGTACAGGGTCAAATCCATGAACATGATACACGGCTCCTGCACCTCCGAAGGCTGGGTGATGATGTTTGTTTATTTCACCGACATCCACAAAGGCGTGTTCTCTACCACCAAGCCTTTTTCCGGCCAAACCGGCTTCAGCTCGCGCGTCACTGCCTTGCCTATGCCGGAATTGGACAATGAAGAACGCCTCTATGGCGACCAATGGAACATGAACCCCAACTGATTACGCCTCACTATCGGCATACGCCTCTATCGGCGGGCAGGTGCAGATCAGATTCCGGTCTCCGTAGGCATTGTCTATGCGGCCCACCGAAGCCCAGAACTTGTACCCCTGACGCAAATAAGGCAGCGGCCAAGCGGCCTTCTCGCGGGAATAGGCATACGGCCAGTCATCGGCAGTAACCAAATCGGCGGTGTGCGGCGCGTTGTGCAACACATTCGATTGCACATCAGCTTCGCCGGAGGCAATCTCATCTATTTCTTTGCGAATTTGCAGCAGGGCATCGCAGAAGCGGTCCAACTCGTCTTTGCTCTCGCTTTCCGTCGGTTCTATCATAATGGTACCCGCCACCGGGAACGACAGGGTGGGCGCATGGAATCCGTAGTCAATCAGGCGTTTGGCCACGTCTTCGGCAGAAACCAGGTTTTTGAAGGGACGCAAATCCACGATCAGTTCATGCGCAGTGCGGCCCAGATCGCCCACATACAGGATGGAGTAATCATTTTCCAATCTCGACTTGATGTAATTGGCGTTGAGAATGGCGTAACGGGTGGAATCGGTGAGACCGTCAGGTCCCAGCATTTTGATGTACGCGTAGGAAATGAGCAGGATGGAGGCGCTGCCCCAGGGCGCTGCCGACACGGCATCTATGCCCTGTTCGCCGCCGGTACCCACTAAAGGATGTGAAGGCAGGAAGGGCTTGAGTTTTTCGTTGACGCAAATCGGCCCCATGCCTGGTCCGCCGCCGCCGTGCGGAATGGCGAAGGTTTTGTGCAGATTTAGGTGGCACACGTCGGCGCTGATGTTGCCCGGACTGGTGAGGCCCACCTGCGCATTCATATTGGCGCCGTCCATGTACACCAAGCCGCCGTTGTCGTGGATGAGGTCGCAAATTTCGTGGATGCGCAACTCAAACACCCCGTGCGTAGAAGGATACGTCACCATGAGGGCGGCGAGGCGGTCGCGGTATTGTTCCGCTTTGGCGCGGAGGTCGTCCACGTCTATGTTGCCGTGATCGTCGCAATTGACCACCACCACATCGAGGCCGGCCATGACGGCGCTGGCGGGATTGGTGCCGTGCGCCGAGGAAGGAATGAGCGCCACATTGCGGTGGTTTTCGCCTCTGGCCTCATGGTACGCCCGGATGGTGAGCAGCCCTGCATACTCGCCTTGCGCGCCGGAATTAGGTTGCAAAGAGCAGGCTGCAAAACCGGTGATGTCGCTGAGCCAGGCTTCCAAATCGTCAAAAATCCGGCGATAGCCCCCGGCCTGGTCTGCGGGCACAAAGGGGTGCAGGTTGGCAAATTCCGGCCAACTTACCGGCATCAATTCGGTAGCTGCATTGAGTTTCATGGTGCAGGAACCGAGCGAAATCATGGAGAGCGTCAAAGATAAGTCTCTGTTTTCCAAACGCTTGATATAACGCATCATTTTCGACTCGGTGTGGTAAGCGCTGAACACCGGGTGCGTCAAACAGGGCGTGTCGCGGTGCAAAGGCTTGGGAACGCGCAATTGAGCCGGCTCGGCAACTGAGAACGCATGCGCAGCGCCTTTGGCTTCCGCAAAAATGCGCACGATCTGCTCCACATCCTTCAGCAAGGTGGTTTCGTCCAGACTGATCTGCACGCCGCCGGTAGCCGGGTAGTAAAAATTGACCTCGTGTTTCAGGGCAATTTCCCGGAGCTGCTCCTGCATTTTGCCGTCTGTTTCTACAAAAATGGTATCGAAATAGTAGGCATTGGGCAGGTGATACCCCAGTGATTGCAGGTTGTCGGCCAATATGGCGGCCAAAGTGTGAACGCGTTCGGCGATGGCGCGCAAGCCCTGCGGACCGTGATACGCTGCGTACATGCCGGCCATGATGGCGAGCAGGGCCTGTGCTGTACAGATGTTGGAAGTGGCCTTTTCGCGGCGGATGTGCTGCTCGCGGGTTTGCAGGGCCATGCGAAGTGCGCGCTTGCCGTGCCGGTCCACCGATACGCCGATGATGCGGCCCGGAATGACGCGCTTGAAGTCGTCGCGGGTGGCAAAGTAAGCAGCATGAGGCCCGCCGTAGCCCATCGGCACCCCGAAACGCTGGGTATTGCCCACCACGGCATCGGCGCCCCATTCGCCCGGCGGACGGAGCAGGGCCAAGCTGAGCAAATCGGCAGCCACAGTGACATATACCTCATTGGCGCGGGCCTTCTCTACCAAAGCGCGATGATCGCCCACAGCGCCGTTCATGCCGGGATATTGGAGCAGGATACCGAATGTTTTATCGTTGATTTCCAGCTTGTTGTCGGGCTGCACCACGATTTTGATGCCGAGGTGTTTGGCGCGGGTTTTCAGCACGGAAAGGGTTTGGGGAAACACCTGATCGGAGACCAAAAACTCGTTGGCGGGTTCGCCTTTGGCCCGTTTGTTTTTTTGTTCGTAAAACATGTGCATGGCCTCGGCGGCGGCAGTGCCTTCATCGAGCAGAGAGGCGTTGGCGATGGGCAAGCCGGTCAGTTCGCTCACCATCGTCTGGAAATTGAGCAAAGCCTCCAGACGGCCCTGAGCAATTTCTGCCTGATAAGGCGTGTACTGCGTGTACCAGCCGGGGTTTTGGAAGATATTGCGGGCAATGACCGATGGCGTGATGGTGCCATAGTACCCCATGCCGATGTAGGTTTTGTAAAGCTTGTTTTGGGCAGCCACGGCCTTCAATTCCTGAAGGTATTCGAACTCCGACTCGGCCGGCGGCACGTTGAGCGGGCGTTGCAGTCGGATGCTGTCGGGGATGGTTTCGTAGATGAGTTGGTCCAAAGAGTCGGCCTTCACGACGGCCAGCATGTCCTGCAATTCGCCTTCATTGATGCCGATGTGGCGATTGGCGAAGCGGTCGAAAAACGATATTTTGCTCATGTTGTAGCGGTTGTATGCGTTGGTTAGGAAAACGCCCGAAAGGTAATGCTTTTCAGACAGGGAGGAAACAAACATACGTCAAGTGCGTTCAAAAAAAATGGGGCGGGCAGGGGTGGGTGAGCGATTGGCCGCAGCGGCAGTATGACTAAACCTTTCCGAAGCCGGGGAACAAAGACGCCCATCATTCGCAATTCGCGAATCGCGAATGGAGGTATTGATTGATTTTGTGTTTTGTGTACTGCGGTGAAAAGCTATCCAGACAATTGAAATCCATCTTTCGGCTTCAAACCCTCGGAAGGGGCCAGGCAAGATTTGACAAATTTTTGAAATTTGTCAAATCTCAGGCAGCAAATCTCAGGTGGGGCGCCGGGCAATGCCATCTGTTCATACCTTTCCATTTTATCCAATTGATCGCGGAAGCGGAGCTTCAAATCGGAAAGGTTTTCGTAAGAAGTGTAAAAATGCTCCAGTGCCCTGAGTTTTTCTTTGAAATCCAACAGTGTTTTTACCTCGTTGGTAATGCTGCCCATTTTGATATCACCATTTTTGAAAAAGGTAAAAATTTGCGGCTGCCGTCCGCCCGACTCCTGAAACTGTCGGTGCGCCACGTCAAATTCCTCCTCTGTGAACTTCCCGGTTTTGGTAAAAAACAAGCGCCTCCCACTGGCTGCTCAAAATCAACGTCTCCAACCACTCCATCCCCGACAGGTCGGGCAGTTTGGTCAGGCCGCAGCGGCCGAGGTCCAAATAAGAGGCATCCTCCCCGCGGGCGTGTTTGGCTTTGTTTTCGGCAATGAGTTGTTGAGCGAGTTCCGACATGGCGTTTGTTTGAGGTGTGCAAGATAGGGAGTTTTTTTAGTAGTATAGACCTTGCAAGGTTTGGCAAACCTTTCAAGGTCTGTACAGCTACGCGTGCTTAGCTTTATTCCCCGCAACGAGTTATTGAGCGCGTTCCGACATGGCTGGTGTATTCATTTTGGGTATAAAATCCAATTTTTTCCCAATCAGGATTTTCCCTCGTCCACCTCTTTCAGTCTTCGCTCAAAATCTTCCACCGTTGGGATGCTTGATTTGAGATTATCGGGCAAAGCGTCAGCGAGCAGATACGATGCAACACCGATGGGTTTATTGAGGTCGCGAAGGGCGTATTCAACTACTACATTCTTTTTGTCTTTGCAAAGAATGATACCTATGGAAGGGTTGTCTATCGGCGACTTCATCGAAGCGTCCAATGCAGACAGGTAAAAATTCATTTGCCCGGCATCGGCCGGCTTGAATTTTCCCATTTTTAAATCAATCGCCACATAACACCTTAGTTTCAGATGATAAAAAAGAAGGTCTATTTTATAAGTATCATCTTCAATGGATATGGGAAATTGGTTGCCAATGAATGCAAAACCCGAACCTAACTCCAGCAAAAAGCGAGTGATATGCTTCATCAATAATGTTTCAAGGTCTTTCTCACGAGCTTCTTTGGCCAGCGTCAGAAAGTCGAAAATGTAGGGGTCTTTCAAGGTTTGCTGTGCCATGTCGGAATCGGGGCGAGGTAGCGTTTGTTGAAAATTGCTGGGCGCACCACCCTGTCTTTCGTATAACTTGCTTTCAATTTGATGCACCAACACATCGCGCGACCAACCGTTTGCGAGTGCTGCGGCGGCATACCAAAAACGCTTGATTTCGTCTTTGCATTTTTGGAGCAGCGTTATGTTGTGGTACCAGCTAATTTGTGCAAGTGACGCTTGCACAAATTCAAAATCGGGATAAGCCAATGCAAATTGCCGCATATAAAGCAAGTTTCTTTTAGACAGACCTTCCATTTCAGGATATTCTACACGAAGGTCTTCGCCCAATTGATCAACGACTTTGCTTCCCCAACCGTGCTGTTGTTGCCTTTCCAAAATACTCTTGCCGATATCCCAATACAAAAACAACATTTCGCGATTGGCTGATACCATCGCGCGAATCTGTGCCGTGCGGATTTTACCTTTGATTTCCGACAAAAGTTGTTGGTACGAAAGGTCTGCACTGTATGGCTGGGCATTGTTCTCCATAAAATTATACTTGAATTTTGAGATGAGTCTCCAACCACTCCATCCCCGACAGGTCGGGCAGTTCGGTCAGGCCGCAGCGGCCGAGGTACAAATAAGAGGCATCCTCCCCGCGGGCGTGTTTGGCTTTATTTTCGGCAATGAGTTGTTGAGCGAGTTTCGACATGGCGTTTGTTTGAGGTGTGCAAGGTAGAGAGTTTTTGGGGTTTTCAGCGCGTGCTCAGGTCTTATAAAGTTTGCAAAACCCTATCTGTTTAGCGGAAGTTTTCAGGTGGCATCTAACTGCCGAGCTTCGGCGAGGCGGGAAGGTGTCGCATGAAAATGGGGGAGATTTCTCCTTCCAAAGCCCCGCTGCCGCGAGCGTGCAGATTAAGACAGCGGTGGTGATGAGTAGAATAACTGTTCAAAATCGCTGAGGGTGACTATTCGGGTTTGCTCAAATTGAATGAGGGTTAAAAGGTCATTATCGCCCGTCAGCAGGTAATCAGCTTTGCCATCGTGACATATAGCCAACAAATAATCATCATCGGGATCTCTGCATATTTGAAACTGGCTTTCAGTTTCAATAAACGTCAGTCGGTCCTTTAAAATCTGCACAAATGCTGCCGTCAGTTCCGAGCGGGCTATTTTGGAAAATTTCGGTCGAGAAAACACATCGGCCAATTCTGCCAACAATTCTGAGTCGGCTAAAATGACAATATTTTCATCCGAGACAAGCCTCTGAATTCTCTCCCGCATAGAAGAACTGATGAACGAAGCTACCCATAGGTTGGAGTCTATCAAGATGGTCATAGGGCTTATTGCGACTGCTTTCTGGCTTTTCGTACAGACTTCAGTTCGGCCACAATTTCGTCCATGCTGATGTCGGGCATATC
This sequence comes from Saprospiraceae bacterium UBA2329, assembly GCA_002344975.1. Lineage (GTDB taxonomy): Bacteria > Bacteroidota > Bacteroidia > Chitinophagales > Saprospiraceae > UBA2329. Next base: position 62,439 of record DDUV01000026.1, on the reverse strand, counting down.
GGGCAACTGCGGGGAAAGGAGCCGCCATTTTTCTCCGGCAGCCGCTGCGCGGAGCTTTTCAGCCACCTGAAGCTTTTCAGATGCCGGTAATTCCATCAGGGCATCCATGATTTGCTCCAGAGAAATATCAAGCGTCAGATGTTGGCCGGCACTTACGGTCATTGTCTCAATTTTTTGTAAAGATACTATACATATCGTTGCGAGGCAAGGCTATTGCCTCCATTTTTTGCCCAATCCGCCAATTCAGGGGGAGATTTTTCCTTCCCGCCCGCGAAACTTCGAAGACACCACCTGAACACCCCGCCGCTGTACATACTCCTACACCACCACCACAATCAAATCCATATTGATGCGGATGGTATTGTTCACCTTCACCAAGCCGAGCATGGCGGTGGGAGGCTCCATGCCGAAATCGGTCATCAGCACCTCTTTGGAGGTAGTGAGCCGGATGCGGTCGGGAGCGATGCGTTTGGCTTTTACATCAAAAACAACGGATTGGGTGACGCCGGCAATGGTGAGTTGAGAAGAAGCCTTGAGGGGCGACCAGTCTTTGCCGGTCGCAAGCTCGGCTTCCTGCAATTGGGCGCGGGTCAGTTCTATACGAATGCCGGGGTGTTGGTCGGCACGCAGGGTTTTGTACATGTCTTTGTTCATTTGCGGATTGCCGCAATCCAACGACTTGGAACGGAGGTGGAGGCTGGCATGGGAGAAGCGGAGTGTTTTGCCGCCGTCTTGCAACTCAAAGCGGATGGAGCCTTTGGAAAACTGCTCAGAGCAATTGCAGGTAAACTTATTGACATTGCTGGAGCCGGCAATGCTGAGGCTGCTGCCCGCATCTATGTAATAGGAGGTTTCGGCGGTTTCGAGGCCTGCCATGAAGGCCACAAAAGAAGAGAGCAAAACGATTTTGAAAAAAGCCATGATATGAATGTTTGTTATAGTTTGTACAGACAAAACATCAATAAGGCAAGGCGTAAGTTCAATCGTGAGATGGGAAAAACAGGTTCAGGCGAAAGCCCTGAGGTCGGAAACAACCCCAGGGCTTTGCAGGTTTTATTCGGATCAGACATTTCTCATTAGAAACCGATGGCAGCCTGGATAACGAAGCCGTTGAATTTGCCTTCGTTGCGGTAGTCGGTAGTCGGGAAATCTTTGTAGTTCTGGTTCACAACCTCTGCTTTCAACAGCAGGTTTTTGCTCGGGAACCAGCCGGCAGCAAACGCCAGACGGTCAATGCTGATGTCATCGGTAAAGCCTTGCGGACGACCGGAAGCCTGCACATAACGCGCACCTACAAACAAGCTCTCATTGGGCAGGAAGCGATACACGCCTTCCACTGCCAATTGTGTGAACTTGCGCTTGGCATCTAAGTCTTCAGCATAAGTTCTGCCCTGTGCAATCTCGTAAGAACCAAACACTTCCAAGCCTTTGAACTTGATGAACGGGTTGATCATCACGGTATTGATTTGGTTGGTAAGGCCCGGATTGAAACGACCGGAGGTGAACTGAGCCGTAGCAGTAGTAGCTGCGCCATTAGTCAGTGCCGGGTCCATCATCAGGAAGTACTGCGAACCGGTGCGGTCACCTGCATAGAGCGTATTGCGCTGGATGCTGGGGTTGTTGTACATAGAAGCAGACAGGCGGAAACGGAAGTCGTTGTCGAAAGTCTTGTCGTAAGCAAGTTTGAAGAACACAGACGGCGTTTTCTTGGTCACTTCTTTGTTGGTACCTTGCGGAGTAGAGGGGTATTTTTCAATGTTGCCATTGATAAAACCGGAACTCATACCCACCATACCCATGAAACCGCCGGGCAGGAACGCATACACTTCACCGCCGATTTCGGTAGCAAACGCATCAAGTATGTAGTTTTCTACGAATGGGTTGAACATGGTGTTGCCACCGTCGGAGCGGCGGAACTGCATGTCGCCGAAGTTGGGCTGGAAGTGGCCGATCTTCACGCGGAAGTAGTCGGAGAACCACTGCGGATTGCCGAACATAGGCAGTTTGTCTATCTGAATGTAGCCGCCTTTTACCCAAAATTCGTTGTGGTGACGAGCCGACATGTAGTTTTCCAAACAAACCCGGATACCGTCTTCAATCTGGAAGTCGAAGTTGAGGTTGGCCATGGCTAAGTTGAAACCCTGAAGGTTAACCGAAAGGCTGTCTTCGGCTTTTATCACGCCATAGAGCAGGTTGCGGTTGGTAGGATTGGTAGTAGATACAGGCACATAAGTAGGGTTGTTTTCGTGTGTGAGCGACTGGAAGTTTTGAGTAAAACTGCCGCCAATGCGGATTTTGAATCCTTCATAAGGCGTGTCGTCGGCTTTGGTGGGTTCAAAAACGTTGATGGCGTCTTTGTCCCATCCACGGAAGTATTGCAGTTTCGGTTGTTGCGCGGTGGCTTTAAAGCTGATGGCCAGAACAAAAAGAGCCACTAACAGGCGAAGTGTACTCGCTTTCATGATTTTGATTTTAACAGGTGAAAGAAAAATTTCAACTCATTAAATATTGGTTGTTGATGCCACAAATGTACCTACACCCAAAGCCGCCAAAGAATGACATTTCTATGGGCTTAGTATGATTTTAATCATCTGCGAAATAGGGCCGGAATGACATTACAGGCGAATGCCGAGCGCAGGGCGGCATACCAAGCATCCGAAGTTAAAGATAAGAAAAACAGGAGTTTAGAAATAAATCTACTAATCTTTGGGCTTGTTTTGAAAACCTATTTTGTACAATACCCAGCCGAAACCGGCCAGCAGATGCAACAAAACGATGATGAAAAATACATTGGCCATGACGATTGATTTTTAAAAGAGCAAAACAGATTCAACTACATACCTCCCCTGAAGACTCGCCTTTACTCCCGCAGCAAGCTCCCGAATCAGTATGAGCGGTTTCTTGATGGCTATGACAACCACAGCCGCCGGACTCCATGCCGTATATGGACTTGTGTGGCGGTGGGACATACTTCCCGGATGGTCATTACTTGGCTCATGATTCCTTTTTTAAAAACTTCAGCGATACGTCGCTAGTGTTTATGAAAGCACAAATATCACCGTAAGTGGTTTCTCCTAATATGATCTTCATCACTCAAGGGCTGAAACAGCCTGTGTACCTTAGCTACATAAAAAATTTCGTCTATGACATCCTTCGACAACCTCCTGCTCATCAGCGGCGCAGGCCGGAAAACATTCAAAACCACTTTCGCCTGCGAGGTCATCCGCCTCCATCGAAACAAGGGCGTGGTGGGCGTCAAAATATCTTCGCACTTTCACCCACAAGAGGGCGCTGTGCACTGGAAAGCCGTACCCGGCCAATACGAAATATACGAAGAAAGCCGCCCCGACGGCCCCAGAGACAGCCATCGGATGCTGCATGCCGGCGCAGAAAAGGTCTATTACATTCAATGCAGGAAGGAGGCGCTGGCCGAAGCATTCCAATCCGTACTCGCCGAGTTTTCGCCCGGCCAACCCATCGTGTGCGAATCGGGCGGACTGGCGGATGTACTGCGACCGGCCCTGCACTTAGCTCTGAAAGGAGACGGAACCAAAGCATTGCACCCGCTGGCCGATGTGATGATTGAAAAAGATGAAACGGGGTTTTCCGTATCTCCGGAGCGCATCGTTTTTGAAAATGGGAAATGGGGAATTGCAGCATGAATGGGGTCTCTGTAAAAAAAACAGTCGCCGTCACGCAACAGATCATTGCGCAACAGCGACCATTCATTCATAATCACAAAATATTTACTGAACAGCCGCGCTGCTCATCACCACCGAAAACTTGACGGTGACTTCTTTGCCTACCTTCACGGTACCCATCAGGGCGGTGGGCTGTTCCATACCAAAATCAGAAAGAACAATCAGTTTGGATCCGCTGAATTCCAGATCGCCATTGGCCAATATTTTTCCTTTGGCTTCCATCGGCACACTTTTAGTGACACCCGCAATGCTGAGGTTACCGGTCGTTTTGATCACAAACTCGGCGCCGCTTTTGCTGATGGATTCTACTTTGGAGAGTTTGAAAGTGATTTTGGGATGCTGATCGGCCTTGAGGGCTTCCCATGTTTTGGTATCCATCACTTTGCCTTTGGTGCTGATGATGGATTTCGCGTCCACTTCCACGCTCAGGTTTTTGATGCTTTGTATGGCGTTCACATCGGCCATAATATCGCCTTTGGCCGTCACTTTATTGACTTTCGATTCCCATTCGTGCAGTGTGGATGTTCCTGCTACGGTCATTTTGAAGCTCTTGACCTGATAAGCGGATTGTGCAAAAAGAAACATGCTCGTCGTGAGCATAAAGATTCCAGAAATGATCAGTTTTTTCATGGCAATAAATTAGTTGTTGATGCCACAAATGTACTTACATGCGAAACCGGCACACGATGACTTTTCTATCGAATAGGTATGATTTATGTCACTCTCACCCCTAACTCACTCACCCCTCACTCACTCACTCACTCACTCACTCACTCACTCACTCACTCACCCACTCACCCACTCACCCGTGCCACACTCACCCCTGCCCTACTCACCCAGCCCAACCCTCTCTGTCCAGGCTCCTGAAATGTATGGCTTCCGCCAGATGTTCGATTTTGATATCGGGGCTGTCGGCCAAATCGGCAGCAGTGCGGGCCACTTTGAGGATGCGGTCGAAGGCGCGCGCGCTGAGTTGGAGTTTTTCCATGGCTTTTTTTACCAATGCAATTCCCGCCGGACTGACAGTGCAAACCTCCTGCACCATGCGGCTGGGCATGTGCGCATTGCAATACACATCGGGCCTGTCTTTGAACCGTTCGGCCTGAATTTCGCGGGCGCGGATGACCCGCTGCACAATGTCGGCGCTGGTTTCGGAGGGGCGCTCGCGGGAGGCTAATTCGTCATAGCTCACAGGCGTTACTTCCACATGCAGGTCTATGCGGTCGAGCAGCGGGCCGGAGATTTTGCTCAGGTAGCGCTTCACCACGCCGGGGCCGCACACACATTCTTTTTCGGGGTGGTTGTAATACCCGCAGGGACAGGGATTCATGGAAGCGATGAGCATAAATCCGGCGGGGTAGTCCACCGAGGTTTTGGCTCTTGAAATGGTCACGCGGCGCTCCTCCATCGGCTGCCGCAAGACCTCCAGCACACTGCGTTTGAACTCCGGCAATTCATCCAAAAACAACACGCCGTTGTGTGCCAGCGAGATTTCGCCGGGCATGGGATTGGTGCCGCCTCCTACCAATGCCACGTCGCTGATGGTGTGGTGCGGCGCCCTGAATGGCCGCGTGGTGATGAGGGCCGCGTTGGAGGGCAACATGCCGGCTACGGAGTGTATCTTGGTGGTTTCCAATGCTTCGTGCAACGACAGGGGCGGTATGATGGTGGGCAATCGGCGGGCCAGCATGGTTTTGCCGGCGCCCGGCGGACCGATGAGAATGGCGTTGTGGCCCCCGGCGGCGGCCAGTTCGAGCGCGCGTTTGATGTTTTCTTGGCCTTTGACGTCGGAGAAATCCACCTCGTAGTTGCTCACGTTGTTGAAAAACTCCTCGCGGGTGTTCACCACCACAGGTTGCAGGGGCGCGTCGCCATTGAGCAACCCGACCGCCTCGCTCAGATTTTCCACGCCATACACTTCCAGATCGCTGACCAAAGCGGCCTCGCGGGCATTTTGTTTGGGCAAAATGATGCCTTTGAATTTTTCTTTTCGCGCCTGAATGGCAATGGGCAGCGCTCCTTTGATGGGCCGCAAACCGCCGTCGAGCGACAACTCGCCCATGATGAGGTAGCGCTCCAGATCGTCGCAAACCAATTGGTCGGTGGCGGCCATGTAGCCGATGGCAATGGGCAGGTCGTAGGCCGAGCCTTCTTTGCGTATGTCGGCGGGCGCCAGATTGACGACAGTACGCACGCGCATCATTTTAAAACCGGAGTTTTTCAACGCGGCCTCCATGCGCTGCGAGCCTTCCCGCACGGCGCTGTCGGGCAGTCCTACCATAAAATAAAACTGGCTGCCCACAGCCACATTGCCGCCGGTATTGATCTCGACGGTAATCGTTTGGGCATCTACGCCATGCACGGCGGCGGCAAAGGTTTTGACAAGCATAATGTGAGAGTTTAGAGCGGCCGGTTTCCAACGGGCCTCATACCCGCCGAAAACCGGCTATTATTTTCATGATCAGGGTTTCCAAACGGGCAATACAATGGAAGACGCATGCTTCGCATCGTGGAAAATGCGGATGGTGGATTTTTTGAAATCGCTGTCGTCACAGGTGTAAATATTGACAAATTGCTGCGGATTGCGGTCCACCAAAGGAAACCACGAGCTTTGTATTTGTATCATCAGCCGGTGGCCTTTGCGGAAAGTGTGGGCTACATCGGGCAGCTCGAAGCGCACGGTTTCTACCTTGTTGGGCGTGAATGCCTCCGGTTTTTCAAAACTGTTGCGGTAGCGGCCGCGCATCACTTCGCCGCGCACCAGCATTTGGAAGGCGCCCATCGGGTACTCGCTGCCTTCCTCGTAGCGGAAGTCGTCGGGGAAAACGTCAATCACTTTCACCACAAAATCTGCGTCGGTGGTGGAAATGGCGGCTTTGATGTCGGCAATGACGGTACCGGCCAGAGTAAGGTCTTCGGCCAACACAGGCGTTTCAAACACCAATACATCGGTGCGGCGGGCTGCAAATCGCTGATCGTCCAGCATGTACTCGCGGGTGCGGCGCAGGTGTACGCCCTCGGCATACGGCACCGGCTTGGCGGGGTCGCTGATGTATTCGGTGAAGGAGTTCGCTGCGGCAGGTTTGTTCCAATTCAGTTTTCCGTCGGCTTGCAGGTACATCGGGCGGTCGGTTTTGGCGACAGGCGGCCATTGCGGCAGGTGTTCCCAGCGATTGGCGCCGGTGAAAAAAATGGTGGCTTCGGCCAATTTTTCGAGGCTGCCCTTTCCTTTGAGGTGGTAGTTGAAAAACGGCATCTCAATGTGATTGAGGTACCAGTGGGCCGTGTTGGAACCGAAACGGATATGGCCGAGTTGGTCGCCCGGCTGCCTTGCCCATTGGCCGTGCGCCCAGGGTCCCATCACGATGCGGTTGTCGGTGCGGGGACTTTTTTGCTCAATGGCTTCGTACAAACGCCAGGCGCCGTAGCAGTCTTCGGCATCGAAAAGGCCGCCTACCACGAGCATGGCCGGCTGTACGTTCGTGACGTGGTTGCGCGGGTTGCGGGCTTTCCACCAGTCGTCCAAGTTAGGGTGTTCCATCAGATCGTTCCAAAAGGCAATGGAATCACCTAAGAGCTTAGTTTTGAAATACTTGAGCGCACCGGTTTCCAAATAAAACTTATAGTTGTCTTCCACCGAAAAAGGGAATCCCTCCGGGCGAGCAGTCGTCGGCTTGGGTCTTGGCTTGCCGAAACCGGAGTAAAACGAGAAGCCGTCCATGAGGAAAAACGCGCCGTTGTGGTGAAAGTCGTCGCCCATAAACCAGTCGGTCACAGGCGCTTGCGGGCTGACCGCCTTGAGGGCCGGGTGCGCGCTGAGGGCCGCCATGGTAGAATAGAAGCCGGGATAAGAAATTCCGAAAGCCCCTACCCTGCCGTTGTTGTTGGGCACATTGGCCAGCAACCATTCGATGGCGTCGTAGGTATCGGAGGCTTCGTCGGTGTCTTGCGGCGTTTTTTTATTGGGATTGAAAGGGCGCACGTCCACAAACTCGCCCTCGCTCATCCAGCGGCCGCGCACATCCTGAATGACGATGACGTAGCCCTCGCGGAGGTAATATTTCCAATGCGAGTTCCACATATCGCGCCAATTGTCTTCGCCGTAAGGGGCGCAGGAGTACGGCGTGCGGTTCATCAAAATGGGGTGCTTTTCGGTAGCGTCTTTCGGGGCATAGATGGTGGTGAACAGCCGAACGCCGTCGCGCATGGGCACATAACGCTCTGATTTGGTGTAGTTTTCACGAATCCAGGCGGAGTCCAAGGCGTTGGATTGCGCGAAAAGCGCTGCCGGCACAAGGCAGAGGAAGAAGTACAAAAGTCGCTTCATGGTCGTTGGAATGAGTGGTGAGAACAATCAGAATTTGTAGGTAAAACCGAAACGCACCACAAAAGGCGAGCGCAAATCGGTGACAACCGGCGTCACGTTGTAGAGCAGCATGATTTCGGAAGCCCAGATACCCCCGCTGTTGTAGCCGGCGCCGATGTAGGTGTTGTTGCGCTGCTGCCGTTGAATGACAAGGTCGTTCCCGGAAATAAAAGCCAGTGCCTGTTCTTCCAATTCGTACTCTACATGGGCAAAAATGGTGCGTATGATTTTGGCCCGCCCGAAGACGCCCGCCGACCAGGACAGCGGATTGGCCGTAGCTATTTCGTTGTTGAAGAGCCGCACCCGAATGTGCGTGTAGTTCAGGGCAACTCTGGGGCCGACAGAAAACATCTCCCCGATTTTGTAACCTACCATGGGCGAAATACCCAAGCCGAATTGATTAAAACCATTGCTGCCGGAAATACCGAGGTTGACGCCGCCGCCATACCAGAGTTTGTCTGTGAACTTTGAGGTTTCCTGAGCGTACATGGCAGTGCCCGACAGCAAAAAGAGCGCTGTGAGCAAGGGCAAAAGTCTGTGCGTGAAGTGCATGGCAAAATTTTTTGCGCCAAAGATAATGAAGCCCGGCAGAAAACCATGCGGATCTTACTTCAGCTTGGCCACAATGTCGGCTGCCAGGGTAGGCCCGGCATAAACGAAGCCGGTATAAACTTGCACCAAATCGGCGCCGGCCTCTATTTTTTCGCGGGCAGATTCGGGGCCGTCAATGCCGCCCACACCAATGATGGCAAACGGTGGCGGCAGTTGCGCTCTCAGATAGCGGACGATCTGCGTAGAGCGCTCCCGTACCGGGTACCCGCTGAGGCCGCCGGCGCCGATGCGCTCCGTCGTTTCCGCCGGGGTTTTGAGTCCGGTTCGCGATATGGTGGTGTTGGCGGCGATGATGCCTGCAATGCGCGTTTCGCGCACAATGGCCACGATGTCGTCCAATTGCGCATCGGTGAGGTCGGGGGCTATTTTTAGGAAAATGGGTTTTGGATTTGCCTGATTATCATTGCGTTGTTGCAGCTCGGCCAGCAGGCGCGTGAGGGGTTCGCGGTCTTGGAGCGCCCGGAGGTTGGGCGTGTTGGGCGAACTCACATTGACAGCGAAATAGTCCACCCAGGAAAAAAGCGCCTCAAAACAAGCGATGTAATCATCGGCAGCCTGCTCGTTGGGGGTGTCTTTGTTTTTGCCGATGTTGCCGCCGATGACAATGCCGGCCGGGCGGGGCCGCTGCAATTGCCGGATGAGGGCCTCCAAGCCGTCATTGTTGAAGCCCATCCTGTTGATGAGCGCGCGGTCGGCGGGCAGGCGAAAGAGGCGCGGGCGCGGGTTGCCGGCCTGTGGCCGGGGCGTTACGGTGCCTACTTCGATGAAGCCGAAGCCCAGAGCCGCCAATGCCCGGATGTGTTTTCCGTTTTTGTCAAAACCGGCGGCGATTCCTACCGGATTGGGGAAGCGGATACCGGCTACGGTGAGGGGAGAACTTCGGTTCAGGCTTCGGCGCAACAAGGATTCAGCGCCGGGAATGTGCAGCAGCAGTTCCAGCAGGGCCAGCGCTACGGCGTGCGCTTTTTCGGGCGAAAGTAAAAAAAGAAGTGGTTGAAAAACAAGGCGGTACATAGCAGGTGCAGGCAAAAAAAAAGCCGGTCGTCTTGTGTATCCGGCCGGCCGAAATCATAATCCCAAAAACTATCTTGATGCGTAGGGGGCGATGAAAAATGAACACTTTATTTTTGCCCCACTACTAATACAATTCAATTTGCTGGCCCAAACGGAGGGCAAGAGCTGCAAAGGTATGGATTAATACAAAGTAAACAAAACAAATATTTAAATTTTTTCCTGCGCTTTGATGAGCAGTTGAAAACCATTTCCGTGAATGTTGACAATTTCGATGTTTTCGTCCAAGCGGAGGTACTTGCGCAGTTTGGTTACAAACACGTCCATACTGCGGGCGGTGAAGTAATCGTCCTGCCCCCAGATTTCGGTGAGCGCGGTGGCGCGGGGCAGCACATCGTTGGCATTGAGGGCAAACATGCGCAGGAGTTGTGCCTCTTTGGGCGAGAGTTTGAATTTCTCTTCGCCGGCGCCGCCCATGTTGTAAGAGAGTATGCGAAGCGGGTAGTTGAAGTGATACTTCCCGATGTTGAATTCCTTGATGTCGTCGCGCAGGTCGGCCTTGGGCTGCGAGCGCTTGAGGATGGCCTGAATGCGGTAGAGCAGTTCTTCCGAGTTGAAGGGCTTGGTGATGTAGTCGTCGGCGCCGATTTTGAAACCTTTGAGCACATCTTCTTTCATGGTTTTGGCCGTGAGGAAAATGACGGGCATTTCGGCGTCTTTGTCGCGGATTTCTTTACCCAGCGTAAAGCCGTCTTTTTTGGGCATCATTACGTCGAGGATGCACAGGTCGAATCTGCCTTTTTTAAAGGTTTCGGAGCCTTGCAGGCCGTCGGTGGCTAATTTGACGTCGTACCCGTGCATTTCCAGATAGGATTTGAGTACGTCGCCGAAGTTTTGGTCGTCTTCTACCAGGAGTATCCTGTTGTTTGCCATTGGTTCCGTTTTTTCATGGATGAAGAGATTTCCCCGCCCGGCCGGTGTCTGCCTGATGAGGAAGGAAAATGATGAAACTACTGCCTTTGCCCGGCTCGCTTTTGACCTCAATAGAACCCTTGTGCGCCGAAACGATGGCTTTCACATAGCTCAATCCGAGGCCGAAGCCCTTGACGTCATGGACGTTGCCGGTATGCACGCGATAAAATTTGTCGAAGATGTGCTTGCGCGCTTCTTTGCTCATCCCCATGCCTTTGTCTTGCACGGTTATTTCCACGCCGCCTTTTACGTCGCGGGTCAGAACGGTGATTTCCGGGCTGTCGGGCGAGTACTTTTCGGCATTGTCGAGGAGATTGTTGACGATATTGGAAAGGTGTGTCAAGTCGCCCTGAATAACCGGCCGGGCTGCTTCGAGTTTGCCATCGAGGCGGCCTTGGCGTTGTTCTACCCGGATGCCGAAGTTGATCAACGCCTGTTCGATGACCTCATGCAAATTGACTTCGGACAGGTTGAGAGAGAACTCGCGGCGATCAATGAGCGCCATTTGCAGTACTTTCTCTACCTGACTATTCATACGCTTATTTTCCTGTTTTATTATGTTGGCAAAACGCCGAACTTTATCTGCATCGCCGCTGATCATGGGGCTGTTGATCGAGTCGGCGGCCAAAGAGATGGTGGCGATGGGGGTTTTAAACTCGTGGGTCATGTTGTTGATAAAGTCGTTCTTCATTTCCGACAGTTTTTTCTGGGTAAAAATGACGAAAATGGTGTAGCCGAACGAAAACAAAATAATGGCCGTAAAAATGAGCGCGCCGATAAAATTGGGCAGCACGCTGCGCCCCACAAACTCCGAGCGGGCGGGGAAGTGAATCATCAGCAGGCCGGGAGCCGGCGTCTCATTGGGAAACAGGTGTACGCGGTATTTGGAATTGTAAATATTGCTATAGCCCGGCAGGCTTTCGCGCGGCTCGGAGCTTTCTACCACATAGCGGTCGTCCATGATGACAAAGCCGTTGCTGGCGGTGGCGAGCAGGCCGTAGTTGTAGCCTGTATTGATGCCGCGGTTGGCCAATTCCTGGCGGAGGATATCGCGGAGTTTGTCTTTTTTGATGCGCTCTGCAATGGGAGTTTGCTGACCGCCCTGTAGTTTTAAAAAAGACACCATACTGCGGTTTATATCGTTGCGTTCGCGCACGCATTTGGCGCAATCGCATTGTTCTTCTTCAGAGTTGACCGGCAATTGCCAGTTCTGAAGGGCATTGGCCTGCACCGCACTTGCGCCCGGCACGCGATTGCTGCGCACCTCGTTGTCAAAGTACGCCGCGCCATAACCATTGATATAATATTCATAAGCCTCTGCCTGCTCTTCGTCTTCTAAGCGGATGACCACCGAATTGAGCGCATCGAACACGTCTTTGTCGAATTTGACCTCGTTTTCCTTGATGGCCGTATTGATCAAATCCATTTGCAGCCACACCACACCGACGACCGCCGCGCTCATCAAACCAATGACTGCCAGTATGTATTTTTTATTCATAAGACGTGTAAATATGAAGGCTGCCGCGGGCAACACGGCATAGAAACGAAATTCCGGCAGCGCTTGTTTTACGGCCCTTGTATTGAAATTCCGCCCCGGCTTTTGAAACACAGCACCCTGAATCGGCGTTTAATTCTTTCTGTAAAATGCAAAACGTTATGATAGAAGACCAACCAATTATTGCCGCCAAGCCTACCATGAAACAATGGGGGCGCAATCTGAAAGGAGAAAATTCCTGGACGATGTTCAAAATGATCTCAGAATTTGTGGACGGGTTCGAAACCCTCAATCAGATCGGCCCCTGCGTTTCCATCTTCGGATCGGCTCGTACCAAACCCGACCATCCTTACTATCGCAAAGCGGTGGAAATCGCATCGGTACTCACCAAGGCCGGCTACGGCATCATCACCGGCGGCGGCCCGGGCATCATGGAAGCAGGCAACAAAGGCGCGGCGCTCTCCGGCGGTCGTTCGGTGGGCCTCAACATCAACCTGCCGCACGAGCAAAGCCACAATCAGTTTATTGATCCCGACAAAAACCTCAACTTCCGCTACTTCTTTGTGCGCAAAGTGATGTTTGTCAAATACGCTCAGGCTTTTGTCATTCTGCCCGGCGGCTTCGGCACGCTGGATGAACTGTTTGAGGTACTCACGCTGGTGCAAACCAAGAAAATCACCCCCCTGCCGATCATTCTGTTCGGCACCGAGTTTTGGGGCGGCATGCGCGAGTGGATTCGCACCGTCATGCTCGAAAAAGAACACAACATCAGTCCCGGCGACATGGACCTCATTCCCATGACCGATGACGCCGAGGAAGTGGTGCGCATCATCAATGATTTTTATGAAAAAAGGCTCAGCGAACTGGGTCCCAACTACGAACTCTGATGATACGCTACCACGATGTCAACGGAGGTCTGAGACAAAAATACACGGCTTCGTTTCGGCTCGACGACCTGGGACTGCTACGCGGATACGGCATTTTCGATTACTTTCTCGTTCGGCAGGGCGTGCCCATGTTTTGGGATGACTACGCAGATCGCTTCTACCGCTCTGCGCGGCTGCTCGGCCTCGAAGTGCCCATTGCCCCAGAGGAACTGCGCCAACGCATCGCAAGGCTGCTGGAAGCCAATCGCGAACGCAACACAGCCATCCGGCTGCTGCTCACCGGCGGGTATGCCGACGACAGCTACACGCCGGCAGAGCCGAATCTGGCCATCATGCAGCACCCCATGCCTTCCGTAGCGCCCGAGCGATACGAGGAAGGCATCAAGCTGATGCTGTACCGCCACCTGCGCGAAGTGCCGGAGGTAAAAAGCACCAACTACCTCACGGGCATCCACATCCGTGAATTGCTCAAGCAGGCAGGCGCGCCGGAAGTCTTGTACCACGATGGGCGCTTGGTGAGCGAAAGTGCGCGTTCCAACTTTTTCATTGTCACTGCCGAAGGCGTATTGGTAACGCCTGCCGAACAGGTGTTGCACGGAGTTACCCGCAAGCACGTTCTGGAACTGGCGCAGCAGGCAGGCATTCGCACCGAGGTACGCGATCTCACATTGGACGAATTGCCTCGCGCTGCCGAAGCCTTCCTCACCAGTACCATCAAAGGCGTACTGCCTGTAGTGCAAATAGATGAACTGCGCATCGGCGAGGGGCGGCCCGGCCCTGTGTCCCGACGCCTTCGGGAGCTTTGGCAAAACCATGTAGCTGATTATATTGCTCGTCATCAACCATTCAAACGATGAATGCCCTGCGCCGGAAGCTGCTCATCGCCTTGTGCTGTTGCCTCCTCGGCGGGGCGGCTTTATCGGCACAAACGGTCAGACGCGCTTCCGGCCCTGGTTTGCAACTTCCTCCGCTCCACGTCTCCCGCATGTCCTGGCGTGTACCTGCGCCGGAACTTCCTGTTCTGCCCAACGCCAAATTCCAGCCCGCCGCTCAGCCCAAAGCCTGGCATTATCAGGAACTGGCATTGTTTTGCAAATTGGAAGTAAAAATGGAGCGCGCTTTTCGGATGCCGCTGCGCCTCCGCATAGGCGATGTGCAATATGTGGACTGGCTGGAAGGCAAACGACGCAGTGCGTATTGAGGGGGAATGTTACCTTTGCGCGTGGTTGTTTCGGGTTCAAGGTTTCGGGTTGGAACGGGTGGATTTCTGATTTCTGATTCCTGATTTCTGATTCCTGATTTCTGATTTCGGGTTCCCTCGCGCTTGGCACCCCGCGCCACGGCGCGGCTACTGCCGACCGGTTTATGGTTCGAGGTTTCAGGTTTCCCTCGCATTCGCGGAATTTCGCGCCCTTCGCTAAGTTTCGCGTTAAAAACTTTGGAGTTCCGGCAGGAACGGGCTTGGGGTTCGGGGGTTCGGGTTCGGGGTTTCGGGTTGCTCACCCCTCACACACTCACCTCTCACTCCTGAAAACCGCCCACCATTTTCGAGTTCCGCAGCTTGCGGCAGTCTTTTCACTCTGTAGAAAAAGGTCATCCATGAAATACATTTTTTACGTCGCCATCACGCTCCTTTTTTCCGGTATTGCCGCCAAGGCACAAACGCCGCTCAGCATCGAACAGGCCATTGCACTGGGAATACAACGCAACCTGCCGCTGCAATCGGCCCGCAACAACGCAGAAACTGCCCGAATCAACAACGACTGGGGCGCCGCGGGCCGTTACCCCGACGTGAACGCCACCGTCAACCTCAACAACGGATACAACAACAACCAAAACCCGGCCTCCTTTCTCCAATCCCTTTCTGCCCTCAACACAGGCATCACGCCCGGCGTGGAAGCAGTATGGGTGGTGTATGGCGGCCACCGGGTGCATATCAGCAAAGAACAGCTTCAATTGATTGAAAATCAAGCGCAGGGCAATGTGCGGCAGGCCGTGGAAGCTACTATTGAAGACGTCATTTTGAGTTATTACCAGGCCGTTATCCAACAGGAACAATTGCAGGTACGCGCCGAAGTGCTGCGTTTGTCGAGAGAGCGCCTCGAATATCAGCGCACCCGGCAGGAATTCGGACAGTCTTCCACGTTCGATGTCATTCAGACGCAAGACGCCTGGCTCAACGACTCGACTGCGTATTTGGTACAACAAACCAACGTAGCCAATGCCATGCGCAACCTCCGCCGCGCCATCGGTGAAGACAACCCCGAAACTGCCTACGCGCTGACCGACCGCCTGCCGGTAGAAACAACCCGATACGACGCCGAAGAACTGCGCACCCGAATGCTCAACTCCAATCAGGCGCTGGCCCAGTTGCGCATCGGCAGAGAATTGGCCGCCGTGCAAACCCGCTTCCAGGAGAGTTTCAACAAGCCCACGCTGAGCCTGCGTTCGGGAGCCTCTTACACCCTGAGCCGCAATATTTTTGCCAACGGCCTTTTTGCCAACGGCGAACTGCGAGACCTCGGCGGCATCCAAAACACCAACTTCAACCTCTTTGTGAACCTCAGCGCCGCTTACAACCTTTTTGACGGCGGCGCACGGCGCCGAAATGTACAAACCGCCCGCATAGCCGAACTGAACACCCAACTCGGCATGGACGACATGAGGCGCAATCTCCTGACACAATTAGACATAGCCCTGGAATCTTACAACAATCAAAAACGCGTGCTGGAACTGAGCAACCAGCTGGTGAACAATGCCCGGCGCAATATCCAGATTGCCGAAGAACGCTTCCGCGGCGGCCTCATCAGCTTCTTCGATTACCGCTCCATTCAAATCTCCTACATCAACGCTACGCAAACCCGCCTCAACGCGCTGTACAACCTCAAAACCACCGAAACGGAATTGCTGCGACTGAGCGGCGGATTGGTTCGGTGAGGGGTATTGTCATAAAAACAACTTGGGCGGCATGTAAAAAACCTACGGTTCGGTATTTTGTGTTAAATTTGTGTAAATTTTTATTTCCCAAAACAAACACACCATACCATGAAGCCTTTACAGTCATTGTTTTTTTTCACTTGCGCATTTTGCCTCATTTCTCTCCAAACGACACATGCTCAGAATTTCCGCGCCGTGGACGACACCGTGTGCATCCAACTCGGCGTGCCGTTCACGTTCAACGTCAAAGACAATGACTCGATACCGGCGGGGGTCAATGCCTTAGTCGTTCCCCTGTTTCAATCCAACTGCGTACGACTGCTCGAAAACGGAGAACTCCGGCTCATTTCCGACAGCCCCGATTGCTGCGGCACTTATACATTCGGCTATCGGTACGAAAACTGCGATGATCCCGCTTGTTTTGCAAAAATTGAACTCACCATCAAGTGCCCCAAGCCAGATTGTTCGGTCATTGATTTGAGCGACTATTTAAACAGGAGTAGTTCGGGCAACCCCGATTTACAACCCGCCTGCGTGGATGTGTGCGCCGAATCGGAGGTCACTTTTTTCCTGCCGAACCTGCCGGGATTCTCTTACAACTGGAGTGCATCGGGAGGCGTGGTTTCGCCGGGCAGCCATCCTGCCGAGGTAAACATCGTCTGGGGACCGGCCGGAACGGGCAACATCAGCATTACCATTACCGACAGTCTCAATGTGGGCATCACCCGCAATATTTGTGTCAACATATTGCCCAAACCCACAGCGTCATTTACCAAATCGGCCACTTCGATATGCCTCGGCGGCTCCGTCACTTTTACCAATACTTCCACCGGCGGCAACAGTTATTACTGGGATTTCGGCGACGGCAGCTCTTCGGCTATGTTCTCGCCCACGCACGAGTTCAACTCGCCCGGTACCTACGATGTCTGTTTGTATGTAACCAAAGACAATGTGGACCCGCGCGGCAATCCCCTTTGCTGCTGCACCGATACGATGTGCATGACCGTCACGGTGGACTCATTGCCCGGCCCGAATATCTATTGGATTTCTACCCTTTGCGCCGGAGACAGCAGCAAATACTGGACCGACGCCGCCAACTGCGCCTCTTACCAATGGACGGTGCTGGACCACAACGGGCTACCGCTGAGTTTTACCGGTCAGGGCAACGATACGATTTGCGTTGTATGGGGCAATGGGCCGTTCGGAACGGTCACTTTGCAGGTGTCGGGCTGTAGCCAAACTTACTGCGACGAGCCGGTGACTGCCGTTGTTCCCATCATCTCGCCCACGGCGGTGGTGAGCGGCCCCACGGTAGTTTGCCAAAATGAAACAGCCACTTACACCCTGCCCAAATGGCCCGGTGTGTATTATGACTGGCAAGTGGGTGGAGGTACCGTCGTTTCGGGGCAGGGTACCAATGTCGCTACGATACAATGGGGGCCGGGGCCGACAGGCACGATTACGGTGAATTACAGCAGCCCGTTTTTACAGGGCTTGCCGGGCCACAGTCCGCCCGATTGCAGCGGCACGGCCACGCTGAATGTGCAGATCAGACCTAAGTTTACAGTACAAGCATCGCCCAGCGTGGTGTGTGTCAATTCCACCTCCAGCGTTTTTGCCTTGCCTTTCACGAGTTACAACTGGACGGTCAGTCCGGCGGCACTTTTCTCCGGGCAAGGTACCGGCGCCATCAACATCAACTGGACAATACCGGGTACTTATACCGTCACGGCAGTGCCGACCAATGCCGCCGATTATTGCAACAGCAGCGCCTCGGTCGTCATTCGGGTATTAGATGTGCCCGCTCCCGACTCCATCACCGGGCCGCTGCTGATATGCCCCGGCGAAACGCAAACCTATTTCGGCCATACATCGGCTTCGGGTACGGTACTGAATTGGACGGTCACCGGCGGCACGCCCACTACGGGTACCGGCAACTCCATCACCGTCACCTGGGGCGGTTCGGGGCTATACACTTTGTCACTTTCGCAAAGCCTCACGGGGCAGCCGATGTGCAGTTCGCCGGCCATACAACTGACCGTGCAGGCCAAACAAATCGCCGGGCCGCTTACCATCAGCGGGCCTTCTGGCTGCATCAACAGTACGCAGATGTATTCCGCCGGCCCCGCGCAACACCCCGATGCCATGTTCAACTGGACCATCTCGCCGGCTACAGCGGGCAGCGTGGTGGCAGGTCAGGGTACGCCCAATATTGACGTGCAATGGAACAACACTCCCGGCACTCCCATGCTTACGGTAGCGGTGACCCTCTGCGGCGTCACGCAAACGCACAGCATTCCGGTAACGCTTAATCCGCCGGTGGTACCTGTCATTACCCAAACGGGCGTGCTCTGCCCCGGTAGCAGCGTCACTTTGGATGCAGGCAGCGGGTTCAGCGGCTATCTATGGTCCAATATGGCTACTAACCAAACCATTACCGTTTCTACGCCGGGGTCTTATACCGTAAAAACCATCGACGCCAACGGCTGTATGATTACCGTGCCGTATCAGGTGGTACCTGCCCCGGGGCCTTTGGCATCCATCTCATCAGGCAGCCCTACCTTGTTGTGTATCAATCCGCCCACACCGGCATCATCCACACTGATAGCACTGACTCAGCCCGGCAATACCTACGAATGGTTCTGTAACGGTGTATCTCAGGGCGCCTCCTCACCGACGGCTACCACTTTTACACACAACAATACCAATGTGGCCGCCACTTTCAACTACTGGGTGGTGGTGACCGCCCCCAACGGCTGTATCTCTACGTCGAACAGCATTACCGTTGTTCAGGATATTTGCGACGGAGACGGCTGTACGCCCAACGGCCCGCACAGTCTGTCTTTCACTCCGGCCAATCAGTTTCCCAATTGCAACGTGGTCAATTTTTCCACTACTTCCTCCAATGTGACCCTCACAGGATGGAATTTCGGCGATCCGGGGAGCAATACCAATTCCGGCACCCTGGCAGCCGCGCAACATACCTACACGCAAGCCGGCTGTTTTTATGTGGAACTACTGGGTACTACGCCGGGCACCCTCTCAGACGGAACGCCGGCCAACTGCTTGGTGGGCTTCACCGACAGCGTGTGCGTACCGGTAGCAGCCCATTTCAGCGCTGTGATCGGTTGTTCGCCTGTGCCGTTTACGGTCACCTTTACCAATCTGACGAGCATCCTGCCGGGCGAAACCATTTCCGGCTACTTCTGGGACTTTGATGGTACCAATACCAACACCTCTACGGCGGTCAATCCGGTTTACAGTTATGCCTCTGCGGGCAATTATACCGTAACGCTCACCGTCACATTGATGGGCGGCTGTCAGGCTACGATTACTCAAAATGTAATGGTGACGGGACTGGGCGCGCCGAGTATTTCCATCAATCCCAATCCGCCCTGCGCGGGGCAGCCTGTGCAATTTATGGGCATGGCTACCGGCAGTGTCATCAGTTGGTTGTGGAATTTCGGCAACGGCGCCTCCAACGGCAGCCAGAGTCCGATGCAAACCTACCTCATGGACGGCCCTTACACAGTGACCCTCACCGTCATGGATGCACAAGGTTGTACCAACTCCTCCACCCAAAACATTGTAGTGCAACCCACGCCCTCCGGCGTCATCACGCCCAGCACTACCGCGCCGGTATGCGCCGGCCAAAGCGTGACGCTGACGGCCCCCGCCGGAACGGGCTACACCTACCTGTGGAGCGACAACTCTACCGGCCCCACGCTGACCGTCACGAGCAGCGGCACTTACAGCGTGCAGGTTACGCTTGGCCCCTGTTCTTACACCACGCCCGCCGTCACGGTAACGGTGCTGCCTCCGCCGCCGACCGTCATCAGCGGCAATTTGGTGATCTGCGATATGGGCTGCACCACGCTCCTGGCGCCGCCGGGCTATTCTTACCAATGGCTCGATCCGGTGAATCCGATTTTGGGGCAAACCGGCGCTTCTTTACAGGTCTGTTCGGGCAGCCTCTCGCCGGCTTATGCGGTGTCTGTGACCGACGGCAATGGTTGTTCGGCAGTATCCCCGCCCGTAACGGTGACGGTAGCCGTATCGCCTTCGTTTGTGGTGAACGCCGTGCCCACTCCGGCCTGCGAGGGTACGCCCTCTGTGCTCACTATTTCGCCGGTGCAAGCCAACGTGGTCTATTCCTGGAGCAATGGCGGCAGCGGCACGTCCATCACGGTATTGCAGGCCGGTTCTTACACCGCTACCGGTGTGGACACGCTGACCGGATGCAGCAGTTCGGCCTTTGCGATTGTGAACCCGTTGCCGGACTTGTGTTTGGTGCCAACCGGATGTTACAAAGCCTGCAATCCCGACACGATTTGCGGCCCGGCGGGTTTGGCATCCTATCAATGGAATTTCAACGGCGCGCCCATAACCGGCGCCAACAGCCCCTGCCTCGTCGTTACCCAAAGCGGTTCGTACAGCCTCACCGGTACTACAGCGGCGGGGTGCTCGGCCACCAGCGATACTTTGATTTTGGAACTGATGGACTGCGGCTGCGAGAATCTGTTTGATGTGACTACAACGCCCGTTTCCGGCGATACCTGCTGCTGGACATTGAGTTACAACAACAGCTATACCGGCCCGATTTCGGGTTTGAACATCCATACACAGGATGCAGATTTTGACTTCGACCTGAGTTCGCTGCACCCGTCATTGACACCGGTGGGCTTCAGTCCGGGCAATCTTTTCCTCACCGGCGCATCCTGGAGCAACATGCCGCAGGGCGCGCTCAATAACTTTATCAAATTCTGTCTGAAAAATGTGAGCAATTCGCCGCAGCAGATCATCTTCGACTGGTACGACGACGTGTATGACATTGTTTGTTCCGATACTTTGGAGTTGGAATGCCCGCTTGAACCCGACTGCCTCTATCTGCTCAGCGACAGCATTTACTGCGAAAACAAAGAGGTGAAATACACCTTCACGGTGTGCAATCCCATTGATGCGGCCTTCAGTGTGGGGTATATTTTGTTGCAGCCCGTCAGCCCGAATGGAGTCACCATTACGCCGCCGGCCATCAATGCTTCACCGGCCATTGCACCCGGCGAGTGCCGTACTTACACGGTGATGCTGGGCGGAGGAACAAGTATTTTTGGAGATACGCTTTGCTTCCGCATGTTGGCCCACGATTTCGATCCGGCTACGGTGGACACGGCCTTGTGTTGCTCGCTCGACACCTTGTATTGCATCGCCATACCGGATTGCGAACCCTGCGACGACATAGAGGTGGCTGCGCGGCCCATAGGCCCCACCGGCACGGGGCCATGTTGTTTCAACGTTACTTTGATCAACAATTTCTCAGGCAATTACTTTGACGGCGTGGGCCTCTGCCTCATCACGCCCGGCGCTACTTTCAGCACCTTTGCCAACACGCTCGGTTCCGGTTGGGCCACCATCGGTTACAGCCCCACCGTCATCATGCTCGATGTGATACCGCCACTGGGGAGCGCGCTGCCATTGGGCGCCACCAACCTGCCCGTGCTGTGCATCAACACGGCGCAATTTGCCAATCCACTGTTGGAAATCAAGTGGATGCAGGGAGATTCGGTGGTCTGCCGCGAC
Source organism: Saprospiraceae bacterium UBA2329 (assembly GCA_002344975.1). Lineage (GTDB taxonomy): Bacteria > Bacteroidota > Bacteroidia > Chitinophagales > Saprospiraceae > UBA2329. The sequence continues at coordinate 40,881 of DDUV01000026.1, read as the reverse complement.
ACAGTGGTGCTGGCCTGTTTCCCGCCCTGTGGTTATTTCTCTGAAGAGGAAGTGGTTTGTTCGCCCAACGGCGGCTGGCTGTATCAGGGCAATTTCAACAACACATCGCCCTACACCATCAACCAGCTCAATATGGTGTTCACCTCGCCGCCCGGCCTCGGTGCTTACAACCAAAGCCTGCCCGGCACGCCTGTACCTCCCGGCGGACAACTGGCATTCAGCATTCCCATTGGCGCGCCTGCCATGGCCGGCGATTCGGTCTGTTTCACAATGGCTATGCACGACACCCTCAATGTGGAGTGTTGCAATGTGCGGCATTGTATTGAACTGCCGGAATGTGCCAGCCCCTGCATTGATTCCACGCAAATTGATTTGACGCTACCCTGCTTGGCCATTTACGATCCGGTTTGCGGCTGCGACAACGTGACCTACTCCAATGCCTGCGTGGCGCAAAATCACTTTGGCGTCACGTCCTGGACGAGCGGCGCCTGCCCGATGGATCAGATCAGATGCCGTTGCGACGATACGTTTGCCGCCACTGTTCAGGCCGGCTTTGCCACGGCGGTACTGCCCGCTCCGCCCGCAGCGCCCTTCACCTACAGATTTACGCCACCCGCCGACCTGCTCGTCTGCGACGGCGTGCGCTGGCGTTTCCGACGCTTCCCCATTACGGTGGCTTCCCCCTGGACGAACATGGGAACGACCAGCGCCAATGCGCCTTTGACTTACACCTTTGCCGGCACCGGCATTTATCAGGTGTGCATGGAGGTGCAGCGCACTACGCCCAACGGAGAGGTGTGCAGCCGCGAGGTGTGTGTATTCGTCAATGTTTTCGCACAATTGCGGGACGACCGCGGCGAGATGCTCAGCATTGCCCCCAATCCATTCAACGGAGAACTGTTTGTCTCCTCGCCGGCGCCGGAAAGTATGCAAATGGATGTTTTGGTGCGGGATGTATTGGGTAAAGTGCTGTTGCGTTTCCGCAAAGACGAACTGCGCGCAGGCGAGGCTTGGCCACTCGATCTGACGGGGCTGGATGCCGGCGTGTATTTGCTGGAGTGTACCGGCGGGAACCGAAAACAGGTCTTGCGCGTGGTGAAGCAGTGATGGTTGCGGCGGTGGAGTGTACGTTTGCGAAACTTCCAAAAGTTTCGTAAACGTACCGCACTGATTATCCATATCATTTTTTCGGGCTTAGTGAAGGGGTGATGACCTGTGCCGTCGCAAGGCAAATCACCCCTTCACTAAGCTGCTGGCGCGAGATTCCGCTGGCGCGAGATTCCATCTCGTGCCGCTATCCGGCGGGTTCATACCCGCCAAATACTCATCTTCGCAGGTGTTTTATACGCGGTTGGAAACCGCATAATACGCACGCGAGATAGAATCTCGGCGCGAGCAGTCCGCACCTTTGCGAAGCCTGCAAAAAGGATTCGTAAACGTACCACACTGGTTATCCATATCATTTTTTCGGGCTTAGTGAAGGGGTGATGATCTGTGCCGTCGCAAGGCAAATCACCCCTTCACTACACATGTACGGCCCACTACGATTACGAATCCTGAAAGGCTTCGCAATCGCCCGGCAGCCGGCTAAAGTGAGGCGCTAAGCCCAACTTACCTCCCCCCCTCAATGATGATGATGTACCGCCTCGCCCCGGCGAGCATGATGCAGGGCGTGGCGCAACCACTTGTACCATGCCTCCATGCCTTCGCCGGTGTACGCCGACACTTCGATGAAGCTGAGGTGGTGATTCACCTGCCGTGCATACGCCTTGGCTTTTTCCACATCGAAGGGAACGTAGGGCAGCAGGTCGGTTTTGTTGATGATGCACAGGTGCGCCGAGTGGAACATATCGGGGTATTTGATGGGCTTGTCGTCGCCTTCCGTCACGCTCATGATGACCACGCGGGCCGTTTCGCCCAGATCGAACATGGCCGGGCATACCAAGTTGCCCACGTTTTCTATCATCACCACGGCGCCCTCGGCAGGGTTCAGCTTTTTGAGGGCCTTGTTGATCATATCGGAGTCCAAATGGCAGCCTTTGCCGGTATTGATCTGCACCACCGGAGCGCCCGTAGCGGCGATGCGGTCGGCGTCGTTCATGGTTTGCTGGTCGCCCTCAATGACGAAAACGGGCATCTCAGTGCCTATGTCGCGGATGGTGCGCTCCAGCAGGGCCGTTTTGCCGGAGCCTGGCGAACTCACGAGATTGAGTGCCAGTATGTTTTTGGCATCGAAATAGCCCCGGTTGCGCTCGGCCAAAAGGTTGTTTTTCTGAAGAATATCCTGCTCCAACTCGATCACCGTCTTCTCCCCGTGATGGTGGTGGTCGTGCCCGTGTTCATGGCCATGATGGTGGTGGTGTTCATGGCCGTGTTCGTGATGTTCGTGGGCATGGCCTTCGGCATGGGTGTGAATGGTGACGGCTTCTTCCGGTTGATTGCATCCGCAGGTGGTACACATAGGTTGTTGTATTTTTTATTGCTTCAATTTAGAATATCGCGGAAAGCTGCAAGCCACAGGCTATAAGCCATAAGCCTGTTTTTTCGTGGAGAAATCAGATTTTCCGTTTGGGAAGTCTATAAAGTCCTATTCAGAATGAGCGCTTTTTCCCCTTTATGAAAATCAAACTCGCAGCTTGAGACTTGAGGCTTGTGGCTTACAGCGTGCAGCCGACTTTTCCCCGCCCCAAAAACTTCCGACGCGTAAAATTGCAACGAAATACCTATTTTCACGCCATCTTAAAGTCATAATTTTTTACACATGCAAAAGTACATCCTCGCGCTCGATCAGGGCACCACCAGCAGCCGCGCCATTGTGTTCGATCATAGCGGCGCCGTTGTGTCTATGGCACAGAAAGAATTTACCCAATATTTCCCGCAATCGGGCTGGGTAGAACACGACGCCGATGAAATCTGGAGTACGCAGATCGGGGTGGCCGCCGAGGCTGTTACGAAAGCCGGACTGAGCACGGAGCATATTGCCGCCATCGGCATCACCAATCAGCGCGAAACGGCGGTGGTGTGGAATCGAAGCACCGGACGGCCCATCCATCATGCCATTGTGTGGCAAGACCGCCGCACCGCCGGCTTCTGCGACGAACTGAAAGCACAGGGCAAAAGCGCGCTCATTCAGCAAAAAACCGGCCTCGTAATAGACGCCTATTTCAGCGCCACAAAAGTGCGGTGGATATTGGATCATGTACCCGGCGCCCGCGCATTGGCCGAACAGGGCGAACTTTGTTTCGGCACCATTGACACCTGGCTGCTGTGGAAACTCACCAACGGCAAGGTACACGCCACCGATGTGAGCAACGCCTCCCGCACCATGCTCTGCAATATCCATACCCTCGAATGGGACCCCGAATTGCTGGAATTGTTCGGCGTCCCGGCGGCTATGCTACCCCAAATCCGCAGCAGCAGCGAGGTATATGGTCACACGGAAAACGTGCTCACTGCCACCCGCATGCCCATTGCAGGTATTGCCGGCGACCAGCAGGCGGCGCTCTTCGGACAAATGTGCATTGAGCCGGGCATGGTGAAAAACACCTACGGCACGGGCTGTTTTATGCTGATGAATACGGGCACGCAGGCAGTGGCCAGCCAAAATGCACTGCTCACCACCGTAGCCTGGCAGATTGACGGCCTCACACATTACGCACTCGAAGGCAGCGTGTTCATTGCCGGGGCGGTAGTGCAATGGCTCCGCGACGGCCTGCAAATCATTCGCTCTTCCGCCGAGGTGGAGGCTTTGGCCCTCGAAGTGGACTCTACCGACGGGGTGTATGTGGTGCCGGCTTTCGCGGGATTGGGCGCGCCGCACTGGAATCAACAGGCGAGGGGCGCCATTACGGGCATTTCTCGTGGCACGCGGCAGGCGCACATCGCCAGGGCCGCGCTGGAAAGCATTGCCTACCAAACGATGGACGTGCTGGAAGCGATGGAGGCCGATTCGGGCATTCGGATTGCAGAATTGCGGGTGGACGGCGGCGCTACGGTCAACAATTTTCTGATGCAGTTCCAATGCGATGTGCTGGATTGTAGAGTGGTGCGCCCACAGGTACACGAAACTACCGCGCTGGGCGCCGCTTATCTGGCGGGCCTGGCCGTGGGCTATTGGCAAAACTTAGCCGAAATCGGGCAGCAATGGCAGGCCGACCGCAGCTTCTCGCCCACCATGAGCGATGCACAGCGCAATGAACTAAAAAAAGGCTGGCAGAAAGCGGTGAAGGGGGTGATAGCGGTGGCGGAGTGAGGTTGGTTACCGCTTCACCAACTTGGCCACGCCTGCCTGCCCTGCGGAGGTGTGTATCTGTATCCAATATACGCCTGGCGGGCGGTCTTCGCAGTACCAGATTTCGGACGGCGCACCCACGGTGCGTTCTTCCAGCAGGCGGCCCTGCATGTCCCACATTTTGGCCTGCGCAGGATACACGGGTTGGGAATAGCCCTCCATAAGTAGCGAAAAAGAAGCGCCGGCGGGATTGGGAAACAAGATAAGTTCAGGGCTGCCTGAGGGCATTGCAAGCGGCTCTTGTGCAGAAGTGATGACTTGTATGGAGCCACAGCCCGGCTCGAAGCAGCCGGTACTATCTAAGCGCACAAACCATACATTTGGGTTGTTGACAAAAGGGATATGATCAGGAAAAGTGTCATTATGGCTTCCGACAAGAACCAAACTTCCGTCTGGTTCTTCATGCAGGTCGCGAAAATACTGCAACTTAACGGAATTGCGAATATCGGATATATACCGTTCCCAGAGTAATTCGCCCTGAGGGGATAATCTAAACAACCAGCCCGTTAAGCCCATGCTTTCTGCTCTTCTATCCCCCATGCCGACTCCAAATATATCCCCGTTAGAAGCTATTTTGAGATTAAAAATATCCCTGCCCACCGTGGATGCAAAATCATATCGCCGTACAAGCTCGCCCTCTCTGCTATACCAAAGTACAGAAGGCGGATATGGGATCATACTGTCCAATTCCTCCCATAAGTCTCTTGCCCATGAAACAGCCACCTCTCCATTGTCCATTGCCACCATAGAGGGATGTGTGTTATCCGCTTTTTCAGGGTGCATGATGGACCATATTTCTTGTCCTGTAGAGTCTGTACGGGTAATCAGCAGATTTTCTTTGGTACACAGCCCGGATGGGTGCAGGCAAACCCGGCGTCCGAAAACAATTTCTCCGTCAACTGATTCAACTATTTTTCCCAAACCCTGCCAACTGAAAGAAGGCCCCAAAAATCGTTCCCATACCAAAGACAAATCGGGTCTGCGTTTTTGCAACCAGATTCTGTTGTCTGAAAAATGGCGATACGCGCCCATGAGCAGGTTGCCGTCAAACGTGGGGGTCAGATTGATAACCAACTCCTGATATGGCCCACCTTGAATGATCATTCCCAAACTATCGCCGGTGTCATCATCAAACTCCATGATGAAGCCTTGTGTATTGTTCTGGGGATCATAAATCTGCCCTGCAATATAGCTTCTGTCGCCTACCCGGCACATAGTATAAGCATTAGGTTCCCAATTGTAAGGCAGCGAGCTGTATTGTCTTTTGTAAATGACGTTGCCCTCTGCGTCCACTCTTAATAAATTCAGGCATTTGATATTGTTGATCAGAGAGCCGACCGAAATCATATATTGGTCTTCCACTTTATATATCTGAAGGCCAAGGTCTCCTTCGTTATTCATGTCTATGGAACGCATGAAAGTTTGCTGGGCTGATGTATAAAAACACAGGCATAGCAGTATGCCGGTAAGGTATATGAGCTTATTCATTAGTAAAAATGAAGTGAGGGAGCGGCCATGACTTTCGAGCCACCGCCGCTCCCGATGTGAGGAAATGCAGGTTATTGCTTTACGATTTTGCCGTGGAAGAGGGCCTGTCCGTTTTGCTCACAGACCAACAGATAAATGCCGCTGCGCAGTGCGTGTACGTCTAGTTCCACATTCTGGCCTTCACCCCATGGGCGTTCCATGATGGTACGCCCCGGCATATCGGTGACTATGATACGCCCGGAGCCCTTCCATGTACTCGGAATTTGAACCGATAGCCGGTCTTGTGCCGGATTGGGAAAGAGTAAAGGCGCATCCGGCAAGTCGCGAGCAGGCGCCGTATTGGGCATGGCAATCATGGCCGCAGGGTAGGCCGGAATAGCAAAGGTATCCGGTTCAAAATAATAGCCCTCCAACAAAGAAAGTAACCCCCTGGCATGACCGCGTTCAGGTGATTTGCTGTAAGCGATGTTTTTGAGCGTTTCGCGCTGCAATGCAGAAAGTGTAAACTCCCCCTCATGCTGCAATCTGGCCAGATTGATTTGCTGCACGGCGTAAAACTCCTCATCGTACTTGTCGCTCTGAGGGATGGCATTCAATGCCACGACAGCCGCTGCATATTGCTTTTGCTGAACGTACAAACCGTATATCAGGCGCTGGGCTTCACGGGTGTTTTCGCTGTTCAAAACCTGCAAAGCATTACCCAATTGACCGCTTGCGATGGCGTCCGACAAAAACCAGTCTATGATTTTATGCTTCAGTCTGTACTGTTCTGCCCAAGCCGCGCGCGTTTGTAAATTGCTGGAGCCGGCTCCGATAATGCCCTCCAAATAAGCCAGGCCGTTTTTAGCCGACAGGTAGTGGCTGTATGTATAAGGCCCCTCATGAGGTGGAGGCGCTAATGGAATGATCGGACAATCATGCGGAATCAAAACATCAATAAACTCTACCTGGTAATTATTTGTGCCTAGTATACTTTGCTGGCTAGGCATTTTGCAGGTGTTTTCCTGGCCTATCGGTACATAGTAAACAAATGGAATCGTTGGGCCTACCGTCCAAATGTGTTCAAAGTCGGATGAAAAGCAATTGTGTGCCGGGTCTCCGATCGTACCTTGAAAAGGAAAAATACCCGTAGATGCGTTTCCTTCATCCCATAAAATGATATCACCGAAGGACGTGCTAAAGTTGTTTTCACGAACATTCAGGCCGCTATTGTCGCCGGCAATCACGACACCGAATGTACCCAATGAGAAGTCATTACACTCAACATGATTATCATGACCATAAGTGTTTATCAACTGAATGCCAATATCTACATCCTCTAATGAATTACCGACTATCGTGTAGCGACTGGAGCCATCTATAAATACCCCGATAGGCGGTAAGCCCCCGGAAAGCAGTCTGTTGTTGACGATCTCTATACCTTTGGGGCGAACTGAACTGTAAGACTCTATATGCGCAATATTGTTGACAAACACATTTTGTAATCCGTCAGAGTCTCCTACTCTCAAAAATGAGCCGCTGGACACAGGCGAAGTAGCGTACGATTCTACGCCTACTCTCATATTGAAGAATTGACATCCGTTTCGGACAATTGCTCCTGCGTCCCAAGCCAATACGCCACTATTTCGCGTACTGAACTTACAGCCATCAAAAAGAATATTATCGGTATCCCAAATAGTAACTCCTGCAAAAGCTTCGCCTGTCTCGTCAATAAAGTTACAATTGACGAAGCGGCTATTGTTGGAATGATCGTATTTCATGAATTCTACAGAACGTCGGTTATTGTAGAATGTGGCATTTTCAGCTACTACCAAGCCCCCCCAATATGCAGCGTTCCATGCTTCGTGTCTTCGGGTGGTAGTGATGGCATTATGGGCGTACTCAATAAGGGCATTGTTCTTTAGCCAAACTACTCCCGGTCCGTTGGGCGAAAGGCTTGATGCCGGATTTACCGGTTGAAGTACGCTTGAATTTCCCTCCACAAAAATTCCTGCCCAGCGGGAAAAGCACAGCCTTCGCGTTATTTTGCCTCCATCCACAATGAGCCGTGCTCCACGTTTTACAACGATGGTAGCATTGGTCATCATCCGTAGTTCTCCTGTAATAGTAAGCGTCACACCTGGATTTATCACAATATGCCCTGATGGCTGACTTATACCAGAAATAGTTGCATTTGTGAAGTACGTCACAGTAGAATAATCAGAACTATTGGCAAAAAGCCCGTTTTCAACATACTTTATGGCGGCTTCGGCATTCACCCGGCCATATCCCATTTCCCATGAATGTCCGGCTCTTCCATTCCGATTATAATCATATCCACCTACTTTATCGGCCGTTTGCAATAAACAAGCTGTCACTTGATCTGGAGTAAGACACGGGTACTTTGATAAAATCAGTGCGGCAACCCCACTGACTATGGCACAGGATAGACTGGTGCCTTGAGCTTGATACGAGAAAAGTTGGGAATAGCCGCCGCCGACATTGGTTGAAATGATTTGCTCATAAGGTGCGGCAATTTTTAGTTTATTCCCATAATCAGATTGTGTAGGTCTAAGGTCGTCTTTAGTGCTTCCCCCGACAGACAATACAAGATCATGTCTCGCCGGGTAATGCACATTACTTGAACTACTATGTCCAGAGGCTGCAATCAATAAACACCCATATTGCTCCTTAGCCATTGTTATAGCGGCGTCTATGGCGGCATTCGCAGGGTTATCTTCAACAACAGATTGCCATCCAAAAGACATGTTGATAATCTTCGCTCCGTTCTGTGCTGCGTATAAAATGGCATCATCTACTATACTGGACAAAGGTCCTTCGCTTCCGACTTTCACCGGCATTATCCGAATGCCTCCTCCAATGCCCGCAATACCGATAGAATTGTTTAACTGTGCTCCGATAATTCCCGAAACCCTTGTGCCATGACCGTGAAAAGATTGCGTTCCTGAAAGGTCGTTGATATTACTATTGTTGTTCTCAAAATTCCAACCATGTATATCGTCCACAAAGCCATTATCATCATCATCTAATCCGTTGCCTGGAATTTCGGCACTATTGCTGTAAATAGCTCCGGCAAAATCAGGGTGACTCCAATCTATACCAGTATCCAATACAGCGACAACTATTTCCTGGCTTCCTCTGGAATTATCCCATGCAGCAAAAGCCTGAATCTTATCCAAATACCACTGTAGGGAAACTAATGGGTCATTGGGCTGGAAATACCAGTTACCTAAATAATTCAACTGAATTGCTTCTATGACTTCTACTCCTTTTAATTCATCGTGTAGCACCACAATATCCTGTACGGGAGCAATTTCGTAGTCAATAAATCCGGTAGCGGCGCGTCGGAGCATTTTGAGGCGGTGCGTAGTCTCGAAAGAGGCAATCTCTTTGTCAGTTACGTTTGACTTGAATTTAATAGTCAAAACTTTGTTGTCCACTTCTGCCCCCCCCCCGAACAATTGTTTGGGAGCCTACTTGAGTGGTCGGCCATACGGCCTGAAGTAGAAAAAGAATGATAAAACGGAGTAATGTTCTCATAAAAAATTGATTATAAAGGTGAAGAAAATACGGAGTTTCACTCTTGGAACCATTCATTATTATACGACTATGCAAATATGATAAAGAAATTTTATAAAAAGAACAGAATGGTAAAATTTAACATAAAACACACACTACAAAGCGCAGACAGGTATAAACAGGCTGTACCCATCGTTACAAAGTGCGTAATCGGTAAGAAGTAAATCAGAGGAAGGGGGCTTGGTCGAGTGGCTCCTACGGCCTCGGCTCTTTTTCCCAAACCCGGTATTGCGCCGAGTCTTCGTACACCCGCAGCATGATGAGGCGGTCGCCCACGTCGAAGGGGATTTCGCGGCGGCTCATGATGTTTTCGGCCGAGTTGAAGGCTTTGTCAATGCGGAAAGTCTGGAACCCGGAGGCGCCGCCCCAGGCAAAGGACGGGATGAAATTGCGGGGAAAACCGTCGCCATACACATTGGCAGAAATGCCGATGACAGTGCCGGTATTGAGCATGGCGTTGATGCCCGTGCGGGAGAAGTCGCCCATGAACAGGCCGCAAAACTGCCGTCCGGTGGGCAAAAAGCGCTCTTTGGGGTAGTTCCAGAGGCGCACCTCTTCGTAAGTGTTTTTGAGGTTAGAGCAGTTGGTATCGGCGCCCAGATTGCACCATTCGCCGATGACGGAATTGCCGATGTAGCCGTCGTGCGATTTATTGGAATTGGCAAAAAATACCGAGTTGTTGATCTCCCCGCCCACCTTGCAGCCGGGACCGATGGTGGTGGGACCGTAAATTTTAGCGCCCATTTTCATCACCGCGCCCTCGCCTACCGACAAGCCGCCGCGAATCATACAGCCCTCCATAATGAGGGCATCGGCGCCGATATACACCGGGCCGGTAGTGGCATTGATGATGGCAAATTCTACGCTCGCGCCCTCTTCCACAAAAATATTTTCAGCCCCCAGCACGCGGTTGGTGTCGCTCAGCGGCTGCGAAGTACGTCCCTGGGTAATGAGGTCAAAATCCTCCTTCAGCGCCTGCCCGTTGAGTGCGAAAATATCCCACAAGTGGTTGATTTTCAGGAACTGGGTATCTAACACGTCGGAGCCGCGCAGTTCGCCGAAGTCTTCATCGTGAACTAAGCGTTCCATCTGATCGCCATCCAATTTGGCGGCAATCAGTTCTTCTCCTTTCAGATAAGCCTGCCCGAATTCCATCTCGCGCAGCAGTTGCACCAATTGGTCGGAGGGCAGCACAGAGCCGTTGATGAGGTAATTTTCGGAACCGTAGTCTATGGGGAATTTCCCGGCGAGGTAGTCTTGGGTAATGTAGGAAACAGAGGCGTTCATCCTTCGCTCCCACTTTTCCCGAATAGTCAAAATGCCGATGCGAATTTCGCAAACGGGCCGCAAATAGGTGAACGGCAATAGTTCACCTCTGACTTCACTATCGAACAGTATAATATTCATATCCCGGTTGATACATCGGGGTATTGATGTCGTAAAGCAAGCGCGCCCGGCAGTTGTTCAGGAGCTTAGGGAGGCGAAAGGTATCCCCAAAAAATCAGCTCGGCTTGTTGAAGCGGGTATTGGCAAACTTCTTGTTGAACTTGTCAATACGACCGGCGGTATCCACAAACTTCATTTTGCCGGTAAAGAACGGGTGCGAGTTGCTGGAAATTTCCAACTTAATCAGCGGATATTCATTGCCGTCTTCCCACATAATTTTCTCCTTCGTGGGAGCGCAAGAACGTGACAACCAGGCTTCATCACAAGAGAAGTCCTTAAAAACAACGGTGCGGTAAGATTCAGGATGGATACCTTTTTTCATGGCGCTTTTCTTCTTTTTTTAAAACAGGGTGCAAAATTACGCTTATCTGCAAAATTTGCAAGCCTTCAACAGATTTTTTTTAAACCTCCCCCTACAATGGCCTCCATATGAGGAACTATTGCGTCACGACTAACTTGCCCGTGCCGGAAATTCCTGCCGTGCCGCCGCCCTCCATGCTCCAGATGTACATGCCGGAGGGCAGGCCGGCGAGATCAATGACCTGTCTGACCGAGACGCCGACCGTATCCAACCTGACGCGCTTGAGGGTATGCCCCAACACATCGCGCAGTACCCAGTCAAAAGGCTGCCCCATGCTGCTTTGAGCTTTGGCAACCACCACCTGCCCCGATGCGGGATTGGGAAAAACGCTCCATCCGTTTCCGGAAATTGCCTCGCCTGTGCGGCTGACGATGATGAGCAAGGTTTCGGCTGTTATGGTGCTGCCACATTCGTTGCGGAGTTCCAGTGTAACCAAATACTCTCCGCCCGGACTGCCGAAATCGTGTGTGGGCGATGCCAGATTAGAAGTGTGGCCGTTGCCGAAATCCCAGTGATAAGTGACGCCGGGTTCTTGTGACGTAGTGGTTTGAAAGGTCACTTCCGAGCCGGTAATCTCGTAAGTAAATCCGCCGACCGGCAGCCCGCGAACAACGATGTAATCCATACGCGTAATGGCTGAGCCTCCGTTGCTGTTGATAGCAGTAAGCGAAACAGTATAAATACCTGGCTCTGCGTAACTTACCGTTGGGTTGATCTCCGACGAGGTTTCAGGCTGAGCGCCAGGGAATTGCCACAGGAAGCTTTGCGCATTGGCAGAAGATTCATTGCTGAACGAAACCTCCAAGGGCGCGCAGCCCTCGCGTTGGCCGGCGCTGAACCCGGCTACGGGAAGTGCGGTGAATATCGTCACCAGATCGGTCAGGATGGTTTCACCGCAGGCATTGCTCAGCGTCAGCGTGATGAGGTAGTCCCCGTCGGCAGAATAGGTGTGCGTCGAGTTCGGTTCGGAGCTTTGGCTGCCGTCGCCAAAATTCCAATTCAGGACAGTTGCGTTGGAGGAATTGGCCTGCACGGAAACCTGCGGACCGTTGACCTGTGCGCTGAAGGTACCCAAAGGCAGACCTCCCACCGTCAGCGTCTGACTGATGGTATCGGCCCCGGCGGCATTGCTCACGATGAGCGTGGCGGTATAGGTACCGGGCTGCGGATAGCTCACGTTGGGCGAGGCTTCCGATGATTCGGCGGGCGTTCCACCGGGGAAGCTCCAGGCGAAAGCCGTTGCGTTTTGGCTCGACTGATTTTCAAAAACGACCTCGGCAGGCGCGCAGCCTGTGCCCGTATCGGCGCTGAATCCGGCGGCGGGCGGCGTCACGATGGTGATGGTTTGGGAGCTGGTATCGTTGTCGCAGCGGTTGAAAGCAATGAGTTGGACTGTGTAAATGCCGTCTCCGGGAAATTCAAACACCACACTATCGGCGGTGGAGGTTTGCCCAGCGGCCTGCCAACGCACGCTGTCGGCCTGTGTGGACTGATTGCTGAACGCGGCGGAGTTTTCACCTATCATGTAATTCATACCAAAATCGGCCATCGGCAAGCCTCCCACCGTCAGCGTCTGACTGATGGTATCGGCTCCGGCGGCATTGCTCACGATGAGCGTGGCGGTATAGGTACCGGGCTGCGGATAGCTCACGTTGGGCGAGGCTTCCGAGGATTCGGCGGGCGTTCCACCGGGGAAGCTCCAGGCGAAAGCCGTTGCATTTTGGCTCGACTGATTTTCAAAAACGACCTCCGCAGGCGCGCAGCCCGTACCCGCATCGGCGCTGAATCCGGCGGCGGGCGGCGTCACGATGGTGATGGTTCGCGAGGTGGTGTCGTTGCCGCAAGGATTGAAAGCAATGAGTTGGACGGTGTAAATGCCGTCTCCGGGAAACTCAAACACCACATTATCGGCGGTGGAAGTTTGCCCGGCGGCCTGCCAACGCACGCTGTCGGCCTGTGTGGACTGATTGCTGAACGCGGCGGAATTTTCACCCACCATATAATTTATACCCAAACCGGCCATCGGCAAGCCTCCCACAGTCACCGTCTGACTGATCGTATCGGCGCCGGCGGCATTGCTCACGATGAGCGTGGCGGTGTAAGTGCCGGGCTGCGGGTAGCTTACATTGGGCGAGGCTTCCGATGATTCGGCAGGCGTTCCACCGGGGAAGCTCCAGGCGAAAGCCGTTGCGTTTTGGCTCGACTGATTTTCAAAAACGACCTCGGCAGGCGCGCAGCCCGTGCCCGCATCGGCGCTGAATCCGGCGGCGGGCGGCGTCACGATGGTGATGGTTTGGGAGGTGGTGTCGTTGCCGCAAGGATTGAAAGCAATGAGTTGGACCGTGTAAATGCCGTCTCCCGGAAATTCAAACACCACATTGTCGGCGGTGGAGGTTTGCCCGGCGGCCTGCCAACGCACGCTGTCGGCCTGTGTGGACTGATTGCTGAACGCGGCGGAATTTTCACCCACCATATAATTTATACCAAAACCGGCCATCGGCAAGCCTCCCACCGTCAGCATCTGACTGATGGTATCGGCGCCGGCGGCATTGCTCACGATGAGCGTGGCGGTGTAAGTACCGGGCTGCGAATAGCTCACGCTGGGCGAGGGCTGTGTAGAAGTAGCAGGCGTTCCGCCGGGGAAGCTCCAGGTATAAGTTGTCGGGTTTCCTGTGGAGGTATTGCTGAATTGAACGAGGGCAGGTGCGCAGCCGCTCTGTTGCATGGTTGAAAACGCAGCTACGGGCGGAGGCGCAATGGTGATGCTGCGCTCTTTGACGGTTTCGCCGCAGGCATTGGCGGTCGTGAGCCGAACCGTGTAAGTACCGGGTTGGGCATAAGTATGCGCGGGGTTGTTTTGGATGCTGGTTTGGCCGTCGCCAAAATTCCAAATCACACTGCCCTGCCCCTGTGAAGTATTGGTAAACTGTATGGTGTTGCCATTGGCCGAGAAAGAAAAATCCGTGACGGGAGCAGACAGCACCTGTATCAAATCGGGTTGCACCAAGAAGGACGACCCCGCTCCATTGAACACTTCCAATATCACGTTGTAAGTACCTGGCTGATGGTAAGTTACCACCGGAAATGGATTAGATGAGGTACTCGGACTGCCGCCCGGGAAACTCCATGCGCGACTGTCCACGATGCCGGTAGAGTTGTCTTGAAACGAAACAGTGAGCGGGGCGCAGCCTGAAACCGGTTGAGCGCCGATGGCCGCCACGGGAGGCAAGGCAGCCTGACAGTCCACTTCCACACGCACATTGTCCACATAGAGATTGTTGTTGCCTGCATTGACACTTTCTATGAGGATGCGCACGTCGTTGCTGCCGATGAACTGAGCCAGATTGAGCTGGATGCAGGTGGCCGAGCCGGGATTGCCGGTATAACACCAATCGGAGGCGGAAGCAGGTGTGAAAGCACTGCCCAGCACCCCGCCGGTAGCAAAGTTGCCACTGCCGTTTTCCTGGCCGGTGAAGATGGTATTGGGGAAAGTAGCGCCGCCGTTGGTGGACACTTTGACGCGCAGTTGTTCGCTGCCGGAGCTGGTTCTGCGCCGGTAGGCATAGTCTATTTTCAGCACCGGATTGCTCACGCCGGAGAGACTGAACGAGGGTGAAATCATACCATCCACCTGACCGGAGCCGCTGTATCCGGCCGAGTTGATGTAGGCTGCTTTATTGCCGTAAGGCGAGCCGCCCACTTCGCGCACATCCCAGGTGATGCCGTTGTCGGGGTTTACAATATCCCAGTAAAGTATAGGATTTTCAAAGGTTTCGTAGAGCAGAAATTTCTGTCCGTTTTCATCCACTACAATATCGGTGTTGGAAAATTGCGTATCGGAGCCGATGGCATTGGAGACCGTCAGCACCACAGGGTAGGTGCCGGGATTGTCGTACGTCACGGTCGGGCTTTGCAAAAAAGAGGAGGGGGGCGTAGCGCCGGAAAGCCCCCAGTTCCAGGAGGTAGGCGTGCCTGCGGAGTTGTCAATCAGCGGTACCACGCTGCCGGGGCAAACATGCGTAACCGGCAACTGAATCTGGGCCGTCGGAGCCAATGGCTGGCTGCCGCCGCATTCCGAAAAACAATCGCCCTGACCGGCAATGAAGGTGATGTAGTTGTTAATGACGCTGACCGAGAGCGCCGACCAGTTGTTGGAGCCGTTTACGCTGGGCGCCATGATGGTGGGCGAGCCGGTAGCGTCGTGATCGGCATCAAAATTGTGACCCAACTCGTGCGCCTGGAGGTTGCGCAGGAATGCCGAATTGCTGGTAAAGCGCTCCAGAATATTGTATCTGCTGCCGCTGCACAGGGCGCCTACCCATGCCAGCCCGATGGTGTTTCCGTTGAAATCCCGATCGCTCCAAAGCGAGGCGACGTCATAATTTACACCAAATCCGCCGCCGTTGCCCCAGGCGCGGAACGACACCAACAGCTCGTTGGACACGGTGGAGGCAGTCCAGGGGTCGCAGGTAGCGCAAGACGAAACCATGTTGGCTACAATCAGGAAGCGGATTTCGTCGGCGAAGTCGTTGTCGTAGTTGGTTTGCACGGTATTGAGCACGCCAATGGTAAAGTCCTGCACAGCGCCGACGGTACCGAAGAACTGAAACATGAGAAAGTCGGAAGCGATGGCAATTTCCACCTGATAGCATTCGCCGGCCATTTTTGCATGTTGTACATCCTCGGCGTGCTGTTTGCGATGCTGCTCAGCGTGCGTCCAGCCGCAGTGAGCATTCGGCACGGGTTTTACATCGGAAGTTTTGTAAATGACAAAATGATGCTCCGGCGCCGAGGGTACAAAATGGCGCAGCGGCTGCACAAACCAGATCTGCCCATCCTTTTCCCAATATCCAAAAATAAAATCATCGTGCAGTGTCAGCCGCATATTGCCGCCACCGGCCACCTGGCCTCCGTAAGTGATATTGGGGCCTGCCGGCAATTCCCGAACCCCGCCGGCGCTCAGTTCCGCGCTGCGATACCCGCTTGCCCGAATATCGTCGGCAAACAATTGGAAAGTCACTTCTCCGGTTGGCCATTGCCAGCTCATATCCGCGCCTTGCGGGTACTGCCGGGCCAAGCGGCTCATTTCCAAAGGATTGATTTGAAATATTTCCCAGTGTTCCAGCTCGGCTGCCAGCGTTTCAGTCGCATCATAGCGGGCGGGTTGCCACTGGAAAATGTTTTTTTGAGCGCTCAGCGCCAAAGGCAATAAGCAGAGAAGTATCCAAAGTTGCTTTTTCATGGTAGTAATTTGACCATCAATATAGTATCAGGGCGGCAAAGGTAGGAAAATGAAATGGGGGCCGTATGTTTTCAGGTGACATCTAACCGCGAGCCTTAGCGAGACGGGGAGGTGTCGCATGAAAACAGGGAGATCCCCCCTTCACAGTTGCGAGATTACACCTTCCGCCCTCCGGTTGTTGCAAAAGGGCGGAAGATGTCACCTCGCTAATGTGCCATCCTAAACAGGTACTGCGATTTTTTAATAAAAAAAGCCGCCTCCTGTTGCAGGAAGCGGCTCGTAAAACACGGGTTGTCCGGTGTTGATTAGTGTTTTATGAACTTCAGGTTCTCAGAGTATGCTCCGCTCTGAATATGGAGCAGGTAGGCGCCCGAACGCAGTTGCGCGACCTGCACGGGCTGTTTGGCCTGGGCTGAAGACAAGGTTTCCTGTTGCACCAACTGGCCGGCAGCGCTGAAAATGCGCAGTATCACCGGTTCGTCGGCGCTCAGCGGAGCCGTGAAGCGCAGTTGCAGTTCGTCGCTCACCGGGTTGGGAAAGAGCTGCACGCGTTGTCCGCCGGGTTCTTCTTCCAACAGTGCGGCTAGTTCCATTTCGTTGTCTGGTATCAAATTGCTGCACGCCGTACCTTCGTAAATGCGGATATTGCGGAAGAAGGAGTTGCCGTTGGCCGGCGATGCGTCATGGTCGGCGGCGAAAAACAGGCGGTTGAACTGCCCGGTATAAAACTGCCCCACCGGGATGGTGTAGTTGATCCAACTGTTGTAGCCGGGATAATTATTAAAATTGGTGATGCCCCAGTTTTGGCTGCCGTACAGTTTGAAGGTGCGTTCCGGCCCGATGATGCTGTCGTTGTCGAACCCGATGCCGTGAATTTCGCCGGGCGCGGTGGAGGCAAAATCGAACTGCAACTTGGTGTTGGGCGTCACGTTGTAGTTCAGCATCACGGCTTTCCAGGCATTGTTTTGAATGCGCAGCACAGTGTTGCTGCTCAGCAGTGTAAACGAACCGAGGTCTTCGGGGCCGCCATAAGAAACAACGGGAGTTTGGGCAAAATTGACCTGCACACACCCCGTAGCCGGCGGCGTATTGGGGACACAAATGCTCTTGCTTTCTTCAAAACCAAACTGCCCGCCGGTAATCAGCACTTGCCCGGCAGCATTGCGCAGTGTGTAAGAGCCGTTGCCGTAATTGCAGCAAATCCCGTCGCCATAAGTGTCCAGAATGCGGAACGTATAGCAGCCGTTGGGCAGGCACATCGTGTCGAGTATCGCCGTGCCGGCCATACCTTTGGGATACGGGCCGCCGCTTTTCACCACCTGTCCTGTCGAATTGGTGAGCCGCCAGGTCGTCTCCGGGCCGTAATTGTCCAATACCAATCTCAAAATCACGGTGTTGTTGGCGCAAGTGGGCGTGGGGTTTCCACCTCCGCCGCCACCGCCCGATGTAGTGCAAACCGGCAGGCAAGGCGCTGCGGCTACGGCGTTGCGCATCACATTGCCCGGCTGGGCGCCGAAACCCAGACTCAGATTGATGCCTACGCTGGTGACATGGCAATACGACATGATGGTGCCCGTTCCCACAGCAGGCATGGGCGGCAGCGCGCAACTGCCTTCCACAAATCCGGCGCAACCGTCTATGGCGGTGTTGTTGCCGTTCCAGGCGCAAGCGTGCGTGTGTTTGGAGCCAAACTGGTGCCCCAATTCGTGCGCTATCACCATCACCGACCAAGAATAGGTGGGCACGTTGGAGAAGGTGCTGCGAATACCCGAAACGCCGAATTTGGCAATGGTCAGCGGATGGCACAAGCCCGATAGCACGGCAATGCCGCCGGAGGGCTTGTAAGACAACAGGTGCGCCAAATGGCCATTGAACTGCGTGCGCAAGGTCTGAATCTGGTTCAGCAGCGTACCCGGATTGCTGCCCATGTAGGGGCTGTTGGTCGTCCAGACGAAAATTTCAGAAATGGCAATGCCGATGTTTTCGTTGGCGTACAGCGCAGCCACCTGATTGAACAGCGCGGTCACATAAGAAATGGCTCCGGCCGTGCCGCCCTTGTCGGTGAAAATATCATAGTCCACCTCAAAATAAATGCGCGTGCATTTGGCCTCGTTTCTGAACTCCAAGACCTCCTGCAACTGGTGCGGCAGGTAGTCGGGGCCGTCGTCGGCAGTGTGACAATCCATTTCCATGGCTTCCAACACGGGCGCATCGCGGTACAAAATGTGTACCGGCGCGGCGTTCTCCGCATTCAGACGGCCCAAGACCAAGTTGCCTTCCTGCCGCGAGGATACTAAGCCCATGACCTCCCCGGCCACAAAACTGACGGCAGCCACGGAGCCTTCCTGACCGCGCACCACGCCCCGGTAGTGCAGTCCGGTGAAGCTGTTGCGACCAAAATCGGTGGGCTGCGATTCGCGCACCGGGATGGGGTCGGCGTCGGTTCTCACGAGTTCCAACTGAAGCCTGCCGCTTTCAAATGGCAGTTCCAGCAGGAGCGCGGCGGGCGGGGCGGCGGCCAATTGGCGCAAGCCTTCGCTGTCCAAGTTCAGGAGTGTATAGTCCTCTATGGGTGTTATTTCTACTTCGGAGCGGAAATTAATGGCCCGCTCGAAGAGGGAAATCGGAGTGAAGGACTTGCCTTCGAGATGTGCCTGCTCCACCAATTGGCGGGGGCGCAGGGCAGATTGTGTGTGTGCCGTCATCACGGCTACGATCATGATGATAAAGGCTGCAATTACATTTCGCATGACTTAAATCGGTTTTTGGAATGAAAAAAAATCTGTCTGTCTGTCGAAATGAATTGTCAATAGCGAGCAATAACCAACCAGTTTGCCGTCCGTTTTTCAGGATCAGACATTGAATTTGCAGGGAATGCG
Organism: Saprospiraceae bacterium UBA2329; assembly: GCA_002344975.1. Taxonomy (GTDB): domain Bacteria; phylum Bacteroidota; class Bacteroidia; order Chitinophagales; family Saprospiraceae; genus UBA2329. The sequence continues at coordinate 21,595 of DDUV01000026.1, read as the reverse complement.
GCGCCTCATTCCGTTGCGGGTGCTACCTGCCGCGCATCGGGCAATACATGTCTTGCCTTCGCACAGCGGGTTGCTGCTTGATAGTTTTCTCTCAATGGATAGATGGGTTGTTTTCTCTCAGTTATTCAGGGTGGTGTGGCCACAGATAACGAGATAAAAAACGAGGGTCTCCACATTATATTTTCGGGTTATGACGCGGTTTCGGGGCCGGTTTTGGTTGCGGGCACAATACGGCGGTTTATGTGGCGATTGGTTTAGAAAGCGGTTGCAAATTATGGGGGAGGGCGTAGGGAATCCTACTCTAATGTCATCGCAACAGAAAAATTCACGCGCTGGTTTCCATATCCCACCCTGGGCAGTCCGGCTGGAGCGATGTTGCTCCAGGACGGGTTGACGACCAACTGGAAATCAAACGGAATGGAAAAATGATCTGTGATTTTCAAAGACTTGGAATATTTGAACCCGATGTTGGTCAGGCCGGCTTTGTCGTTGAAATTCAAAGCGCTGGCTCCTGTGAGGCCGCCGATGCTGAGGGTGATTTCCTCACTGGGCTGGTATTTGGCCTCGAGGTATAAGCCTCGGGTGTTTTGCAAAACCGTACCAACGGAGTCAATGACGGGATTGCTGTAAACGCCGCCGCCATAAAGCGTATAAGCTGCGGTGAGACTGAATTTACCGAGCGCGCAGCCCACCCGGCCCTCCAGGAAATGCGTATTGCGGTAGTCCCAGAAACTCGTGGGAATGTTGGTCTCATCGCCCTCGAAGTAGTAATTGTCTAAGGTGAGCGTGAGGTCGCCCAGCGTGTAATTGACAAAAAAATTGAGCGTGGTAGAATACCCCCTGTTGTCGCCGGTGAGCGATGTGATGCCCAGCACATTGAAATCCCAGCGATCGGAAGGTTTGAAAGTGACCAAGCCCTGAGCGCTGGGGGTGCCGTTGCCGAAATCAATGCCGCGCCATACATTTTTGGTGGCTAAAGTGAGCAGTCCGCTCCAGGAGCTGTTGCGGGCGGTACTGTCTTGCGCGCTGATTGGGCCGATAACGACGATAAAAAAAACAAAGGCAGTTATAGACGCTTTCATGGCAAATGATTTTAGGTTGGGTGCAAAAGTAATGATTATCAACAAGATGGAAAGGGCTAAGTGAATAGGGGTTATTTTTGGGGGGGCAATACGCCATTCAAACCTTTTCAAACAAAACATCAAGCGAAAACGCCGCATGAACCGCGCCGATGCTATGCGCGTTGGGTCGCTAGCCCTGCGCAGTCAGCATGAAAACTTTACACCTTGCGCCGCCCGGTTTTGTGCATAGCCTTCGATGGCGAGGTGATTGGCAGCGCCAAGTATCATACTTGGTATATACCATAGTTAAACGAACCAAATTTGGTGAAATTTTCACCAAACTATCAAATAGACAAAATAAAAACTTGACAAAAAAAGCAAAACAATTTAACTTTGTGTAAAATTTTCACTTTATGCTCATTCGACTGGTTATTCAAAATGTATATTCCTTTTTTGAAAGCAAAGAGTTCAATATGCTGCCCCGACCTAAAATCAGGACGCCGGAAGGACATAAATATACCTTGAATGGTCTGGAACTGCTTAAACTCTCGGCAGTTTACGGAGCAAATGCCGCCGGAAAATCCAATTTAGTCAAGGCACTTGGGCTACTGCAATATTTGGCAACTGGGGCTGCAACCAGCAGTAAGGTTCATGAAGCACATTTTAAGTTTGACGATGCTACTCCCTGCAAACAGGTGCTTGCTGTTGAGTTTGTTCAAGAAGGGAAGCCTTATTATTATGCTGTAGAAATTACAGATGGAGCAATAGCTACCGAAGAACTTTACCGGTCCGGGCTGGGGAAGGCTGCCGACGTGCTGATTTTCGAGCGCAAAAAAATGGGAGAAACTGTCCATCTGACATTTTCAGACGCCTTCGAGAAAGACGCTGAGAGCAGGATGTTGAAATCTATACTCATACACGAATTTTTAGAACCCCAAGAAACCATATTGCCTTGGCTCGCTAATCGGCAAAACCCCTATTTGAATGAGGCAAAGGCCGCCTTCCAATGGTTCAGCCAGACACTTCAAATCATCAATCCGGAGACTAAAGTTAATGCTTTGTCGCTTCGACTGGACACGGATCAACCATTCAAATCATTTGCAAATGATTTGCTTTGTGCCTATGGTCTGGGCATTTCCAAAATTGACGTTGAAGAAATGCCTCTTAAAGAAATATTTGGCGAAAACAACGAAGCGGCAATAAGCGCTGTGCGTAAAAAAATGGGAGAAACCAAAAATGGATTTCTAACGATACCCAGCAGAACGGGCGACGAGTTAATCATTGCCCGAAAAAACGATGATTTTGTTGCAAAACATTTGACTGTAACTCAATCCAATAAGGGAGGAAATGAGGCCGCATTCAATATTGACGAGCTCTCTGACGGCACCATCCGGTTGTTAGATTTCCTTCCCTTGTTTCAAGGCGTGGCAGACAGGCCCAAAGTGTATGTGGTAGATGAATTAGAACGTAGTATACACCCGTCGCTGGCAAAAGAATTGGTAACCAAATTTTCCCACGATAAAGACACAAAGGGGCAATTAATCTTCACCACACACGAATCCAACCTTCTCGACCAATCCATATTCCGGCAGGATGAGGTTTGGTTTGCCGAAAAAAGTCCCGATGGCAGCACCGACTTATATTCATTGAGCGATTTTAAGGAGCATCATACCATTGACATCCGAAAGGGCTATCTCAACGGGCGATACGGCGCCGTGCCCTTTTTAGCCAACCTCCACGAATTGAACTGGCACGCCTATGATACTCACTAATCGCTTATTCACACGCCGAGAACCCGTAAAGGAGGCCAAAAGCGTTTATATTTTTTGTGAAGGCAAAAAACGTGAACACCAATATTTCCGATACTTTCAGGGTATTGACAGCCGTATTAACATTGTAATTCACGAATTGGACTCACACGAAAACAACTCGCCTACAGGACTTTACCAATTAGCAGTGCGACATTTGATCAAAAGTGACGATAATCCCAATCCTCCATTTGAATTATGGGACAACGACGAGGTCTGGTTTGTAATTGATACCGATGCCTGGGCTTTAAAAACCACCGAACTAAGGTCGTTTTGTCAAACTCGCCCTAATTGGAACATTGCTCAGAGCAATCCATGCTTCGAGGTTTGGCTATATTTTCATTTTTTTGATAGCCGTGCCACATTTCAATGGCTCGAAATTTGCGATGCTTGGAAGCAATATTTATCTCAAACAATTCCAGGCGGCTTTAACTCCAACAAGCATCCGATTTTCATCGGCGCTGCGATTGAAAATGCCGGGCGGCAATTCATATCCGAAAATGGCGGGCCGCCCGTCGGGTGCTCAGAGGTTTTCCTTTTGGCTAAGATGATTTTTGAGTTTTGCGGAAAAAAAATAGAGAGCATTCGGAATCGTATTTGATGCCGACACTTCATACTTTTCCGACATTTATACACTTGGGAGCGCAGCCCCCTTATCACTACTTCACCTCCTCATATTCAACCTCTTGTATCGAAAGCTCCTGCTGTTTATTGGGTTGAGGAGCGGTAGCGCAGCCCGATGCGCCGCAGCAGCCGACGTCGAAAATGGCCTGCACGGCAAAAAATCCGCCGATGAACAGCACCGTCCACTCTTTGGTATTGACGAATTCAAAAACAGCCCATATTGCGATAAGCGCCCGAACGATGCGCATGAAATGCCAGTTGGAAAACAGGTTCATATTGTTGTGAAATTTCGGGCAAACTTATGCTTGCTTAGCGGCCTGCAACGTAACCCAAATCACACAGAGCGTAAGTTTTACTCAGCCCAGCGCCGACTTCGCCGCCTGAACGCTTTTGGCCGCATTGCCGATGAAGATTTTGTCGCCCACCACGATGACGGGCCGCTTCAGGAAGGTGTATTCATCAAGGATGAGTTGGCGGTAGTCGTTTTCGCTGAGTTGTTTTTCGGCTAAGCCCATCGAACGAAACTTCATAGCTTTGCGGCTGAACAGTGCCTCGTACGAGCCGGCCAGTTCCTTCATAGCGTCCAATTGTTCGGCGGTGATTTTTTGCGTTTTGATTTCCTGCAATTCGCAGCCGCGCCCGCCGTCCAATTCCGCTAAGATTTTCTGGCAGGTTCCGCAGTTTCCGAGGTGGTATATCTTTTTCATTTCACTTGTGTTTGATTGTCCTCACTAAAATCATTGCACTACAAAAAGGTTCAACGCAATATGACTCAATTTCCGCCCTCCGAACTCGTCCTGCATCCCGATGGCAGCATTTATCACCTGCACCTGCACCCCGAACAAATAGCCGACACCATCATCACCGTAGGCGATCCGGGCCGGGTGGAGCGGGTGTCTCAGCACTTCGATGCCGTAGAACACCGCGTAAGCTACCGGGAATTTACCACGCATACCGGGCGCATCGGGGGTAAGCGCATCAGCGTCGTTTCTACCGGTATCGGCCCCGACAACATAGACATTGTGGTGAATGAATTGGATGCTCTGGCCAACATTGACCTGAAAACCAGAACTTTAAAACCAGAACACACCACCCTCGACATCATCCGGGTGGGCACCTCCGGCGGCATCCAGCCCGATTTGGAAGTAGGCGATTTTGTGGTGTCCACCTACGCCATCGGCTTAGACAACCTCATGTATTTTTACGATTGGCAACACCATCTGGAAGAAGCAGAAACGCAGGATGCCTTCTACGATTTCCTGCGCGAAACCGGCCCGCTGCCCGTCAGGCCCTACCTGTTTGGCGGAAGCCCGGCTCTCATTCAGGAGGTCGGCAGCCGTATGCACCGGGGTATAACGCTCACCAGTCCGGGGTTTTACGGCGCACAGGGACGGCAATTGCGCGCTCCGGGCAGGCTGAGCGGTGCGGCCATCGAGCGGCTGAGCTACTTCCAATTCGGAGGGCATCGCATCACCAATTTCGAGATGGAAACGGCGGCTATTTATGGTCTGTGCCGGGTGTTGGGGCACCGGGCGGCATCGTGCAGTGTATTGTTGGCCAATCGCACCCGCAATACTTTTTCCGACAACCCTGCGGCCATCGTGGATCGGTTGATTGAGGAGGTGTTGGGAGCTATTGGTGGCCGGTAGGCCGCCGTACTACTTGTATAGCTTCGAGCCGCGAGCTTTGAGCTTCGAGTTTGTGTCCCCACGTTGAAAAAGATTCATTTTCAATACCACAAAGGCATAATTTCCCCGAAAGGAAAGTGCTTATCCTCTTCGAACATCTCAGTTCGCAGCTCATGGCTCGTAGCTGACTGATAAATTCATTTTGTAACTATTCAGCAAGTCTCCAAAAGCTACTGAATAGTCACCTCATTTTACTGCAATCCAAAATCAGTCCAACTTCACCGGCTGCAATTGGCCGGAAGGCGTGATGATGAAGTAAGACTTCGGCTGCGCTTTGGTTTTGGCAGGAAGCGTGAACCGAACCACCAAGTTGTAAGAATACTGGATGACCGGCTCCAGAATTTCGGGCTGCAGGATGATGTCGTAATCATTGGCAGGCACGGCGTTGTAGAACCTCGACACGGGCTTGTCCACGGTGCTCACGGCGGCATTTTTATCAATGGGTTCAAAGGACTGCGTGCTGTACGCCTGATAAGACTCGTAGCGATTGCCGGGAAAAGCCACCCAGGTATTTTCGGCGGCGATGGCGTAGGCGCTGTCCAATTCAATGCCGGCCTTGAGGAAATCCTGGCGCACTTTGGTCAGATACTCAAAGCTTTTTTGGCGCAGTTCCTCATAAGCCGCAGTGGGGTTGTCGTCGAAATAATCCACTTTCACGAGGTCGTAAATTTCCTGTGCGGCGGCGGCGGTCACCACCTTGTCCAATACGGTAGGATCGGTGTAGCGGATGTGTACGTTTTTCTGGAGTTCAAAGCCCTTGGGCACCTCGGTGTAGGTCTTTTTGCTGAAGAGTTTTTTGGTGGCGTCAATTTCGTATTTGGGCAGAAAATTTACCATGTCCACATACACGTCGGAAGCGGGTACGCCCAATGCTTTCACGCCGTTGACGAAAGCGTTGAGGCGGTTGTTGAGCAGGGTGTTGGTCTCTTCGGTGGTGCGGCCCAATTGCACAATATTGAACACCGCCACATAGGAGGAGGCTTTTTTGTTGTGCAGTGCGTTGACTTTGATCTCCACGACATTCTCCGAAACCAATTTGGCCGATTTGGAAACCGACTGATAACGAGCATTTTGGCTTGGATCAAAATTGTTGTATTGCATGTAATTGCCGGCTGCCTGCCCCCAAAGCAATTGAACGCACAGCAGCATACTGAAAAGGAAAAATGAGCGCATGGTGATGTTTTTTAGAGCTGTAACGAAGCGGGCCGCTGTGTTTATTGTGGCGGCAGCAATTCGCTGAGGGCGATGCGAAGGCCGAATTGCGGGGCGTCTAAATGCTCGCCCTGGCGGAAAATGCGTTTTTCGGTGTTTGTGTCATTCTGAAGACTGCTATACTGTGCGATTTTAAAATAAAATCCTGAAAATTGCGCCATGAAAACCGCCATGCTACTTTCCATCTTCCTGGGCCTGACCATCACGGCCTGCGCGCCTGCTGCGCCCGACGCCCAAAATGAAACACCGCCCGCGCCGGAACAGGAAGCCGACACGCCGCCGCCCGACTGGCCCATGAAAGACGGCAGGTATGTGCTGAACTGGCCCGATCTGGCCATACCCGATTATCGCACCGAATTCAACGAAGAAATCGGGCAAGAGGTGAGCATTCCGCTGTTCCGCGACGAGGTGAAGCGCCTGCACGGGCAGCCTGTGCTCATCGAGGGTTTTTATATTCCTTTTGAAGCCGAGGAGTCCGGCGAAACCTTTTACATTCTTTCGCAATATCCCAATTCGCAGTGCTTTTTCTGCGGCGCCGCCGGCCCCGATACGGTCATGGACCTGATGATGAAATCGCCTCCCGGTCATCTGAAAATGGACGACCGCGTGGCCTTCAAGGGCCGCCTGCGCGTCAACGACTCTGATGTGATGTTCCTCAATTACATCCTCGACGATGCGGAGTGGGTAAAGTGAATGAGCGGAAAATCGGTAGGCGGTATTCGGTAGCCGCGCCGTGGCGCGGTAAGCGCGGCTTGAAGCCAGCAGCTTGAAGCCAGCAGCCACCTGTTCCAACCCGAAACCTTGAACCCGGAACCGGTAGCCGCGCCGTGGCGCGGGGTGCCAAGCGCGAGGGAACCCGAAATCAGGAATCAGAAATCAGGAATCGGAAATCCGAAATCGGAAATCAGGAATCGGAAATCAGAAATCCGAAATCCACCCGTTCCAACCCGAAAAATCCCCTATCTTGCCCCCTCAAAATCACCCTCGCCATGTCTGCAAAACGATTGTTCCTCTTAGACGGCCACGCCCTCGTATATCGGGCGCACTTCGCCTTCATCACCCGGCCGCTCATCAACTCCAAAGGCATCAACACCTCCGCCGTCACTGGTTTCACCCGACAGTTGTGGGACCTCATCCGCACCGAAAAACCCACCCATCTGGCAGTGGTATTCGATCCGCCCACGCCTACCTTCCGCCACGAAATGTACGAGCCGTACAAGGCCAACCGCGAAGAAACCCCCGACGATATCCGCACAGCTTTCCCTTACATCCGGCGCATCATTCAGGGCTTCAACATCCCTGTTTTGTCGTTGGACGGCTACGAAGCCGACGACGTCATCGGCACCGTAGCGCGCCAGGCCGAAGCCCAGGGCTACACCGTTTTTATGGTCACGCCCGACAAAGACATGGGCCAGCTCGTGTCGCCGCACGTCTTCATGTACAAACCTTCCCGGCAGGGCAACGGCATCGAAATCTGGGGCGAAAAAGAAGTGACCGAAAACTGGGACATCGCGCGCGTGGAGCAGGTCATTGACATCCTCGGCCTGCAAGGCGACGCCGTGGACAACATTCCCGGCATTCCCGGCGTGGGGCCGAAAACCGCTGCCGCCATGCTCAAATCCTTTGGCTCGGTGGAAAACATCATCGCCAATGCCGACCAACTCAAAGGCAAACAAAAGGAATTGGTACAAACCTACGCCGAACAGGCCCTGCTTTCCAAAAAGCTCGCCACCATTGAGGTGAACGCGCCCATCACTTTCGATCCTACCGCCTTCCAGATGGACCCCATCAACCGGGAAGCGCTGGCCGAGGTATTTAAAGAATTGGAATTCAGAACTTTGGCCGTGCAGATTCTCGGCGAAGGCGACTCCCCCTCAGCACCGGCATCCAAACCCGCTTCCGGCGGCGGCGTACAAGGCTCCCTCTTCGACGACTCCGCCATGGAGGCCGCGCCCGGCCCGGCTGCCCACTCGGTGGCCGACAAAGACATTCACAACACGCCGCACACTTACCACCTGGCCGATACACCCGAACTGCGCGCCCAACTCATCGGCCTGCTCGCCGCAGAAACGCAGTTTTGTTTCGACACCGAAACCACCCACATTGATGCCAATCAGGCCGAAATCGTGGGCATGTCCTTCTCCGTTCAGCCCGCCGAAGCATGGTATGTACCCGTACCCGCCGATCAAACCGAGGCCCGCGCCCTGCTGGAGGAATTTCGCAGCGTACTGGAAAACGAAAGCATCGAAAAAACCGGCCAAAACCTCAAATACGACGCCATCATCCTCAAATGGTACGGCATCGAACTGCGCGGCGCTTATTTCGACACCATGATCGCCCACTACCTGCTGGCGCCCGAACTGCGGCACGGCATGGACTATCTGGCCGAAACCTACCTGCACTACAAGCCGGTATCCATCGAAACGCTCATCGGCAAAAAAGGCAAACAGCAGATCACCATGCGCGATGCCCCCCTCGAAGAGGTGAAAGAATACGCCGCCGAAGACGCCGACATCACCCTGCAACTGCGCCGCCATTTTGAGCCGATGCTCGAAAAAGAAAACGTCGGCGAACTGTTCCACAACATCGAAGCGCCCTTAGTTAAAGTGTTGGCCGACATGGAGTTCGAAGGCGTGCGCATCAACCCGGCCTTCCTCGAAAACTACTCCGGCCAACTCGCCGCCCAGATCGTCGCCCTCGAAGATTCCATTTACCAGCAGGTAGGCGCCGCCTTCAATATCGGTTCGCCCAAGCAGGTAGGCGAAATCCTCTTCGACCGCCTCCGCATCCCCTATCCGGGCAAAAAAACCAAATCGGGGCAGTACTCCACCGACGAAGAAATCCTCACCGATCTCTCCAAAAATCATCCCGTCGCCGCCGACATCCTCAAACATCGCGGCCTCAACAAGCTCAAATCCACCTATGTGGACGCCCTGCCCAAAATGATCAATCCGCGCACCGGCCGCGTACACAGTTCCTTCAATCAGGCATTAGCCGCCACCGGCAGGCTCAGTTCCAACAACCCCAACCTCCAAAACATCCCCATCCGCACGCCCGAAGGCGCCGAGGTGCGCAAAGCCTTCATCCCCCGCGATGAAAACCACATCCTCCTCTCCGCCGACTACTCGCAAATAGAACTGCGCATCATCGCCGAAATCAGCGGCGACCAGGCCATGCTCGACGCCTTCACCGCCGGCCAGGACATCCACCGCGCCACGGCAGCCCGCGTCTTCGGCGTGTCCTTCGACGAGGTGAGCACCGAGCAGCGCTACCGCGCCAAAACCGTCAATTTCAGCATCATCTACGGCGCCGGCGCCACCAACCTCTCCCGCCAGCTCAACATCAAACGCGCCGAAGCCGGCGAACTCATCTCGCAGTACTTCAACCAGTACCCCTCCCTCAAAGCCTACATGGAAAACACCGTGCAGCACGCCCGCGACCACGGCTACGTCACCACCATCATGGGCCGCCGCCGCTACCTCCGCGACATCCACTCCAAAAGCTCCCTCGAACGCTCCAACGCCGAACGCATCGCCGTCAACACGCCCATTCAAGGCGCCGCCGCCGACATGATCAAAATCGCTATGGTCAACATTCACAACGACTTGCGCAGCCAGGGCCTCCACACCAAAATGATCCTTCAGGTACACGACGAACTCGTCTTCGATGTGCCCAAATCGGAACTCGACATCGTACGGCCCATCATCGAAGAGCGCATGCGCACCGCCATCCCCCACCTCAAAGTGCCCATCGAGGTGGGCATGGGCACGGGAAATACATGGTTGGAGGCGCATTGAGGCATAAGTTTTTTTCTTTGGGCGGCCGCCCGCTCCACCAACAGAGCTGTTAGCTTTATCACCGCAATAACCCGCTAAAGCTAACAGCTCTGTACCCGCTGCGGGCGCCGGGTCATCGGCTACAATAGGCTCCTAAGGTCGCCTATTCCGCCTCTGCCCCTGCCGCGACGCGAGGTGGCGGTACCCATACGCAAGGCTTTTTCAAGAAAAAGCTGGAATGACTGACAAAAGTTTTTCAATACAACATTCACCCTGCAAGCGCTCACCACATGCACAAAATCATCCTTTTACTCCTCGCCTTCATCAGCATCGGGATGGTGCAGGCGCAAACAGCTCTGATAAAAGACCCTGACGGCTACTGCAATGTACGAGATAGTGCAAGCGTCCGTTCGAAGGTGCTGGACACGCTTCATGAGGGCAGAATCATTTTCGTTTACCCCGAAGAGGCTAAAGGTGCATGGCTGCTGGTTGATTACTTCAAAGGAAGCAAGATGCTTACTGGGTACATACATACATCAAGGGTTGTATTGCTGAATAACTTGACTGCCTTTAAACCGGTAGCAGCCAATGATACGCTGCTGCAATTCCAGTTGGACAGTTTTCAAATAAAAATTATACAGGGAAAATTTGTCCGACAGGGGCGACAACTCAAATACGCTACGCCTCAAGGCCAACAGACTTTTATAAAATCCATAGACGGAAAATTTCCCTGGGGAACGGACGGCAACTTGCCACGCTTTGAGTACAAACATATTGAGATGAAATGGGGACTCGAAACACTGATTTTCCCCCCGGAAAGTTTCAGAGACTTGTTTGAACCCAATTTCCATCTAACGTCCGCACCGTGACAAGTCAACAGGCAAAGTCTATGTAGAAGCAATGAATAGCGATGCCGCCGGCGCCTATGCTGTGGTCTGGATCATCCAAAACGGGCAGATAGCAGGCCGACAAACCTTCATCCCTTTTTGAAGCCCGCTTAGTCCCTGCAAAGGAATGCGTCGCATTTACCTTCACCAAGTCGGAAATAATTCCCCCCTTGCCTCCACCCCCGTTAAACCTCCCGCCGCTTTTCTCATCTAAGCCCTATTGATTACTCAAAAAAATGCCGCACATGAAGACAAGTAGTATGATGGTAATACTGACAGCAGCCCTGGCTTTGTTCGTTGCCTGCGACAAAGAAACAGATGATGGCAATCCCATTTCCGACATCCTCAACCTCCCGGCCACTCCTTACAACTACACGGCCATCAACCTGCCCGCCCACCTGACAACCAATGCACTCTTGGGACCGGGGCAAAATGCGGCAGTGAACAACGACAACACGCCGGCCTCCAATCCTACTACCAACGAAGGCGCCACGCTGGGAAGGGTCCTTTTTTATGATAAAAAACTAAGCGCCAATGGAACCGTTTCTTGTGCGTCTTGCCACAAGCAGGAACAGGCATTTTCAGACAATGCCAGGCTGAGCTTAGGATTTAGCGGAGGAACGACGAGAAGGCACTCCATGTCATTGGTCAATGCCCGCTGGTATGGAAGAGGGCGTTTTTTCTGGGATGAAAGAGCGGCTACTTTGGAAGCTCAGGTGCTCATGCCGTTTCAAGACCCCGTAGAAATGGGCATGACCTTAGATGAAGTGGTACGCGCTGTCCAAGCGCAATCCTTTTATCCTGAACTATTTAAAGATGCTTTTGGAACGCCCGATATCACCGAGCAGCGCATATCGAGGGCATTGGCTCAGTTTGTGAGAAGCATCGTGAGTGTCGAGAGCAAATACGATACCGGCAGGCAGGGCGTCAGTGCTCCCACCAACAATTTTGCGAACTTCAGCGCCAGCGAAAACAACGGTAAGCGCCTTTTCTTTTTGCCCGTATCGGCAGGCGGCGGCGGCTGTGTAGGCTGCCATTCGACCGAGGCGTTTATCAACCCCGACAACGGCACCACCAACAATGGTTTGGATGCGGCTTCCACTACGGATTTGGGCGTTTTTGAAGCCATCAACAATCCGGCGTTTTTGGGAGCTTTTAAAGTGCCCTCGCTCAAAAACATCGAGCTGAGTGCGCCCTACATGCACGATGGCAGATTCAATACACTGGAAGAGGTGATCGAGCACTACAACAGCGGCGTTCAAAATCATCCCAACTTGAGCAATGCACTGAAAAATGGAGCCGGACAACCGATTCGGTTAAACCTGACGGCTCAGCAAAAAACAGATTTGGTCAATTTTCTAAAAACACTGACCGACCAGCAGTTAACGAATGACGTTAAGTTCAGTAATCCATTCAAATGATTGGACGTTTTTCCAAATACCTGAAAGCGCCGGGGGGCCATTACGACCTCCCGTCCTTCAGCCCCTCCATATAAGTTTCGCCCACCGGCAGCCAGACATCGGCCACCCGCAGCCTTGCTTTTTGGAGGGCCGCCACCTTTTTCATGTTCACCAAATAAGAGCGGTGTATGCGCCGAAAACCGTGCTGTTGCAGGCGGTCGGCTAATATTTTCATGCGTTCCAGCGTGAGTACAGGCTTGGGCTGCGTACTGAGGAACAGCTTCACATAGTCGCCCATGGCCTCTACATAAAGCAGGTCGGAGATGGTGATTTTAACCTGCTGGTATTCCGAAAAAACAAAGAAAAACTCATCGGGGAGCGCGCTCGCCTCGGCAGCTTCGGCTTTGCGGCGCAGTTCGAGCAGGCCGGCGGCTTTCTGAATGGCCGTATTGAACCGCTCCGGCGAAACGGGCTTCACCAAATAATCTATCACATTGAGGTCGAATCCCTCGTGGGCATGCTCTTTGTAGGCCGTGACGAAAATGACCATCGGGCGCTCGTCGGGCAGATCGCGCACAAACTGGAGGCCGCTCACATCGGGCATATTGATGTCGCTGAGGAGCAGGTCAACGGTGTTGTTGCGCAGAAATTCAGCGGCAGCGGCGGCATCTGTAAAAGTGGCAACCAATTGCAAATCAGGCACATTGCGAGCATACCGCTCGATGATGGCCAATGCGATGGGTTCGTCGTCGAGGGCGATGAAAGTCATGCGGCGCCGAGTTGCAGATCGAGAAAAACGCTGTGCCGGCCGTTTGTTTCGGCGATGTTCAGCTTGTATTGGCCGGCGTAGGCGTGCTCCAGACGTTGCATCACATTGGCCAGCCCGATGCCCGATTCATTGCCCTGCCGGTTTTCCTGATGCGCAAAAACCTCATTCTCTACCCGCAAATTCAGCCGGTTATTTTCGGCGCCTACAACCACCACAATTTCGCAGGGCTTCCGGGTGGTAAGACCGTGTTTGAAGGCATTTTCCACAAAAGGAATGAGGATCATCGGTTCGATAGCGCCGCCGGGGTCGCGTTCGGGAATGTCCACGCGAAGGGAGACATTGGGCGGCAGCCGGAGTTGTTGCAGCGAGATGTAATTTTTGATAAAATCGAGTTCCTGCGAGATCGGCACCACAGGCTGGGCGCAATCGTAGAGAATATAGCGCACCATGTCCGAGAGTTTGAGCAGGGCTTCCGGCGCCTTGTCCGGCTCGGTGACGGCAATGCCGTAGAGGTTATTGAGCGTATTGAGCAGGAAATGCGGGTTGATCTGCGATTTGAGCAGCGCGATTTCCGCTTCGAGGCGGCGGCGGTTGGCTTCCTCCTCGGCCATTTTTTTATTTTCAAATTCCAGTACCCCCCGAAATCCGGCAGCAGCCCCGAAAATAGCCGTGCTGAAAAAAACAGGCGGAATGAGCAGCCAGGACCAGGAGCGATTTTTGGAGGAATGCCCTCGTTTTTCTGCGTTGGCAAACATCTTTTCCGGCTTGGCCAAAGTCAGATCAACGCCGACCGAAAACCCCACATATCCCACAAAGAACAGCGGCAAGAGGAGGTAAAACAGGCGTTTTTTGTCTGAAAAATACAGCGGCAGCAGCAGGTAGTAGGCGAGGTTGTAAAACAGCGCAAGCACCAACACGCGCACCGTGATGACCATGTAATATCCCGGCAGGTGTTCGCTGGTATTGCCGGTGAAGGCGAAGACCGACCAGATGGCGACCCAGACGGCGATTTGTAGTAAGATGGGAAGCGATTTTTTCATCGGTGCAAAGTTCGCAATCTTTTCGATGCCGCGCCTGAGCAAGCCGGGCGGTTCATCCATACATTTGGCCGATTCGTCGGCACACACCATTTTTTATTTTTTTTGAGGCCAACTTTGCACCGTCATTCAAAAGAAATCACCCGACAAACATGAAAAGCACCATGCAAAAATCATTTTTCTTCACGGCATTATTGGCCATATCCACGCTGCTTCCATTGGCGGCACAGGGGCCGCAGGGCGGCAATTTCGATCCCTCCAAAATGAACATCGGACGCATGTACGGCCGGGTAGTTGACGAAGCCGGCAAGGGCGTCGGCTATGCCACTGTGCAGTTGTTCGGTAAAAAATTCGATCCTCAGACCCAGACCCTCCGCGACACCACCTGGGCAGGTCAGCTCAGCGAGGACAACGGCGATTTCAACCTCGAAAAACTGCCTGTTGTGGGCGAGTTTGAGTTGGTCATTTCCTTCCTCGGCTACACCGAAGTGCGCCAAAAAGTGGACTTCGGCATCAAAGCGCCCGCAGCGTCTCTCGGCGGCGGCAAGCCCTCCGGTCCCTCGCCCGGCGGTGGTTTCCCCGGCGCAGGTATGGGCAGTTTTGAAAAAGACCTCGGCAATATCAAATTGCTGGAAGGCGCCACCGTACTCAGCGAAGTGGTGGTAAAAGGGCAAGTGGCGACCACCACGCTCGCATTGGACCGCAAAGCCTACCGCGTGGATAAAGACCTGAGCGCAGCAGGCGGCACGGCTCAGGACGCCCTCAAAAACGTACCCTCCCTTTCGGTGGACCTCGACGGCAACGTGACCCTGCGCAACGGCTCGCCACAGATTTTTCTGGATGGCCGCCCCACCACACTCTCGCTCGACCAAATACCGGCGGCAGACATCGAAAGCGTAGAGGTCATCACCAACCCCTCGTCCAAATTTGACGCCGGCGGCGGCGCGGCGGGCATCGTCAACATCGTTTTGAAAAAAGAAAAGCGCATGGGATACAACGGCAATGTGCGCGTGGGCGGCGACTCGCGCGGCGGCCTCAACCTCGGCGGCGACATCAATGCCCGGCAAGGCAAACTCAATTTCTTCGCCTCCGGCATGTTCAACCAAAACAAAGGCGTCGGCGAAGGCGTCACCATCCGCCACAACTTCTTCGGCAACCCGCTTTCCGATGTCACACAGGAATCGAGCACCCGCATGAACGGCCTCTTTGCCAATGGCCGCGTGGGCCTGGATTATTTCATCAGCAACCGCAGCACCCTCACTTTCAGCGGCATGCTGATGCGCGGCAAATTCCAACCCACCGACGCCCTTACCACCACCACCGACCTGCTCTTCCCCGGCAACACCCTCACAAGCAGCTACTTGCGCAGCAGCCAACAAGACCGCAACTTCCGCAATCTCGGTACTTCTTTGCAGTTCAAACACCTCTTTCCGAAAAAAGGCGCCGAATGGACCGCCGACCTGAACTACAATCGCGTCAGGTTTGAGGGCGGCAGCGAGTTTATGACCACCTTCGACACCGGCGCCGCCACCCGCGAAAAGCAGGAAGGCATGGGCCAGGGCAGCTTCATTACCCTGCAAACGGACTTCATCAACCCGCTCAGCCCAAGCACCAAAATTGAAGGCGGCATCAAGGCAACCCTGCGCAACAATCGCAACGACAACGCCAACTTCGTATTCAGCGATACCGAAAACAACTGGCAGCAAATTGCTCAGATTTCCGACCACTTCAAATTCAACGACAACGTTTATGCCGCTTACATTCAGGGCAGCCATCAGCGCGGCAACTGGGGCTTTCAGGCCGGCCTCCGCGCAGAGAGCAGTTTCTACACCGGCGCACTCACCGACCGCGACTCGTCTTTCACTATTGCGTATCCCATCAGCCTGTTTCCCAGCCTGTTCCTCACCCGCAAACTCAACGATGGCGGCGACCAGATGCAGCTCGCCTACACCCGCCGTGTGAACCGCCCCAACTTCTTCCAGACCATGCCGTTCACCGACTTCTCCGACTCGCTCAACCTGCGTCGCGGCAACGTGCAATTGCTGCCGGAGTTCACCAATTCGCTGGAGCTTTCGTACCAAAAGATTTTCAATAAAGGCCACAATCTCCTCGTGTCCTTGTATTACAAACAGGCCTCCAACCTGATTACTTCCTACCAGTTTACCGAGTACAACGCGGACCTCGGCAAAGAGGTGGTGGTGACGAGCTTTGCCAACGGCAACAACGCCGCCGCTTATGGCGCCGAACTCACTATGAAAAACAGCTTCTCCAACTGGCTCAATCTGACGCACAACATCAACGTGTATCAACAGCAGGTGGACGCCACCAACGTGGAAAGCTCGCTGGAACTGAGCCGTTTGAGCGCCTTCCTGAAAGAAACCGTGCAGATCAAATTGCCCGCCGGATTTTCACTCCAGTTCAATGGCGAATACCGCACCCGCGCCTCGTTTACGCCCGTGACCAACAACGATCCGTTCAGCGGCGGCGGCCCCCGCGGTCAAAACACGGCCCAGGGTTACACCAAAGCGTACTGGTTTGTGGATGCCTCGGTGCGCAAAGATTTGATGAAAAATCAGGCATCGCTCACACTCAGTATGCAGGACGTGTTTGCATCGAGAAGAATGGGGTCTTACACCGCTACCGACTTCTTCACGCAGGATAATTTCCGCCTGATGAACCCCCAAATGGTACGCCTCAACTTTGCCTACCGTTTCGGCAAAATGGACGCCTCGCTGTTCACCCGCAAAAACAACCGGGTCAATATGCAGGGCAGCGATATGATGTAAGAATCAATATATTAGACTGGTTTAAAAGGAGTCGCTCTCAGCTTTTGGGGGCGGCTTTTTTTGTAATAGTTAGGAACGTCCTTTTTCAGGGGCAAATATGGAGGATGGGGCCGGGTATAGAGCGTACAGCATTATATCATTATCTTTGTACCGAAAATGAATTGATATGGAAGACATTAGAGGGATACATGAACGGGTACTCCTGTTTTTATTAGAATGGCGGTCTAAATATGACAACGCTTTGGTATTTACGCTTCGCCGGCGTCCCATTGAGAGGCTGCAATCCGGCATGTGGTTTCTGGGAAATGAGTATTATCTGGCTTTTTCATTCTGGACAGGAACCGACTGGGTCAACAAGACTCAAAATATCTATATTGAAATCAACAATACCGGCCAATTCAGGCTAAAGTTTAGTGGGAGAGACAATCACGATAAAGCAAGTGTTTTGGAAGAAACTGCTGCCGCGTTAGGAGGTTTTTCAAAAGTTGGACAAAAGGCATTGTGGGAAAAACAATATGAAGGAACGGATTATATCAAAAATCTGGAATTGTTTTTGACGGAAGACAGAAACAGGATTGATGCCGTTTTGAATATCCAAAGGCGCAGCGGTTACAGTTTGGCATTTGACCACGCATTGAACAGACTAAATGAAACTTATTTTCTTGAGCAGCTTAAAGTTATTCAACAATATCGCCAGGCAGCCTCAGAGGCTCTGCCCGAACCGCCTGCTCCGCGTATAAAAACTTTAAACATCCAACAACTGACCCTCAATAATGTCGGATTGTTTGAGCAATGTAGTGTGCAATTTGGCAGGAGAGCGACTTGTTTTATAGGTGAAAACGGCGGAGGAAAGACCACGCTTCTGCGTGCCGTAGCATTAGGGCTGGTAGGTACCGGAAGCCCTTTGATTGATACCGAAAATGAGTTGCAAAATCTTCCGCGCATAATAGGTGTGGATGAGAGCTATCTATTCCGATATGCAGGCGATGGAGCCATTCAGGTGTCATACGATCTCAACGGAAGTATATTTGAAAATGGTAAAGCCAATTTGATTCCGTTTAAAACTTTACCTGATACCGGCATTGTGGAGTTTGGCGGAGACAGAATAGAACCGAACGGCTTCGGGCTGCCTGTTGGGGAGGATGGTACTGACGGAGACGGCGAACTGCCCATTTTAGTAATTGGTTACCCACAACGGTACGGTAGAAAACCGGATGGAACAGACATTAAAAAACGTTCTCCCAACCCTAACGCTTACGATATTATTCCATTGATACATGATGCCGAGGACAAACGAATTGATAGTCTGAAACTTTGGATCAGTGAAACCTGGAACCAAAGTGATGCACACAAATTGAGGGTAAAAGCATTGTTCCGAATTATTTCTGAGGTTTTGACCCAAACAGACGGGGAGGCATTTGTGCTTGAATTGAAAAATGCTGTTTCGCCACGTAAAATCGCCGTAACAACTCCTTTCAACCCGGAAGGAATTCCGTTTGATTTGCTAAGTACCGGCCTGAGTAACCTTTTCGGATGGATTGGCCACTTGATCAGCAGAATGTATGAAGCATACCGTTTTTCAGAAAATCCGACTCAGGAATCTGCCATCGTTTTAGTGGATGAAGTGGATAACTATCTGCACCCGGCAGTACAGGCGCGCGCAATTCCGGTGCTTTTATCCGAGTTTCCCAATGTCCAATTCGTTTTTACATCACATTCTCCGGTGGTCTTGGCAACACTTCAAAATGAAGGAGTAAAGGCTTATCGGGTCGAGAAAGGCGAAATTTTTGAAATAGATCATTATTACGGTCGCACTATTCAGGATTTATTGTTGGAAGAATATGGTATCAACAAGCGGCCGGCGACTGAAATTCAATACAAAATTGATGAAATGTTTCGTGCCATCGCGTTGAATCAAAAAGAAGCTGCAAAAGCAATTTTTGAGCAGTTGCTCCCCATACTTGGAGCTTCTGATGCTGCCATTCAAGATGCCGGTTACGATTTAAATTAAGACACTCCATGCTCCCCATTGAAAAACTACCGGAACCGCAAGACCTGCTCGATTATAAGCGTGAATCGAGTGCGCCGACGTATGACGGCTTCACGGCATTCAGGCAGGAACGCAATGATGCAGGAAATCGAATTCCACGGAACGAAACGCCCTTTTACAAACTGAGAGAACAATTGCTCCGCGAACAAAAATTCGTCTGTGCTTATTGCGGGCAAAAAGTCTTACAAGTTGAAAATCAGCACGGTAAAGCCCAAATGAAAACTGAGCATTTTCTGCCACAAAACGACGAAGCGGGAAATGATTTAAACTATCAAAACCTGCTCGGCTGCTGCCTTGGCAATGACAACAAGAAAGGAAAAAATCATTGCGACTCTATGAAAGGGGATAAGGTGTTGCAGCAAATCACCAATCCTGCCGCTATGCAATGCAGAGATGAAGACATCATTTATAAGGTAAATAATGCCTCCGAAGAAGTGCAGTTAGATACCTCCAATGACAACAAAAGGAAAGAGTTGATCGGCGATACTAAAGGCTGTTTAAATCTGAACCATGATCATCTGAGAAAAGAGCGGTTTTCAATCTTTAAAAATGTACTCAAAAGGCGGCTGGGGGAAGACCAAACCCAATGGAATTTTCAGGAAGTTCAGCGCCTGATTTCGGATTATGATGATTCTTCAGATGGCCATCACAAGGCATTCAAAGACTTTGTAACGTGGTACTTGAGGGATTGGCTGGTGAAAAACCAATCCAATACCTCGCGCCGCTAAAGTGCCAAGCAGGGTATAAAAAGCCGACCCCCTTCCGTCTTTACTCACCAAAACACAATCCCCCCGCTCTCCTGCAACATTTGAAACCGTTCCACATCACACTGCCTCTCACCACCGCACCTGCCCTTCGCCCTCCACCACCCACTTTTCCGTCACCAATTTCTCCAATGCAAACGGCCCGCGAGCGTGCAGTTTCTGGGTAGAAATACCGATTTCCGCACCGAGGCCGAACATGCCCCCGTCGGTAAAACGCGTGGAAGCATTGGCAAACACCGCCGCCGCATCGGTTTCTTCCAAAAAGGTGCGACACACCGCCGTGTCTTCCGCCACGATGGCCTCCGAGTGCCGCGACGAATAGGTGCGAATGTGGTCCAGCGCTTCCGGCAGGCCGTTCACCGTTTTCACCGAGCATTTGTAATCCAAAAACTCCCGCCCGAAATCCGATTCCGAGGCTGGCTGCAACCGCTCAAAACCGGCTTGTTGTAAAATGTCGAACGCCACCGGATCGGCAAAAACCTCCACCTTCCATTTTTCAAAATCATCCCGCAGCAGCGGCAAAAAAGCAGGCGCAATTTTTGAGTCTATTACAATGGTATCCAAAGAGTTGCACACCGACGGCCGCGACACTTTGGCATTCACCACAATGGCTTTGGCCTTCTCCAGATCGGCACTTTCGTGTACATAAGTATGGCACACGCCGGCCCCGGTTTCGATGACGGGTACCAATGAGTTTTCGCGCACAAACCGAATCAGCGCATCCGAGCCTCTCGGTATGATCACATCTATGTAGCGCGTGGCTGTCAGCATGTCTTTTACCAATTCCCGGTCGGGCGGCAAGAGGGCCACCACGTCGCGGCTGAGACCGGCCTGCTCCAGCACATCCTGAATGATGGCCGCGAGGGCGCGATTGGTTTGCAGGGCGTCGCTTCCACCCCGTAACACAGCGGCATTGCCCGAACGCAGGCACAGCGCACTCACATCCAAAGTGACGTTGGGCCGCGATTCGTAAATGATGCCCACCACGCCCAGCGGCACGCTTATTTTTCTCAATTTCAGGCCATTGGGCAAAATTTTATCCAAGAGCACCGCGCCGCAGGGATCGCGCAGGGCGGCCACTTCCCGGATGCTGCCGGCCAGCGCGGCGATGCGTTCCGGGTTCAGGAGCAGGCGGTCTTTTTTAGGATCGGCGTCGTCTATTTTGGCCAAATCGAGCTGATTGGCGGCCAGAATGGCATCGCAGGCGGCTTCTACGGCTTGGGCCAATTGCAGCAGCAGCTTGGTTTTGGCGGCATCCGACAGGCGGCGAATCTGTGCCGCAGCGGCGTGGGTAGCGCGAAGTTGTTCGATCATGGCGTGAGATCACTGTTTGGCTGCGAAGGTAGTATGTTCAGCGGATTTATAGAATTTACAGGCAAGGGCAGATAGTAATGGGTGTTGTCGGAGAGACAACGAAATAAGGATAACCGGGCAGAGACCGTGCTACCAGCGATTGTGTGTTTTTTTATTTTTTTCGGAAGACTCTACGCCAGTCGGTGGCCAAATTTGATGTAAAAATTTGTTTTTCAGTATGTTGTCAGAGACAACGAATTAAAGCGTCCACCGCTACCAGCGATTGTTTTTTTTAAATTTTTTCGGGATGAGAGAAGACCCTGTGCCAGCGGGGGGTTATTTGCGCTCATAAATTTCCGGTTGGTTAATTTGGGTAAATTCCCACGCAGGGCCTGACCAAAATCGAATATCATTCAAATGGGCGCAGTTGCGATTTGTCC
>DDUV01000009.1:653-19520 GCA_002344975.1 Saprospiraceae bacterium UBA2329 | reverse complement strand
CCCCTCACCCCTCACCCCTCACCCACTGAAAGAGCTACCCCTGACTCAGGCAGCGAAAGCCGGATACAATCGTTTTTTGTTAACGTTACATCCAAAGAGGCAGTAGAACGCGGTTTTGTATTACTTTTGACAGCACATGCCGGCGTAGGCAATCATACCAGATACTGAAAAAACTGATGATGGATATTTCGTTGCCGATAGGCTATGAAGAACAAGACTTTATAAAGGCTTGTGTCCGACGCGAGACCTGGGCTCAAAAACTCATTTATGAAGAGTTTTATGGGACTATGATGGCGTTGTGTCTTCGCTATGCCGGTAACGAAGAAGATGCGATGGACATTTTGCACGAAGGGTTCATCAAGGTGTTCCGCAATATTCACAAGTATCAGCCCGATACCTCGCTGCCGGCCTGGATCAGGCGCATCATGGTGAATACCGCCATTGATTTTTACAGAAAAACAGTGCGGCGCAGAACCGAAGATATTGACGCCGCTTTTGATTTGAGTTCCGACGAAGCCGATGCCATCAGCAAGTGTTCGGAACAGCAAATTCTGGAGGCCATACAATTGCTTACACCTGTTTATCGAGCAGTTTTCAACCTGTTCGTATTGGAAGGATACTCACATAGGGAGATCGGTGAATTGCTCTCCATTACAGAAAGCACCTCTCGGTCGAACTTAGTAAAAGCTCGTGCAAAACTGAAAGAAATACTCACGTCCCGAAAGTTTGGTTACCATGAGGAAGGATAGATCATTTGACGACATTATCAAGGACAAGCTGAACAAGGTAACTCCCGCCTACCAGCCTGAAAATTGGGAGCGTTTCAGGGAGCGTTTGGACGCAGAACATCAGGACGAAGTGCAGGATATGGAGTTTTTCGACCGATTGGTAAGGCAAAAAACACCCTCTGTCTCCAACGCCGGCCTTTCCAATAACTGGACGACGTTGGTCAATCGCTTAGACCTTATATACCGCCGGGAGCGCGAGATTGCCATTTCTAAAGTGCTGGAATTGATGGCATTGTCTTTGCTGCTCTGGATTGTTGATGCGCATATTATTACTCAGAATACCGGAATTGTTTTTGCCTCCAATGAGTTTCAGAACACCCGCCACACTGCTCAGGACAGAGTGAACAATACCTTAGAAAACAAATATTCCGACTCAGATTCTCAACAGAC
The DNA here is from genome assembly GCA_002344975.1 of Saprospiraceae bacterium UBA2329. Classification (GTDB taxonomy): domain Bacteria; phylum Bacteroidota; class Bacteroidia; order Chitinophagales; family Saprospiraceae; genus UBA2329. The sequence goes on along the minus strand of DDUV01000009.1, from coordinate 18,342 downwards.
CGAATTGGAACGACTTGCACAACAAGCTTCTCGTGCCTCTGACATGGAAAATACTTCGTCAGGGCAGGAGTCATTCCTTCTTCCTACCCAGATTGAGGAGTCTGTGAACCAGTTTATTGCAGACCAATATCTCTGGGAGTTGAGTTCTTACTTAGTGCCCGGTGTTCAAGTTCACTTGCCCAAGCCCATTGAGTACAACCTGAACGCGCCGACGTTTGACGCAACGGCTCCTGCTGTTGTCGCTGAAATCTTACCAAAATCGAAATCTAAAAAATTCACCATCAGCATGTTCGGGAGTACCGACATCAACAGCATCTATACTCCCGGAAGTGTTGAAGGTCCGTTTTCTGAGTTGGACAGAACAACTTTTACCATTCCCGCGCTGCAACGCTACTCGCTGGGTTACAGCGGGGGAGCTGCTCTGGCCATTGAAAAAGGCCGTTGGGAAACAGAAATCGGTATGTTGTACACCGCTAAAATCTATAAGGCACGACCCGTACTTTATGTGACGGGCAGTGTCAGCGAGGGCTTTAGTGCGGAGGGGTTGAAGGATATTGAACTCAATATGGTTTCAGTGCCGTTCCAGTTGAAATACAATTGGTTGGATAAAAACGGCTGGAGAATTTATGGCGGTTTGGGGGCATCAGTCAACGTAGTGTTGGAATCCAGCTATTTGCTCACCGACGAGGACGCATTCCACAGCAGCAGCTTCAATCTGAGATTGCCCAATCCGGAGCCGACGGGAGTTCCCAAAAGCAGGGGCTTACAATCCAAGAACTTAGACGGAGGTTGGTTGCAGGGTGGCGGCTTGGCTAATAATTCCTACATAACCGGCTCTGTTTCAGCAGGTATAGACCGGAGGTTTTCAAGCGGCTGGAGCGTTTTTGTACAACCAACTTTCCAACATTCGCTGTACTATTTCTCCAAAGGCATAGGTCCCGACAAAGATCAGATTCACACATTTTCAATTGTGAGCGGCATCAGAGTTCGTTTGTGATTGTGGCAACGATTCTTAATTTTGCAGCCCGAATCAAAAAGGAACTGTGAAGATGCGTACTTTGAACCCAGCTTGGATCATAGCCCGAAGGGAGCTGCGCTTCAACTTCGACTCCCTCATCGCTTACCTGCTGATCAGCGGTTTTTTGTTGTTTACCGGAGGGTTTACCTGGCTCAACCAAGCCAGTAATATTTTTGCCATCAAACAAGCCGATCTGGGCATTTTTTTCAGCGTAGCAAAATGGACGCTTTTCTTTTTTATTCCCGCCATGACCATGCGGTTGCTGGCCGAAGAAAGAAAAAACGGAACCTTTGAACTGCTGCTTACCAAGCCGGTGTCACATGCCCAAATTGTAGCCGGTAAGTTTTTATCTTCCTGGATTCTGGTGGGCATTACTTTGGCACTTACGTTACCGTACTATTTTTCAGTGGCTTATGTGGGCGAAATAGATCACGGCGCTACACTAACCGGTTATCTCGGCTTGATGCTGATGAGCGCTGCTTACATTGCAATCGGTTTGTTGGCCGGCAGTTTTACCGACAATCAGATTGTGGCACTGCTGTTATCCTTGTTCATCGGTGTGTTTTTCCAATTTCTCTTCGAAACCATTGGCGCATTCCTGCCGGGTGCGCTCGGCGAAGGGTTTTATTATCTGAGTATGAACAAACATTTGGATTCCCTTTCCAGAGGTGTTGTAGATGTTAAAGATGTATTCTACTTCGCTTCCGTTACCCTCATCGCTTTGTTGCTGACAATCAGAAACTTAACTGCTGGAAAATGAAGTCTTTCAATATAAAAAAAGGCTTGCCGGTATTGCTGTTCATCGGCATCATCGTAGCGTTGAATGTGCTGATTCAGCCCGTATTGCTGCGCCTCGACCTTACCAAAAACAAACAATATACCCTCAGCGCAGCCTCTAAAGCCGTACTGGGCAATTTGAAAGAAAATGTAACCATAACTGCTTATTTTTCAGAAGGTTTGCCTCCCGATGTGGGCCGGGTGCGCCGCGATTTTCAAGACCTGTTGGTGGAACTGTCTTCGGTGGCGCACGGTAAATTAGATTACAAATTCGTTGCGCCTGTAACAGATGCCGTCAAGCAGGAAGCGGCCCGGTACGGCATTCAACCTTTGATGATCAATGTCCGGGAGAAGGACCAAGTGAAACAACAACAGGCCTTTTTGGGGGCAGTCATCAAAAAAGGCGCTGAAACGGAGGTGATTCCCTATGTGCAGCCCGGCACATCCATGGAGTACAACTTAGTTGCAGCCATCAAAAAACTGAGCCATCAAAACAAGCCCAAAATTGCCTTCATACAAGGGCATGGAGAGGCTTCATTGAACGAATTATCGCAGGTGGCGAGGGGCTTGTCGCAATTGTATGAGATTGAGCAATTGGACATGAACAGCAGCACCCTGAGCGCAGACAGTATAAAAGTGGCGATAGTGGCCGGCCCGAAAACCCCGTTTGCACCCGAACATTTTCAACAATTGGAAAACTATATGCAATCGGGCGGCTCATTAGTGATAGCTTTCAATCGCATGGAAATAGACATGCAGAGCGGCATGGCATTTCCATCCCAAACTGGGCTGGAGTACTGGCTGGAATCAAAAGGGTTGAAGGTGGACACCTCTTTAGTGCTGGATGTTCAGTGTGGAAGTGTGACGGTGCCGCAATACATGGGCGCCATTCAGATCAACACACAAGTGCAATTTCCGTACCTCCCTCTGGCGGTCACCTTTGCCGATCATCCTGCCGTCAAAGGCATGCAACAGGTGATGTTTCCGTATGTTTCTCCGTTGGAATTTGCAGGAAATCAAGCGAATACAGCATTCACTCCTTTGGTGTTCAGTTCTGATAAAAGCGGCCTTGCACTGTCGCCGGTTACATTAAGTGTAGGAGAAAAAAAGTGGACGCAGGCAGATTTTCCGCTTGGCAATCAGGTTTTAGCCGGCTTGATAGAGCAAAAAAATGCTGATGGCTCGGTCTCGAAACTCATCGTTTTTGGCGATGCCGATTTTGCGCTCAGCAACGAACAGGGCAGGGGAGTCTCTGAAGAAAACATCAATTTGATGGTGAACGCCATTGATTGGCTGGGCGATGACAGCGGCTTGATGAACCTACGCAACAAAGCTGCCGCCATCCGGCCCATCGAGGCGAAATATCTGATGGGAGACAGCAGCAAGTCGAGGGAACTCATCAAATGGGCCAATGTGCTCGTTCCGGTGTTGCTGCTAAGTTTAGTGGGGATTTTCCTCCATCAAAAAAATAAACGACTAAGAAACAAGAGATCGGCGGAGACTTATGAATCATAATACCTGCCGGAAACGATAACAATAATATGAGTGAAATACGATCCAACGCAGTAGCCACAGCGCTCAAGGGCATGGCTATGGGAGTAGCGGAAGTGATTCCGGGAGTATCCGGCGGAACCATAGCTTTCATCACGGGAATTTATGAGCGATTGCTGAATGCCATCAAATCCGTTTTGGGGCCGGGCATTTTCAAAGCATTCAAATCCGGGGGAATCAAGGAAGCATGGCGCTTCATTGACGGCAACTTCTTAATAGCCCTTATGGCAGGGATGGCTGCCGGCGTGGTGGTGGGGGTTTTCGGAATCAGCCATTTATTAGAGCATTATCCACAATTGGTCTGGTCCTTTTTCTTCGGGTTGATATTGGCATCTGCCATGCTCTTGTTCAGGCAGGTAGGGAATTGGAATCTCAAAACAATCGCCGCGCTGGTAATTACCTCCATTGCAGCATTTTATTACACCATAGCGGCTCCCTCCGAAGGAATACAGGAGTATTGGTTTGTGTTTGTCAGCGGCGCTATTGCCATTTCTGCCTTGATGCTTCCCGGTATTTCGGGCAGTTTTATATTGGTCTTGTTGGGCATGTACTCGTACATACTCGGCTCTGTCAAGAAATTACTGACTGACTTCGACTTCGGCTCCGGGCTTGTTGCTGTTGTTTTTGCAATGGGGTGTTTGGTCGGTTTGGCCACTTTTTCAAGAGTGTTGACTTGGACCTTCAAGCACCATTACCACATTACGATGGCTGCATTAACCGGCTTCATGATCGGATCATTGAACAAAATATGGCCCTGGAAAGAAGTCGTCTCATGGCGAACCGACAGTCATGGGGAGCAGGTAGCACTCCTTGAAAAAAGTGTGCTGCCCGCTCAATTTGATGGAGACCCCATGGTAGCTGCCTGCATTTTACTGGCCGTTGCCGGGTTTGTGACGGTTTCTGTTATTGAAAAAATTGGAAAACAAACAACTACTCATCCAGCAGCGTGAGATCGTATTTCTCAATGACTTCAATGAGCTTGTCGGCGTAGCTTTTGTCGGTATTATATTTAAGTTTTTGCAATCCTTTGGCCCATTGCTTGTAGCCGTAGGCATCCTCAAACAGGGCGGAGTATTCGCTTTTGAGGAGCAAACTATGTGCTCTCCAGTTTTCCCAGGCGCTCACATATTCTTGATTTTGTAGCGGCTTGCCGAAATGGTTGCTGGTTTCCCGCACTGCAAGGCTTTGACCCGCATGGCTTTCCAATATCGCTTGAGCCATTTTGATGGAAGCAGGTATGCCGAATTTTCGCATTTCCGCAACCGCTACTTTTGAAAAGCGGCCTATGTAGTCATTCACTTCATCGGCGTTTAAGTCGGAAACGGCAATGACCTCGTCGTTGGAGGCGCTCTTGCCAAATGGCAGCGCATCGCTCAGGCTGAATTTACCGAGCGCCTTGTTGGACGCTGCTACTGCCTGGGGTTCATCTGATTGACCAAGGCCGGCTAAGGGGGCTTTCAGGTTGACGGAGAAGCGTATGTCCTTTTGGGTCACCAAAATGATAACTATCCCCAACATCGTGAATTTGATGAGTGAAAACCTCCACGAAGATTTTGATTTGGCGCCCGTAATGCCGAGCAGCTTCATCAGCCTGTACTTTAAAGCCGTCCACAGAAGTCTCAGTCCACCGGCAAAACGTTGAAACAACATGCTGAACGTAATGTCTTCAGGTTGTTCAAACCCGCCATGATGTTGAGGCGAATTCCTCTTGTTGTTGGAAACATTGCCCTCCGAATCTCCTCTTCGGTGGTAATTGGATTCGTAGTAATTCGATTTCATGACTGCAATATTTGTTGGTCGTTACAAAGTTGATGCGAAAGCAAGACAAAGGTAAGGTGTTTTTGTTTTTAAAACAATAGTTTAAAACAAATTATTTTAAAAAGTTTCTCTCGTGTACGAATAACAAAAAGAGCCGGGAGTAGCATGGTTTTGGCACGTTTTTTCGCAAATGCGACCGTTCACCCGGAAAATTGCACCGTATTCTCGGCTAATGACTCGAAAATGTGCCATTTTGATACCGTTCCATAAATGTAACTTTTGAACCTGTACGCCTCCTTTATCTTTGCATCAGTTTTCTCATAGTATGTTTAATAGTCCTACACTCAGTCCCTTCGGGTGTAGGTTTTTTTTTGCCCCTACCTCACCTGCTCCCACTAAACAAGCGCTGCCTAAACCAGATACACCGCTGCTTCTGAATACCATCTCTTCTGATAAATACAGCTATGCTGCACAAAGGAGCCGTGCTACTTTTGCAGCAGTGTAGTTTTCTCATAGTATGTTTATTATTGTTGGCTCCTGCTTCATTTTTTTTGCCTCCCTGAAGCAGGAGTTTTTTTTTCTGGTCTGACATATAAGAACGTTCAGCAGAAAAATCCATCTGTTTGGGCCAACTTGACTAACTTTACCACAGCAATTTCTTACCACAATGACAAAACGACTGAGACTTACCGGGTTTGCCCGTTTCCTTTTTGTAATGGTGATTCTGGTGCCCGCTGCTTACATCGGGGCCTCCTACTATAATGGTGAGGATGGGATTCAGAACATCAAAAACCTGTTGGGCATAGAAGCCGCTTCATCAGGGAATAAGGCGCCTTCCCAACGCAAATCGTTGGACACGCCTGCCAACAGTTCGGGCGTGACAGAAGAATTAGAGCAACGAATTACCGATTTGGAGGCGGAGAACAGAGAGTTGAAAGTTCAAATCCGGGACCTGAAACTTGAGTTGAAAGCTACTCAACTACAGTTGAAGAACACAAAGTCCAATGCAAAGTAATTCTTGAGCCATTTCTGAACATGCCGGCCAACATCCAACACTTCGAATCGGTTGTTATCCAAATTGCCACGCCTTACACGACCGGCACCGGCTTTTTGTTGCCTCAATTCGGGCTTATCGTCACCAATGAACACGTCATCAGAGACAACAGAGATGCAGTCATTGAAGGGGCCAATGTTCAACGGCAGGTAGTTCGGGTTCTTTTTTGCGATATCAGGTTAGACATAGCGTTTTTGGAAGCAAAGGACTTGCCCGAAGTGCCAAGCGTGCAAATTAAAACGGATGCAGCGCCCCAAACCGGCGAGCGTGTTTATGCAGTCGGCCATCCTTTCGGGTTGCGTTTCACTACCACCAGCGGCATCATTTCCAACCCGGAGCATCACTCCGATGGAATTGTGTTCATTCAGCACGATGCTGCGCTCAATCCGGGCAACAGCGGCGGGCCATTGATTGATGATGAAGGCAACATCATCGGCATCAACACATTCATTATTCAAAATGGTCAAAACATTGGCTTCTCCCTTCCGATTCGATATGTGGCGGATGCGGCTTTGAAATATCAGGAAAAGCACGGTGTTCCTGCTGCTGCCTGTTACGGATGCGGTTCCATTGTGTTTGATACCGGAAAGGCCATGAAATACTGCCCTAACTGCGGGGCTGCGATCACATTGCCCAATTATGCTGAACCTTACGAACCGATAGGAATGGCCGCAACGATTGAGCAATTAATAACAGCTACCGGCCATGATGTGCATGTTTCCCGTCGAGGCCCCAATGCCTGGGAATTGCAACACGGGAGTGCCAAAATTGCTTTGTATTACTACGAAAAAACGGGGCTGATAACCGGCGAGGCTTATCTGTGTAGTTTGCCGGGCCAAAACATCAAAGAGGTGTATCAATACCTGCTGCACGAGAATTATCATTTGGCGGGTCTTACGCTGAGCGTACGGCAACAAGACATTATACTGTCGTTGCTCATTTATGATCGTTATCTCAATTTGGAAACCGGTCTTCGGCTCCTTGAGCAGCTATTCACGCAGGCCGATGCTTATGACAACATATTGGTGGAACAATTTGGAGCTGCGTGGAGGCATCCCAACGAATAATTCAGCACAATAGCTGCCGGATTTCGCCCGGCCTCAATACCTTTGCGGAACAACTAAAAACAATACTTTTTTATGGAATACCGCATCGAAAGAGACACTATGGGCGAGGTGAAAGTACCTGCCGATAAATATTGGGGCGCACAAACGGAACGCTCCCGCAACAACTTCAAAATCGGGCCGGAAGGCAGTATGCCGAAGGAAATCATCTATGCTTTTGCGTATCTGAAAAAAGCGGCTGCCTGGGCCAATCATGACCTCGGCGTTTTGGCTACTGAAAAGCGCGATCTCATCGGCATTGTGTGTGATGAAATCCTGGAAGGCAAGTTGGACGCCGAATTTCCGTTGGTAATCTGGCAAACCGGCTCCGGTACGCAAAGCAACATGAACGTCAATGAAGTGATTGCCTACCGCGCCCATGTGTTGAGCGGGGGCAAATTGACGGATGAAAAAAAGGTGCTGCACCCCAACGACGACGTGAACAAAAGCCAGTCCTCGAATGATACTTTCCCTACCGCTATGCACATTGCCGCCTACAAATTGGCACACGATGTGACCTTGCCGGATATGGAAATTCTAAGGGATACATTAGTCTCCAAAGCAACTGAATTTCAATCTATTGTAAAAACGGGTCGCACGCACTTTATGGATGCTACGCCACTGACGCTTGGTCAGGAGTTTTCCGGATATGCCCAGCAGATTACCAACTCCATGCGCGCCATTCGCAATGCTATGGAGATGGTGAAAGAACTCGCATTGGGGGGCACGGCAGTCGGAACCGGGCTGAACACGCCCAAAGGTTATGACGTGTTGGTGGCCAAGTACATTGCCGATTTCACCGGATTGCCATTTGTGACCGCGCCCAACAAATTTGAGGCATTAGCGGCTCACGATGCCATGGTGGAGCTTTCGGGCTCCTTCAAACGCAGCGCTGTTTCACTGATGAAAATAGCCAACGACGTGCGCATGTTGAGTTCAGGCCCCCGCTGCGGCATCGGCGAAATCATCATTCCCGACAATGAACCCGGCTCGTCCATCATGCCGGGCAAAGTGAATCCTACGCAGCCTGAAGCTCTCACGATGGTATGCGCTCAGGTGATCGGAAACGATACGGCTGTTGCCATAGGCGGTGCAACGGGCCACTTTGAGTTGAACGTGTTCAAGCCGGTGATTGCCTCCAACGTATTGCAAAGCGCGCGTCTCCTGGGCGATGCCTGCAAGTCATTCAATTTCAATTGCGCCATCGGCATCGAACCCAATTACAGCGCCATCAGCAAACATTTGGAAAACTCCCTGATGCTGGTGACCGCTCTGAACACGCACATTGGTTATGAAAAATCGGCCTCCATTGCCAAAAAAGCGCACAAGGAAAACCTGACGCTCAAAGAAGCCGCCGTTGAACTGGGCTATCTCACAGCACAGCAGTTCGACGAGTGGGTACGTCCGGAAGATATGATCGGAGCTTTGAAATAATCTTTGCGTTCCGGGAGCACAGTGAAGGGGGCTAATCACACAGCACCCCTTCACTTTTCACTGAAACTGAAAACATGGAAGCAGTAGAAGCATACATCAGCAAAGCCGGAAAATGGGAAAACCTGATGCGGCAGATTCATTCGGTTTTGTTGGAAACAGAACTGAAAGAGGAAGTCAAATGGGGCATTCCGTCCTATACCTTCAACGGTTCTATGGTTATCGGCATGGCGGGTTTCAAAAACTGGCTGGCACTCTGGTTTTATCAGGGCGTTTTCCTTTCTGATCCCAATGCCCTGTTGGTGAGCGGAACGGAAGGCAAAACCAAGGGGCAGCGGCAATGGAGAATAAAATCAGAGGATGAATTTGACTTAGCAATATTGCAACAATTTGTAAATGAGGCCATTGAAAATGCCCGCGCAGGAAAATCCATCACCATCGAAAAAAACAAACAGGTAGAAATCCCCTCCGAACTTGCCCAGGCTCTGAAGGAAAATGCAGCACTCGCCGCCATTTTTGAGGCCATGAGTCCATCCCATCGCCGGGAGTACGCCGAGTATGTGGCCGAGGCCAAGCAGGAGGCTACCCGATTGCGCAGAGTGGAGAAGATTGTGCCTATGATTTTGAGCAAAGCCGGCTTGAACGACAAATACAAAGGAAAGTCTTGACGGGGCGGAAATATATCTCAGCCTGCTTTGCCCCGGCAGCTAAATGCTTGATGGCAAGGCTATTGACACTCATCGCCTTGTGTTGTTTGCCCTTTTGGAGTACTGCGCAACAGACCCCGAAAAGACACTTTTTGGAACCTGCCGACACTTTAGACAAAACCCGATTCTGGATTTCTGTAAGCGGAGGCACAGCTTTGTATGGAGGTGTTTCCATTGGCCTGTTCGAGACCTGGTACAAAGGATTTGAGCTTACTTCTTTTCACAGTTTCGATGACTGGAACGAATGGCGCAAAATGGACAAAGCCGGCCATCTGTTCACCACAAACATCGAGAGCCGGCTTATTTTTCAGGGCGCACGCTGGACCGGGATGAACCGCCGATCGGCCATGTGGACCGGCGCCGGGGCCGGAATGCTATTGCAGACCACCATTGAAGTGATGGACGGCTTTTCTTCAGAATGGGGCTTTTCCTGGTCGGATATGGGATTTAATGTGTTGGGCGCCGGCATGTTTGTAGCTCAGGAAATGGCCTGGCAGGATCAGCGCATCATTATGAAAGCCTCTTATACTGAGCCGCAATACGCTGATTTTCCAATACTTGGGTCGGACGGCATATCTGAGACAAATTTGCGGCAACGCGCCAACTCATTGTACGGCATCTCCTTTGCCGAGCGTTTTTTGAAAGGCTATAACGGGCTGACTGTTTGGGCTTCCGCCAATCCGGCTTCGTTTTTTGCTCAGGAAAAACGTCCGCATTGGCTGCCCTCCTGGCTCAATGTTGCCGTTGGGTACGGCGCGGAAAATATGTTTGGCGGCAGGGAAAACAGGTGGGAGGAAAACGGTGTCGAGTTCGGGTTAGACGACTCTGTTCTCCCCCGATACAGCCAGTATTATTTGTCTTTGGATGTTGATTTCACGCGCATTAAAACCCAAAGCCGCCTCCTGAAAACCCTCTTCCACACCATCAATTGGATCAAAGTGCCTGCGCCTGCGGTGGAATTGACTTCGAGAGGACGAGTGAAATTCCACCCGTTTTTGTGGTAGTCGGGCATCAATACATATTATTCGCCCTCAAAATCTCCATCAGCACATACATTTCGCTGCCTTTGGGCACGGGGACATTGCCTTCTTCGCCGAAAGCCAATTCATAAGGAACAACCAATAAAACGAGGCTGCCTTCAGGAAACTGCACCACAGATTTTTCAATCCAGGGCGCCATCAGCGCACCGCGGCGGTTGGCCAGCACCGGGAGCGATTCGTAAGAATTGTGCAAAATTTCACCATTCGGCAAGGCCGCACAAAACTGCACCCAGGTCCAGGAAGATGATTTATTGGCCGTTGGGCCGTCGCCCTTTCGAATCAGATGGTATTGAATACCAGGATTGTATGATTGTAAGGCTGCTTTGAATTCCGGTTTTTTCAATTCACCCACCCAATACGCCATGCTGTCGGCTACTGCCGGCGCTCTGCGGTGGTACTCCGGCTCCAATCTCGCAAGTTCTTTTTTGATCGCTTCCAAGCGCTCCTCGAATGCAGCCCGGCTTTTGTCGCCCTCGGCAATGTATGCAGGATACTCGTCTTTGGTAATAAAATGGAGCAGGTGCAATCGCCCTTGCAAACCCCGCCCGAAATCAAAAGCGATGCTGTCTCCGGAAGCCATTGTGGGAAGGCGTTTCATGAGTTCCTCCATGATGAGGTTGCCGCTGTGGAGGTCAAGAGATTCTACAAAGGTTTGCGAGGTATCGCCCGGCTCTTTGAAAGATTGAAAGAGGGTGGAATCGCCCTGCCGGACTTCGTAGCGGTAGAAGGCGAAGTCTCCAAGTGTAGGGCGTTTTTCTTTCGAATCGGGAGACTGCGTAGAGCATGAAATCGCGAAAATGCTGATGACAGCCAACCATTTACTAAATGCAAGAGATTGAATTACATGTTTCATTTTATAGCGTGTTAGTGAATTCAGAATCATTCTAAATCAGCACCTGACTTACCGTCCTGACGATCGAAAGATTACCTTTGCTGCCGCAAATTTATAAACAAGCATAAATAATACATGACAACTTCGGTTCACCGATTGTATATCGCCATCATGGTTCTAACTGTGATCGTTGTGACTGCGATATTAGCTTACAAAGGTGTTTCTTACTACTCCACGAGCATAGAAGAGCGTTTTTACCATCCCGATCACGACCAATTCAAACCCAGCGGAATCTATGGACACGGTTTGGGCATTGCAGGTACCTTATTGATGTTGGTGGGGGTCACTTTGTACATTGTAAGAAAAAGATGGAAAATCCTGGCTCGATTAGGCAGGTTGAAATATTGGCTGGAGTTTCACATTTTCCTATGCAGTCTTGGCCCGGTTATGATACTCTTCCATACAGCATTTAAGTTTGGGGGCATTGTTTCGATTGCTTTTTGGAGTATGGTGGCTGTGGTGGTGAGTGGCATCATTGGAAGGTACATTTATGTTCAAATACCGCGTACCATCGAAGGTCGGGCTTTGTCTTTGGGTGAAGTACAGTCAATGAAACTCAATTTGGGAGAACTCATGCGCGATACTTACCAACTTCCCCACGAAACGTATGGTGCCATTGTATCTGCGGTCAATTCACATGATTTGGTGTATAACAAGAATCTGATCAGTGGTATCATTTCCAAATATTTTGAAGATAGGCGCGCTGTCAGGTCTATCAAAATAGATTTGAAAAAGAAAGGATTGCCTGTGAAGGAAATAGCTCGATTGACAAAGCTCATTAGTGGTGAGATACGTTTGAACAACCGGATTGCCCGACTTCAAACCATGCACAAGCTGTTCAGATACTGGCATGTAGCGCATTTACCCTTTGCTCTCATCATGCTCGTTATTGTGCTGTTGCATACTGGCATAACGCTTGCTTTAGGATATAAGTGGATTTTTTAAAACGATGTGAAATTAGATGGAAGAGGTTATTATATATAGTATTCTATTCGGTATCTGCGCTTCGATAGTGTTTTTGTACATCAAAAGTGTACAAAAGTCATCGCGTAAAGTGGCTGCTAAGATAGAAACAGCAAAGGAAGAAGGACTCTTTGAACCTGTTTCCCTACATCCCGTCATAGACCTCGACATCTGCATCAAAAGCAGCGCCTGCGTAAAAGCCTGCCCGGAAAAAGACATTCTCGGCATTCTCCAAGGAGGCGGCACGCTCATCAATGCTTCCAATTGTGTGGGGCACGGCGCCTGTTTTCATGCGTGTCCGGTAGAGGCCATCACTTTAGTCATTGGAACAGAGAAGAGAGGCGTTGATTTGCCACATGTAAGCGAGCAGTATGAATCTAATGTAGAAGGCATTTATATTGCCGGCGAACTGGGCGGCATGGGATTGATCAAAAACAGTATCGAGCAGGGCGTACTTGCCGTTGAAAATATGATTAAAGCCGGCATTCCGAAGGGAGGCGAGGGGTATGATCTGATTATCGTTGGAGCAGGGCCGGCAGGGATTGCAGCTACTCTTACGGCTAAAAAAAATGGCCTGAATTTTCTGACCATAGAGCAAGACACGCTGGGCGGAACGGTTTTTACTTTCCCTCGGTCAAAAATTGTAATGACCTCGCCGGTAGAGTTGCCCTTGTACGGCAAAATGAAGTTGTACGATACGAGCAAACAAGAGCTGCTCGATATTTGGAACCAAGCCCTCACGTCGAACAACATCCATATACAAGAGCATACTAAAGTCGAATCCATTGTGCCTCACAAGGGCGGGTTTCATGTACTTACGCAGAAAGGAGAACAATTGTGGGCCAAAAACGTATTGCTCGCTATTGGTCGCCGGGGCACCCCGCGTAAGCTGGACGTACCGGGAGAAGTAAGCGAAAAAGTAGCCTATCGGCTGCTGGAACCGGAGCAGATTCAGGGCAAAAACGTGTTGGTGGTGGGAGGCGGCGACTCCGCAGTAGAGGCGGCCATGCTGTTGGGTACGCAAAACAACGTAACGCTCTCATATCGCAACGATAAGTTCAGCCGGATCAAACCCAAAAACCGGGAAAACATCATGGCGGCCATGGAGCGCGGGCAGGTTCACGCCAGATTCAATACCAATGTGGCGCGCATTACCTCCGAAAAAGTCTTTCTGAAAGGAGAGGGAATAGACGGAGAATTGGCTTTGGACAACGATTTGGTGTACATTTTTGCAGGAGGCGAGTTGCCAACCGAGTTTTTACAGAAAGCCGGCATAGAAATCACCAAACGATTTGGTTATACCATGAAAAAGCACGCCAAATGAACAACCGATTTCCAAAAGGCAAGTCGGCAATGATATGCTGGTGGGTCGTTATCGGCATGTTGGCTGCATGGATTCCGGCCACATCCCAAATTTCTCCGGGTAAATTGAGCAAGGCACACGCGCATTTGGAAGGCGTGGCCAATTGTACCCAATGCCACACTTTGGGGCAAAAGATTTCTAATGAGAAATGTTTGGCCTGCCATTCAGAAATCAAAAGCAGGGTGGACAAAAAAACGGGCTATCACGCATCCAAAGCCATTGCCGGCAAAGAATGCATCGAGTGCCACAGCGATCATCATGGCGTCAATTTCGACATGGTGCGTTTTGATGAGAAGCAATTTGATCATCAACTGACCGGTTACCCGCTCACAGGAGCGCACAAAACTACAGATTGCCGGCAATGTCATCGCCCGGATTTTGTGGGAGACCCCAAATTGAAAAAGCGAACAGAGACCTACCTCGGCTTGCAAAAAGCCTGCATCGGCTGCCACGACGACTACCACCAGAGTACCTTGTCCAATCAGTGTGCCAACTGTCATACGACCGAATCCTTCGCTCCGGCCTCAAAATTTGATCACAACAAAAGCAAATTCCAACTGGTAGGCAAACACACAGAGGTAAAATGCGCGCAATGCCACAAAACCGAAACCCGAAACGGAAAAGAATTTCAGGTCTTTACGGGCCTGCCGTTTGCCAACTGCAACAATTGCCACCAAGACCCACACCAAAACAACCTGGGAAATGATTGTAAACAATGCCATACGGAGCAGTCATTTACCTACCTGGCAGGATTGAAGCGATACAATCATAGCAAAACGCAGTTTCCGCTCAAGGGGGCGCACCAACACGTCAATTGTGCCTCCTGCCACAAGCTGGATGCCCCGCCTGCGATCATTTTTCAAGATAAGAAAGGTGTAAAAACCGAGGCCTGCAATACCTGTCACAAGGATGCGCACGAAGGAAAATTCGGGCTGCAATGCGCTGATTGTCATAATGAAAAGAGTTTTACACAAATCAATACCGGCGCGTTCAACCACAGCCTTACCAATTTTGCTCTGGAAGGTAAACATCGTCAGGTGGATTGCAGAAAGTGCCACACTTCAGACAGATTTACCGACCCGCTTCCGCACAACACTTGTTCAGCCTGCCATACCGACTATCATCAGGGCGAATTTGTCGTCAACAACACTGCGCCCGATTGCGCTGCTTGCCACACTACCGACGGTTTTCAACTCTCCAACTTTACAATAGAGCAACATGCCCGCACCGCTTTTCCGCTCACCGGAGCACACACTGCAACGCCTTGTTTTGCCTGTCATTTGAAAAGCGAAAACCGATGGCGGTTCAGAAACATCGGCATAAGATGCGTTGACTGCCACACGGACGTACACAAAGGCAGTATTTCTGCTTCATATTATCCCGATCAAAACTGCACCGTATGTCATGTCACTTCCGAATGGAAAAAGCTGGGCCAGTTTGATCACTCCGGTACAAAATTCAAGCAGGAAGGCGCCCACCAACGTACAAGCTGTAAGGCTTGCCATGCCGGAGATGCACAATATCCCCAAGGCCGTTTTGCCGGAACGCGCCAAGATTGCGTGGCCTGTCACGAGAATGTGCATGGCCGGCAGTTTGAGCAGGCCGGCGTCACGGATTGTCGTCGGTGTCATGGCTTTGAAGGCTGGGGCGCTCAATATTTCGACCACAGCAAGACCCGCTTCCCGCTGGAAGGCAAACATGCGCAAGTTGCGTGCTCGGCCTGCCACAAATCAATTGAATTAGAAGGTCAGATGGTGGTAGAATATAAAATTGAAAGCTTCGAATGCCGGGACTGCCACAAATAATGAAAAAATGTTTGTGTGTTTAGTAAAAAGTCATTCATTTACATTTTGAAATAGAGAGCCTTATGTCACGACATGCGACTATCGTACTCGTTCTGCTCTTTCTAACCGGCGGAACAGCGTTCACGCAAAGCCCTCACGGAGCAGCGATGAAAATGGATTGCTCTGCCTGCCATCTGCCCGACAGTTGGAACATACCCGCATCTTTTTGGAAAAACAATGCCTTGGCGCCCAATGATAAAGTGTCGGAAACAACCGATAACACCAAAAAGATATTCCAACACGATGCAGATACGGACTTTGAACTAAGTGGCGCACACGCGGGAGCTGATTGTCGGTCTTGCCATGCCACCCTGGTATTTTCCGAAGCGGACCCTGCCTGTATTTCCTGCCATACCGACATACATCGCAATACTGTTGGCGACGATTGCCGGCGCTGCCATACCTCCTACAGTTGGTTAGTGGACAACATCACCGAACTCCACAACGATAACGGGTTCCCGCTTTTGGGCGCTCATGCCACAGCCAATTGCAATGCCTGCCACATATCAGAATCGGGCCTGGAATTCAACCGAATCGGCAATGCCTGTGTCAATTGTCACGATGATGATTTTGCGAATACGACCAATCCCAACCACCAGCAGGCCGGGTATTCCATCAATTGCGAAGATTGCCATCGGGTAGATGTTCCGATGTGGTCTTCGGAGGGCATACTTCACGATTTCTTTCCCCTAACACTTGGACACGACATTAAGGACTGCCGTCGTTGCCACAACTCAGGTAGTTTTTCGATGACCAGCCGAGCATGCTTTTCTTGCCATCAAGATGATTTTCAGAACACTAACAGCCCTAACCACGTCAGCGCGGGTTTTCCCACGCAATGCGACCTATGCCATACTACAGCGGGATGGATGCCTGCATCGCTCCAAAACCACGACCAAATGTATTTTCCAATTTACAGTGGAAACCATAGAGGCGAATGGAATGCATGTGTAGATTGTCATACCAATGCCGGAGATTTTTCACAGTTCAGTTGCACAGATTGTCACGAGCATAATAATGCCGGAGAGCTGGCACAAGAACATCGAGGTATCAATGGTTATGTTTTTCAAAGCAGCGCCTGTTATTCATGTCATCCCAGAGGGGAAGAGTAAAGTGAATGAATCTGGTAATTATAGTCAAAGACAGCATCTTCATCGTTCGAACAATAAATAAGTATTTTGTACCGCCATCTTCTATCATGTCTGCTGTTATTGATGAGCAGCAGTATTTTGGCTCAAAGCCCTCACGGAGCGGCGATGAAGATGGATTGTTCTGCCTGCCACCGATCTGATAGTTGGAACATACCGGCAGCTTTTTGGAAAAACAATGCCTTGGCGCCCAATAATAAAGTGTCGAAAACAACCGACAAGCCCGTCGAAAAGGCCCAAAAGACATTCCAACACGATGCAGATACGGACTTTGCACTGAGTGGCGCTCATGCTGCTGCAGATTGTCGGTCCTGCCACGCCACCCTGGTGTTTTCAGAAGCGGACCCTGCCTGTATTTCCTGTCATACCGATATACATCGCAATACCGTTGGCGATGATTGCCGGCGCTGCCATACCTCCAACAGCTGGCTGGTGGACAACATCACCGAACTCCATACCGATAACGGGTTCCCGCTTTTGGGCGCACATGCCACAGCCAATTGCAATGCCTGCCACATATCGGAATCGGGCCTGGAATTCAACCGAATCGGCAATGCATGTATCAATTGTCACGGCAGTGATTTTTCGAATACGACCAATCCCAACCACCAGGATGCCGGGTTTTCTATCAATTGTCAGGATTGCCACCAAGTAGATGCTTTCGAGTGGACGGCTCAGCCGATAGAACATTCTTTTTTTCCACTGACGAAGGGGCATCAAATTGAAGATTGTGCAGCCTGCCACACCGGAGGCCCATTCTCACAAACACCAACGAGTTGTGTTGCTTGTCATCAATCTGATTTTGAAAATGCATCCGATCCCAATCACATTGAGGCAGGATTTCCTAATGATTGTGCGGCCTGTCATACAACGGATGTCGGGTGGATGCCAGCCACTTTTTCCGACCACGATGCGCAGTACTTCCCGATCTACAGCGGGGCGCATGAAGGGGTTTGGAACCAGTGTTCGGAGTGCCATACCAACGCCGGTAATTATGCGGAATTTTCGTGCGTAGCCTGCCACTTGAATCCCGACACCGA
>DDUV01000009.1:0-488 GCA_002344975.1 Saprospiraceae bacterium UBA2329 | reverse complement strand
ACCGCCTGCGCGGGCTGCCATACCGATGACTTCAATCAGGCGAGCAATCCCAACCACGTAGCGCTGGGATTGAGCACCGATTGTGCGAGTTGTCATACCACGCAGCCTGGTTGGGCGCCGGCCACCTTTGCCAACCACAATGATTTCTACGCATTGAACGGCGCGCATGCGGCGATTGCCAACGACTGCGCGGCTTGCCACAACGGCGATTACAACAACACGCCGAATACTTGTGTGGGCTGCCATTTGGCCGACTTNNTGCCACTTGAATCCCGACACCGATGACGAACATGAAGGTGTCGGAGCTTATGTCTATGAGAACACGGCTTGTCTGGCCTGCCATCCCACCGGCGATGCCGACATGGTTTTCGACCACAACCAGACCGCTTTCCCGTTGACCGGAGCGCATATCGGGGCCAATTGTTTAGACTGTCACGCAGCGGGTTATGAAGGTACGCCTACCGCCTGCGCGGGCTGCCATACCAACG
>DDUV01000021.1:21065-21732 GCA_002344975.1 Saprospiraceae bacterium UBA2329 | reverse complement strand
CGTTGGTGGAAATTAAAAACAAATGAAAAATTTAATAATAATATTATTCCTAACTTCATTTAATGCAACAGCTCAATCTATTTTGCCAATAGCTTGGGTAAAGGAAAACAACGAGAGTTTGAACCATTCTTTTGGAATGAGTTCCCTTATTGAGCATCACAATGTCCAGTTGATTGGTTTTGGGGAAGCCTCTCATGGACAAGGCAGTTTTTTTAAACACAAAATAAATAGTTTTAAATGGCTGGTTGAAAATGCCGGATACAAGATATTTGCATTAGAAGCTGGCTTTTCCGAAGCATTGAAAATTAATAAATACATTCTTTATGGAGAAGGAAGCGCCAAAGAAGGATTGAAATACCTGAATTATGGTGTTTGGCAAATAGAAGAGTTTGTTGAGCTTATTGAATGGATGAGAGAATACAATTTAGGAAAGGCATTAGTAGAACAAGTTAAGTTTTATGGATTTGATTGTCAAATGTCCAAAGGTGGAGTTGAATACCTAAAATCTATTCAAAGCCTGATTGACTATAATTTTGACCAATCTGAACTTCAATTACTTGAAGATTTAATGAACCTGCAATCAACAAGAGATAAGCAGTTGGCAAAAAACATCTCTCCAAGATTGTCAACGGTTGCAATAAAATTAGAGAAAAGCATTTTGGAAGCT
>DDUV01000021.1:17775-20752 GCA_002344975.1 Saprospiraceae bacterium UBA2329 | reverse complement strand
ACAGAAAAAAACCAAGAAAGAATCAATGCTTTAAATCGTGCAAAGTATATGGCAGAAAACGTTGGTAATATTTTGGAGATTGAAGGAAAAGGAGTAAAAATGGTTCTCTCTGCCCATAATGGACATCTAACTAAATTTATTAAGCAAAAAGAAGCAGGATATTGGTTGAAACAAATATATGGTTCGAAATATTATGCTTTAGGTTATGAATTCAATCAAGGTCAAACTTTGGGATTTGACTTTATTAATGATGAATTGGTTTTTCGTGATTTGACAATTGAACCTTCAAAGAATGGAACATTCGGCTTTCTGCTTTCTACATCAGTTGGTCAAGATTGTTTTATTGATTTTGAAGGGAAAAGAATGCCTGAATGGTTTAGCCAAAAGCAACTTTGCTCTGATATATTGGGTTGTTACGGACAAAAAGGGTGCAAACAGAGATATACAAAGGTTATTTTAACCGAATCGTATGATGGTATTATTTATATTGACAAAACTGAAGCCGCAATCAGAATATAAAAAACATCCACCAACTCTGTGCAGAACTGCAATGCCTCCTAAATATCGGCAATGCGTCTGCACTATCGTTCCATGCAATAAGATAAAACAAAATATATCAAAAAAGAGAGAAAAATGAAGTATCTTTGTCCTAAATTTTAGTTTTATGAAGGGGACTTATCACAAAATAATTAACGGCGACAGCCGACAAATGAGTGAACTCAAAGATGAGAGCATTCACTTAGTTGTAACTTCTCCGCCTTATTGGCAGTTGAAGGACTACGGCACAGAAAACCAGATTGGGTTTCATGACGACTACGAAACATATATAAATCACCTAAATTTGACTTGGAAAGAGTGTTTCCGAGTGCTTCACAAAGGCTGCCGTTTGTGTATAAATATCGGCGACCAATTTGCAAGGTCAGTTTATTACGGTCGTTACAAAATCATCCCAATTCATAGCGAAATAATCAAGTTTTGTGAAATGATAGGTTTTGATTTTATGGGTTCTATCATTTGGCAGAAAACGACAACCATGAATACGACAGGAGGCGCAAGCATAATGGGTAGTTTTCCTCATCCAAGAAACGGTATTGTAAAGTTAGATTTTGAGTACATCCTTCTCTTTAAAAAACAGGGAAATGCCCCCAAGCCAACGGCTGAACAAAAAGAACATTCTGCAATGACAACAGAAGAATGGAACACTTATTTCAACGGACATTGGTATATAAGTGGAGTACGTCAAGACAATCACTTGGCAATGTTTCCAGAAGAATTACCCAAAAGGCTTATAAAAATGTTCTCTTTCCCGGGAGAAAATGTGCTTGACCCATTCCTCGGAAGTGGTACAACCTCATTAGTTGCAAAAAGCCTTGGACGAAATTCCTGCGGCTACGAAATTAATACAGAATTTATTTCAATTATCAGACAAAAATTAGGAACAAACGATAATGTTTTGTTTGATGATGCCAGAATAGATTTTGTAAAACAATCTGAAGTAAAGTTTGACTTTGATGATAGAATCAAAGAACTACCTTACATTTTCAAAGACACTCATAAATTAGACAAAAAAATTGATGTTAAAAAACTTCAATTTGGCTCCAAGCTCGATGCTAATGGGAGTGCTAAAAGAGAAGATTTTTTTACGGTTAAAGAAGTTATCAGTCCTGAATTAATAAGGCTAAATAATGATTTAACTATAAGGCTAATCGGGATTAAACAAGACCATAGCAAAAATGGTAGTGCAAATGAATTCCTTATTAAGAAAACAAAGGGCAAAAAGGTATTTTTAAAATATGACGAAGTCAAGCACGATGAGCATAATAATCTCATGGCTTATCTATATCTTGAAAATAAAACATTTATAAATGCCCATCTTTTGAAAGAGGGATTAGCATTGGTTGACAATTCTGTTAATTTTAAATACAAACAGAAATTTAATAATCTCTTAATTCAGGGTTTATGACAATTGAACAAGAAAGAATATGGCAGTATCTCGTTGAAAATGCGCTTGGAATTGCTAATGTGATAAACATCGAAGACATTGCAAGAGCACTTGAAATTTCGCCGCATGGTACAAATAATGATGATGTACGTGGATGGATTAAAGACATGGTTATACAGCATGGCAAACCCATTGGAACGTGTAAAAATGGTGCGTTTATTATTCTCAACGATGATGAGCGAGAAGTTGCGGCAAAATTTGTTGAGAGAAATAATCGAGCAGATGCAGTACGAAGAAACGGTAACTATATCCCATGACAAAAAGATACTCAAAGGAGTTTGGCAAAAAGGAAAAAGTCTTGAATTATGCCTGCCAAACCTACCAACTTTCAAGACCTAACAAGGTCGGTGCGGTAATGGCATTAATACGTCAATGTCAGCCAAAGACGATTGAAGAATGGGAGACTTGGTATTTTGAAAATGCCTATACAGACGGCAAAAATACTTTCAAAGTCACCAAAGAAAGTTTGGAAGAACTCGGCAACCGCCTGCACGAAAAAATAACAGAAGTTGTTATTCCTGAATGGCAAGAAGCGTTCAGAAATTTGACATTGCAAGATTGCATTGATTACATCCATAATCTGACCATAAATCGAACTTTTGACGGCTATATTCGAGAGAAGTCTGTTGTCAATGACGGGTTGGCAAAATTATACCCCTTAGTAAGATTTGAGGAGAGCCCGTCAGAACTTGACCATGCTGGCGATATTGATTATTTGGGGCACATCGGCGGCAAAGCATTTGGCATACAAATCAAACCTGTTACAGCCAAGTCAAACTTTGGAAATTACTCTGTATCTGAAAGAATGAAAGCAGGATTTCAAGACTTCGAGTTAGACTACGGCGGAAAGGTATTCATTGTATTCAGCCTTGACGGGGAAATTGCTAATAGAGAAGTGCTTAAAGAAATTGACGCAGAGGTGCGGAGACTTTTAAAGGTATAACAAGCATGGAATCGAGTAGGGAGAGGCGACCG
>DDUV01000021.1:0-17516 GCA_002344975.1 Saprospiraceae bacterium UBA2329 | reverse complement strand
ATCCTTCCTTTTCTACATTGGCCCGGTTTCGGCTTTATTGCCGTACTTGGCATGGAGGTAATATTCCAAAATTAACGTGAGGAGAACTTTCATCTCTCAAGAGTAGAAGGTTTTCCAGCTTTTCGCTATCTTTGTACCGATAGCCGCCGACTGGTCTTCTTCGATGCGCAGCCGAGGTATGCACCATTTATGGTCACACAGGGCGGCGAAAAGCCAAACCGCAAAGCCGGCGCTCGGCGGCACGGCAGCAAGCCAAGCGTTATTGACAATGCGACAACCGACAACAAAGACAAATAAATGACAACTTATCACATACTAAACGGAGACTGTTTGGCGGACCAATTAAGACAAACAAAAATTAATCAGGACTTTATTGTTTGTAGAGAATGCTTAATTGACGGTAATTTATCCGCTGACAATATCCCTGACTTCTGGATAATCCGAGCAAATTTTATTGCTGACACTTACAATGTATCGAGCAAAGAATATTTTAGCAAAACTGTACGTGAATTTGAAAAACTAAACAATCTACCTAACAATTCCGAAGTTTGTCTTTGGTTTGAAAACGATTTGTTTTGCCAGACAAATATGTGGTTTGTAATCTCAATGCTTGCAAATCACCCGACACTTAAAATCTTTAGAGTTTTTCCGACAATTGAGAATATTGCAGACACTTGGAAAGGCTTTGGAATTGCTACTGCTGAAAAACTCGAACAGGCTTATCATTCAAAAATTCAATTTTCATCCCAAGACATTGAGTTAGGAAAAAATTTATGGACAGCATATCAAGATGGCGACTTCGATAAATTGAAAAAATTATCTAAAAATCAATCTGACTGCTTTGAATATCTAAAAGAAGTTTGTCAAGCCCACATTGACAGATTTCCCGTAGACAAAACTTTGGGCAGACCTGACAAAGTAGTAAAAGAAATAATTGACACAAACTCGACAGAATTTGAAGTGGTTTTTTCGGAGTTTTCGGACAGAGAAGGAATTTACGGATTTGGAGATTTGCAAATAAAAAATATATACGACAGACTGATGCACAACCACTAACACGGGTTTTGCGTCAGACGGGGTGACGTGCCTCTATTGACAATTTTGTGTATAATTAGAAGTGCGGCTCTTCGTATCAAGTCTATTGCTAAAAAGCCCGCCCGAACGCCAAGCCAAAAACCGTTGACTCTCATCAAAAACGCAACAAAATGAAACATGATAAAATGTACAGCATTTTTATTTGCATAGGGATGTTCTGGATTTTTACAGTACCCGTTTTCAGCCAGGATGCAGCAATGGATGCTCAGTTATTATTTGATCAATTAAAAGAAAGAGATAGTTTAATTTTTAAACTTGGATTTAATAATTGCGACACCGCACAATTGAGAAAATTGTTGAGTGATGACTTTGAATTTTACCATGACCAGAACGGTCTTATGGAGTCAAAAGAACTTTTCATCCAGAATATCCCTAACCTATGCAAAATGAATTACAAACCCATCAGGGTGTTGGTGGATAGCAGCCTTCAGGTTTTTCCTTTGTTTTCAAGTGGAAAGATATATGGCGCCATTCAGACCGGCGTACATGAATTCTATGGAGAAGAAAAGGATAAGCCGAGATACCTGACCAGTACAGCGAGATTCACTCATGTCTGGATAATGGAAGGGGAGGATTGGAAATTGAAAAGAATACTGAGTTATGACCACATAATACCGAAAAAATAAAAAAGACGAAAAGCGAATCAAGTAGTTGGAAGCGACCAGAATTTTTGAATTTTGCCCCCTAAGACCGCAACAATAAGGGATAAAAATGGATTATGTATCTTTCCTTCCCGACAAAACGAACACTCCGGCAAGAGCATACACAATATGTATGTGTCGTTTGCTTACGTCCAAACAAACTTTGACCAATAAATTGAAAAAAATGAGCAGTACGATTAAAAACACCTTGATTGCGATTGGAATTCCGACAATATACGCGGTAGTCCTTCGGCTTTTTTTCGGAATCGCTACCTGGTACGACTTATTCTCGGTCATGTCCTTTACTTTTTTGTTTGTGCTGCCGATAATCGTCGGAGCGCTAACTGTTTATTTGTCAAACCCTGAAAAAGCAAGGCGTATAGCGTATAGAATTTTTGCCCCGTGGATACCTATTTTGCTGTTTTTAGTAATAACACTTGCTCTGGCAATTGAAGGATGGGCTTGTTGGCTTATGATATTGCCTGTGTTTTTAATAGCCGCCTCCATCGGCGGACTGATTGGCGGTTACCTGAAAACTCGAAAAGCTCATAACAGGCTCAATATTTCACTTTTAGTTCTTTTGCCTTTTTTTATTGGTCCGATTGAAAGTTTAATTGAAACCATTCCCGGCACCTACAAAGCATACACCTACATAGATATTGATGCCCCGGCTGAAAAAATCTGGGATAATGTAACTCGCGTAAAGGAAATTCCTATTGAACAGGACAAAGGATATTTAACAAGAATATTGGGCATTCCCCGCCCGGTAAAGGCAGAATTGGATTTTGAGGGAGTCGGCGCATACAGAGAGGCTGTTTTTACGAAAGGGCTTGTTTTTCACGAAACCGTTACGGAGTACAAAGACAATGAAAAAATGGTCTTCAATATTAAAGCTTATCCCCATGAAATACCGGCAACTACATTAGACGAACATGTGTTAATTGGCGGAGACTATTTTGACGTACTCAATGGAACTTATGAACTTGAAAAATTGCCAAATGGGCTGAATCGCCTGCATTTATACAGCCATTTTAAAATGAATACGACGTTCAATTTTTATGCCGGCTGGTGGGGAAAATGGATCATGAAGGACATCCAAAACAATATCTTGCAAATTGAGAAAATAAGGTCGGAAGAAAAATCAAGTCCTGCCACCATGTCGCCGGTGCATATTACTCCATTAAAATCGGAAATGACCATCACGGATATTGAGAATCTTTGTTTTGTGTCGGATACAATAAAAAAAGATTTCAGCAGCCTTATTGGCACGGTTGAAAGCTGCGAAAACGACTTGCCTGCAATGACGTGTATGAACTTTAGCGACGGAAGCAAGAACTTGTTTGAACTTGATGATTCGACCGTTATTATTCCGTTCCGGTTAACGGAATATGACCTTGAAATGATGATTTTTACTAAGTGGATAAAAAAGACAGATACTACCTTTACTTTTTTAGGACGGCTTTATCCGAATATGCTTTCCAAGTACGCTTCTTATGAGATATTGGAGCGGGCCAAGATCAATAACGCAGAGTATTTAATCGGGGCGATTTATGGTGGAGAAGGCGGAAAAATGAGTCAACGTATCTGGACAGCAAAATTTGATGGCATCACCTTGACCGACTTTGTCAATCAATATGAAGTCAGTTATTTTGATGGCGAGGAGCATAGAAAAACACTTAGTTATAAACGGAAAAAAAATATTCTTTCGATAAGAATGCACACAGATTCAACCGTATATGAGAGAGGCATAGAAACGTATATTCCTCTTGGTAGTAAAATTGTAAAAACGGTTGAGTTAAAATGACTACTTTTGAGACGGTTCCGATACTCTTGAAATCGGCATCCTCGCCGGATTGGCCAACCACAAAATCAACTTTTTATAACACCATGTGGAGAGACTTCAAATACCTCATCGCCTACATCCTCCCCGGCTCGGCCTTTGTGGCGCTGTATGCCCAGGGCGCGTGGTCGTTCAGTACGGTGGTAGTTGCCTTTGTGTGCATTCCAGTGCTGGAGCAATTGCTGCCTCAGTCGGTGGCCAATTGGAGTGAAGAAGAGGAGTCCCGGCAGTCGGCAAGAACATTTTTCGACCTGCTGCTGTACCTCAACGTACCCATTCTGTACGCCATGCTGTACGACTATTTCAATTTGATGGCGCAGGGCGGTCTGGCAACGTATGAGCTTGTCGGCTTGACGCTCAGCGTCGGCATCACGGTGGGAGCCATCGGCATCAATGTGGGCCACGAACTGGGGCACCGCGCCCGGCGAGGCGACCAATTGTTGGCGCAAGCCCTCCTGCTGCCGGCCTTGTACCAGCATTTCACCATAGAGCACAACCGGGGGCACCACAAAAACGTAGCCACCGATCTGGACCCCGCCTCGGCCCGCCGGGGACAAACCACTTATGCCTTTTGGTGGCAATCCGTGACGGGCGGCTACGGGAATGCCTGGGCGCTGGAGCGGGAGCGGCTGGAGCGCGCCGGGCGGCCGGTTTTGTCGTGGAACAACCAGATGATCCGCTTCACGCTCATGCAGGCGCTCTGGTTGGCAGCCTTGGGCCGGCTTTTCGGATGGAATATTTTGCCCTGGGCCATAGCGGTGGCCGTCATAGGTTTTTTGCTGCTGGAAACCGTCAATTACATTGAACATTACGGGCTGCGGCGGCGCTTGTTGCCATCGGGCATATACGAAATCGTGCAGCCGCATCACTCCTGGAACTCCGATCACGAACTGGGCCGCATCATGTTGTACGAACTCACGCGGCATTCCGACCACCACTACAAAGCCAATCGCAAGTATCAGATACTGAGGCATTTTGACCAAAGTCCGCAATTGCCTTTCGGCTATCCGGCCTCTATTTTGCTGGCGCTGGCGCCGCCCCTGTGGTTCCGGCTGATGCACCCGCTGTTGGACCGGCTCGAATCTCAAAACACTGCACAAGTATGAAAACCGAGGATACAATATGGGCCGTATTAGAGTCTGTGACCGACCCTGAAATCCCGGTGCTGTCCGTCACCGATATGGGCATCATTCGGGAGGTACATGCCGGCGAGGAGGTAGAAGTCGTCATTACGCCCACCTATTCGGGCTGCCCGGCCATGAACACCATTGAAGTGAACATCAGGGCGGCATTGCAGGATGCCGGTTACGAGCGGGTGCGCGTCCGAACCGTGCTCAGTCCGGCCTGGACGACCGACTGGCTCACCGAGGCGGGCCGCCGCAAGCTGAAAGAGTACGGAATTGCGCCTCCGCAAGATGCCGTAGCCGATAAAAATGCGCTGTTCGGAACGCCGCGCGTGGTACCCTGTCCGCAGTGCGATTCTGAAAATACGGAGCTGATGAGCCAGTTTGGTTCCACGGCCTGCAAGGCGCTCTATCGCTGCAAGGATTGCTTAGAGCCGTTTGACTATTTCAAATGCCATTGAAAGAGTGTGTATTATGACCACAAAACTCTCCCTCCTCCGCTGGCTCCACGATTTTTCGGGCTTATTTTATCCCCGGCTTTGTCTGGCCTGCGCCGAGCGGCAACCACCTCAAAACAGCCTGATCTGCCAGACCTGTCAGGCAGGTTTGCCGCGCACCGATCTGCACCTGCATCAGGATAACGCCTTCACCCAGCGCTTTTGGGGCCGCGTGCCCGTTTACAGCGGCGGCGCCATGTTTCATTTTGTAAAAGGCGGCAAAACGCAAAAACTCCTCCACCGGCTGAAGTACGAGGGAAAGCCTCAAATCGGCGTGGAATTGGGCAAATGGTACGGGCGGGAACTGAAACAGTCGCCCTGGTTTGCCGACGTGCAAGCCATCGTCCCCGTGCCGCTGCACCCGCGCAAAGAGCGATTGCGGGGCTACAACCAAAGCGACACCATAGCCCGCGGGCTGTCGGAGGGCATGAAGACGCCCTGGTACAAAGAGGGTCTGCGCAGACGGGAATTTACGGAAACTCAGACCCAAAAAAGCCGCATGGAGCGCTTCGGCAATGTGGAGGAAGTGTTTGAGGTGGGGAATCCGGCCGCGCTCGCCGGCAAACACATTTTATTGGTGGACGACGTGATGACTACCGGCGCCACCCTCGAAGCCTGCGCCCGCGTGCTGCTCACCCTGCCCGACCTGAGGATCAGCATGGCCACCCTTGCTATGGCGACGTAAAATTCCTTACCTTTGCGCCCTGATTCACAACAAGTACGGTTTTACCAAATGAAAAAAACGCTCAAAGTTTTCAAATTCGGCGGGGCCTCCATCAAAGACGCCGATTCCATTAAAAATGTGGCCTCCATTCTGGAGCGATTCCGGGAGGAAAAACTCATCATCATCGTTTCGGCGATGGGCAAAACCACCAACGCATTGGAGAAGGTGGTGAGCGCCCATAATTATGGCAATACGGAACTGGCCCGCCAACTGCTCGACGATCTCAAAAAGGCGCATTATCAGATCATGGATGCCCTGTTTGAACCCGGCGATGAAGTGTATTCCATTGTAAATGACACCTTTGTAGAAAGCGAGTGGGTATTGGACGAGCCGCCGCACGAGAACTACGACTTCATGTACGACCAGATCATCTGCGTGGGCGAACTGGCTGCCTCCCGCATCGTCTCGTCATACCTCAATCGCCGCGGACTGCGCACCCAATGGCTTGATGCCCGCGATGTCATTCTCACCGACGATATTTACCGCGAAGGCTGGGTGCAATGGGAAGAAACCGAGGAACGCTACGCCCACAAAGTGCCGCCCATGCTGGAATCGCCGGGCTTTGTACTCACGCAGGGCTTCATTGCCACCACCAGCGAAAATGCCACCACTACGCTGGGCCGGGAAGGCTCCGACTACACGGCGGCCATTTTTTCGCACCTCAGCGATGCGGAAAGCATGACGATATGGAAAGACGTACCCGGCGTATTGACTGCCGATCCGCGCATCTTCGACAACGTGTCGAAACTCGACCGGCTTTCTTACAAAGAAGCCATTGAAATGACCTATTACGGCGCCACGGTCATCCACCCGAAAACCATCAAACCGCTCCAAAACAAAAGCATACCGCTGTATGTAAAATCATTCGTCAATCCCGACGGCGAGGGCACGGTTATTTCGGGCGACGTAGAGGAGGTCTATCCGCCCATCGTGACGATAGAGCGCAATCAGGCATTGCTGCAAATTTCTACCCGCGACTTCTCTTTCGTGGCCGAACACCATATCAGCCAGTTGTTTACGCTCATCGCCGATCAGCGCCTGCAAGTGAACATGATGCAAAATTCGGCCATCAGTTTCAGCGTTTGTGTGAATGATACCGACGATAAAGTGCTGCGTTTCATCGGCCATATCGAGAAAAATTTCAAAGTCATCCTCGACCGCGAACTGCAACTCATCACGGTGCGCCACTATACAGAAGAGGTGCTCCAAAATCTCCTCGGCGGCAAAATTGTGATGATGGAAGAACGCAGCCGCGGCACGGTGCAGGTGGTGGTGAAAGACGTGCCGGTCATCAGTTGGAAGGCAAGTTGATGGTTTTCCTTCAGTTTTAATACATTTGCAACATGGTACAAACCTTAGACATCGGCGCCTGTGTGGCATCTTTGCTGTACGACAACAACAGTGTGAGCCTGCCCGGCCTGGGAAGCATTACCGCTCAATACCAGGCGGCTGCCATTGACCATGTGCAGGGCAGAATATCATCGCCCGGCAAAGCGCTGACTTTCGATACCAATCTGGTACTCGACGATGGCCTGCTGGCCCAAACTGCCGCCCAACGTTTCGGCGTATCGCTGCACATTGCTACGGAAGCCGTGAGCGATTATGTGCGCAGCATACAAAACACCCTCGACCGCCGCGAGATGTTTGCACTGCCCGGCGTAGGGCGCCTGTACCGCGATTTTGAACAAAAAATCCAGTTCATCTCCGACGAGCACAATTTCAATCCCGAATCGTATGGACTGCCTTCTGTGCAGTACTACCCGGTCGTGCGCCGCGCTGCTCAGGAGGCTGCTGCTGCAACACCTGCTCCTACCCGTGCCGTTGCAAGCTGGTGGAAGCGGAATTTAGTTTGGTTGAGCGCTGCGGCCATGCTGGTGCTGGCTGCCGGCATTTATTGGGCGGTGT
Organism: Saprospiraceae bacterium UBA2329; assembly: GCA_002344975.1. Lineage (GTDB taxonomy): Bacteria > Bacteroidota > Bacteroidia > Chitinophagales > Saprospiraceae > UBA2329. Next base: position 9,690 of record DDUV01000021.1, on the reverse strand, counting down.
CGGGCGGCAAGCCATCCGATCCAACGCAAAGCACGGCCGATATTCCCGAAGAGATGCACAATGTACCTCCCGGCGGGGTTCCATCTGAGCCTGCTGAAGAACCTGAGACGACTCCGCCTGCTGCCGCAGAAGAGGAAATAGCGGATGAATCCGAATCGCCTACGCCGTCGCCCGACCAAAGGGTTTGCACCATACGTCTGGGCCGTTTTGGCAATGCCGACAACGTGAAACGCTTGGTAAAAAAAGCACAGCAACTCGGACTCAGTCCTTACACCGAAAAAGTCGGCAACCTTACGGAAGTGGGCGTCACCTTCGAGTATTCAGAAGAAAGCGAAATCAAGGAAACCCTGCGGCTGGCCCGCAGATCGCTGGCCAAAGACGCCGTGGTGGAAAGCCAATAAACGCAGACATTTCATGTCCAAACCCATCAAAATCGGCCTCTGCCTTTCGGGCGGCGGCGCCAAGGGCATCGCGCACATCGGCGTACTCAAGGCTTTTCGCGAAACAGGCATTTTCCCCGATGTGGTGGCAGGCACCAGCGCCGGCTCGGTGGTAGGCGCCTTGTATGCGGCCGGCAAAACCCCGGAAGAGATGATTGATTTTGTAAGAGACGGCAGCCTGTTCAAGATTTACAAAGTCATCATGCCCAGCGACGGCCTCACAAAGCTGACCTACCTCAAGGACAAACTGCGAGGCGCCATTCCAGAAGACAGTTTCGAGGGCTTGGCGCGCCCGCTGCACGTCGCCGTCACCAATCTCATCACCGGCAATGTGGAGATCAAAAACTCCGGCCCGCTGTTCGACGTCATCATGGCATCTTCTTCCATTCCGTTGGTTTTCAGCCCGGTAGAAATTGATGGCCAAATTTATGTGGACGGCGGCATGTTGGCCAATTTTCCCGTGCAGCCGCTTATCGGCCAATCGGATGTCATCATAGGCGTCAATCTGATGCCGCAGGAACCGATTTCCGAAAAATCCGTACAAAATATCATTGGCATTGCCACGCGCTGTTTTTCCCTCTCGGTATGGTCCAATACCCAGCCCCAACTCAGGCACTGCGACTTGGTGATCTCGCCGCCCAACATAGAGCAGTACAATATTTTTCAGTTCAGCCGATACAAAGAACTGGTTGAGTTGGGTTACGAAGCTGCCTTGGACCGGATACCGGAACTGTTGGAAATCATAGACACGGCCCGCAAAGAGAAGAAGAAGGCGGCAGAAAAGAAAAAAGGGAAGAAAGGAAAAGGAAAGTAATCAAATGGCCTCCGCCTGCATCATATCCTCCATACCGAAGCATCCATGTTTGCCCACTATCCACTGCGCGGCTTCTACTGCGCCCGCGGCAAAGCCCTCGCGCGAGTGCGCTTCATGGATCAAAACAATGGTATCAATGGCCGATCGGTAGGTGATGATGTGCGTGCCGGGAACCTCGCCGCTGCGAATGGAACGAATGGGCAGCGTTTCGGGGGCCGGCGACTGAGGGTTTTCCAAAGCCCAGTCTTTTTTGTGTTCCAAATAGGGGAGTACGGTTTCTGCCAGGGTCACGGCGGTACCGCTGGGGGCGTCTAATTTGTGAACATGATGTATTTCTTCAATGTCCGTCTCGTATTGCGGGCGGCGTCCCATCAGTTGGGCCAGCCTGCGATTGGTTTCCATAAAAATATACACGCCGATGCTGAAATTACTGGCGTAAAAGAACGCGCCCTGCCGCTCCATACAGAACTGCCGGGCTTCGGGCAGGCGCTCGGCCCAACCGGTAGTGCCGCACACAACCGGAATACCGGCGGCGATGCAATTCATTACATTTTGGAAAGCTGCTTCGGGGCGGCTGAACTCTATCGCCACATCGGCCCGGCGGATAACAGCCTCGTTTTCTTGCCATTGAGAGCTGTTTTGAATCCGCAACACGATCTCGTGCCCGGCTTCTGTGGCAATCCGTTCAATGGCGCGGCCCATTTTTCCGTAGCCCAGCAAAATTATTTTTAAAAAGCGTTGTGACTTCATCATCGTACCTCCGTCAGAATGGCATGTTTTAAGTAAGGGAGAACAAATAAACACATTTCGCAAGACCTTTCGATGGCGTAATCATCGAAAGGTTTTTTTGTTTTAGAGAATGGTGAAGATGTGGCCACTACTCATACAGAAACAACACAGGCCACCGGAACGAATCCCGATGGCCTGCGGTATGCCTGAAAAAATTTCAGATTAAGCCTTGGCTTTTTTGCCTTTTTTGGAAGCCGGAGCTTCGGCAGCGCCTGCTTTAGAGCAGCAGCCTGCTTTGGCCTCGCCTGAAGAGCAGCTTGCTTTAGAGCCGCCGGAAGCACTGCCTGCAGCAGCAGCCGGAGCAGCGCCGGAAGCGGCGGCAGCATCAACAAATTGATTAGATTTGGTGCAATATTCAACAGCCTTGTAGCTTACTGCGCCCGTTTCGGCATTGACCATTTTGCGAACATAAGAAACCTCGCCGGCAGCATTGGTGCGCTGTTCAACGTCGGAACCTACTGCTTTTACAGCATCGGCAGAAGCGGTGGAAGCTTTGGCTTTGGAGCAGCAAGAAGCGGCGGCAGTACCCGTTTCGGTCTTAGAGCCGCTGCACTGGGCCTGGGCTACGAAAGATACGCCCAAGACGAACGCAAAGAACAAGATCGCTTTTTTCATAATCTGATTTTTGTTTGGTGATAAAAATTGTGCTGCAAAATTACGGACTTTCCAAGTATAATTGTGTTACTGTTTTTTTAACATTTTCTTAAAATTGCCGCCGCATCCAAAATTTGACCAAATTATGCCAAAAATTGCCGTTTTTCCTGGCTCTTTCGACCCCATCACCACCGGCCATGTGGAAATTGTTCGCCGGGCGCTGCCTTTGTTTGACGAGGTGGTGGTGGCCATCGGCGTCAATTCTCAGAAAAAATACCTGTTCAGTCTCGAACAGCGATTGCAATGGCTCCAGGATGTTTTTGCCGGCGAGCCTAAAGTGCGCGTGGACTTTTTTGAGGGGCTGACGGCGCACTACTGTATGCGCATCGGGGCGCGTTTTCTTGTACGAGGGCTGCGCAATGCCTCCGATTTTGACTACGAAAAGACCATTTCCCAACTCAACGACATTGTAGGGCACGGCGTGGATACGATCTTTCTCATCAGCCGCCCCAATTTTTCTCACATCAGCTCCACCATCGTCCGGGAAATCATTCGCGGCGGCGGCGATGCCGGGCCGTTTTTGCCGCCGGAGGTGGTGGTAGAGCACGGGGCTGATTAGCGCAATACCCCGGCCACTACATCCGCAGCGCGTTCCCAGGAAAATTTCGCGCGTTGCGCCGCGGCCTGCCCTGTCAATTGCCGGCGCAGGGAGTCATCGCTCCACAAGCGCAACAAGCCTTCCGCAATAGACTGCTCTGAATGGGGATTGACCGGCCACCCGGCCTCGCCGGCTACCTCCGGCATGGATGAAATGTTGGAGTGCAATACCGGCACTTCGCAGTGCAGCGCCTCCAGAACGGGCACGCCAAACCCCTCAAAAAGAGACACATAAGTGAGCGCCAGCGCCGCGCCGGTAAGCGATGGGAGTACCTCGTCGGGCACATAGCCTAAAAAAATAATGTCGTTGCGATGTGCCGCCGCATCGAAAGCGCTGCGTATTTCGCCTGTTTGCCAGGCCATTCGCCCGGCCAGCAAGAGCAGCGCCGGCGAGCCGCTGTTGGTTTTGAATTGATCAAAAGCGGCGATGAGTCGGGGTATGTTTTTGCGGGGGTGCATGGCGCCGATGTAGAAAAAATAAGGCAATCCGCGGGCGTATTGCTCCCGAACGCGCTGTTTTTCTGCTTCCGAAAGCGGCCTGAACGCAGGGTCGCAGCCATTGCAGGCAACCGATATTTTGGGGCGGGGAATCCCGTACTGAAGCTCAATGTCGTGGGCCGTATATTCCGAAACGGCAACGATCCGTTCGGCGCGCTCCAAAAACTTAGGAACGAAATATTGGTAATACCGCCGCACCAAGCCCGGCACTGCCTCCGGAAAGTGCAGATGCGCCAGATCGTGCGTGACCATCACCGTTGGAACGGAACTGCGCAGAGAGCAATACCCATCCGGCGAGAAAAAAACATCGGCCCGGTGGCGTTGCAAAGCCATAGGAACCGCCCATTCAAACCAGGCGTACCACAACAAAGGGTGCCGGGCCGGCGGCGCTGCTACCACGGGCTTCACGTTGCCGGAAGGCAGCCAGGCGGAATCGAAGGGGCGGTCGAATAAGAAGATAAACTCGTCATCGGGAAAACGATCCACCAAGCGGCGGGCGACTTCCCATGTAAACCGCCCGATACCTTCCATGCGGCCGGGCAGCAAAAAACGAGCATTAACGGCAATGCGCATTACGAGCCGGGACCTGTGACGGGCGGGGCAATGGATTTGAGTTCGCCCCATTTTTCGGTTTTACCGTCGGAGCGGCGCACCAAAATACCTTTGGCAGCATAGCCGGCTTTGGCCACGCGCTCTTTTATTTCGCTCATTTGCATTTTGTAACGGGGCGGCATGGTAAAAGTCATTTTACCGGTTTTGAAATCGGCTTTTACCTGAGCAATGCCTTTGACGGCTTTGAATTTGGTTTCCAAACCGCCGGAGCATATCGGGCAGGTAAGCCCCTCCACATACACCGTAAACTGATCGGTTTGGGCCTGAGCGGCTCCCGCAGCTATGAAAAGCAGGGCCAAAAAGAGAAGATTTTTCATGTCGGACAAATATAAGTGCGCGGTTTAGTGAAGGGGTGACGGCCAGTCGCCCCTTCACCAAGCTAAACGCCATAAAAACACCTCGTATCCGGCGCCGGTTGCATCCAACGACAAAGGGCGAGAGGAATCACTCCGCCCGCCCTTCGCGCATTCTTGAATTACAAAAAAACTTAGCCGATTACAGCATTGTCCTTCGCCATGGTCTTGGCATACATCAGTGCAGCGCCGGCCAGCATGAGGTCTTTCAGCAAATTGCCCGTTGCAGCCTGGTCTCCGGAAGATGCGCCCTTGGCATGAATGAGCGCTACAAAGAGCAACATCATCACTGCGAGCAGCACAGACGCCAGCTTGTCTAATTTACCAATAATTATGCTCACGGCAGCAGCGATAAGCGCCACGCCGGAAACGATGACGCCGACTTTACCGCCCGGCGCCCAGGAGGCCATGCTGTCAAGTCCCATAAAATGGAATGCCCCAAAAACGGCAAAGGGGAGGGCAAACAAGTACTTGCCTAAGTTGAGAACTGCATTCATAGTTGGTCAATTTTTAAAAGTGATGAAAATAGGTGTAGATACAATCGTTCTGACAAAGATAATATCAGTTTGAATAAACAAGCATTTTTTTCAATTTTTTTTGAATAAATGAGGGATTCAAGAATTTTGTATTACAAAAAAGTCAAATCGCAAGGAGCGGTATTTTTTCAAAGGTCATGCCTATACCATCCGCAGCACCCGCCCGGGCAAATGCGATACATCTTCTTTTCCCTGCGGCGTGATGACCCACAGCACAGGTCTTCTCAAGGCCGTTTGGGGCGGCGGCGCATGACCGTCGGTGAAATAGATGAGCGCATCGGGCAGGTGTTCGTTGGCCCACCGGAGCGGCTCGTCGAAACGGGTGCCTCCCCTACCGCTGACGGCGTCGGGGGTGCTGCCTGCGTAGGGATATACATTCTGAATTTTGGCGTCACATTCGATGATGGTGATCTGTGCCCCGCGCCGCCATATTTGCCATACTTCGCTGAAAAACAGGCGCATTTCATCTGTACGAATGCTTCCCGACGTGTCGAGTACAATGGCGAGCCGATGATGGCGGTTCAGCTTGATACCGGGCACCGTGCCGTACCGTTTGGAGGGTTTTCGGATGGTACTTTTCAACCAGGTACTCGTGCCGGACGCCGCAAACAGGCGCAATGTCCGGCGCCAGTTCACGCGGGGCGGTTCCAGATGTATGTGTTCCACCATTTCCCGGAGTGCTGCGGGGAGCCTGCCGCTTGGCTTGTGCCGGGTGCGGTCTAAGGCCTGCCGGGAAGCATTGCGGACAAACTGCTCCAAAATGCGTTCTTCGCTGCTGTCCAATCGGGTGATTTCATCCCAGAGGACATGTCGTCGCATCGCTTTGTTGTCGTCCTGAAGCCAGGATGACAGCCCTTCCGCAGCATCTTTGGCCATGCCGTTGCCGGGAGCCGGGAGCGGGATTTTTTGCAGGATGTCCAACAGGATAGCGTAGTAATAATCTATGCCCTGCTCTTTTTCAATGCGGTAGCCTAAGATGGGTTCCCAGGGCAGCAGTTGTTCGGGCAGAATGCTGTCCGGTGGCAATAACGGCGGTTCAATGTATTGATTCACAACAAGATCGGCGGCAATATTAAAAAGCCTTCGGTGTGTAAATGCTGTGACGCGGTTGAGATGCCGCAGTGCGATGTGGAGCACCTCGTGTTGTATCAACCCCAGTTTGTGGTCTTCCGACAAAGCGGCCCAAAAGGCGGGATTGATCTTCAACTGAATCATGTTGCGCCGGTAGAGACTTACGCAAGCCGTTTCTACATGCTCATCAAACGATTTGGGAATACCCATGAGAAAATGCCCGTAAAACGGAGCCTTCAGCAGGAGCTGAATACACACTTTTTCGATGGGAGCAAGCTCAGTCATACATCGTCGTGGAGGTCGGCTAAGCGGTCTATGCGGTAGTTGAGTTGTGCCATCCACGCGCCCAGCAGCGTCCAGCCGATGATGGCCGGATAAAAAATCATGCGCATGGTATTGTCCAAGTCTTCGCCGCCCAATGCCGGGTTGCCGCCCGCGCCGGGGTGCAGACTGTCGGTGAGGCGCGGAATGACAAAGATGAGCGGAATGAGCGCCACAAAAGCGAACACATTATACACCGCTGAAAGACGGGCTTTGCGCTCGGCGTCTTCAAAAGCGGCGCGCAAGATGAAATAAGCGATGTAAATGAACAGCGCAATGGCGGTCATATTTTGTTTCACATCCCAGCTCCAGTAGGCGTTCCAGGTGTTTTTGGCCCAAATAGCGCCCGTGACCAATCCCAGAATGCCGAACATAACGCCCACCCGCGTGTATGCAGCCGCGCGGCGGTCGTCTTCCGCATCCTGACGGCGCAGATAGCGGGCGCTGTGCCGCACCGAGCCGATAAAAAGCAGGAGCATGGCAAACCAAAGCGCCACATGAAAATAGGTATTGCGGATGGTTTCGTAAAGGATGTTTCTGAACGGGAAGCGAATGCCGGTGGGGCCGGGATGCAGTTTTTGAACGGGCGAATTAAGCCAAGCTGCCGCGCCGGCAAGGGAATCCACCGCCTCCTGCGTGACGGAAACGGCGTCGGGCAACACAGAAGGGCCGTCAACTACATTGTCGAGAATGAGGGTCATCGGGGTGGTTTTGGCAGCAATGGGCAGCACCGCCGGGATTTGGAAAACGGCGTCCAATTCCGTTTCGGATACCGCCTGAATGGAACTTGCCGCCAAGGCCCGCTCCTTGTCCAACTTCAGCCAGGCCCGCAGACCGGCTTGCCCTTCCTGATAAAAACTATTGTAACCCCGAATGCGCAGCGTCACCTCCGAACCGGCGCGCAGCAGTTGCGGGCTTGCGGTGAGAATGCCCGGCTTGAGCGGCACCAAAAGCCCCGCTGTAAAGGCATACAGCAGCAATAAAACGCCCAGCGCTTTCCACCCGTGTTGTTGAATCCATTTCATTTGAGAACAAGTGTTGTCGTTGATAAAAAGTATTTGTAACTATTCAGCATATCCCCTAAAGCTACAAGCTGCAAGCCACGACCACGCCCTGCGTGGTTGTTTTTTTGTTCAAAAATAAGATTTTCCATTTGGGAAAATTTCAAAATCTCGCCTTGAAAAAAGGCCCTTTTTCATTTTGGGAAATCAAACTCGTGACTCGAACCACGCCTGTGGCGTGGTCGCAGCTTTTTGCAGGGCGACTGAATAGTCACTTCAAGAATACATTTAGAAATCCCACACACACCCGGCGAAGGTACGAATAACCCGATGATTCCTTCAAAATCTCACAAAGCGCCCGCCATCATACCACCATCCACCACAATGTTTTGTCCCGTGATGTAAGACGATTTGTCCATTGCCAGAAAAGCGGCGGCGGCGGCGGGTTCCTCCATTTCGGCAATACGGCCCAGCGGCGTGCGGCGCAGGATGCCTTCGAGGCGTTCGGGTTGGCGCAGCACGGGTTCGGCCAGCGGCGTGCGCGTGTACCAGGGCGAAACCGCGTTGACCCGAATGCCCAGCGGCGCCCATTCTACGGCGAGGCTGCGGGTGAGTTGGAGTTCGGCGGCTTTGGTCATGCCGTAGGGCGCGCCGGAACGCACATCCACCGAGGCGGCCACCGAACTGATGTTGACCACGGAAGCGCCCCGACTGCGTTGCAACAAAGGAAAACACAACCGCGTAATGGCCAGCACGCTGAACAGGTTGGTTTCAAAAATACTGCGGTATTCGGCTTCTTCGTAATCGGCAAAAGGCTTGCGGATGTTCATGCCCACGTTGTTCACCAGCACATCTAAGCGGCCCCAGCGCTGCTCCACGGCGGCGATCATGGCGGCCCGGTCGGCCGCTGCCGTCACGTCGGCACGAAGACCGTAAGCAGGCAAGCCGCGCCCCTTCCACTCGGCCAATCGCGCTTCTACGTCCTCCGCATGGCGGGCCACAATGAACACCTCGGCTCCCAGCAATAAAAACTCTTCGGCGATGGCCCAGCCGATTCCTTTGGTGCCGCCCGTCACAAGGGCGCATTTGCCTTCCAGCGTCCAACTGCTCATTTGATCTCAGGTTTTGGCGCGAAGATAAGGCTTTGGAGGGAATCTCCGACGCGGATGCCGCCGGATAAGCGCGCCGGAAGGCAGCGGCGTACATGGCGCGCGGGCGGGAATTGATTTTACAGCGTTTTTCGGCACCTGGGGTTGACTTTACAAAAGGAATGGTTTAACTTTGCACACGTCAAAAGTGCTTTGAATCCCTGAAGTGACCGGCTAAGCTCCGAAAGGCTTTGCTCAAACAAGGAAGCTGCCCCGTCGCGCATTCGGATTGATACGCCATAAAGGGTAAGTAAAACGCGCCATGCGCCTTTCGATATATCCGTTGTGGCGTATATACAACCGGCTCGGGACAAATGAAATTTGATGACTTAGACGATAAACTGCATTTTCACGCAAGACAAGAAAATACATATCAATCTTAGCAGGCGAAGCAAGTGGGAAATTTTCTTCTTTACTTGGTGGCATTGGTGCTTTTGATTGCAGACTTTCCGAACTTCCAAACAGACAACTTGTAGAAGATTATTTTAGGTGGAGAAATGAAGATGCTCATAGAAATGCTTTAGTTGACAGACGAGAATTATTTGCTGATTTTGAATTGCCGATGCGTGACGACTACAATAAATTTATAACTAAAATAATAGACTTGTTGCAGCGACAAAATTAGGGGAAAAGTACGAGATTTGGGGCTAAAAATATAGCCATGAATTGGAAAGAGCCAAAAAACGAAAGAGAATGGAGAGCCGTAATTGGGTTTGATAATCAGCGGTTTAATGTATTGCTTGAATTATACAAGAAGGCCTATGAAGCACATTACGGTCGGGGTATAGAGGAGCGATTAGCAGATTGCCCCGGGGACAGTACCTTTAAGACATATCACGATCAGTTGTTCTTCACG
>DDUV01000046.1:9340-12228 GCA_002344975.1 Saprospiraceae bacterium UBA2329 | reverse complement strand
GTGAGTATATCACGAACCATTGAAACATGAAGGTGCAAAAGCAAAAGCCCATCCTCGTTCCTGACGAAATCTTGCTGGACTACCTCACACCAGAGGAGCTTCGAGCTTTCGCCGAATCCAAAACCGGCATTTTCAGCATCACCGTGTATGCCGAAAAACCGGGCGAAAAAAGGAAAAGGAAACCGATGCTGCACCTCTCCGAACTGGGAAAAGCCAACTGCTGCGAGCCGGGCAGCGGGTGTTGCTGAGGGGGATTGTTCTAACCATCTTCCATATCAATGAAATCATCACTAAACGAGCGGCTGCTGGCCTGTTGCACCGAAATGCAGGGCGAATTCGGCCTCATACCCGAAGTCAGGCAGCAGGAATTGGCCGAACTGGGGGCCTATATTGCTCAAAAAATACAATCCGGGCAAGCGGCACAACTCACTGTCATCTGCACTCACAACTCCCGGCGCAGCCATATCGGACAACTCTGGCTGGCGGCCGCTGCCGCTTATTACGGAATAGAGGGTCTGGCTGCCTTTTCCGGCGGCACAGAGGCCACTGCTTTCAACCCCCGCGCCGTAGCGGCCATGCGCCGGGCGGGTTTCGACATTTCGGGGCCGGAGGCAGAGGCCAACCCCCGATACACGGCTCTCATGGGAGCGGGGCTACCGGAGTTGGTGCTGTTTTCCAAAAGGTACGATGATCCGGAGAACCCGCAGCAGAGCTTTGCCGCCATCATGGTTTGTTCTGATGCCGACGAAGCCTGCCCTTTTATTCCGGGCGCCGAAAAACGTTTTGCCATTCGCTACGACGACCCGAAAGCCTCCGACGGAACGCCCCAAGAGGCGGCTACCTACGACGAACGCTGCCGGCAAATCGGGCGCGAAATGCTTTTCGCGATGTGGTGTGTAGCAGAGCAGGGTAAATGAGGTGCCGGCGCTGATTGCCCTGGTCAATGTGGCCTTTTGGTTGCGCCGACGGTATTATCCTGCGCCGGGAGGAGGTGAAAAATGAGTTGTACAAGTCGCTTTGTATCGAGGGTACGGGGAATAGAATAAAGTATCGCCTCATTGGGCTGGTTGCAGCGGCGGCGTTTCCTGTATTCTCAATCTTTCCACTCTTCCGCTTCCCAACTTTCCAAATTGCGTTCTTCGTTCGAGAAATTGATGCCCACCAAAAACACCCTTTGCGGGCTGTTTTTAAAAGGCAAGGCATACTCCCTGTCCTTTATCTGTGCCAGAGCGGCCCTGGCGCTGCTCTCCATCTTAAATTCCATAAGGTAAACAAAATCATTTGTAGTGGCCACCAGATCAATCCGGCCTTTGTGGTGCGCCAATTCGGCCCGAACCGACATGTCCATGTATGCCGTGATGAGGTACAATACCGCGTGAAAATAGCCCTCCCACATTTTCAGCAGCTCGTCCTCTGATTTGTATTGTTTCGGCGGTTGCCAATTGTACTTCAGATCAGACAGTATCACTCTGAGCGCCTCCATAAAGAGATGAATATTGCCTTGCCGCAGGCCGTTTCGCATCTCTATAAGCGATTGACTGACCAATGAAGCCGGCTGATAAGTGAATGCCTCCACCATGTTGTGCATCATAGAGTGCCGCACCTCGTAGTTGGGATAGCCCAAGTGGTAGGTAGTCTCGTAGATGGAGGCCTCCACCTGCTGAATGGTGAGATAGCCCGTTTGGAAGAGCAGCCCTGTCATATTGAGATCGAGCAGAGAAAAGCGGTTGAGGAAGTTTTCGTCTAAAACGACCGCCTCGAACTCCTGCGGGTGAATGCCCCGGTTGCGAATGGTTTCTACTAAAAAAGTCGGTGTACCTGTGGCAAACCAATAGTTGCCGAACTGCTGGTTTTGAAAAAACTGCAGCAAAGAAAATGGATTGTGCAGGCGGGTTTTACCGTCATAAGAGTAACCATTGTACCAGTTTTTGATGGCCTCGGTCAATCCTTCGCGGGTGAGTTCATATTTTGATGCCGCCTGATCCATGTATTCGCCGAAATAATAGGTCAACTCCGCCTGTGTAATGCCCAGCAGATCATGGCTCAATGAATGGATGCTCAAATCGGTGAGGTTGTTCAAATCTGAAAAAAGGCTGACCTTGCTGAATTTGGACACGCCCGTAATGAACAGAAACCGGAGATGTCCCGCCGCTTCCAATCCTTTGAGCGGACCGAACAATTGCCTGAGAATCTGTTGATTGGCCTCGGCCTTATCCACTTCCGTGAGAAAATCAATAATGGGTTTGTCGTACTCGTCAATGAGCAGCGCCACGGGCTTGCCCCTTGAGCGGGAAATATTTTGAATAAGCGTTCTGAATTGTGTGGCGATGGAGCTGGTTTCAATATCAACGCCAAATTCGGCGGCATAGCCCTGTATCACCAATTCCAATTCTTCTTCCAGATTCTTTGTTTTCAAACCAAAATCCGCAAAATTGAATTGCAGCACGGGGTACTCAACAAAGTCATAGTCGGTATGAAGGCCGATGTACAAATCCTTGAACACGTCTCGGTTGCCCAAAAACAAATGCCGAAACAATGATACCAACAGCGACTTGCCGAACCTGCGCGGGCGAGAGAGAAAATACAGCCGCCCCTGCCGCAGTAGTTCAAACACCTGCCGGGTTTTGTCCACATACAACAAGTTTTCCTTGATGACGTCTTCAAAATTTTGCCTTCCTGTTGGTAATAACTTCATACGCTTTGTCTCATACGCATGGCAAAGATATGCTTTAATTCTCGTTATGCCCCCTCACTCCAACCCCGCCGGTTTCAGGCCGCCGCTCAACGCCAGATCAATGGCGCGGCGCAGGCGGGCCTCCGACAAAGGCGTGCGGCCTGCCACATACTCGGCAATGCGGCCGTACCGATTGATGACGATGGTGGCCGGC
>DDUV01000046.1:0-9253 GCA_002344975.1 Saprospiraceae bacterium UBA2329 | reverse complement strand
CCCCCCCGGACCCCCCCCCCCCCCTCCCCCCCCCCCCCCCCCCCACCCCCGCCGGTTTCAGGCCGCCGCTCAACGCCAGATCAATGGCGCGGCGCAGGCGGGCCTCCGACAAAGGCGTGCGGCCTGCCACATACTCGGCAATGCGGCCGTACCGATTGATGACGATGGTGGCCGGCAGGAGTTCGATGTTGAAAGCGTCGTTGTAAAACTGGCCGTCGGCAATGACCTTGTAGCCGGGGCGCAAGAGCGGCAACAGGCGGCGCAGGTTGTCTTCCGATTCGCGGAAAACCGAAACGAACATTACATTGGGGTGGTCGGCGTATTCTTTGGCGTAGGTATCCAACCAGTTGAGATCGTTGACATTGAAACCGCCCCAGCCCAAGCTGTTGAAATCGAGCACCAATACTTTGCCCGCGTAAGATTTGGGGGTCAATTGGGAGCCGTCCAGACAGGCGGTCTTTATTTTGGGGGCCTTTCGGCCAATTTGCATGGCCCACTGCCGACCGTCGGCGGGGTTATCGCTGTCGAATACTTTTTTGCCAATGAGGGAAAACATGCCTTCTGGCACCATTTCAAAGTGGTACTTCACGGCTTCATAAGTCACTTTGATGCCCTGCAAACGCTTGGTGTAGCGCATGGCAAAACCGGGCACAGGCGCCACCTGGCAAAACTGAACTCCGAAAGCATCGGTGTAAAAAATGGGGAAGGTATCCGCCTCTATGACGGTGAAAGCCTCTTTACACGCCAGTCCGGCAAGGGTAGCCGTTGAGCCGGAAACCAGCCAGACCGGGCCACTCGGCTCGGCCTTGTAGCGCACGGCAATATCGCTCTCCAGATCGCAGTGATAAAATACCTGTTCTTCGGGCACATAGAGTTGGTAACTGTTGCGGGGCGTTTCCCAAAATCCGCGCACCACCACCCGATTGCCGTTGGTGGCTATGAGTACGCGCTGCGGCAGGGTGGCGCGTTGCAGGAGGCTGACCTCTTCTTCGATGCGAACGGCATACTCCACCACCACCTGTCCGGACAGCAGATGGGAACACAACAGACAAACAATCAGGATACGCAGACTCATAGCAATGCAGATGTGTCGGGTGGGTTTATGCTTAACGATCTATTGATCGAGTTGTTGACGGGGGTGTGGCGAAAATCAGGGCGAAGGGCAGATATGGGGCGGCTGACAACTACCGGGAGCAGGGCCTTGCAGCAGCGGGCGAAGCGGTACCGACGGTGGGGCGAAAATAAATTTTCATTTTCTTCAGGCCAAAGAATTAGCTAAGACACTTAAAATGAAGCGTTTACTTAGTTAATCCTTTGACAAAAATGAAAATTTATTTTATATCGCCTGGAGGAGGTAAGAGCAAAGCACGCGGCGCCCGCAGCAGGAAGATATCTGTTAGCTTTGGCCGGTTATTGCGGGGGTAAAGCTAACAGCTCTGGCGACGAGCGGGCGGCTGCCATAAAAAAACGACGTTTGCCCGACTATTCCAAGCCCGGCAAACGTCGTAAGAACACCTAAGTAGAGGGGCGATTATCAGCCCTCGATGCCGAACACAGCGGGGTTCATGCCCATGTTGGAGAAACCGCCGTCGTGGAAGAGATTTTGCATGGTGACCATGCGGGTGAGATCGGAAAACATGACCACGCAGTAGTCGGCGCAGGCCTCGGAGGAGGCATTGCCCAGCGGCGACATCTTGTCGGCGTAGTCGAAGAACTCCATAAAACCTTTGACGCCGGTGCCGGCAGTGGTTTTGGTAGGCGACTGCGAAATCGTGTTGACGCGCACTTTCTTTTGGGTGCCGAAGTGGTAGCCGAAGCTGCGGGCGAAGGACTCGAGCAGGGCTTTCGACTCGGCCATTTCGTTGTAGTCGGGGAAGACGCGTTGGGCGGCAATGTACGACAGGGCGAGGATGGAACCGCCTTCGGAGATGGCGTCCAATTTCATCATCACCTGCATCATGCGGTGGAAGGACATGGCCGAAATGTCGAAGGTTTTGAGCATCCACTCGTGGTTGAGGTCGGTGTAGGACTTGCCTTTGCGCACGTTGAGGGACATGCCGATGGAGTGCAGCACGAAGTCGCAGGGGCCGCCGAAGATTTCCATAGAGCGGCGGAAGAGGTTTTCCATGTCCTCCATGCTGGTGGCGTCGGCGGGTATGATTTCGGCGCCGATTTTGGCGGCCAGTTCGTTGATCTGACCAAAACGCAGGGCTACCGGCGCGTTGGTGAGCACGATCTGAGCGCCTTCTTCGTGGCAGCGTTCGGCTACTTTCCAGGCGATGGATTTGTCGTCGAGCGCACCAAAGATGATGCCTTTTTTACCTTGTAAGAGATTGTTTGCCATGTTGTTATGGTTGTTGATGCAGAAAAATCAATCAATAAGCAGCAGCTCGCGGGCATTTTGCAGTGCCGACTGGCTGGGCGGATTCTGGCTGAGCATGACGGCGATAGAGCGGACGCGCTCGTCTTCGTTGAGCAGGCGCACGTTGGTAAGGGTGCGTTCGGGCGTGTCCTTTTTATAAACAAAATAATGTGCGTCGGCTTTGGCGGCTACCTGCGGCGCGTGGGTGATGGCCACCACCTGATGCTGGTTGGAGAGGCGGCGCAGGATGTTGCCCATGCGCAGGGCCACGTCGCCGGAAACGCCGGAATCTATCTCGTCGAAAATGAGCGTGGGTAAAGGAATGGCCGCAGCTACCAAAGATTTGGTGACGAGCGTAAGGCGGGAAAGCTCGCCGCCGGAGGCCACGTCTTTGATGAGTTGGAGACGCCCGCCCTTATTGGCCGCAAAGAGAAAATTGACCTCGTCCATGCCGGTAGCCGACAGCTCGGACATGGGGGCACATTGCACCTGCAAAACGGCGTGTTCCATCGAAAGTTGGCCGAGCATGGCCTTGACTTCCTGTTCAAAACCGGCAATGACCGACTGGCGGCGCTCGCGCAGGCGGAGGGCCTGGGCGCTGAGTTGCTCGCGCTGCGTTGCGATTTGCTGTTGCAAAGCGGCGATTTCATCATCCAAACCGGAGAGATTTTTCAGTTTGCTTTCCCAATCCTCTTGCAAAGTCAGCAGCTCCATCACGGTGGATACGCGGTGCTTGTTTTGCAGGCGGTAGATGAGATCGAGCCGCTGCTGCACTTCTGTCAGGCGGGCAGGATCGTATTCGGTGGCATCGGCCAGGCGCTCCAATTCGCGGGCAATGTCCTGAATTTCAGAAGTGGCCGTTTCGTAGCGCTCGGCCAGCGCGCCGATGTTGGGATTGATGCGGCGGAAGGTGTTGAGCGAAATGCCCACCTCGCGCAATTGAGTGATGACGGCCTGATCGCTTTCCAGCAAATAATGGCAGGCGGCGGTGAGGGTGCGCTTGATTTCTTCGGCATTGGAGAGCAGGGCGAGTTCCTGTTCGAGTTCTTCCTGTTCGCCGTCGCGGAGGGCGGCAGCGTGGAACTCTTCGAGGTGGAAACGCAGGAACTCGGCTTCGCGGGCGCTGTCGGCGTTGAGGCGTTCGAGTTCGGTCAAGCGGCGACGGGCGGTCTGCCATATTTTGAAGGCGGCCTGATACTCGGCCAGCAGAGGCTTGTTTTCGGCCAGTGCATCGAGCAGGCGCAGTTGGAAGGATACATTGTGTATGTCGCGGGTATCGAATTGCTGGTGCAGATCAATGAGGGCGCTGCTGAATCCCTGCAAGACATCAAGCGTAGCGGGGGTGTCGTTGACAAAAGCGCGGGATTTGCCGGCAGGCGATATTTCGCGGCGGATGACCAATTCGGGGTCGTAGTCGAGGTCGTTTTCTTCAAAAAACTCCCGAAGGTCGTAGTGGCTCACATCAAAAACGGCTTCCACCACGCACTTTTCGTCTTGCCGGTATAGGGCTTTGGTGTCGGCACGCTGCCCCATGACCAAGCCGAGGGCGCCCAACAGGATGGATTTTCCTGCGCCGGTTTCGCCCGTAATAATGGTGAGGCCGGTGGAAAAATCCATTTCCAGCTCGTCAATGATGGCGTAATTCCGAATGAGGAGTCTTTTGATCATAGGCGTACGTTCGCAAAAGCGGGGGCAAAAATAGGCAATGTGACGATTATTTGTAGCATCACTCCTGCAACTTCGCGCCGTAGGCCAGATCGCCGGCATCGCCCAGGCCGGGCACGATGTACGATTTGGCCGTCAGTTCTTCGTCTATGGCTGCCGTCCAGATATGCGCTTTGGGAAACATGCGCCGCACATAGTCCACGCCAGGGCGGCAGGCCAACACAGAGGCGAAATGAATTTCGGCAGGCGTGCCGAACTGTTGCAATTCCTGCGCTGCCAGCACCATAGAAGCGCCGGTGGCCAGCATCGGGTCAATGAGAATGAGCGCACAGCCTTCCAGATCGGGGCAGGTCACATATTGCAGTTTAATCTCAAAACTGCCGTCTTTGTGGTGGCAACGATAGGCCGACACAAAAGCATTGCCCGCATGATCGAAGTAATGCAACATGCCTTCATGTAGCGGCAGGCCCGCCCTCAAAATGCAAGCCAGCACTACACGCCGAGCCGGCAGGGCCACATTGGCAATACCCAGCGGAGTTTCTACCTGACGCGTTTCGTAGGGCAGCGTCCGGCTGATTTCATAAGCCAGTACCTCCCCAATGCGCTCCAGATTGCGCCGGAAACGCATGCGGTCGCTCTGGATGCGCACATCGCGGAGTTCGGCCAAAAACTGATTGGCAATGGTAGGTTGATCGCTCAGGTTGTGAATCATAGATAGATGGTCAGTGTATCTCCAAGAGCTACGAGCTACGAGCTATGAGCCACGAGTCTGGTTGCTGGTTGAAAACTTAGATTTTCCATACGGGAAATTTCAAAATCTACTATTGAAAATGATTGGCTTTTTTATCTTGGAAAATCAAACTCGCGGCTCGCTACTCGCGGCTCGCAGCTTTTAGCAGACGACTGTATAGGTACGACACCATAAATGTTATGCCCCCAGCCCTATGCGCGTACCATTGGCAATCGTGGCGCCTTTTTTTACTACAATAATGCCGTCGCGAACACAGTGCGTATCGGTCTCGGAGTCAGGCAGTGTAAGGCTGCCCCGAATATAGACGTTGTTGCCGATGCGGGCGTTTTTGTCAACGATGGCATACTCCACATAGCTGTCGCGGCCGATTCCCAGCGGCACGTCGGCGGCACGCATTTCCTCTATGGTTTCAAAAAAATCGTTGCCCATGATGATGGACTTGGCGATCTCGGTATTGTCGCCGATGCGGGAACGGATACCCACGATGGAACGCTCAATTTTTTTGGCATGAATGATGGACCCCTCCGCCAAAACAGAATGATTGAGCCAGGTGCCGAAAATCTTGGCCGGCGGCAAGAGGCGCGGGCGGGTGTAAACCACCTGATTTTTGTCAAACAGGTTGAATTGCGGAATCGGGTCGGCCAGTTCGATATTGGCTTCAAAAAAAGAGCGGATGGTTCCGATGTCGGTCCAGTAGCCTTCGTAGGAATAGCTGGCTACTTTGAACCCATTGTTGATGGCGTAAGGAATGATCTCATTGCCGAAGTCAACGGCATCGGGGTTTTCTTCAAACAAGCGCTTGAGAATGTTTTTACTAAAAATGTAGATCCCCATGGAGGCAATGTAGAGCTTTCCGGCTTTGCGGTTGGCATCCGTTACTTCCGACTGCCATTCGTGCAGTATGTCGGCTTTGGGTTTTTCAGTAAAACTCTCAATGATGCCCTCGCCGTTCACCTTCATAATGCCGAATCCCGGAGCGTCGCGGTCGGTCACCGGAATGGTGGCGATGGTGAGGTCGGCCTCCAACTTTACATGGTATTTGGCAAACTCCTCCAGATCCATTTGATACAGCTGATCGCCGGAAAGGATGAGCACATAGTCGTGGTCATGGTTGGCCAAGTGGTGCATGGACTGGCGCACGGCGTCGGCAGTACCCTGGAACCAATCTTTGCTGGTGGGCGTCTGCTCTGCGGCCAGAATGTCAACAAATCCTTTGCTGAAAGCATCGAAATGATAAGTATTTTTGATGTGCTGGTTGAGCGACGCCGAGTTGAACTGCGTGACCACAAACATGCGCCGCACGCCGGAATTGAGGCAGTTGGAGATGGGAATGTCAATGAGCCGGTACTTGCCGCCTATGGGTACGGCCGGTTTGGAACGTTGGCTGGTAAGCGGGTGCAATCGGGAGCCGGCGCCGCCGCCGAGGATGAGACTGATCATTTTTATCATGACGAAGTGCGTTTTTATGATGGTTGGTTTTTCACATCAGTTGCCGATAAATCTCTATATAATTGTGTGCAGCGCGTTCCCACGAGAAGTCTAGCTGCATGTTGCGCGCCCGCGTTTTGTTGAAATGCTCCAAGTGGAAAAAGATCGTTTCCAGCCCCCGGTACAGCGCCTTGAAGGCGTCGTCCACATCGAAATGCGTGAACTGAATACCGCGCCCCAGCCCGTTGGGTTCGCCGATGTCGGGTACCGAATCTTTGAGACCGCCCACCTTCCGCACAATGGGCATGGTGCCGTATCGCATGGCGTACATTTGGTTGAGACCGCAAGGCTCTACCCGCGAGGGCATGAGCAGGAAATCGGAGCCGGCATACATCTGGTGGGCCACGCCTTCATTGTATTCCAAACGGGCATCCACGCGGCCCCGGAACTCATTGCGAAGCCGGTCGAAGTCGCGTTCGATGCGTCCTTCGCCGGTGCCGAGTATCAGGAAGGAAGCTCTCATGCCACTGTACATGGCCTTTCGGATGAGATCGGGAATCAGGTCGGCGCCTTTTTCCATCACCAAACGGCCAATAAAACTGATGACCGGCGGCTGCGCATCGAAGTTGAAATGCTGTTGCAGGGCCGCTTTATTTTCGCCCTTGAAGGCGTCTATATTGCCGTCTTTGAGTTGCGAGGCGATGTATGGATCGTTGGCCGGGTTCCAAACCTGCGCATCTATGCCGTTGAGAATACCCACGCATTTGTGCTGTTCGTGCCAAAACAGGGCCTCCATACCATTGGAATCATAGCGCAACTCTTCCAGATAACTGGGCGAAACAGTGGTGACGCGCCAGGCACATTTCACGGCTGCCGCCAATGGACTGATGGTATTGGCCCAGTCTAAAAGACCGCGGGCATCGGCGTCGAACAGCGGAAGCAGGTAAAATTTCTCCCAACTGAATGCACCGTGATAGGCGCCGTTGTGAATGGTAAAAACGGTAGGAATACGGCTGAGCGAGCGGTATTCGGGGCAGTGCTTGACCATGAACGGAATGAGACCGGTATGGTGGTCGTGGCAATGCAGCACATCGGGCCGCCCCGGCGAATGAGCTACCCACTGCAACACCGCCTGCTGGAACGAGAGATACCGCTCTACTTCATCGCCGTAGCCCCAGCCGCCGGGATCGTTGTAGATGCCGGGCCTGTCGAACTTGCCTGGAATCTCGGCCACAAAAAGCGGAAAACCCAGAGTATCGCCTACTTCGCGTTGAATCTGAAACGGCACCACCCCGTGATGGATGCGCACCACACCCTGATAGACCGGCTCAAACTGGTGGTTGTTGATCCATTTGACGCGGTATTTGGGAATGATGACGGCCGCAGAAGCGCCTGCGGTGCGAAGGTATTTGGGCAATGCGCCCACCACGTCGCCCAGACCGCCTGCTTTGGCGGCAGGATAACATTCGGCGCTGATGTGTAGTATTTTCATACTCGGAAGATTATGGTGAGGTGTCAGGCAGAAGGCCCTATTCGCCTGGATTTGAAATAAGTTTGGCTGCTCTGGGGCAACGTTTTTTCATGGCTTCGGTAACGCGTGCCTGAAACTCCTGCATGTTGCCGTATTTTTTCTCCAGATTTTGGAAACAGGCCTGGGTTTCTTCCTGCGTTTTCAGCATTTCCGCCTCAAGAGCGGCCAATTCGGCTTCGTTGTTACGCTTGATGGCCTCTGTAGCCTTGTCGCCTTGTTCTACCGTAGGCATCAGACAGGCACATACATCGTCGGCCATTTTTACAATCGGGTCTTCAGGTTGACAGGCTGTTGCGACCAGCGCCAGCATCCCGATCCATACATATTTTTTCATCACTTTCAGGTTGCATTTAGATTGGCTCCAAATGTAACACATCTGTTTTAATTACCAATAAACGGAAAATAAAATCTGTAAAAACTCAGCTCACCGGTACCTGCTGCGGAGTATTTCAAGCGCTGTTTTGCCTTGCGGAGTGTAGTCTTTGCCGTACTGATCTTCACGACCTCTGCGAGTGGGATACCATTTCCACAAAAAGCCCCCTGCCCAAAAGTCTTCCCGTGAGAAAACAAGCAGCAGCGCTTCTATGGCATTGGCCTGCGCCTGTTGATTGGGAGCCAGTTCGGGCAGCTTTTTTTCCAACTCCCAGGTTTTACCTGCGCAGCCGTCCACACTCAGGTAGCCATACTCCGTAAATAATATAGGCAACTGTGTTTTGTGAGAAAAGTCTCTGAGTTGTTCTACCCAGGGTTGCCAGTGCCCGGCCAGTTCATTCACCGATGGCGTGGCGGCTTCGGAAAGCGGGAAGTAGGCATCTACGCCTATATAATCAAGGGCGTCCCAAAACGGGACTTTGGCATACTCGTCCCAGTTGGCAGCATAAGTGAGCGGGCCGCTGTATCGTTGGCGCACCTTGGCGATCAACCTGCGCCAGAAAGCCTCGCGTTTCGGTACGGCCGTTTTGAATTCCGTACCGATGCAAAACAACGCAACATTCAGTTCCTCCGCCATCTCCGCAAAAGGCAGAATATAGGCTTCGTAGTCATTTTCCCAAGATTGCCAAGCCTCTTCTGTGTCGAAATCGAGCGAACCGACCCAGCCACGCGGCACATACACCTGCGGTTTGAGCATGACGCGCAATCCGGCCTCGTGCGCCAAGCGTATGGTATGCCGGCAGCCTTCGGGCCGCTCACCCCACCACTGGCGCCCCGAATTGTAATAAACCCTTGGCTCGCCCACGCGGGTAAAGGCATAAGGAATAGCGGCTATCCAACCGGCGCCGGCATGACGCACTGCTTCCATCGCCTCTGTTGAAAAAGAATCGGGCGGAGCTACGAAGCTCAGACCGTACTTTTTGCCGGCATCGGCGGAGGCCGGAGTAACAGAGCGCGACGAGGCTAATGAAAAGCAAAACACTCCGATGAGGAGCAGGGCTACAAAGTATTTCATGGTACAAATTTGGGTGTAAACGGTGTAAAACTTCAGCGTACAATCATCAATGGTTCGTGATATACTCAC
>DDUV01000022.1 GCA_002344975.1 Saprospiraceae bacterium UBA2329 | reverse complement strand
AAAGGCGACCTGCTCGACCAGGAGCGCAAGCTCAAAAAGTCGGGCCTGGAGCGCTTTTTTCACCACATCGAAATCATGTCGGAGAAAAAAGAGCCTGATTACCAGAAACTTATCCGGCATTTAGATATCCATCCCGCCGAGTTTCTCATGGTCGGCAATTCCCTCAAATCCGACGTGCTGCCCGTGCTCGACATCGGCGGACACGGCATCCACGTCCCTTACCACATTACCTGGGAACACGAAAAAGTGGAACTGCAAATAGAGCATCCCAATTTCCGGCAGGTGGCACACATCCGCGAAATTTTGCCATTTTTGCTGCCATGAAACGCACACTCCCTCTCGAAACCTGGGCGCGCCGCGAGCACTACCTCTTCTTCAAAGACTTCGACGAGCCGTTCTTCGGAGTCAATCTTCGGGTGGACTGCACCGCCGCCTACGCCGCCTCCCGCCGCCTCGGCCACTCGTTTTTCCTCTCCTACCTTCACAAGGCGCTCCGGGCCGCCAACGAAACCGAAGCCTTCCGCATCCGCATCGAAAACGGGGAGGTAGTCATCTTCGACCGCATCAATGCTTCGCCCACCGTCGGTCGCCCCGACGGCACCTTCGCCTTCTCGTACATGCAGTATCACCCTGATTTCGAGGTGTTTGCCGCCGCCGGGCAGGCAGAAATAGAGCGCGTGCGCCACAGCAGCGGCCTCTGTCTCGGCGACGAAAAACCCGATGTAATTCACTTCTCGTCCGTGCCCTGGATAGATTTTAACGGAATTTCGCACGCCCGGCATTTTTCCTTGCGCGATTCCGTGCCGAAGATTACCTTTGGCAAAATGATCGAATCCGGCGACCGAAAGCTGATGCCGGTCTCCATACACGCGCACCACGGGCTGATGGACGCTTGGCATGTGGGGCAGTTTTTGGAGCGGTTTGAGGAGTTGATGTCAGGGGTGAGTCAGGGGTGAGTAGGTGAGGGGTGAGTAGGTGAGTGGGTGAGTAGGTGAGGGGCGTGTCCCCACTCCCGTTGATGCCTGTGTGGGGCCGGGTGCCTCAGTCGCTCCTCCTGCGTCGTCACTACCTTCGGCCCCCTCACGCGACGGGGCAAGAGCTGTTGGCTTTTTGCCGGTTTATGCGGTGATAAAGCTAACAGCTCTGCGGTCTGAGCGGGCGGCTGCCACCTTCATTTATAAAGACAATCAATGCCTTATGAAACAATTTGCCTTTTTGAGTATGCTGGCCATGATGCTTTTTTCGGGCTGCAAACAGAGCAATGAAACCGGCGCCGCCGCCTCGTCTTCGCGCCCCGAATACGCCCTCGTGATACACGGCGGAGCGGGTACCATTCGGCGCGAGGATATGAGTCCTGAAAAGGAAGCCGCCTACACCGCCGCCCTCAACCAAGCTTTGGACATAGGCGAGGAGGTGCTGAGAAACGGCGGCTCGGCGATGGATGCCGTGGAAGCTGTCATTGTGTTTTTGGAAGACACGCCGCTGTTCAACGCGGGCAAGGGCGCGGTTTTTACCAACGACGGGCGCAATGAACTCGATGCTTCCTTTATGAACGGCGCTACCCGCGAGGCCGGGGCGGTGGCGGGTGTCACCATTGTGAAAAACCCGATTCGACTGGCGCGCAAGGTCATGGAGAACTCGGTGCATGTGATGATGGCCGGCAAGGGCGCGGAGTTGTTTGCCAAAGAACAGGGCTTGGACACGGTGCCGCCGGAATATTTCTTCACACAGGAGCGCTGGGACGGGCTGCAACGCGCCATTGATCGCGAAAACAAAAGTACGGGCGCACTCGATCCGGCGCACAATGATTCAAAATTCGGCACGGTGGGTTGTGTGGCTTTGGATAAAAGCGGTAACATTGCGGCGGGTACTTCTACCGGCGGCATGACGAATAAGCGATACGGCAGGGTAGGGGACGCGCCCATCATAGGGGCGGGTACTTATGCCGATAATGCAACCTGCGGCGTATCGGCTACGGGGCATGGCGAGTTCTTTATTCGCTACACCGTGGCCCGCGACATTGCCGCGCTGATGGAGTACAAGGGCTTGTCACTGAACGAAGCGGCGGATATGGTGGTGAACAAGAAATTGGTGGAGGCCGGCGGCGAAGGGGGCGTCATTGCGCTGGACCGCAACGGCAATGTGGCCATGCCTTTCAATTCGGCGGGCATGTACCGCGGCTACGCCAAGCCCGGAAAGCGGGAGGTAGGGATTTATAAGGAGTAAATCTGCGAAGCAGTTTATCTGCATGCGGAGAGGGGCGCGGTGCGAAGCGCGGAATTTTGAACGCGAATCAACGCAAAATACGCGAATCAACGCGAACGAGAGGGAAACCCGGAACCCGAAACCGGTAGGCAGTGGGCGGTAGGCAGTCAGCGGTTTCAACCCGGAACTCGGAACCCGAAACATTGAACACGAAACAAAAGACAACGTAAATGATACTAACGATTCATCCTCAAAATCCTGACCAGAGAAAAATTGCCCAGGTGGCGGAAATGCTGCGCAAGCACGGCGTCGTCATCTATCCTACCGACACGGTGTATGCCATCGGCTGCGACATGATGAGCAAAGAGGCCGTAGAGCGCCTGTGTCGCATCCGGCATCTCGATCCGCAAAAAGCCATGCTCACGCTGATCTGCAAAGACCTCAGTCAGGTAGCCGAATACGCCGCGCAAATTGATACGCCGGTGTTCAAGCTCATGCGCCGCAACCTGCCGGGGCCGTTTACCTTCATCCTGCCCGCAGGCAGTAAAACGCCCAAATTGTTCATCAATCGCAAAAAGACCATCGGGGTGCGCATCCCCGATAATGCCATTTTGATGGCGCTCGTTGAGGAACTGGGGCACCCCATTCTCACCGCATCGCTCAAAACCAATGACGACGTGGTGGAGTACTTCACCGATCCCGAAGACCTGCACGACCAATACGAAAACTTGGTGGATGCGGTCATTGACGGCGGGCCGGGCGGCATCGTACCTTCCGGTCTCATAGATTGCACCGGCCAGGAACCGGAATTGATCCGCGAAGGCGCCGGCGAACTGAAATGGTAGCCACTCACCCACTCACCACTCACCCACTCACCACTCACCCACTCACCCACTCACCCACTCACCACTCACCACTCACCCATGCAAATACTTAGGGACAAAACAGCCGTCATCACCGGCGCCGCCTCCGGCATCGGCAGGGCGCTGGCACTCCAATTGGCCGAAGCCGGCTGCCGCCTCGCCCTCTGCGACCACAACGACGCAGAACTCAACGAGACCCGCAAAATGGCCATTGAAAAAGGCGCTGTGGTAATAGCCGTGCCTTTTGACGTGTCGAATAGGGAAGACATGCGCAACTTCGCCACCGAAGTGCTGCAAGTGTTTGGCAGTGTGGACATTGTCGTCAACAACGCCGGCCTGACACTGATGCAGCAAAGCGTGGAGCAGCTCTCCGCAGAAGATTTTCAGCGCGTGTGGGAGGTTAATTTTATGGGCGTACTGCACGGATGCCAGACGTTTTTGCCCCATCTCAGAGAGCGCCCCGAAGCGGCCTTGGTCAACGTGGCCAGTATTTTCAGTACGGCGGCTTATCCGTATCAGGGTCCGTATGTGGCCTCCAAATTTGCCGTGCGCGGCCTCACCGAAACGCTCCGGCAGGAACTCGCCGGCACTTGCGTAGCGGTCACGGTGGTGATGCCGGGCGGCATCAAAACCAACATTGTGAACAACATCGCCACTACGGACATTGCAGCCAAGGAGAAGTTCGCCCGCAGGTTCGACAAGTCGGCGCCCACTACTGCTGAAGAGGCGGCTCGTTGCATCATTGAGGGCATTCGCCGCAAAAAGCAGCGCGTCCTCATCGGCAAAGACGCGAAAATAATGGACATCATAGCGCGTATTTTTCCGCATCGGTATGAGCAGGTCATTAAGCGGTTTGTGTAGGGAGGTTTTTTGGGGTTTTGGGTTGGAGTGGCTGCTGGCTGTTAGCTGCTGGCTGTTAGCTGCTGGCTGAATTCGGATGGGAACGGGCTGCCGCACACGGGTTCCGGGTTGAGTACAGTTGAAGTTATTTGTAAGCTTAAAAGAAATGCTAACCAAAGAAGAATTGGAGGCGGTTTATAAAAAATTTGACGATGATAAAATTGTCAAATTGGCTATGGATGAAAGTAAAAGTTTGCGTGAAGATGCGGTGCCGATTCTTGAGCAGGAAATTATACGCAGAAATCTTGACGATAAATTATTAGAGTGGATAAAATGGGAGAGAAACTTCTTCAAAGGTGCAGAATTGGAAAGCATTAAGGCTGTAATAAAAAACTCTCAATGTACAGAATGTGGAGGCAAAGATTCAGAGATAAAAGGGTTTAATATCCACTATTACTCAATGTTTGACTCGACTTTTGATGCAAATATTATTGTCTGTGAGAGGTGTGGAAAAAGAGCGAGAAAAAAAAGTTATATAAAAACAGCAACTTTAGGATGGATTTCTTTTTATGGAATAATTAGTGTCCCGCTGTACTTTATTGGAGAAATTATTGCAAGTTTCAGCAGAGAAAATACAAGCAAAGAAATCATTGAAAGTTTTATTTTTGAAAATACAGGATTGATAAGGGAATATGGAATTGAAAATATTAGAGATTTGATTTACAACAGTAATTTGGTACAAATGAAATCAGATGAAATAACTGAATAAAAATGCCACCGGCCGATAAACTGCCGAAGGTAAATTACGGCGCAGCCGATAAACTGCGAACCGCGCAAGGCGCGGGAAGCCGATAAACTGCAAAGCAGCTCACAACGAAGTGAATTACAAATATTGATACAGACATCATGACCACCACCACTCCTTATCTCACCGAAACGGCCATTTGCGCCCTCTTTGAGCAACAACTCGCCAAGGCCCCCCGCGTGGCCCTCACCACCGCCCGTCAGCGATTGGAAAAAATCAAAAAAATAGAAGACTGGATCGAAAACGAAGCCAATGTGCGTGCCCTCTCTGAGGCCATGCACAAGGATTTTCGCAAATCCTCCTTCGAAGTGTGGGCCACCGAAATCGGCATCGTCAAGCAGGCGGTCGTGGCCGTTCGGCGCAACCTGCGCCACTGGATGCAAGACGAACCCGTGGACGGCTCCCTCGCCCTCGCCGGCATGTCGTCCTGGATTCGCTACGAGGCCAAAGGCGCGTGTCTGATCATCGCGCCCTGGAACTACCCGTTCAACCTCGCCATCATGCCCTTGGTGTATGCCATCGCCGCCGGCAATACGGTCATCCTCAAGCCCTCCGAACTCACGCCGCACACTTCGGCGCTCATTGCGGCCATGCTCGACGAGCTGTTCCCGCCAGAAGAAGTAGCCGTTGTAGAGGGCGATGCGGATACCGCCCAAGCCCTGCTGCAACTGCCTTTTCATCACATTTTCTTCACCGGCAGTCCGGCCGTGGGCAAAATCGTGATGGCCGCAGCAGCCCGGCACCTCAGTTCCGTTACGCTCGAACTCGGCGGCAAATCGCCCGTCGTACTCGATGAAACTGCCGACATCCCCTACCACGCCGAAAAACTCGTGTGGGCCAAATTGATGAACAACGGCCAAACCTGCATCGCGCCCGACTATGTACTCGTACACGCCTCCAAACAAGACCAATTGCTGGCCGAACTCAAAAAAGCCCTCCAAAAGCTATATGGCGCCGATCCCCGGCAATCGCCCGATCTGGCCCGCGTGGTCAACGACCGCAACTTCCAGCGCCTCCGCCGCCTCCTCGATGACGCCGTCTCCAAAGGCGCCCGCGTGGCCATCGGCGGCAACATGGTCGAGGCCGAGCGCTACATTGCTCCCACTGTACTCACCGGCCTCAACGACGAAATGGACATCCAGCACGAAGAAATTTTCGGCCCCATCCTGCCCGTCATCCCTTTCCAAAACCGCGAAGAAGCCCTCGCTTTCATTCGCCGCCGTCCCAAACCATTGGACATGTACATCGGCAGCCGCAGCCAGGTCAATATCCGCTACTTTTTAGAAAACACCTCCGCCGGCAGCACGGTCATCAACGAGTACATGACCAGTTTCAGCAATACCAACCTGCCCTTCGGTGGCGTCAACAACAGCGGTCTGGGCAAGTCGCTGGGCGTTCACAGTTTCCGCGAGTTCTCCAACGCCCGCGGCCTGATGCGACGGCATTGGCTGTTCGCAGGCTTGAGCATGATTCAGCCGCCGTTCAGCGATGTGAAAATGAAATTGCTGAAGTTTTTCTACAAGTTGGTGTGAGGTTGTAGCCTGGAGGTTGTGGCAAATATATTGATGCAAGTATTTGACTATCAGATAAAAATGAAACTTTCTTACACGGCAACCAGCCGATAGCCGATGCCTTTCAGCGTAATGATCTCTACGTTGGGATCGGGACGGAGGTACTCGCGCAGGCGGGCAATATACACGTCGAGGTTGCGGGAATTGAAATAGGAGTCATTGCCCCAAAGGAGGAGGAGTATTTCCTTGCGCAGCACGTCTTTGTTGATGTTTTGGGCCAGCATTTCCAAAAGTTGCGTTTCGCGATGAGAGAGTCTTTTGGCTTGTTCTCCCAACAGCAGTTCCTGTCGGGTGGGGTTGAACCGGAATTGCCCCAACATGACAGGCTCCATATCTGTCGCCGGCTGATTGTCCGGGTTGCTCAGTGCAATGAGATTTTTCAGTCGCACGATGAGTTCCTCCATGCTGAAGGGCTTTCGCAGGTAGTCGTTGCCGCCGGAAGCAAAACCGGCCAACACGTCTTCGGTTTGATCTTTGGCGGTGAGGTAAATGATGGGCGTTTTGGGGAAGCGTTTGCGTATGCTTTTTCCTACGCTGAACCCATCGTCGAAAGGCAACATGACGTCCAAAATGCAGATGTGCGGTTGAAACTGCTCAAAAGCGGCCACTGCGCCCCGGCCGTCGGGCAGATGACGCACTGCCCAGCCTCTGGATTCGAGGTACTCCCGCACGATCTTGGCCAAAAACGGCTCGTCCTCAATGTACAAAATGCGTGTTTCAGACATGGGCAGGCAATTCGACTGTAAATACCGACCCCTCGGCGCCGGATGTTTCCAAAAATATGCGCCCGCCGTGCTGCTGTACTACTTTGGCGGCATAGCTCAGCCCCAAACCGTGCCCTTTTACCAAATGGCCGTTGGAAGAAGGCGCCCGAAAAAACGTATCAAAAATTTTGTCCTGATACTCTCTGGGGATGCCTGAGCCGTTGTCCTTCACGGTGTAACAAACCCAGCCCGGCTTCGAGTGAAGTTTTATGCTTATTTGAGGGAGATCGCCGCCGTATTTGAGCGCGTTTTCCAACAGATTGAACAACACGCCCGACAGGTGCAGACGGTCGGCCTCTACCGGGAAAGAGGCGCCCTCTTTGTGGAGGTACACTTGCGCTCCGGCCTGTTCAAATCGGGGCCGCATGGCTACAAGTACTTCTGCGCTGAGTTCATCCAGATCGAAGGCCGTTTTGCTCAGGCGGGCTTTCGGGCGTTCCAACCCCACGATGCCCAGCACTTTTTCTACCAAAAGAGAAAGACGCCGGAGTTCCAACTGCGAAATATCAATGTACTCTGCCGACTGGCCGGGTTTCAGCACGTCGTACTCGCGCAGTGCTTCCAGGGCCACGCTCATGGTGGCGATGGGCGTTTTTAGTTCGTGACTGATGTTTTGGATAAACTCGTTTTTGGTTTCCGTCAGTCCTTGCTGCATTTTCAGGGTTTTAAAAAAGAACCCGAATGCGAGCAACACGCAGGCGAGCAGCAGCGCGGAGAACAAGACCTGTGGCCACATTTTCAGCCACAGATAGCTGCCGTAGCCGCTCAGTTCAGCCGAATAGACGTCGCCGCTGGAAATATCCCGGTAGGTGCCGGAGGGCAATGTCTGCGTATCCATAACCTCATTGGCCGATTGGCGGCTGATCTTGTACCGGATGGGCAGGCCGGCCTTTTTCAAGGCCTCGTCGAAGCCGGTTTTGAGTTTGAGCAGCAACTTGGTCGTATCTGCGTTCAATCCCTGAGCGCGCAACGAAAGACTGTCGGACGTCATGGCCAGAAACATAGAGACGGAGCCTTCGGCCTCGTTGAAAGGGCGGTCGCTTTGTTCCCGGCTTTCCACCGTGATCTTCAGTTGATTATTATTGTCCAAAGTGTGGCGCTCTGTTTTTACAAAAGACATGATCTCTATCGAATCCGGCTTTTTCAGTTCGCTCCAGCGCATTTCTACTTTGCCCGTGCTGTCGGGGTTAATATTGCGGAACACCAATAATTGCAAGGCATCGCCCTCAATGATGCGCATGGTGTTGATGAACAAAAAACCTGCCTCGCGGGAAAGGGTGGCTTTTTCGTCCTGCCAGGTTTTGTGCAGAAACCAAACAATGGCCCCCGCCAGCAACAACAGGCTGATGGAGGTGAACACACGCGCGATGAGAAATGGACGATGGTGTTTCATAAGGGTACAAAAGTAGGCGCAAAAGGCGACACCCGCCACCGTCATTAACCTTAATTAACCTTACATCAAGGTAGATTAACCTGAGACCGGCAGCCCGCGCTCTAATTTTGCATCGTCAAAACTTATTTTATCATTTACCAAAAATCTGTTCAAAATGAAACGCATCCTCTTTTTCCTGTTGCTTCAATGTCCCTTTTGGTTGGCGGCTCAATCCACTTCCGGAGAGATTACCTACCGGGAAACCATTCAGATGAAAATCGAAATGCCGGGTGCCGATGAAAAATTGAAACAAATGATTCCACCTTCGCAGTCGGTTACTAAATTGCTCATTTTCAATGCAGATGCCACGCTTTACAAAGAAGCCGGTCCTGCCGGTGAAGGCGACATCAACATCGCGAATGAAAGCGACGGCAACTCTTTTCAGTTTGTAATACAACGCCCCAAAAACATCCTGTACACCGATCTGAACAAGCTCAGTACCATCAACGAGCGGGAGTTTTTCGGCAGAGATTTTCTCATCAGCGGCAAGGCCCGCGAATGCGAGTGGAAAATGACCGGCGAGAAGAAAATGATCGGCGAATACGAGTGCCTCAAAGCGATGCTGCAGGACACTTCCGAGCAGGTCACGGCCTGGTTCACCCCGCAGATACCGGTGCAAACAGGCCCTGCCGGCTATGGTATGTTGCCCGGCCTGATCCTGGAAGTTAATGTGGACAACGGCACGCGCACCATCATGGTGACTAATTTGGACCTGAAACCCGTGCCCTCCATTGAGAAGCCCTCGAAAGGCAAAAAAGTATCTGAAAAGGAGTTTAAAACCATCGAAGCAGAGAAGATGAAGGAGATGGGCGCTGAGATGGGCGGTAGCGGCAAAGGCGTGCGCATGATCATCACCAGCGAACAGCGGAACTGATATTTTGAAGGAGCTGCGAGTAAATGATAGCTCGTAGCTCCTGAACACCACCAAACCAACATCTCTATGAAATCTATCCTTTCCCTGCTGGCAGGGCTGCTTTTTTCATGCTCTCTATTTGCGCAGAAAGTTGATTTTAAAGGCTTTATCACTGATGCAGAGAGCAATGCCCTGTCCGGCGCCACCATCACACTGCTCACGCAAGACTCCATCATGCGGGGTTTCGGCACCTCTTTCAGCGACGGCTCCTTTAAAGTAGAAGCCAGAACGGCAGGCAGCTACCTCTTGCAAATCTCCTACATTGGGTACAAAACCCACTGGCAGCGCGCCGAAGCAAGTGCCGGCCAAACTCAGGTCAGCCTCGGCGCCATCCGATTGGAACCTTCATCAGAGCTGTTGCCATCGGTGGTCATAAGCGGCGAACGCAACCCCATGCGCATGGGCGGCGACACCATTGAGTACAACTCGGCGGCCTTCAAGGTGCAGCCCGGCGATGCCGTGGAAGACCTGCTCAAAAAAATGCCCGGCATTGAGGTAGAGCGCGACGGCACCGTGAAAGCGCACGGCGAAAGGGTGAAAAACGTGTTGGTGGACGGCAAGGAATTTTTTGGTAACGACACCCGCGTGGCCACCCAAAACCTGCCCGCGGAGGCAGTGGATAAAGTGCAGGTGTTTGACAAAAAATCCGATATGGCCGAGTTTACCGGCATAGACGACGGCAGGGAGGAGCGCAGCATCAACCTCAAGTTGAAAGAGGGGCATAAACATGGCTACTTCGGCAAAGGCGACGCAGGAGCAGGGTCTGATGGCCGTTTCGAGGGGCGTTTCAACCTCAATCGCTTTTCGCCCTCCAGCCGCCTTTCAGCCATCGGCATGGCCAACAATACCAATCAGCAGGGCTTTGCCATGAACGACTATTTCCAGTTCATGAACGGCGGCGGCATTATGATGTCCGGCGGCAACATAGAGATCGGCGGCGGCGGCATTCCGCTCAGCACGGGCGCGCCTCAGCCGGGCATTCGCAGTTCCCTGGCGGGCGGACTGAACTGGTCGAAGGATTTTTCCAAAAACACAGAGCTTACGGCCAGTTATTTTCTCAACCGCTTTCGGCAAGACTTAGAGCGCAGCACCTCCCGTCGCAGTTTGGGCCAGGGCAGTTTGTTTTCCGGGCAAGAGGATGAAGATCAACTCAGCCGCAATTTCGGCCATAATTTTAACTTGCATGCCCGCCATAAAATTGACTCTTTCCAAAATCTCGTTCTCCGTGCCAACGGGGGCTTCAATACGGCCGACTTTTCGAGCCTCGGCGCCACCCAAACGTTCATTGATCCCGATAACCGGGAAAACGCCGGCCTGCGCAATTATTTCAATGAAGGCAGCCTTTTCAACCTCCAGTCTTCCCTGTTGTACCGCCGTCGCTTTCGCAAACAAGGCCGCGCTTTGATGCTGCAAGGGTCTTTCGGCATGAACAATCAAACACAGGACGGCAGCCTTTTCGCAGTCAACGAATTCTTCACTGCTACGCCGGCATACACGGATACCCTCCGGCAGCGGCAGGATGTGCAGGATGCAGGCGCCAATTATGCGTTCAATGTGAGCTATACCGAGCCGCTGGGTAAGCGGCGGTATTTGGAACTGAGCGCTGCGCGGCAAAATTATTCGAATGAAAATCGCCGCGAATTTTTCGATGTTCTGCCTGTCGGCGAAACCCGCAACGAGGCGCTGTCCAATCACTTTCTCAGAGGATATATTTACGACCGGGCCGCCATGAACTTCATGCTGAATCGCGACAGGTACAAGATCACCGCCGGCATCGCCCTCCAGCAATCCCGTCTGGAAAACAAGGTGATCGGCGAAAATATACCTTTCAATACCCGCTTTGCGCGTTGGTTGCCCTCTTTCACCGGCGAGTACGAGTTCAGCAAAACCAACCGCCTGAACCTGCGCTACTCCACCCGTTTCACAGAGCCGACGCCCGAACAACTGCAACCCGTGGTGGATAACTCCGACCCGCTCAATGTTTTTATCGGCAACCCCCAATTGCAACCGGAGTACATACACGAGCTTCGGGCGGGTTACTTCCTCTACGACCAGTTCACCTTTACGTCGCTGTTTGCCAATGTGTCGGGCACTTACACCCAAAACAAAATCACCAATGCCGCAAGCATTGACTCCCTGTTTCGGCGCAGCATCACGCCGCTGAATGTGGAACGAGAAACCGCTTTGCGCGGAAATGCGCAGTTCAGCACGCCCATTCGGCCGTTGCACATCAAGATGCGCGCTCAGATCAATGCCCGGCTCATGCAGCGCATTTTGTGGGTCAATTCGGTGGCCAACGATGTGCAGGACCTGACGCACGGCTTCGACTTCGCGCTGGAAAACCGGCAGAAAAACAAGTTCGATGTTTCGGCCGGTTTTCGCTGGGAAAAGACCGCTACAAGCTGGTCGGTGAGCGACAACCACAATCAGCAGTTTTCCAACAGCACCTTGTACAGCGAGCTGCGCTACACGCCCTCCAAACGCTGGATGCTGGAAACAAAAATGGATTATTCGGCCTACAGCGCCGGCGCATTTGGAGAACCCGTCACCATTCCGCTGTGGCAAGCCGGACTGACGCATTATTTTCTCAAAAACAGCCGCGCCAGGGTACGCCTCTCCGTATTCGACCTGCTCAACAAAAATCAGGGCATTTCGCAACGCAGCAGCTTCAATTTCGTGGAACAGCAGCGCTACAATGCACTGGGACGGTACTTCCTGCTCAGCATCGGGTATTCGTTGTCGGGCTTCGAAAGGCAGCCGGGTATTGAGATCAAAATGGAGGGATAGGCAGGGGCAATGTATCTTGCAGAATTAGCAAGAATGGATAAACGTAAGTTTTTTTCGGGGCGCCCCCGCCACTACCGGCCACCCCTCCGGCCAATATCAACCCGGGCCGGCACAGGCAGGCGGGTCGGGTCATCCCCACGCTAATGGCGTGGTACTGCCCCTGGCGCGAACCCTCCCCTCATCCTGCGTGTTCTCATTGGCATGAAAAAGCTGCTCCTATTCCTCTCCGTTGTCGCCCTGCTCTCTGCCCTCGGCCTCTGGTGGCTCACCGATCATGTATTGCCCTACGCGCCCATCCGGCCCTATCGCGTACCACTGGAACAGCAACCAGAATTTGCCGCCGGCGCGCTGCCTTCCCACTTCGGACTGCCTTTCGACACCTTCACCGTGCGCAGTTTCGATTCGCTCACGCTGCAAGGATATTACATCCCCGCTCCCGATGCCCTTGCAACGGTCGTATTGCTGCACGGCATCGGCGGCTGCAAAGAGCATTTTTACTCTTTGAGTCGCCAACTTAACGCCATCGGCTGCAACGCCGTCCTCTTCGATCATCGCGCACAGGGGCAGAGCGAAGGCATGTTTTGCACCTTTGGAGAAAAAGAAAAGTACGACGTTTCGGCCGTCGTTGATCTGGTGAAAACGAGGTACAACGATTCTATCATCGGCATTTACGGCACATCGCTGGGCGGCGCCATCGGCCTGCAAAGCCTCGCCATTCGACCCGACCTCCGCTTCGGCATCATCGAGAGTACTTACCACAATCTGGAGGCCGTCACGAATGAGTATTTCCGGGATATTGCAGGTTTTTATCTGTCTCCGGTGGTGAAGCGCTCGCTGAAAAGATCGGGCGAAATAGCTGATTTTCATCCATTTACCGCCAACCCGGAGGATTTCGCGCCACAAATCACCTGCCCCGTTTTTATGGCTCATGGCGCCGACGACGAAAAAATCCCGCAGGCATTCGGACGAAAAAACTTTGACCGCTTAGCCTCGAAAACCAAGCATTTCGAGCGGGTTCCCGGAGCTGGGCACCTCAATCTGCATCAGGTTGGAGGAGAGGCGTATTGGAACAAATTGGCGGGTTTTATTTTGAATGCAAAAAAGCAAAAGGGCGACTAAACAGCAGCTTGCTTTTAGTCACCCTTTCATTTTGCAGCGTATCGTCTCACTGCTTTCGCAGCGCTCAGCTAAAGAATCACTTTTTCGGTTCCGGCAGCGCCTGCGCTTTTTGCCCTTCCTTCAGCTTGAGCGTAGTGTTTTTCATCTCATCGCCCATTTCTCTGGAAGCCACGAAAGAAGCCACCAACTGGCCGAGCATATCGCTGGCGGCGCTGGGCGCATTGGGCAACAGAATGAGTTGGCTGCGGCTGTGCTCGCCCAGATTCTGGAGGGTGTCGTAGTGCTGCGTGATGACGATGAGCGCCGATGCTTCCTGCGAGTTGATGCCCGCATTGTTGAGCACGGCAACGGAATCTTCGAGGCCCTTGGCAATTTCGCGGCGCTGGTCGGCAATGCCCTGGCCCTGCAAACGCTTGCTTTCGGCTTCGGCGCGGGCTTTGGCCACGATGAGGATGCGGGAAGATTCGCCCTCGTATTCGGCGGCGAGTTTTTCGCGTTCGGCGGCGTTGATGCGGTTCATGGCATTTTTCACGGCGTGGTCGGGGTCTATGTCCGTTACCAGTGCTTTGACGATGCCGTAGCCGTACTCGTTCATGGCTTCTTCCAACTCGCGGCGCACAGCGATGGCAATGTCGTCTTTGCGTTCAAACACATCGTCCAATTTGAGCTTGGGAACCTCCGCGCGCACCACGTCGAACACATACGCGGTGATCTGTTCGGTGGGATTCTGCAATTTGTAAAACGCCTCGTAGATGATGTCTTCCATGACGCGGAATTGCACCGACACTTTGAGTTTGACAAATACGTTGTCTTTGGTTTTGGTCTCTACCAGCACGTCCAATTGCTGGATTTTCAGGCTCACCCGGCCGGCTACGCGGTCGAATACAGGGATTTTGAAATGCAATCCCGCGCCGCGAGCGCCGATAAAACGCCCCCACCGCTCAATGATGACAGCCGACTGTTGGCGCACCACGAAAAAGCTGGACATTACTACGAAGAAGGCGAAGAGGCCTGCGAAAATGAGGAGAGGAGAGAGAAACATGGCAGGTATTTTTAGTGATTTAATTGGATAGATTTTAACAAGCGTCGTAAAGATAGCAACTGTTGCGGATGTTTTGTTCTTTTCTTTTCGATCAGGGGGCAATTATGCTGGATGTATGCGCGCTATCTCTGTTTTGATGACGATGAGGCCCTGTTCAAACAGCGATTTTTCAAGCTCGCGATGAACGGCATCGGCGATCTCGTTTTTTCTGTCGGCAGCCTCTCCTGGACTGTAACGACGCAGTTCAACGGACACCGCCTCGCTTACCTGTTTTTTAATCAATCGTTCAGGGTCCGGCACTTTATAAAACAAATGCTGAACGCGGGCCTCCGATACTTTGAAGGTTATCAATGCACTGATTTTGAACAGCGTATTGTCATTGGCGACAGCCTCCGAAGAAATTTTGACTTGCTGAGGCGCCAGGCTGATCTTGCCGGCAATGCGGTCTATGATGGGGATTTTAAAATGCCATCCCGCATGACGCAAATCCTTGAAACTCCCCAGCCGCTCAATGATGACCACCGTGTTTTCCTTTACTCTGAAAACGGCAGAGAAAATGGCGAACATAGCCCAGAAAATGAGAAGAATGGGAAAAACGGAGGTCTCCATAGTATGCGTGTTTTTTTCTATATCATCACATTTTTGTATATCCTGCTCATGGTCAGCGAAACGCCGATTACCATATTTTGGTACAAATATAACACAAATCCCTAAGAACTACGCTCAAACCGCGAGCTGCGAGTCTCCCCGAAAGAACACTCACAACTCGCGGTGCAGCAAAAAGAATCAATTGTCTGACTTAATCCTCTTTTGCTCTTCTTCCAAGCCGGTACTGCGACGGCGGGCGCCTTTCACCTCACTGTTGCCGAAGTTGTAGGTCAGGCTGGTGCGGAACCTGCGGCTGTCCCAGCCCCCGCTCACCACGGAATCCAGCACGCCGAAACGACTCACGCCGCTCCATCGGTTCGATTTGAAAATATCGCTCACGGCCATGCGCAGGTTGCCCTTGCCGCCGAAGAGTTTTTTCTGAATACCGGCGTCTATGCTCCACATGGCGCTCATTTCAAAGTTGCCGCCCCAGAGCGAGGGCGCGTTGTACCAGCCCGACACCTCTACCGACCAGCTTTTGGGCAACTTGAAGGTGTGCTGCGAGTAAACATTGAAGGTGGCGGCGCTCAGGTCCACTATCTTGCCATCACCGTAATCGGCGCGGTTTTGCAACAAAGAGCCGGTCAGGTTGGTGAAGCTGGTCCACCAGGGGCGCACTTGTACCGGAGCGCTGAACGCCAAGCTGTACGCATACTGGTCGGCCAGATTGAGCCAGGTGATGTATGCCCCAGACACACCGGCAGTGTCCACAATGCGGGTAATCTGGTCGCGGGTGTGGCTGTAGCTGAGGGTGGTGTTGTAGCGATACTTGAAAGTATGCGTGAGTTGCAGGTTGTTGGCGTATTCCGGTCGCAGGAAGGGGTTGCCCTGCTCGTAGGTCAGTTCGTCCAAGCGGCCCTGAAACGGATTGAGGTCCTGGTAGGAAGGCCGGTTGATGCGGCGGCTGTAGTTCAGTTGGAAACTGTTGTTCTGGTTGGCCGCGTAAGTGATGCCGCCCGACGGGAAGAAGTCTAAATAGCTGCGTTTTACCTCTGCGTTGTCCACGGGGCGCATGGCGGTGAGGATGCCTTTGGAGTTGGTTTGCTCGGCGCGCACGCCTGCGGAGATGCCGAGTTTTTTGAACTGCCGGGCAAAACTCACATAAGCGGCATTCACATTTTCGGTGTAGACGAAGTGGTTGCTCAGGTCGGTATTGAGAAGTTTTTGCCCGTCAATGACATTGAAAAAATCGAAGGTATTGTCGGTGGCTACGATGGCGCTTTTCAGTCCGGCGCTGAGTTTGCCTTTGAGGAAGGGCCGTTCGTGGTCCAACTTGAAGGTGGTGATGTTGATGTCGGTGGGTGTGTTGTTGGCATAGATGCGCTCCGAAAGCAGCACTTGTTCCGTGCCGTCCCAATAGCGGTTGGGCTGATCTTCAGAGCCGTCGTTGCGGAAGGTGCCGTAGTCGGCGTCGAAGTTCCAGATGGTTTCCTTGCCGTTATCGAAGCGGTAGTTTACGTTGAAATTCAGGTTGTTGCGAAATCCGATATTGCGAGTGGAGGCTACCAGAATGCTGTCCAATTCCGTCTGTCCGGTTTTGCCGATGAGGGCGCGGCTGTTGCCGGTTTGTGAAAAGTTGCTGTTGAAGCCGTTGACCAAAAAACCGATGGTATTCTTTTTGTCTAAAAAGAAATCGGCGCCGGCCTTGAAGTTATGATTTTGGGAGGTACCACCGCTCACGGACTGCTGGTCGAACTGCAAGCCCAACTGTTCGCGGTACATGTTCATGGTATTGAACCAGTTGCCGGCATTGAAATTGTAGCTGCCGAAGGTATTCATGGTTTTGTTGCGGTAGTTGCCGCTGATGCCG
Organism: Saprospiraceae bacterium UBA2329; assembly: GCA_002344975.1. GTDB lineage: Bacteria > Bacteroidota > Bacteroidia > Chitinophagales > Saprospiraceae > UBA2329. Next base: position 22,490 of record DDUV01000022.1, on the reverse strand, counting down.
CCCTGATAATTGGGCAACACGCCGACAGAATGCCCCAGATTGACGCTGCCGTTGCCGCCGAGGCGCTTGTCTTTTTTGAGTTTGATGTTGATAACGCCGGCATTGCCCGATGCGTCGAAACGTGCAGAAGGGTTGGAAATCAATTCAATAGCGTCAATTTCATCGGCTTGCAGCGATTTGAGAAACTCCGCCAGGTCGTTGCCGCGCAAGGGTGAGGGCTTGCCGTCTATGTAAATTTGCACGCCGGCCCGGCCCAGCATCGTGATGTTGTCGTTGTTGTCCACCACCACGCCGGGGGCTTTGCGGAGCAGTTCCATGGCGTTGCTGCCAGCCCCATTGATGGTGTTTTGCACGTTGAAGACCATTTTGTCGGGCTTCATTTCCAAGATGGGGCGCTGTGCCGTCACGGTCACTTCTTTCATCTCTACGGCGCTGCCTTTGTAGTTGATGTCGGGCAGGCGGAGTTGCTGTCCTTCGTTGAGGCTGAACGGCTCGGTGCGGTAGTCGGGCAGACCCACAAAGCTGACGGCGAGGAAGTAATTGCCGGCTTGCACTTCGGCAATGCGGAAGCTGCCGTCGGGGCTGGTGTATTCCAATTTAGCGAGCGTGGAATCGGCGCTGCGTTGCAAAAGAATGGTGGCGTATTCTAACGCTTTCCCTTCTTTATCAAACACTTGTCCGGAAATGGCGCCCGGATTTTGGGCGTGAAGAAACGGCGCAAAAAAGAGCGCCAGGGCTGCATATAGCAGCCGGTCAATGGATGTTTTCATGTCTTAACAGTCGTTGGTGATGGGGCAAAGTTGCATCACCGGGCTGCCGGACATGACATTTTTATGACAAAAGGAAAGGGGCGTTCGATGAAACAGGGCAAAACTACTCCTCCCACACCTTCCCCGTCCGGTACACCACCCCCTTAAATACCGCCACCGTTTCGTCGCGCTCATTGCCGACCCGAACCCGGTAGATGCCGATTTTTTCGCTCAGGTGTTCTTCCTCGGCTGTGGCGGTGAGGCGCTCTCCTTCGTGCAGGGCTTTGGTATGGGATATGGAGGTTTCTACCGACACGGCTTTGCGCCCATGCGAATTGGAGGCAAAGGCCAGCGCGCTGTCGGCTAAGGCGTAGGTGATGCCGCCGTGCGCAATGCCGAAGCCGTTGAGCATTTCGGCGCGGAGGGTCATTTGTAAAACGCAGCGCCCGGGGCCGGTTTCCAGCACTTCGATGCCCAGCCAGCGGCTGAACGCATCGTGGTGCATCATTTGTTCGGTTATTTCGGCGGGCGAGGGGCGATGCTGCATGGCTACTGTTTAGGTTTGTCCATAGATTCGAGGTGCTTTTCCACCTTTTTATAGAGCTTTTCCATTTTTTCCTGATGGTCGGACAGCACCTGGAGCGATGCTCTGAAATCGGTTTCGGAAATGCCGTGTATGTCGTAAATCTGTTGGTAATAAATGCGTTTGATGCTGTCTTTGTGCGTGCCGGCAAAGTTTTGAACGGCTACTTCGGCAATGTGTACATCTGCTAATACCTTGATCAACAGCGCTTCATCAACAGGCAGGGTGGGGGAGGGCTTGCAGGACGAGGCTGTGATGATCATAATGGCGAAACCCAGATGTATTATGTTTGCTAAATCTCCAAAGTTTAGTAAACATACACCCGACCGCAAGCCTGTAAACCGGCGCATCATCGGGCGAATTGTTTTGGAAAAAATATCTCCACCAACTTACCGCTCTCCTCGTTCAGTTGTTTCCAACTCGAAATATCGGCCTCCACACGGGCAATGCCACAGGTGGGCAGGTAGTCTAAAAATTGGGAAGCGAAGTGATTGGCCATCGTGGTGAAAGTTGGATTGTGCCCAAAAATCGCTACCGTATTGTACTCGTCCGGCAGTTGCTGCACGATGCGCATGATCTCGTTGGGCCATGCCTCATAAATTTCGCGATTCACCTCAATTTGCTCCTGCGGAATCCCGAATGCCTGCGCGAAATACCCCGCCGTAGTGAAGGCCCTCGTTGCCGGGCTGCTCACAATGTGATCGAGCCGGAAGCCCTTACCGGCCAGCATTTTGGCCATAAACGGCGCATCGCGCAGGCCGCGCTCATTCAGCGGTCGCTCCCGGTCGCTCAGGCCGGGCTGATCCCAACTCGACTTGGCGTGGCGTATGAAGAATATGGTTTTCATCTATCGCTGTTTTTTGTTTTGACCGTTTCGGGTTTTATCCACCGAACCACGCCACAGGCGTGGGTAGGTGGGTTCAAGGTTTCGGGTTTCGGGTTGGAACGGCTGCTGGCTACTGGCTTCAAGCTACAAGCCGCGCTTAGCACCGCCTACCGCCCACCGCTTACCTCCCTCCTTCCTTCTGTTTCATCTCAATAATCCGATCTATCACCTCCTCCAATTGCTCGGCGCCGATGCGTTTGCTGAGGATGCGTTTTTCGCGGTCCAGAACGTAAATCTGCGGAGTGGTTTTGATGCTGTAAATGGTCATGTACTTCGAGCGGTGGAATGGATCTGTGAGGTGGAGCCAGTCGCCGATTTCCTTTTCATCAATGTACTCCCAACATTTGGGCACTTCGTCTGTAAACTTGGCACAGACCGAGACGAGCTTCACCCCCTTGTCTTTGAATTTTTCATAAAACGCCTTCATTTCCGGCAGCGTTTTTTGGCAATGCCCGCAGTCGTAGCGCCAGAAGTAGAGCACAATGTATTCAGATTCAATGTTGTGCAATGTCACGTTTTTGCCGGCGCGGTCGAGCAGCGTTACGTTGGGCGCAATTTTGCCGATGAGCAGGGGGCGCAGTTCGGTGGCGTTTTCCACTATTTTCTTGAGCTGATCCTCGTTGGTCCAGGGCGCCTGACTGGCAGCATAGTATTTGTCGGCAATGTGTACATACACGGCGTCCATACCAACGATGTTGGAACGGGCGTAAAAATTGAGGAAGTGAATGAGGTAGTATTTGAAAGTTTCCTCTGCAGGGCGCATTTTTTCCAATACCTCATCTATGGCAATGGCCAGGGTATCAGGATGTTGTATCTGGAGCTTGTTCACATAATAGTCCACCCGTTCAAAGAGGAAAGGCGTGCGGAGGAGGCGCGGATCGCCGAGGTTGATGTTATCGAAAAAGTGTGCTTTGGTATAGCGCCATTTGGCCATTTGCACGGCTTGCTCGTCGCCTTCAAAATCGGGGTATTCCATCGGCAGGCCGGCGGAAATGAGCGCTGCGGTGAGGCTGTTGGGGTTGTCGGCTACGAATTTCCGTTGGTAATCCAGCACATCGTCGTTGAGCTTATTGAGCTGTTCTTCGAGTTTTTCCTTCTTTTTGCCTTGCTCGCGGTCTATTTGTGCGCGCAGGGTATCGGCTTGCGGCCGCTTGTCGGTCAGGTATGCTAAGTAGCTGTAAAACTGCGTATTGGCTGGCGACTTTTCAAACTTCACATTCGACGATGGGTTGTCTTTTTGGGTGAAAACCGAAAAAAATTGCTCTTTAGGTTCTACCAAAATCTGGAAGTAAGAGTTATCGGGCGCCAGCACCACGAGATAAACTCCCGCATTCAACGGCTTCTCATCGGCAAAGTGGAAAAAGCCGTCATTGGCCAAGGTGGCGGTATCCAGCACATACTGTTTGTCGCCGTAGTAATAGGCCAGATACAGCTCTTTCTGATCGTAGCCCGTCACTTTCACTTTGATGCGGTGCCCGTCGGCGGCGTGCAGGCTGATGACGGCAAGCAGTGAAACGAAGAGCAGGTACCATTTTCTCATGTTCATGTAAGTTTTGAATTCGGCTCAATAATCGAAAATATCGGGTGTTTATTGTGTTCAGACAGCAGTAGGCGTAGCTGTTTCCACTTTTCCCCAACGGTTCAAAACAACAGCCATCAGCGCAGAAAAGATGAGGTATCCGGCCACAAAATAAGTACCCGAAGCCCATAAGCTGTTGATTCCGAACCAATCGCCCTGCCGGAAAATGATAAAAAAGCCCAGGCCCGTTTTGAGCAATTCCCATACCCAGGCCAAAGGATGCCGGTCGGCCAATTCGGCCATGGCGTAAATGCTCAGCATGAGGAACAGGCCATAGACAAAAATGCCGGGGCTGCCTATGTCGCCAAGATGCCCGAAAAAGTACGCCGACAGCAGCATGAGCAGGCCCAAATGCACCAGCGACCAAGTTTTGAGCGCGGCGGAACTTTCAGGATTGTATTTTTCAAAATGATACACGTCGTCAATTTTCGCTACCGGAAAACGAGCGGCCACATCGGCTGGGCGCCAACCGGTGGGCATCCACCACACGCGGAATTTGTCGCGCCAACTGCCGGCATACCAGGCGTCTTTGGCCAGCAGCCACAGGTGTTGAAAATTGATTTTGACCGGATTCCAGGTGCTCACCGGGCGGGTGATGCCATACACCGGCGGCTTGTCGGGCAGTTCTTCCTGAAAAGTGCCGAACAGCTTGTCCCAGATGATGAATATCTGGCTGTAGTTTTTGTCCAAATATTCGGGATTGATGGCATGATGCACGCGGTGGTGCGAGGGCGTCACGATGATGTGTTCCCAAAATCCCATCTTCCCAATATGCCGGGTATGGTACCAAAACTGCGCAAACAAATGCAGCGGCGCTATGGTGGCAACGACAATGTCGGGCACGCCCAGTAAGGCCGCCGGCAACAGGAAAAACGTGAACAAATTGACAAACGAGGAAATGCTTTGCCGCAAGGCGCAGGGCAGGTTGAACTCCTCGCTGCTGTGATGCACCAAGTGTTTGTTCCAGAAAAAATTGATTTCGTGTGCCCAGCGATGCACCCAATACCCCTGAAAATCAAGCACTACGAACACCAGTACATACACGGCCCAGTTGCTCTCTACATGAAGCAGCGCCCAATGCTCTACCATCCAACTATAAGACAACACCGACACGCTCAGCCCCAGCACGTCTTTCACGGTATTGGTCAACCCCGACAGCAGGCTCGAAAACATGTCCATCAGCGGAGTTTTGTCTTCGCCTTTCAGCAAGCCGTACACCTTTTCTATAAGGATCAACCCCAAAAAGAAGGGGATGGCAATGAGCAGTACTTGTCCGTATCGTTCCATGTTGATTGCTTTTTTTACACCCACTTAGCCAATGCGAAATCCTGCCGGTGCGGGAGCAGTTCATGGCGGGGGAACATGCGCACCCCATACTCATACACTCCGGCCATACCCGGCTCTACGGCACATTCATACAGAGCGGCGCCGTCCTCCATCTTTTTGAATACCAATTCGGTACGCAATTTGATGTTCAACTCATTGTCGCCGAAACGCTTAAAAAACACCAACTCCAGCCCCAGTTCGTCGGGTTGCAGGCCGTTGAGATTCAACCAGATCGCCGCCGTAAATTTGCTGCCCATCGGCAGGGCAAAATTGGCGGTGTCGTATATCTCGGAGCGGCGCACTTCGATGCCGTTCCAGAGGTGCTCCACCTTGTGTTTCCATTCGGTGAGTCGGGTGGCGTCGGCCAGATTGGAAAGCTGCATTTGATGGGTTCTGGCGTAGAGTTTGTTGTAAAAACGCTCGTAGTAGTCGTCCAGCATGCGCTTCATGGTGAAATGCGGCGCTACTTCCGAGAAGGTTTTGCGGATGTGCTGCACCCATTGACGAGGAATACCCTGCTCGTCGCGGTCGAAATAAGCCGGCACGATTTCTTCTTCCAACAGGTTGTAAATCGTTTCGGCGTCCAACTCATTTTGCAAATTCTGATCCTGATAAGTGGCCTCCAAAGGCAATGCCCAACCCGCGCCCGGCACATATCCCTCGGCCCACCAGCCGTCAAGTACGCTGAAATTGAGTACTCCGTTCATCACGGCTTTCATGCCGCTGGTGCCCGATGCCTCTTTGGGGCGCATGGGCGTATTGAGCCAGATGTCAACACCTTGTACCAATAGCTTGGCCATTTCCATGTTGTAATCTTCGAGAAAGACGATTTTGCCGGCCAGATCGGGGCGGCGCGAAATGGCAACGATGTGGCGAATCAGTTCCTGCCCGCCTTTGTCGGCAGGGTGTGCCTTGCCCGCATACAGCAGGATGACCGGTCGGTCCTGATTTTGGAGGATGTTGATGAGGCGCTCCAGATTGGTAAACAGCAAATGGGCGCGTTTGTAGGTGGCAAAACGGCGCGCAAAACCGATGACCAATGCGGAAGAACGGATGTTGCTCAAAGCCTCAAAGATGAACCGGGGACTCTCGCCGCGACGGGTGAGATCGGTTTGTAACTTGGATTTCACATAACGCAAGAGCTTCTTTTTCAACTCTATACGCGTGTTCATGATCTCCTCGTCGGAAACGCCGGATATGCGACGCCATACGGCCGGGTCGGATTGTTGAGACAAAAATTTCGAGCCAAAAGCCTTTTCGTGAATGGCTCTCCACTCCGGCGCTATCCAGGTGGGATAATGCACGCTGTTGGTCACATAGCCAATGTGAATTTCCTCGTGGTGATAGCCGGGGAACAAATCCACAAACATGCGGCGGGACACATCGCCATGCAGGCGACTCACGCCGTTCACCTCCTGGCAGAAGCGAATGGCCAAGTGGCTCATGGAAAAATTCTCGTACGGATTGGAAGCCTTGAGGCGGCCAATGGCCATAAATTCATACCAGGACAAGCCCAGCCGTTGCGCAAAACCCTCAAAATACGGGCGCATCATGTCTTCCGGGAAGTTGTCGTGGCCCGCAGGCACAGGTGTATGCGTGGTGAACAGAGAAGAACCGCGCACGACCTCGGTGGCTTCATCAAGCGAGACGCGTTTGGACGACATCAGATCGCTCAGTCGTTGCAATTGCACAAAGGCGGCATGGCCTTCATTGAGGTGATACACATCGGGTGCAATGCCCAGTGTTTGCAGGGCCTTGAAGCCGCCCATGCCCAGCAGAATTTCCTGCCGGAGCCTGAACTCGTTGTCGCCGCCATAGAGCGCATCTGTCAGTTGGCGGTCTTCGCGGCTGTTTTCGTCAATATCGGCATCGAGCAGGTAGAGCTTGATGCGCCCCACTTCGAGGAGCCAGAGTTTGGCAAACACCAATCTGCCGGGGTATTCCAGCGCTATTTTCACCCACTCGCCCTTGTCGTTGCGCACCGCCTGAATGGGCAGTTTGGTAAACAACTGAGCGGGGTAATGGCTGATCTGATCGCCGTGCATCGAGATTTCCTGCTGAAAATAACCGTGGCGATACATGAGGCCCACCGCCGTGAGGTGTACGTTGGAGTCGGAGGCTTCTTTGAGGTAGTCGCCGGCCAAAACGCCCAGACCGCCCGAATAGAGTTTCATGGAAATATGCAGGCCGTACTCCATACAAAAGTAGGCGATGTGCGGATGCGCCGCAGCCGGTTTTGCGGCCATGTAATTTTTGAAATCTGAATGAGCAGACTTCATTCGCTTCATAAAGTCTTTATCGGAAGTGAGGGTCTGGGCATACTCGGTGCTCATTTCGTCGAGGATGGCAACGGGATTGTACTGAGACGCTTCCCATTGGTCGCCGGCAATTTGTTTAAAAAGAGCGGATGCCTCGCTGTTCCAGCTCCACCAGAGGTTGCCGGCCAATTCCCGCAGCGGGGATAAAGCTTCTGGGAGGCGGGGTTCTATGAAGACGCGCTTGAGGCGCATATCGTTGTTTACGGGTGTCATAACGTGGCTCATAATAGCAGTTGTTGATGAATTTGAGGCGGCAAAATTAGGATTCTCAGCCAATGTTCAGCCCCCTAAGTGTAAGAAATGACAAAAGTCACCTGCGGAATATGATTTTGGGCAGCTTTGGTTTGCCCTAAACAGGCTATTATGCTTCCTGAAAAGAAAGGGTGAAAATCAGTTTTTTTGAACTTCCCAAAACATAACAAAATGAGAAAACTTATCACATTGGGCATGGCGCTCGCAACCACCTTGTTGCTGTATGGCCAGTCCGCAGCTCTCGAAGTGGAAGGCTCTCCTCAGATTTGTGCGGGTTACACTGCTGCCAGCCAGATCAAAGTGCGCATCAAGTCTTCCAAAGTTTCTACTGCCCCTGTCAGCCGCTACACACTTGCTTATGTCTGGACTGCCGAACACGCCAACGGCACGAGGGTTTGGTTCTCCAACAAGCCCTATCGTTGGGTGCCTATTACCTGGCCGGGCCAATATCGCGTTTCGGTGACGCTGGAGTACATTTTGCCGGGCCGCACCAGGCCGTTTATGGTATCGCCTTCCAGCGGAGTGTTTCTCTACGGCTTGGATTGTAACACACCATAGTTGTAAAGGCGTCAGGATTTGTTTTGGAGCCACTTGAGCGCTTCCCGGCGCGTCAATGGAGCCAAACTGTGTGATTCCACGAAAGACCGCACCGCTTCAGGGTTGGTTTTGGAATATTCCCGCAATGCCCAGCCGGCGCCTTTTTGAATAAAAAACTCTTTGGAATCGGCTAATCGCAGGACGTAGCCGAACATCAGCTCAGCATCGGTGCGGGTTTTGTACCTCAACTGAAAAATGAGGGCGCAGCGTTGCAGCCAGAAATTGCCCGACTGCATCCAGCGCTCGGTTATCGGGCCGATGAGTTGCGGGTAGCGCAGGAAGTGTTCCCCGGCCAGCTTGGCCTGCCAGTCCACCGTATCCCACCAGGATTTGGAAGTGATGAGTTCTTCCAAAAAATCAATAAAGTTTTCAGCTTGTTTTTTCAAGGCCCGCTGCGTCATTTCGGTAGCAAAATAGTGCAGTTCGCGGTATTCCTCCTCGAAGCAGAGCCGAACGAGGGTTTTGAGTTCTTCACCTTGCGGGATGCCTTTTGTCTGGAAAATATCTTTGGCCAAAGCCATCCACACCGGCGCTTTGAGGCCGTAAAAAGCAAATTGGTGGCGCATGTATTTCATCTGCCCCTCGGAAATATCGGGATCGCCGTGTTCCAGAAAAATGCGTTTGACGTGTTCGAGGTATGATTGCATGGTGGCGTAATGTGTTGATTATCTGTTGAAAAAATGAAGCTCATGGCGGGCGATGAGCCGTTTCAGAACCGAAGCAAATATAGGGAAGAAACCGCAGATGTGATAAATACTTATCTTTGCTCATCTGTCAACCAAAATGCACCGGAATGAGCCGTTTGAAAAACAGAAACAAGTATCTCGTCTTTGGCCTGCTGGTCGTGGCCGCCGTTTTTATCGCAGCCGGCAACCATTCGCTGCCCGCCGCCCGGTTGAGCGCTCCGCTTGTGTTGGACTCGATTGCCCCGCAATTGCCCGATGCTCCTTTCGATTACACCGACATTTTCATTCCCGGCTACATACAGCAATCTACCGACTCCTTCAATACGCCTTTCCTGCCCTTGCTCGACTCCATCACCAATGCCGGCGCGGCGCTGGGGCGGGTGCTGTTTTACGAAAAACGGCTGTCGGCCAATCGGCAAATTTCCTGCGGCACTTGCCATGAGCAGGCGCTGTCGTTCGGAGCGGGTACGGCGGGAAGTCCGGGTTTTGCCGGGGTGGTCACGCCGCGCAACACCATGCACATCAACCAACTTGTGTTCTCGCCCGGTACGCCCATTTTCTGGGATGGAAGAGTGCAAACTATTCAACAGCAAGTGATTATGCCCATCTTACACCCTGATGAAATGGGATTAACCGAGCCGGAAATCATCGCCCGCGTGCAGGAGGCGTCCTATTACCCGCCCTTGTTTGAAGCGGCTTTCGGCGATTCTGAAGTGACGGTAGAGCGGGTTCGTTCGGCCTTGGTGCAGTTTGTGGCGTCTATGGTGTCTTTTCAAAGCAAATTTGATGAGATGCAGGAAAACGGCAACCTCAACGTATTCACGCCGGCGGAACAACAGGGCTGGCTGCTGTTTCAGCAAACCTGTGTTTTGTGCCATATTGAGGGGCATTTCGGCACCGATTCTTTGTTCAACATCGGCTTGGAAATGGAGTATCCCGATCCCGGCCTGGCAGGCTGGACGGGCAATCCGGCACATCACGGGGCGTTCAAAAGTCCTACTCTGCGCAACATCGCTCAGGCCGCTCCCTACATGCACGACGGGCGTTTCGCTACGCTGGAGGACGTGGTCGAATTTTACAGCAATGAAATCGTGGCACACCCCAACAACCACATCGCAGAAATGCTGAGCTTTCCATTGCCTTTCCGCGGCTTTCGCTATTCCGATGAAGAAAAAGCGGCTCTGGTAGCCTTTATGCACACACTCACCGACACCGTGTTGCTCACGCATCCCAAATGGTCTGATCCCTTTGTGCCCGTGACCAATACGGCCCACCACGACCCGCTCGATTTTCATTGGAAAGTCTTCCCTAATCCGGCGGCGCATGAGGTGTTCGTTTCCTGGCCGGTAGCGGTTTCCTCCGACGTGGAAGTTTATTTAAAAAATCTGAATGGACAGATAATGAGACAGTTGCACGCTACTGGTGGTTCGTATCGCATCCCGTTGACGGGGCTGCCGGCCGGGGTGTATGCGCTGAGTTTGCAATCCGGAAAGAGGCAATCGGTGAAGCTGGTAGTGATCAAATGAGGCTCCTGAGCCATACTTCTACATGCAGGTATTTCAGAAAATAGCGGTCCAAAGCCGTCATTTCTGTGCGTTCAAAATTCGTCAGTAAAGGCGCCGCTACTTGCGCAGGAGGTCTCAGGGGGCTGCGGTGCAATTCGCGCAGCAGTGCATACAGTTTTTTTTGTAATTCGCTGATATGCTTGTGTTTACCCATGCTGCGTGCCAGCGAGTTCAAACGCGCCTCCATAAAATCCCATTCTTTGAGCGAGTACAAACACATCAGTTCCATGAAGCGCGCATTCAGGTCCATTGAATATTGCAAAATGCGATCCTGATGGTGCAGCAGCGGTTCCAGATGTGCCAGTGCCGGGCGGTAATCGCGCTGTGCAAATGCGAAAGCGGCCAATTTATACTCCACCAGCATGACCCGGTGCGGGTCTATGAGATTTTCATAATCCTTCAGTTCCTGTTGCACGGCCAATCCTTCCCGGTAGCCGCCCTGCCAGTCTTCGAGTAAAATGTAGCGGTTGAGCCGGCATAAGCTGTGATACACCGAGGCCACATATTGGCTGTTGGGGTGAAAGGCGGGCGAATGTTCCTGCAAATATGATTCTAACTGATTGAAATACAGTTGGTATCCGTCTGCATCTCCGGTGAGGAAAAGCATGGTGAGCAGGTAGTACAGGCTGCGCATGTACAGGTCGGGGTCTTTGAATTTCATGGCCGGATACAGATCGAACAAAGTGACCCATTCGTGGGCGTGGTCGCGGGCTTTCGCCCAATTGAGGAGGATGTAGCGATACCACATATTGGCCTGATAGGTGTTCACTTTTTCAAAAAAAGTGTCCATGAATCGGCGAGTGCTGGGTTCGGGCAACATCTGCCGCCAGGCTGTCTGTAGTTGCTGCTTTTCGAGTTCGGAAACGGCAAACCCGTGATCTATGTAGTAGCCGTGAATCTGAATATTGAGGTTGGCTTTTTCACCGGCTAAGTTGGTGATGAGGCTGCGCTGCGTGGATTCCTGCAAGAGCCGGTCCATTTTGTTTTTCACTTGCCGGGAACGGGTGATGTGCCGCGCTTCTATCAGTTTTTGAAACTCCAGAATTTCCAAATGCAACACATCCTGATGGTGGGCCTCGGCCACGTTTTTGATGCGTTCCAGCGTGTGCAGGCTTTCCATATAGTGGCCCTTGCTGTACAGAATCCGCGCAAAATCAATTTGCTCCCTGATTTCGAGGTCTATGTGTTTGGAGGTGGAAATGAGGCGCAGGCTCACCATGATCTGTTGGTACAAATGCCGTTTCAGGTTGGCCAATTGCGTGGGCGTCATTCCGGCAGGCAGGGCTGTTCGGATGGCTTTTTCGTCGTATTCGCGAGCGCGGTCGAGCAGGTCGAACAATTGCAAAAAGAGCGCTTCTTCGCCGCTTTTGGTGCGCGCCACAAAGAGCCTGAAATGCCTTTTTTCGGCTTTTGTGAGCGATTTTATTAATTTAAAAACTAAGTCTCTTTGTTTGGGCATATGTGCTTATTCAAATCCATACAATTGAAAATCAGTTGCTTGTTTGGATTTATCTGGCTTTCGGCGTCACAAATGTACAAAAACATTGCTTTTCAAGAATTTCCCGACGCCTCTACCTTTGTCGCCATCAAAGTACAAGCGACCTGCGCAGGCAACATTAGCCCGAAACCAAATAAGTGAACATTTCAAAACGACAAACAATGAAAAAAATAGAAGCCATTGTTCGCTTATCGCGTTTCGACCGCATCCGGGATGCCCTGGCGCAAATAGACGTGAATTTTTTCACCCTCAGCGAGGTCAAAGGATTCGGCCTGCAAAAAGGCGAAAAACTCATGTACCGGGGCAGCGTGTATGATGAAGATTTCATCGCACGTCTCAAAATAGACATTTTTTGCACCGAAGAAAAAGTGCAACCCATCATTGACGCCATCCTCAGCGCGGGCAAAACCGGCGAAATAGGCGACGGCAAAATCGTTGTCATAGACGTAGAAAACATCATCCGCATCCGCAACGGCGAGGCCGGCGCGGAGGCCTTATAACATTCTTTTCCCGCACGATTCACAACGTGCATCCCTAACCTTTTCACAACCAAATCATCAACAGGGCAGCCCGCCGGTGCGCGCGGTCGCCTCATCGCTAATTTTCATTCTGTAACCTAAACAAGCTATTGTGATGGAAGGGCAAGCTATGCAATCACTTTTCACGGCCAACAACTTATGGATGTTGGTGGCCACCTGTCTGGTTTTCATTATGCACTTGGGATTCTCCACTTTGGAGGCTGGTTTTGTGCAGCGCAAAAACGTAGTCAACATCCTCTTCAAAAACGTGATGATCCTCGCCATTGGGCTGCTGTCTTATTGTGTCATCGGCTTCAATCTCATGTATCCCGGCGCTGATTATGCCGGCGGATTTTTCGGCTTTGCGGGCTTCGGGCTGTCTGCTCCGGAGGGCGAGGCGGCGGCCATTGAGTATGCGTCGGGCAAATACACTTATTGGACCGACTTCATTTTTCAGGCCATGTTTGCCGCTACGGCAGCTACCATTGTTTCGGGAGCAGTGGCCGAGCGCATCAAACTCAATTCATTCCTCATTTTTTCCATCCTGTTGGTGTCGTTTGTATATCCCATTACCGGCATGTGGAAATGGGGCGGCGGCTGGCTCAATGAAGCCGGATTCTACGATTTTGCCGGCTCTACGCTGGTACATGCTATGGGCGGTTTCGCGGCACTGGCGGCAGTGTTGGTGGTGGGACCGCGCCGGGGCAAGTTCCTGCCCGGAGGCGTCATCAAACCCATTCCCGGCCATAGTATGCCCTTGGCGGCCATCGGGGTGTTTTTGCTGTGGTTCGGCTGGTTCGGCTTCAACGGAGGTTCTGTGCTCAGCGCCGATCCTATGGCGGTTTCATTGGTCTTTGTGACCACTTCATTGGCGGCAGCGGCGGGCGCAGTGGGGGCTTACATTGTGTCGGGCCTGATGTTCAAAAACCACGACCTCTCTATGGTGCTCAACGGCATTCTGGGCGGCTTGGTAGGCATCACCGCCGGCGCCGACCTGATGACTCCGCTCTCGGCCATTGCCATCGGTTTTATTGCCGGCTGCATCATTCCCGCATCTGTGGTTTTCTTTGATAAAATCAAAATTGACGACCCGGTAGGCGCTACTTCCGTACACCTTGTCTGCGGCATCTGGGGCACGCTGGCTGTGGGTGTTTTCGGCAGCAAAGCCGGTCTGGGCCAACTCTGGGTGCAGTTTTACGGCGTGTTGGCGGTGGGCGCTTTCACGTTTGCGGCAGCATTTGCATTCATGTACCTGCTCAAAGTGACCGTCGGGGTGCGCGTTTCCGAAAAAGAGGAAGTCGTGGGTCTCGATGTGGAAGAGCACGAAATGCACGCCTACTCCGACACGGTGGACCCGATGCTGGAATTGGTGAAATAATAAAGCATGGGGCAGTTTCACTATGCTCTCTGCCCTGTGCTCTATGCAAAAAAAACTCCCGAACAGCGCGGCAACGCTGACGGGAGCACGAGATAACGGTTTCCCGCTTCTCTGTTGTAAAAGCAAAAATACAATATCAACGCTGATTGTTCATCTGCGACGGCCCGTTTATTCCGGGCTTTCGCCCAGATGAAGTTGGCTAAGGTATTGTATGAGAAGCCGTTATCGCAAGTTGAAACGATTTTTTCATACTCAAAAATTTCAACCATGCGTATTTCGGTACTCAACACCTGTGGAGTAGTAGTGCTCCTGTTCTCCATGTATTCCTACTCTTTTGCGCAGGAAGCAGCGCCCGGCGGAGACATACCGGCGCCCGAAGCGGCTGCAGAGGCAGAGAACAAAATCAGTATTTCCGGCTTCATTGACGGCTACTACCTGCACGGCTTCAATCAGACGGGCTTCGGGACGAGTTTTACCCAAAGGCACAGCAGCTTCAATCTCGGCATGGCCAATGTGGTCTTTGCCAAAGAGGGAAAAGTGGGGTTCGTGGCCGACCTGGCAGTAGGTCCCCGCGCTGAGGAAGCCAATGGATACGCCGGCTCTATTTTGTCGGCCATCAAGCAATTGTACATCACCTATTCGCCTTTCGAGGCGCTGAAGTTCACGTTCGGCAACTTCGGCACTTTTATAGGATACGAGGTGATAGACGCACCGGCGAATACGAATTATTCCATGTCATACCTGTTTAGTAATGGGCCTTTTTATCATACGGGCCTCAAAGCCGATCTCGAGCTGGGCGCCAACTTCGGCGTGATGATCGGCCTTTTTGACGATACCGACCGGAAGTTCGATGAGGTTCCGGGCAAACATATCGGCGGGCAATTCCGCGCTTCATTGGGAGGGCTGTCGGCTTACGCCAATGTGTTGCATGGCCGCGAGGCTGTGGGCGAAGAAGGCGGGGAGGATACCTTTGGTTTTCAGGCCGACCTGACCGCCACTTACGAGTTTTCTGAAAAGTTCAAATTAGGTTTGAACGTGTCTGACAAAACCTCCCGAACGGCCGAGCTCACTACCGGCGGCTTTTTCGGCAGTGCGCTGTACGCAGGCATCGGTCTGGGCGAGTCCTTTGATCTGGGGTTGCGGGGCGAGTACTTCCTCCCCAAAGGTGTTGAAAAACAGGATGGTATCGCTGCTTTCACCCTTTCGGGCAATATCCGTTTGGGCAGTCTCACGCTGATACCTGAGGTGCGCATGGACACCTCCTCTGCCGACATTTTTGAAAATGTAGGGAATAATGCCATGACCAACCAAAATACAGCGCTGCTCTTGGCCGCTGTTTATGCTTTCTAAAGGATTCCCGGACATCGGGCGTGGCTCATCCCAAAAAACTTTGTAGTTTCATGGCCACGCCCATGTCCCCTTTTACTTTGATTTTGCCGCTCATGAAGGCCATCATGGGGTTGAGCTTGCCCGCCAGCAAAGACTCCATATCTTCAGCTTTGATGTTCACTAAGCAGTCCGACCACTTGTCTTCCTGCGAGACGGTATTGGTATCGCCGGTGCCGTCCAAGTAGATGATCTGGTTGTCGCCGAAATCAAATTTGATGGTAGAACCAATGGGAGAAGCCTTGTCGGCGCGGCCTTGAATATCGGCCAGAATGGATGAAAAACTCATGGTTGGAATGGATTGAATTCATAAAAGATACACAAAACGCGTGGGAAAGACACATTGTTTGTCTGCCTTCACCTCCTCACCAAGCGCCCCGGCAGCATCCCGGTGGCTTTGCCGTTTTCAAACACCAATTGACCATTTACCCACACGGCGCCGATGCCGCTCGACAGGGCCGTTGGCTGATCGGCGGTGGCATTGTCGCGAATGGAGGCAGGGTCGAACAGCACCAGATCGGCGAAGAAGCCCGGCGCTATCAGTCCGCGCTGCTGAATGCCGGTGTGTTCGGCGTTCAGAGCCGTCATTTTGTGGATGGCCGTTTCCAGCGAGAGCAGTTTTTCTTCCCGCACATACTTCGCCAATACCCGAGGAAAAGCCCCGTGCCCTCTAGGGTGACTGTACGGATCGCCGTCGGAGCAGATATTGGTGTGCGGCCAGGCCAGGAAATGCGAAATGTCGGTTTCCAGCATGGATTTGCCCATGATGCCCTCTGTTCGGCCCTCCGCATCGGGGTGCAGTGCGTCGTAGCGGTCGGCTTCGGCAATGAGCCAGACGAGGGTTTGGGCGGGCGTTTCGTTTCGCAGGCGAGCTACTTCCGCCACGGTCAGACCCTTATAAGCGGGCTGTGGCAAAAAAGCCGGCAGCCTGGATTGAGCCGGATCGAAGAGTTCCCGGCAGGCAAATTCGGCGCTCACCAGATTGTCGTAGTCCCGATTGGGAAACAGCACTTTGAGCGTCGAAAGCCAGAAATCGTAGGGGTAGCAATCGGCGCTGATGTCTATGCCCTCGCTGCGGGCCGCCTGCATATTGGCAATGATGCGCCGGCTCGAGTTCCACTTGCTTTTCATGGCCACTTTGATGTGGGAGACCTGCACGGGCAATTTCGCTTCCCGGCCAATGCTGATGATCTCGTCAATGGCGTCTTCGATGTGGATGTCCTCGCTGCGAATGTGGCTCATGTAGCGCCCGCCGGCTGCGGCAGTCACTTTGGCCAATTCCATCACCTCGTTTCGGTTGGAATAAAAGGCCCGTTCGTACTCCAGGCCCGTACACAGTCCGAGCGAGCCTTTTTCGAGTTCGGCGTTCAGTTGCGATTTCATTTTTTCCAATTCGGCAGCCGTTGCAGCACGCCGGAAACTACCCATGCCCATGGCGTCGAGGCGGAGCGTGGTATGCCCCGTGTAAGAGGCCGCGTTGATGGCTACCGGATTTCTTTCCATTCTTTGAGAGAGCGTGTCCATCGCCAGGCTGCCCCCGTCTTGTCCGATGACGATGGTGGTAATGCCTTGACTAAGCGCCGGCAAAAGCGTGGGGTCTTCGTCGGCGGCGCTGAAATGGTGGCTGTGGGTGTCTATAAAGCCCGGCGCCAGCGTGAGGCCCTTGCCGTCGAAAACAGGTTCGTTTTTGAAAGGCAGCAGTTCGCCTGTTTCCCAAATCCGGTCGTCTTTGATGCGCAGGGAAGCGATGCGGGCAGGTGCGCCGGTACCATCCACAAGGCTCACATTTTTAATGAGTTGTGTTTTTGGAAGCGCCATTTTTTGTCCTTTCATAAATTGCTGTCCCGCCCGGATTCCGGCAGAAGACCCGCCGTTGGACAGCACCACCAAAGTTCGTTTCTTTTCCAAATCGGTCCAAAGCAAAGTCAAAAAACCAACCCAGCCGCCGGTGTGATGGGCGCACTGTGCGCAGCCGTTGAGCGCCAGACCAAACCCGTAGGGCGAGGTGTTGCCGTTGTTCAGCAGCGCCGGTTTCATCATTTCGGCCATCGTGGCGGATTTCAGCAAACGACCGCCGTGCAGCGCCTGCGACCATTTCAACAAATCTTCGGCAGACGAATAAACATTGCCGTCGCCCACAATGCCGTCCACCCGCATCAGGTCGTCGAGTTGATTTTGGCCGTCTTCCCGCATGAAACCATAAACCCTGTTGGCGGGCGAGGTCTTCATTTTCTGATGAAAAATGTAGGTGTTTTTCAATCCCAGCGGGCGGGTGATTTTTTCGGTAAAATAATCAGCAATGCTTTTGCCCGACAATTTCTCGATGAGCAAACCGAGCATCACATAGCCCGTGTTGCAGTACTGCCAGCGCTCGCCGGGCACAAAATCGAGCGGCGGTTGCACTTCTGCCAACATGCGCAAAATATCGTGATTATCAATGGTGTCCAAAGAGCCGGAGTAGCGGGTGACGAGGTCGAAATACTCGGGCACGCCGCTGGTGTGGTTCATCAATTGGCGGATGCTCACATCGGGGTAAGGAAACTCCGGTAGGTGTTTTTGCACCTTGTCGTCGAAGCCGAGCCGGCCGTTTTCCTGCAAAAGGCAGATCATGGCACAGACAAACTGTTTGGAAACAGAGGCGAGGTTGAAGGCCGAAGATGCCTGCAATGGTTGAGGGTTTCGGATGTCGGTGATGCCGAAGTTTTTTTGGTAAACCACCTTGCCGTTTTCGGCCAGCAGCACTACGCCGTTGAACAGGGCGCGGTCGTGAAGGTAGGTCAGGGCGCTGTCCAACAGAGGCGCCTGTGCGAGCGCGGCATGGCAGGAGAGCAGGAACAGAATGAGAAGCTGACGCATTTTCATGGATGGAAAATTTGGCCCAAGAAACGGATTTTTTCTGAGGCGCTGTGTTGCAAAAAACAGCCTATCTTTGCCACACAAACGAAATCCATGCCAACAACCCGCAAGCTCATTGCCCCTATCTTCCTGCTGCTGCTCAGTTTCAGCGGCCTTGCCCTGCAATCTCAATCAACCCGCCGCATTCAGTCTGTGTCCGTGGACGGAAAGCCGGCAGCTTGGTTTTATTACGACAAATTCGGCAGGCTCAGCCGGTTTTACAGTTCGGTGGAGGATGAACGCTACGAAGCCCCGATATTTCTCAAAACTCATATCAGCTACGACCGCAGCGGGCAACTGATGTCCATGAGCCGCTTTGCCGATATGAAGGGGAATACCTCGTTTTTGTTTGAACGCCGCGACTACCGTTTGGACATCTACAACCGGGTCGTTGAGGAAAAAGTCGTGGTATCCGACACGATCACCGGCCGCAAAATGATTCCTTACAAGACCCGCCGGTTTTCGCATGCTTCCAAAGACGATTTGCTGCCGAATGCCGAGCAAACATTAGCCCCTGACGGAAGTCTTTGGCAGGAAATTATCTACGCTTACGGCAACGATGGAGCCGACTCTCACGTCGAAGTGTATGGCCGGGCCGGGCGCTTGTTGGAGGCCATGTCGTTGAGCTTCGATGCGGGGCGCCCCATGTTTCATCAAAACATTCCCTGGATTTTGCGCGAATGGATTTGCATCAAATGCCAGTCGCCGCCTGTCGAATTGCTTCAAACTCATTATAAAGAGGACGGCAGCGAAGAACAGGAGGTTATTTGTATCTCACAGACTACGACGGCAGAGGGTATCCCAAACGCATCACGGTGATCAATGAGACGAAGGGCAGCAGCGTCGTTTTTGATTTTTATTATGTGGAGGATTGAGTACGGACAGAAGCCCTGCCCTCACCGCAACCGCTCGCTCAACTCCATCACTTTCGGGTTGGGAATGCGCAGCGAATCCAACTGCTCCAAAGTGCCGTTGAACACATTAAAATCCACATGCCCGCGAATGCCGGGCAGCCGCCCCTGTTTGCCGTATTGCCAGAAAGCCCAGTCGTTGCCGTCGGCCAGAATGGGTTCGCGGTCGTGGTAGCGGGCAACCCAGAGCGGGTAGCCGGTGAAATGGCCGGCCAGGTGGCGGTTGTAAAAATACAGATTGGTATAAATGATGGGCTTCACCCCCATGTTGTTTTCCACGATGTCCAACCACACCCGGAGCCGCCGCACCAATTCGTATTTGGGGAGGCTGCCGATCAGTTCAATGTCCAACACGGGCGGCAAATCCCCGGTTTCCAAGGTGACGGTGCGCACAAAATGCCGGGCCTGCTCACCGGGCGGCGCTTCGGGGCGGAAGAAATGGTAAGCGCCCCGGCGGATGTCGGTAGCGCCCAGAGCTTCCCAGTTGCGCTCAAACAGCGAGTCTGCATAGCTGATGCCTTCGGTAGCTTTGATGAATGCAAAATGAACGGTGAGGGAGTCCAGTTCGGCCCAGTTGATACGGGATTGATAATGAGATACATCTATGCCATGCACGGAATATCTCGCCAAGCGCGGCGTAGGCGGCCCTTCGCAGGCGGTCAGCACGAATAGGGGCAGCAATATGTTCAGGAGATACTTCATTCCGTCTGCAATTTGCACAAAAATTTTCTACCGTCAAAGTCCGTGCCGGAAATTACCGTGGGTTTTATGGGTTCACTTCAACAACCACCGTCCGGGTATAATACTCCGACTCTAATAAGTAGTCGAAACGGCCTTGTTTCATCTCCGTTTTGCCGGTTCTCACCGCATACATCTGCCATTTTCCGGGAGGTATCGAAGCGGCTGTGTCGTTGCTCAGAATGATGTCGTTGGAAGACTGAGGCCCCTGAAATTTAATTGTTTGGGTCTGGTTTTGTTCGTCTGTCAGCAGGATGACGATGCTCTCGCCGGCTTTCAGTTTTTCGCCGGAGTAGGTAAATACCAAGCCCGCCTGTTTGGATACCGGCTCTTTGAATCCGGCTTTCGCCATGCTGCCGGCATTCATTTTGATCTCCTGCATTTTGCCTTTTTCGTCGGTAAACCGAAACATATATTCAGACATAAAATCCATCTGACGCTCAGCCGTATAGCGCATGCCGGAGCCTTGCAAATCGCGCACATCCATCGAACTTCCCAAAAAAGAGACGCCGCCGGTCCAGATTTTGGGGCGGGCAGCGGCTAAGGTGTCGCCTTCATAAAAATTGGCGTGGGCTTTTATTTGCCGCCCCTCTTCCATGTATCTGACAAAAAAACTGCCGTAAATCTTTGGCTGCTGATCGGACGAGCAGGCTGCTGCGAACAAAAGGACGCCAAGCAAAAGGTAAAGATTGAATTTCATTGCGTGGAATTTCCGGCAAAGATAACAGGAATCGCAGTTTGAAATCCGACCAGCGCCGGCTTTGAGCAGAATGTCAAAAAAATGACATAAAAAATTTGGCTGTTAGTTTTGAATAAAATACCTTTAGGTCTTAATTGTGTGTAGGCACAAGTTATTCATTTTCAAACCAAATAACTATCATCATGAAATCCTTCATCACCAATTTTGCAGCTTTTATGCTGGTCTGTGCCGTTTTTTTGTTGCCCTCTTGCGGAGGCGAAACAGCATCGGGTAACGCGTCGGGCGAAAGCAGCGCTGCTCCGTCTGCCGGTCAGTCTGCCGTGCAGGACGATGTTTCACAAAAAAACATAGTGGGCGTAGCCGGCAACTCGCCCGATCATACTACTTTGGTCAAAGCCGTAGTAGCTGCCGAGTACTTGGATGTGCTGTCCAATGCGGGGCCGTTTACGGTTTTTGCACCCACAAATGATGCCTTTGCCAAACTGCCTGCCGGTACTTTGGAAGACCTGCTGAAGCCTGAAAACAAAGACAAATTGCGTCGCATTCTGGAGTATCACGTCACAACTTCCTCGCTGAGGGCAGATTTCCTGAAAGATGGCATGAAACTCGGCATGGCCGACGGCAACTCGGCTCAAATCACCGTAAAAGATGGAAAAACGCAGATCAACGGGGCCAATATCGTGGGCAGCGTACCGGCCTCGAACGGTATGATTCACGTCATTGATGCCGTGATTTTGGCTCCGGCCAAATAGATCGTACAGCCAGTACCTGCTTGCATAGTGAAGGGGCGACTCCGTCAGATTTTTATCCGTAGTCATCCCTTCACTAAGCCTGACTCAACCTAGTGCCAAGTTTGCCGCCTCTTCCCCCACCTGCGTGCCGATGGCCACGCCCATGCCGCCCATTCTGACGGCCACCGTCAGGCGGGGATGTAACTTCTGAACAATGGGCCGCTTCGTTTCTCCTACGCCCATAATGCCGCTCCACCAGCGTTCCGGTTCGGCGTGCAGGCCGGGCGCAATCATTTCGTCGAGCAGGCTGAGCAGTTTTTCCCGAATGAGCGAGGTAGTGCCGAAGTGATCGGTCATTTCACCCCGGAGGTCCAAATGCCGCCCTCCGCCGAGCAAAATGCGATCTGGCCCTACGTTTCTGAAATAATAGTAACCCCGGTCATAGTGAAAGGCGCCGCGCATGGACAAACCGGCAATGGGCTTTGTAACGAGCACCTGATTGCGGGCGGGCTGCACGTCCAACTCCGGCAACAAACGTTGGGCAAACCCATTGACCGTCACCACCAAAGAAGGTACGCGCATATCCCAGCCGGCGCTGGTTTTGAGCACAACGGCATCTGATTCGGGGTGGATGGATTCTATGTTGATACCGTTGAGCAACAGCACATTGTGTTGCTGTGCCAGCCGCATCCAGGCCGCCATCATACTGCCGGTATGAATCTGACCTTCCAACGAATTCCAGATCAGGTGCGGCACGTCGTTGAACCCGAAAGACCGGGCCTTTTCTTCCGAAACAATCTGGTAAGTATCGGCCTTTCCGGTGATGCTCTGCATTTTTTGATTAAACATGCTGAGGTGGTCGGCGCACTCCTGAAAAGTGCTGGTTTCGGAGGCTCTGAAAATCTCGTACCCGCCCAGCGGCTCATACGCCAGCGCCGCGTCGCCGATGCGTTCCCGCAGGCGCAGCAGTCCTTTCCAGCGCATTTCCACCAATTGCCATACCTCCTCTTCCGACCTCAGCCGGAGATCGTCCAAGAGTTCGGTCATACTGCCGAAGCAGGCAAAGCCGGCATTGCGCGTACTGGCGCCGAGGGGCAGCGCGCCCCGTTCTATGAGGGCCACGTTCAGCGAAGGTTGCAGTTCTTTGAGGCGCACCGCAGTGCTCAAACCCACGATGCCGCTGCCGAGCACGGC
>DDUV01000054.1:59024-66554 GCA_002344975.1 Saprospiraceae bacterium UBA2329 | reverse complement strand
GTTAAAAATTCGCGTTTTGCCCTCCTCTTCGCGGAAATTCGCTTTCCCCCTCCTCTTCGCGTTCATTCGCGTGTTTCGCGTTTTCCCCTCTCGCTGTGCCACGACGAAGTCGTGATTCTGCGTTTCCCCCGCGCTTACCGCGCAAGGCGCGCGCCAGCGATCAACTGCGCAGCAGATAAGCTACAAAGTAGATAAACTACGAAGTAGATCAACCGCCTTCGGCAGATTTCAACAACCGCGCCCGCCGCGCCAGCGCCACATCCCGCTCCACCATCTCCCGCACCAAATCCTCCAACGTATGCTGCGGCGTCCAGCCCAACAACTCCCTCGCTTTGGTCGCATCCCCGATCAGCAAATCCACCTCCGCCGGACGAAAATACCTCGGATCAATCTTTATCACCTCCTGCCCGACCACAAAAGCCGAGCCGTCCTGCAATACCGCGCTCACCACGCCGGCCTCCTCCAAGCCCTGCCCCCGGAATTCCAACTCCGCACCCGCAGCCCGGAATGCCATGCGACAAAACTCCCGCACCGAGGTCGTCACACCCGTAGCCAACACAAAATCATCGGCCCGCTCGTGCTGCAATATCCGCCACATGCCCTCCACATAATCCACCGCATGACCCCAGTCGCGCTGCGCATCCAAATTGCCCAACCAGATCGCCTCGTCCAAACCCGCCGCTATCCGGGCAGCACCCCGCGTGATCTTGCGCGTCACGAAAGTCTCGCCGCGTACCGGCGACTCATGATTGAACAGTATCCCGTTGCTCGCAAACATCCCGTATGCCTCCCGGTAATTCACCGTGATCCAGTAGCCGTACAACTTGGCCACCCCATACGGAGAGCGCGGGTAAAACGGGGTCTTCTCACTCTGCGGCACCTCCTGCACCAATCCGTACAGCTCAGATGTAGAAGCCTGATAAAACTTCGTCTTGCCCTCCAAACCCAACAAACGGATGGCCTCCAGCAAACGCAACACACCCACCGCATCCGAGTTGGCCGTGTATTCCGGCGTCTCAAAACTCACCTGCACATGGCTCTGCGCCCCCAGATTATACACCTCGTCGGGCTGCACCTCCTGCATGATGCGAATCAGATTCGTACTGTCCGTCAAGTCGCCATAATGCAGTATAAATTGCCGGTTGTCAATATGCGGGTCTTCATACAAATGGTCTATCCGCTCGGTATTAAACAAGGAACTGCGCCGCTTGATGCCATGCACCTCGTAGCCTTTGCGCAACAATAATTCGGCCAAATACGCGCCGTCCTGCCCGGTAATCCCGGTGATGAGTGCTTTTTTCATGTAGGAGAAATGATGGTTTTGTGGTTTAAGGTTTTGTGGTTTAAGGTTTTATCCACCGCAGCCTTGGCGAAGGTGGGTTTCGGGTTGGAACGGCTGCTGGCCACAAGCTGCTGGTTTCGCGGAATTTCGCGCCCTTCGCTAAAATTCGCGTTCAAAAAATTCGCGTTTCGGATTCCGGATTTTCTCTCGCGTGTTGAAACCGCCTAACGCCAACTGTTTACTGACTCTTTTATGGCGTGTGGCGCACGGGCAACATCACACAGCGCCACCGTGCCCCTCCAGGTTGCAGCGCCGCGGCCAAAGGCCACGCGGCGCCAAGCCTTCCGGGTCACTCACGCACGGGCGAGGGCCGGCTGCCCCACTAACTCCCCAAAGGGGAGAACCGCCGGCCCCACAGACTCTCCGGCAGGGGCGTACCTCATACAGAGATAATACATTCAAAGTAACTATACAGTCGCCCTGCAAAAAAGCTGCGACCACGCCACAGGCGTGGTTCGAGTCACGAGTTTGATTTTCCAAAATAAAAAAAAGGCCTTTTTTCAAGATGAGATTTTGAAATTCCCCCAAATAGAAAATCTAATTTTACAACGAATAAACAAACTCATACCACGCCTGGGGCGTGGTCATAGCTCGTAGCTTTTGGGGATCGGTTGAATAGTAACCATTCAAAAAATGCCCCTCCAGATGCTGAAAGTCATTATCCATTGTAACGGTTATAGTCTCGCTCTATGCTTCGCACATAATCTGCCGTGGTGTCGAAATCTTCGGCGATTTCCTCTATACTCAATTTACCTCTTTGGAGCGCTTTTATGATATTGGCCTTCTTTTCCTCTAATTGCCCTTCCAATTTACCTTCCAATTTACCTTCCAATTTACCTTCCAATTTACCTTCCAATTTACCTTCGTCATAAGCCGTATCAATTACATTCTTGAGATCGCGGTACGTTTTTAAACTTTCTTCATATAATTCTTTTTCTTGCGGGCTGAATTTGGCTATTTCTGCGGCCTCAAACAATCTTTGAAAGATTCTTTCTCGTAGTTTTTTCGGCCTTTCTGTCAGGTCGGGCAAATGCTTGAGCACATACAACCACTTGTCGTAGTTGGTTTCCAACTCCTCCTCCGTCTTATTAAAATGAGGCATTTCCAAATATATAAAAGTCAATTTGTCATAAAATACCTCGCATTTTTGGTTCTTCAATTTTACTTCATGCCTTACCTCTTTAACTTTGGAGCCGTTTGTTTTCGTTGATTCTTCGTCGCTGAAAGCAAAATCCAATATCCCGACAGTATAAATCGCAGCTAATTTGTAGTTCCAATTACCTGTCTGAGCTTGTTCCTGTATTGGAAAGGAGGAGTAAAATACACTTCTGTCTTTGAAATAATTTTGCTTGGCTTTTTGCATCTCGACAATGAAACGCTCTCCATTTGAACTCATACAATATAAGTCAAATATAGCCTTTCTGTCAGCCTCTGTTTGTCCTATATGCTCATTGCTGCGATAGGTAAGATCAACGATTTTTTTGTTTTCAGGCAAGATGACTTCGTTCAGGAAATCAATCAATAAATCTTTGTTCAGTTCTGTGCCGAACAGTTTTTTAAATCCAAAGTCAGTAAATGGATTGATGTATTTTTCTATTAACATGATTTTTGGGCTTTATTTATATTGATCAGCATGGCAACGTTTACTAAACTTCAAAAGTTTAGTAAACGTATTAGTAAATGCTATGATGTATCGCCGTACCGTCATCTGCTCCTGTTTTTTCAATGAACACCCAAGACTTGCCTCCGGTTGTAACGTGCCGGCGACTTCCGTGTACCTGCCACTCGCCGAATCGACCACAACACAAGTCGCCTCAGATGCCGAAAACCGGGATTCATCCTTAATCCGTCGGATTGCCTCTTGGTCGTTCTCCCGTCCTCTCTATATATGCTTTGATGTGTTGTTTTTCGAGTTTCCTGGCTTCCTTTTTTCCCGGAATGTCACGAATAAGAACCCGTGCAAAGAAACGAAGCCATTTGTCTATCCGATTCAGTGCATTTACCTGCTCGCGCATACGGCTCGATGTTCCGTCATTGTCAATGGGCTTACAACATATTCCATATTTAAAAACATCATTATCCTTTCCACGGTCAATGATCTCGTAAAGATGGTGCGGGTCTTTGTTTTCATAAGAATTCTTGTGCGCCATACATATCGCTTATTGCCACTTTTCAGTATTACTTTTGGTCTCATAATTGTACAGCGGAGAATAATCAAAATCCCGACCGGTTTTTAGTTGATATGCCTCGGCAGCAACCGACAAAATGTGCTCAAAGTCTATGCGGGCAGCCAATTCAGACGGATTTTGATATACATTCTCATAATAAGCTCTTCCTTCAGCCACGGCTGCGCACCTCACATATAAAAAATCATCCGCTGAAAAATAATCATCTGCTTGTTGCATTAGGTAGGCTTTTGCGTGTTCTTTGGTATCTATGTTGAATAATTTTTCAGACAAAAAATCTTCAAAGAGATAAATAGCAGAAACAGGCATTTTTGATAATGCTAAAACCGCCGGCTGTGTAATATCAGCCCGCTTTTTTTGCTTCCAGTCGAACAACTCAATCAACTGCCAAAACTGTTCTTCTGAAAATAAGCCTTCACCATGCTTGTTGCTTTCTACTTTGATCTCCACCTGCGCAGAAGTGCCGGCAGTTTTTTCCAATTCTTTGAGAAATTGGAGGTTTATATCCTTAATGTTTACCCTTAATGTCGTTGTCATCTGC
Organism: Saprospiraceae bacterium UBA2329; assembly: GCA_002344975.1. Lineage (GTDB taxonomy): Bacteria > Bacteroidota > Bacteroidia > Chitinophagales > Saprospiraceae > UBA2329. The sequence goes on along the minus strand of DDUV01000054.1, from coordinate 62,485 downwards.
TCCTGTTTTTTTTAATGAACACCCAAGACTTGCCTCCGGTTGTAACGTGCCGAGGACTTCGGTAGCGCTCGCACCATTGACTCGCCTCTCATTTATTCAGCTTTTCCTGAAGCTCTTCCAACAAACAAACAGACGTGAAGCCTTTAGCCTTCAAGCCGGTGTGGAGTTTTTTATCGCCCGTCCAGAGTATTCCGTTGCTTTCTATCGTTAAGGCTACAAAACTCACATCTTTTACATCAATTCCCTCGGTCAATTCCAATGCTTTATTCCAACTGACTTGTGAAATTTGATATTCGTTGATGAATTGTATTTTCTTGAGTACGAGGTATAGCAGTTCCAATAATTCTGATTCCGGGATTTTAGAGTACCGTATAATTTTTTCTTTTTTATCAAATAACTCAACATACAGCATATAGCAGGACAGTTTCTCGTGTTCGTTCAGTTCTTTCAAGAGGAAAGTTCCTATCCTGCTGTCCAGATTCATCAGCGTACTGATGAGGATATTCGTATCTATGATTATTTTCACTTCTTCTGTTCAGTGAATAACTTGTTGGAGGCACCTAATGCTTCGTTGATCTCCTCCGTTAATGCCGCTATGTCTGCATCCGTTGCTTTGCTTTTAGAAATGATGACTTTGTACCTTACATAGTCAATAAAGTCCTGTATATCTCTCATTTCCAAAATTCCTTTGGGAATGGAAATCAGTACTTCGTCAGCATTGGTAGTGATTTTCATGGCATTGCTGTATTTCATGTTGAAACGATAACCCTATAAAGATATTTCATTAGCCGGAACTCAGCATTCTTGTCCGGCTCCTGTTCAAATTCTACGATGTATCGCCATACCGTCATCTGCTCCTGTTTTTTCAATGAACACCCAAGACTTGCCTCCGGTTGTACAGTACCGCCGCCCGCGCCAGCCCCGGTCCGTTACATCTCGTTGAAGGAGCGCCGCCGTCCGCTATACCTGCTCCAAAAACGCCCAAAAATCCTCCGCTATCCGCCGCCGGTTGAAATGCTGCGTGGTGAAATGATGGCCGCGACGGGCCATGGCGCTTACGGTTCCATAGTTACCATCAACCGCCTATGCAAGCCCTCTATCTGCATTTCACGATTAAAAATATTCCGGGCGGCATCCAAACAATGTAGCCGTTTTTCAGCAAGCACCTCATCGGGCAACTGAGCAATGTCATCGAGTAAGGCTTGCATGGCTTCAAAGTCGGAAGGTGGACAAATCCAGCCGGCCCCTTGATCTGCTACAATTTGAGCGCCCTCGCCACCGCCCGCAAAAAGTATGGGCAATCCCGCCGCCATCGCTTCGTATATTTTGGATGGAACAGCGCCATAAATCGGCTTGATCAACGGGATCAGCGTCAAATCGTATTGCATCAACATAGCAGGCACCTCGTCTCGTTTGACGGGTGCGTGCAGGTATATCCCTGCCTTGTTTCCCTGTGCCAGATAGCTTTCTATCGCTTTTCTTTCTGCGCCGTCTCCATAAATGTGAAATTCTATCTGAGCAGGGTCAAATTCCAACTGCCGGCAATACTCGAGAATGCCTTGCGCTACGCCCAACAATCCAGCATACACGATCTTCAATGGATGTTGAAACGGCTTTTCCGGGGCTGCCGGGAATCGCTCCACGTTCACACCGTTGCGAAACAACCACACGCGCTGCCCTCCCGACCGTTCAATGTAATCCACTATTTCCTGCGATTGCCCCGTGCAGGCATAAGCATGGCGATATAAAAAGCGCTCCAAAGATTCCAATATCCGATAAATGATGCCGCCCGGACGTATGGCGCCCAATTCTCCAGCCGATAAGGGCCATAAATCGGAAATATTCAGCACGGTGCGCGCACCGCTGATGCGCCCCATCACATAGCCGCTCAAGGCCAGCAACAAAGGCGGCGATTCTATCCAGATATAGGTCGGACGCTTTTTTATCATCGAAAAAACGGCCAACAAGGCCGTTATGCTAAAGGATGCCATGCTGATGATGCGCGGTATGGCCCTCCGGCTGTTGGAGGCGTACAACCAGTACCGCCTTATTCGCAGGCCGTTCAGTTGTTCCGTCACACTAAATTTTCCCCGATAGGCAGGAAATATCTTGCCCGTCGGGTAATTGGGCAGGGCCGTGACAACCTCTACTTCCCATCCGGCTCTTTGCAAGCCCAGCGCGGCTTCATATAAACGCGACTGTGGAGCTCCCATTTCTGGGGGGAAGTATTGGGTGAGGATGAGGAGGCGGTTTGGCAAAATGATGAATTAGTTGAATTGCAGCAGATATTCCACCATCCGCTCCGCTGCCTTTCCGTCCCAGAGCGGGGGGACAATGCCTTTTTTCCATTGCCCCGCAAACAAGCGCTGCATGGCCGGAGCGATGGCCGCCGGATCGGTGCCCAACAGTTCATTGGTACCCATGTCTATGGTTTCCGGGCGCTCGGTATTGTCGCGCAAAGTCATACAAGGGACGCCCAAAACGGTGCTCTCTTCTGTAATGCCGCCGGAATCGGTGATGACGGCTTTGGCGTGCCGAACCAAATAAATAAATTCCAAATAGCCCATCGGGCCAGTCAGCAGCAGCCGCTTCGATGCCGATGCTTCTGCGGGCAGATTTTTGGCCGTTCTGGGATGTACGGGAAAAACAATGGGCAAATCCTTGCTGTGTTCCAGAATGGCTTCGATCAGTGCCTTCAATTGCGCCGGATCGTCCACATTGGCCGGCCGATGCAAAGTGAGCACGAAATACGACTGCTCCGACAAGCCCGCTGCCGTCCAAATATCGGGTTGCCGCAAACGGGGCATATTCGACAAAAGGCTGTCTATCATCGTATTGCCGACAAAATAGATACGGTCTTCGGGTACGCCGGCGCGCCGCAAGTGCCCGTTGGCGGTTTCGGAAGTGGTGAAAAAATAGTCGGAAATGCTGTCCGTCACTACCCGATTGATCTCTTCCGGCATCGTCCAGTCGCCGGAGCGGATACCGCCCTCCACATGCGCTACGCGAATGTTCAGTTTTTTGGCGGTGATCGAGCAGGCCAGCGTGGACGTGACATCGCCTACCACGACCACCAAATCGGTAGGATGGGCCATCAGGTATTGCTCAAAACCCACCATGATGGCGGCTGTCTGCTCGGCTTGCGTGCCGCCGCCTGCACCGAGATTGGCCTCCGGTTCGGGTATGCCCAATTGCTCAAAAAACTGCTCGCTCATGTTGCGGTCGTAATGCTGACCGGTATGCACCAAGCTGTATGCAATGTCGGCGCCGGCTGCCTGCGCACGCTCAATGGCACGTATGATGGGAGCGATTTTCATAAAATTGGGTCGCGCTCCAGCGATGAGGGTGAGGTGCATTATTTGAAAGCTATGATGGGTGAGTTGTGAGTTCTTTGATTATCTTGGATAAAAGATTGCTTTTTCTTTACTTTGTAGTGGGGCAAAAATAAATGTTCATTTTCT
>DDUV01000054.1:0-58726 GCA_002344975.1 Saprospiraceae bacterium UBA2329 | reverse complement strand
CTTATCTAATCCTTTGGCGAAAATGACCAATTTATTTTTTATCGCCCCTTTGCTGAACGCAAGCGAGATTTGAGTCGTTATTTTATCTTTAGAGACAAAAATGGAACATCATGCACGCAGCACAGTTTGAATCGGCGCCTTCTTCGAAATTGAATCCTGTTCAGTTGCACCTTTTGGAGCTTTTTTCCAAAGAGATGACAGAACAGGAACTATCAGACATTAAAGAACTTCTGTTGCAGTACTATGCGCGCAAAGTGGAGGAAGAAATGAACTCCATTTGGGAGCGCAAAGGATATTCGCAGACATCTTTCGACGAAGCTACGGCAAACCTCCATTTGAGAGCAAAAAGTAAGCCCTGATGCTCGTTGTTTTGGATACCAATTGCCTGATTCAGATATTGCCTCAAAAGGCAGTTCACCGCGCAATGTACGACGCCTTGCTGCGAGGAGAGTTATCTTTAGCGCTCACTACAGAAATCGTCAACGAATATGAAGAAATACTAAACAACTTCTTTGAAAGCAAAACTTTGGGAGGTAATGTCTGCCGGGTGCTGTTGGAATTACCGCTTACGAGAAGAATCAATATTTATTACAACTGGCATCTCATTGCTGCCGACCCCGACGATGATAAATATGTGGATTGTGCCATTGCCTCAAACGCCGACTTCATCGTTACCAATGACGCACATTTCAAAGTGTTGGAAAAAGTTGATTTCCCAAGAGTTCAATGTATTTCTTTGAGTGCATTTATGGAAATGTACAAGCCGTGAAATGCTGCTCAGTATTAGATGCTAAACCTGTATTTCACTATAAAAATGCTTGATTTTTCCCGCTCCGCTCCGCTCAATGGCGGGTACACGTTCAACGATCAGTTTCAATCCCGGCTCTAAATACAAGTCCATTTGCTGCCGGATAGCGGCTGTTTCTGCTTGCGAGAGTTCCCGGTCGGAGACTATCTGAAAAACGAAAGTATCCAATGCCGTCTGGCGTATGATGAACTCGCGCAAAAATCCGCCGCGCTCCAATAAACTCCTCGATATGTAATAAAACGTCAGTCCTGCTGCCTTGCGACCACTCGGCAACACCGCCATATCGTTCACCCGACCGCTCAACTGCCTCAACACGGGAAGTCCCTGCTGATCGCGGCCCAAAACGCCGAGGTCTCCAATATCGTACCGGATGACCGGCATGGCCTTGTTGTGCAAAGCCGTCACCAATATCCTGCCTTCCTGCCCATCGGGCAAAGAACGACCAGCATCGTCCACTACTTCCAGAAAAACATTGGTAGCGCATATTCCCCACTGCCCGTCCGGGCGGTCGAAAGCCATCACATCGGTTTCCGATGCGCCGTATTCATTGATGACCGGCACACCGAATCCTTCCCGCAAGATGTTCCGGTCTTCGGGCGTACAAGTTTCGGACGTGACGATGCAGGCGCGCAGGGTAGGGCAGAGTTGTTGGAGCACAAGCCCTCGGCTCCTGCAAAAACGGGCAAAACAGGTCATGGCGCTGGTGTACCCATAGGTATAAACAAAACGCTCGCGCCGAAAACGCGCCAACCACTGCTCCAAAACGGAATCGCTCAGATCAAAGACTGGAAACCGAACTCGATTCCCAATGTAATCTTTGGCCAATTCCTTCCAGCGCGACACCCCGCTCAGTGGAATGCCGTAAAACCTTGCTTGCCGCTCACCCAGTTCTATGCCGTGTTGACGGTATTGGTACATAATATTGGCCCAGGTGAGGGCATGACAGGGCTTGTCTTTGGCAAAATAAAACGGATGCCCCGATGAGCCGGAAGTGTTGCCCACATACACCTCTTTCAAGGTATAAGCCGAAGACAGGCACTGCGAAAGCCCCTCCTGAAAATCTTGCTTGCGCAAAATGGGCAGACTCGTCCAGTCTTCGGGCACCGCAGCAGCACACTTGGCTCTGTACCAAGGGTTGGTTTGGTGGTGGTGCCGGAAGATGAGCCATTGTTGGGACTCGACCCATGCCAAACGCTTAGATATATCCCAACTGTGCATTTCGTCAAGCTGCTGCCGAGCCGCTTGTATAGGGTACCCCTGAAGTTTTAATATCGTTGGGAAAATATTCAAATGCGCTCCAATAATTCAATCCAACGCGGGCGAATGACTTCCCAGTCGTATTGTTCGGCTTTTTGGCGGGCAGCTTGGCTCAAACTTTCAGCAATTGCATTGTTATTTATCAGCTTCGTGATTGCTCTGACCATTTCTTCTACATCGTTGGGAGGAACTAAAAGTCCTGTTTTTTCATGTTCGATGAGATAAGGAACCCCTCCGACATTCGTACTCACTACGGGCAAGCCCAAAGCCATCGCCTCGATGACGCTGACAGGCATGTTGTCGAAATTGGTGGTGCTGATAAATAGATCATAATCTGAGGAAAGACTGATCCATTCAGCTTTTGAGAGTCGCCCGGTGAAGGTTATTTTGTCCGATATTTCTAGCTCATTTGCCAGCCTTTGGCAGTTTTCCATACTTCCATCTTTATCAGGGCCTACCATACAGAGGTTGGCATCGGGAAATTGCTTCGATAATTGATGTAGTACCCGAATGGCCATTTGCGGATGATAAGTCTCGTCGAAAGCTCTCACCCACAATAGGCGAGCTTGCAGTTGTCGCCTTTTTTTAAAGGGATAATTGGTGATAGGAATGAAATTAGGAATGACCTCTGTCTCATACCCCGCATCCCGAAAAGATGCCTGTAAATAGCCGGAAGGCGCGATAAGTTTGTGAGCATGCCCAAACAAGTAACGGCAAAGCCGGGGATTATGGAGCAGCCTGCTCGGAAGATTGCCGCCATGCAAAATGCAGAGGTATGGAATGTTTTTCAATCGGCACAACATGCCGCACAAAAGGGCATAATAAAAATTTAAAGTACTATATACATCTATCACCACAGGTTGTTCTTGCCGACCGTATTTCCACACTGCCCATAACATTTCAGCCAGCCGCCGCAGGCGATTGCGTTGGCGCGAGACTAAATGTAGCTGCACTTCCGGCAATAAGTGAGGAGCCAAAGACTCTGCTACCGAAGGATAGCCGCCATTGCTATTGCTGGAAAGGTGGTTGCCGATGTAGAGGATGGTCATAGCTTTCTCAATGAAAATCTATGTGATTTTTCAGAATTTGCACCAAAAATTTACTTTGAACTTCCAGAGTGTTCGTTTGAGCCAAAGCATAGCCATTGCGAATGAGTTTTTGGCGAAACGCCTGATTTGTTATTATTCTCTTTACTGCCTCCACTATGGCTACAACATCTTTGGGAGGGATAAGCAGCGCATGGTGCTCATCTTTCAAATAATGTGGAATGCCGCCAACACTAGAAGCAATAACCGGGCAGGAATTGGCCATCGCCTCCCAGATGGTGCGGGGGAAGCCTTCAAAATCACTCAGAGAGGCAATGATATAAATTTGAGCATCTCTGTAAAGTTGATTTAATTCGTGTCCCACTTTTTTGAATCCGTGATAATGTAATATTTTTTTACCGTTGTATTCTGATATATTGATTAATTCTTCGATATAATTTTTATGTTTAGCATCTAACATTCCCGCTATGTGTAATTCAATGGGAACGCCCTCTTGCTGCAATATCAAACAGGCCTTTAGGATGTTATCAATTCCTTTTTCCCGTACAATACGACCCGTATAAAGGAGATTGATTATATTTTTGTTCTCTACAAATGAGTCTGATCGGTTATAGAAATCATCATCTGAGAGAGTGGTTGTTTTTATTAAATATAGATGCTTGTAATCGCCTACAAATTGTGTAAATAATTTTTCTGAGTTTACAATGACGAGCCCCCCGTTCATTGCTTTTTTAAACTTTTGATCATTACTTACAGTGTACCATTTAACTAAAACATCTCTGATGCTATTAATTTTAAAATCTTGCATTCCTTCCTTATAATCACCAACCACCAAATAGGCAGTCTTTTGCTTGTTAGATATGTGCAATCTAAAATATGGAGCTAAAGGACTTGGGCCTCTTATTAAGAGAATATCTAAGTTTTCAATATGTTCATTAATCGGTTTTAATAACTGTTTGTGAAAAATAGAACGATGCCAGGCTGGACTTTTTATACCCAAGTTTACCCATGAAATATTGTTGCCGGAAAGTTCGGTATCACAGTTTATGGCTTCTGTTTTATCGGCCTCGTGTAAAAATAATGTTAAGTTATTTACCTCGTTAGCTAATGCATTGATAAAGACAGCTAAATATCCAGGCAGGTATAACTTTCCTTCCTTTTTTGTTATGGTAATATGATAATAAAATCCCAGATTCATCTTTTTCTGAAAGATGATGTAGCTGCACATGCCAAACCTATAAGAAACCAGGCAAATACATTGACTATGGCAGAAATAAAATAAAGGTGAATGGACATGCCTACCAGGCCTAAATAGACTGGCAAATAATCTTGAATCGTATTATAATGCCGAATGAAGTGGATAATATTAAGAGCTAATAACAGCACAAGCGGAATAAACAATAACAATCCTCCTTCTGCCAATACGTTGATGTAGGAATTATGTGCGCTTGTTCGTTGTACATCGGCTTTATTGACTACATACTTTGCGCCTTCAAATGATTTATCAAAGTCAACTGAAATATTGGTAAAGTTATTTAATCCAATTCCATTATATGGATACTGCTCAAATATTGCCAGTCCTTTTTTTACCATGGCTACTCGAGTAAGATAAGAACGGTCTTCTTTTTGAATTTTATTACTTTGATAAATCATTTCATGTATTCGTTCGCTAGACTGAAAAACTAATGCTTCCACCTGTTTGGTATAAAATAGGGCCATTGCGAATGGAATGAGTGCTGCGGCAAGAAGAATGCGTTTCCAGTTGATGCGATCAGCGTATAAAACGCCGATACCACTTAAAAATACCAAAACCATACCTGCACGGCGCCCATCAATCAATAAAGCAAAAACCAATAAGGTAAAAAAAATGGTAGCCCAGATTCTTCCCTTTTGGCTTTTAAGGTGATGTACCGCCATAGGTGTAAAACAAATCGTTAAAAAAGCAAAAGCATTCGGCGTCATAGCATTAAAGAAAGGAAGAGATTCAAGAATGTGTTGAAAAAAAAAATAATATAATACGGTCATCATAACTCCCCAAAATACAGCCTTATACACGACTTTCCAATTGATCAAGCGCCGTTGTGCCACCATTACCACTATAAGAATACACCAGTAGATGTAATTGGGCAAGACGCTTATTGCTCGGTCTGTAGCATTGCTGGCAGCCTCAGGTGGGATATTGAGTACTGATAGTATACTTCCCAATGCAAATAGGACTACAAGCCACTGTGTCGGTTTTTTTAACCCCAGCAGACTATTTTTGCTGTATTGCAATAAAAATAATACTATGGCGCCGAATACCAATACAGATGCATTTTGCCCTAATATCAATACAGAGGGAAACGCCATGAGAAAGCTGTATAAAAACAACAGGCGTTCCCATTGTTTGTTTTTGGTTGCGGCTCGCCGTTGTTGAATGCGATATTCAGCCTGTTGCATGTTTGGCTATAGTGATATCCTTTTTAATTTCAGCCTCCCAATTGATATGAGGAGTAATTTTGTTCGATTTATGCGGCCGGGTGATAGCAAGCATAATACCGTCCAAAGTTCCTATAACTTTATCTTTTCGTGATTGAGATGGTTTTACAAGCATTGAAACCAATGCGATAATAAGCCTCCAGAATGCAAACCAGTAGAAAATTATTAGTTCAATGTAATATGATTTATTTTTCATCTCTGAATATATCCTACTCAGGTATAATCTGGAATAAATGGTTTTAGCTATAAATAATCTACTATCGTTGAAATATGTACTTTGATTTGGAGGGTGATAAAGACATAAAATTGGATTGAAGACTAATTTTCCGAACTTCAAAGATAACATACTAATCACCTTATCTTCTCCCATACTTACCTTGAGTTCAGTCTGCGCTAATAGATCTTCTGGAATTGTATGTTTAACAATCTTCCTTTTAAAACTCATACATGGCCCATGAAAATATTCAACGTTATTTCTATTCGTAGGTTTTGGGCCAACTATACCCAGTCGGCTCACTGCGCCAGGATGCGGAAAAGTAACGCCAGTGAATTTCCAAAACCAGTTCACCACCTTATTATTGGTAGGGAGGATGGCAGTATCAAGATTACTTGAGATGGAACTGTGATAATCAATTGCAACAGAAGCTCCAATAACTGTTTTATCCTGATACGCATTGAGAATAAGTGTGAAAATATTAGAATTGGTAATTATCAAGTCATCGTCAAAAAACACAACAATATCAGATGTTGCTGCGGTTGCGCCGAGCAATCTTTGATAGGGTTGGTTTTTGTGGGAAGACCGGATATACCATACGCCAGCGATACCTAACAAATTAGTATGAACTTCATCTGAAGAATCCACCACAATGACTTTTTCTGGGGCCGGATTACACTCCAGCGCCTGACATACCAAGCTGAAAACCTCTGCCGGGCGATTATAAGTGGTGATGATGAGATCGAAAGTCATCCAATCAGACTTTGGTATAAGGCAATATTTTTTTCGAGTACTGTTTCTTTGGAAAATTTGTTAAGTACATGATTTCTCCCATTTAAGGCAACATTGTCTAAGGTTCCTTGCTGACTTAGTAGCTTGTTAATTTTGATTGCCGACTCCTCATAATCGTCTATATTCATCAGCCAACCCGTTTTTCCTTCTTCTACAATTTCCGGCCCGCTTGCTTTGTCGGTCAGCAATACGGGGATGCCGCAAGCCATCGCTTCGATGGCGGTCAGCCCAAATGCCTCCGCGCGGGAGGGCATAACGAAAAGTCTGGCGCTGTTGATGAGTGCAGGCAATTCACTATGAGGTATTTTGCCTAAGAATGAAACCCTTTGTTGTTGATCTGGATGCAATATGTTCATCAATTCTTCTTTGTATTCATCTGTGTAGGAGCCTGCCAATTCTAAATATACATTGCTATTGAGATGAAACAGCTCGTTGAGAATGAAAAAAAGCTCAGACAGACCTTTTCGAGAATAGATGCGACCAAAATACAACAACTTAAAGGGATCGGATTCTACATTGTCATCTCGCTTAAATATACTTGTATCAACGAAATTATAAAGACAGGTGTATTGTAATTTATTTTGGTGTAAAGCACGCAAAGTTAGATTGCCTATGTGGCGGGAAACAGCGCAAAGCGCATCAGAAAATTTAATGTTTTTTCTCTCAAAATAAGCTAGTAATTTACTTGGGCGCTTTTTTTCATATATTTGGTGTGCTGTATTGGCACCATGAAGTCTTACCAAAAGCTTTACTGAAGGTTTATAAAAGAGAGGACCGCTCCAGTCAAAACTCTCGACCAAATCGGGCTTATAAGTTTTAATTAATTTTTCGAGTTGATTCGATAAATTTCTTCGGCTTAATATTGGTTCAAGAGAGAATGTAAAACGTCCAATGCGGACAGCTTTGAATTTTTTTAACGGAATCCTAATCACCCATACGCCATTTTCATATTTCTGCTGTTCAATTTTGACAAAAGGATCATAACCTATTACGGCCACTCCATGTCCTTTTTCTACCAAACCTTCCGCTAAGTCTTTTACAATGACCCCAATACCTCCATGAGTAGTGGGTGGATATTCATTGCAAACGTATATGATCCTCATGATTTCTAATTACATTTTCAAACATATCTGCATATTGCCGCACCTGCTTTTCAAGGCTGAAATGTTGATTTACCCGCAGGGAAGCAGCTTCCCCCATCTGTTTGCGAAGCGCCGGCTCTTGAATGAGTTTCTGAAGTGCTTTGGCGGCCGCATCGGCATCGTAACGAGGTATTACCAAGCCGGTTACTCCATCTTCAACATTTTCTGGTAGGCCACCGGTGTTTGAAACAACACATGGAATACCCAGATTTTGAGCTTGCAGCACCGAGTTGTTGAAGCCCTCCTCTATAGACAAGAGCAGGTAAATATCAGCGCTGAATACCAATTTGTTAACCTCATCCTGTGATTGCCAACCATGAAAAATCACATTGCTTTGGATGCCCAAACGCACGGCTTCTACTTGTAAGAATTCTTTTTCAGGGCCGTCGCCGATGATGTGATAATTGATATGGAAGTCTGGTAACTGATGGATGACCATGCTAACTGCTCTTAGCGAATAAATGTATCCTTTCGTCCATGCCAAACGGGAGGCTGATGTAATGGTAATTATCTTGTCAGACTTAACAAGATTGCCTGCTCGAATTGTTACTGGCAATGCAGCCGGAGGTATGATAGTAATTTGATCGGGTGGAAAACTTCTACTTACAGCCTTATGCTTGAGGTATTCACCCAATACATGTAAGTGGTCAATTTGGGTGAGTACATTATCAAAACCTTCCGGTTCAAAGTCGAAGTCTTGTCCACGGCTACTAGCGATAATAGGCGTATTGCCAAAAATATTTCGACTTCGAAAATGTTTAGCCGTTTGTAAGGCATTTATATAGATTAAATCAAATTTTTTTCCAAGGAGTGAACTGAAATAATAAAGCTGACCATAACATTGCAGGATTGATGATCCCTTGGCTCTGCAATATAGAAAAATTTTATAGCTTTGCTTGATATTAGTGAGTATTTTATAGCAACTAATTAAATGCGGGAACGGGTTTAAAGTGAAATGACGTCTATATAATGCGTTCTTTAAGCATGATTTTACAGCCTCTTTTCCAATTAACTGTTCTCCGAATTCCTTATCAGAAGAAGAAAATATAAAAAATTGTAACCTGGGGTAAACTTCTTTAAGCCGATAATACAGCCATGTTAAGTATGGATGTGCTTTGCTTGGCCAATGGCTTATCACAACAAGTATCTTCGGCGAATTCATAGAAATAGTTAAATCTTCCAAAAATTAGTGAATATATCTGCATGTTTTTTTTCTGAAAATAGCCTATTTATAATTTCTTTGCCGTTGTTGATACAAGGATTGTAGTCTGCGGCGATTAAAGTACTTTTCATTCCTTCATATATACTTTGAACATCGCCAGATCGGCACAAATAGCCGTTATGCCGATGTTGAATGATCTCCTTAATTCCACCGCAATCCGTCGTTACCACGGGTATTCCCGCCATCATGGCCTCCGCCAAGGCGTTTGGAAAACCTTCCTGCAAGCTGGAAATTACAAAAACTTGTGCTTTGGCAAAATAGGTTCGGATTTCATCATGCGATTTTGTTCCCTCCAAATGAATCCGCTCTTGCAAACCCAAGTCCCGGATCATGTATTCGAGTAAGGGGCGTTCTGGTCCTTCCCCTAAAATGAACAGTTTAAAGTCTATTCCATCCTGTAATAGCTGATGCGCTGCCAGAAGTAAGTCCGGGAAACCTTTGGCCCAATGCAATCGCCCAACGCTTAATAAATAACCTTTCTGTGGATTTCGTCTAACATTGTGCCATTCATCGCTTATTACCGTGCGAATAACCTCAACTTTTTTTGGAGAAAGGTGCGTCAAACTACAGAATTGTTGTTTAAGGGATTCGCACACAGCATGTATTCCAGCTGCTTTCTCACCAATAGCCTTTAATTTATCTGTGTATCCATCGGTGATGTAAGGGAAGACTTGAATATCGGAACCTCGGATACTGAATGTAAATGGAATTTGCAAATCGTCTGTTATCCAAGCCCACTGAATGGCCGTACTAGCAAATTGAAAATGAATTATATCAGGTCGTGCCTTTTCAATGGCGTTTAATATGGCTCTTTTTTTTGCATTTTCCCAATGCATTAGCATATATTTTAGCCGGAAGCCTACCTTTCGGAATGACTGCATCCGGTTGAAATTGGGAAGCGAAAAACAGTTCTGCAATCCTTTCAATGGTGGCCGAGCCGAACCCGTATGTTGGGCTTGGGTATAGGCCCAACTCAATTGAACATTGGTATGCTCCACAATGGCTTTGGCGTGTTCGCGTATAAAGGTTTCGCCGGGGGAGGCATTAAGGATTTCGAGGATATGCATAATTTACTTCAATAGTTCATCGTAAAACTTCATCCAATCCTCTGTTTCCCGATCTGGATGAAACTTAGACACCATGTATGATCTGCCTGCTTTACCAAATTGTTCTCGAAGAGTTGCAGACGCTATGAGTCGATGTAATGCTTCTGCAATACTTAATGGATCGGCAAGAGGCACTAGAAAAGCACTTTGATTCTCTTGCACGGCTTCGGGAATTCCCCCAGCAGAAGTTGCTACGATGGGCAACTCCATTGCGGATGCCTCCAGAATGGCATTGGGGAGCGCTTCTGTAAGAGAAGCGTGCAGGTAAATGTTGGCACGCTCCAACCAGGTTTTGACTTGCTCGCGACTCTGCTGCCCGTGAAAAAAAACGCACTGGTTTAATCCCAGCCTTTCTCTGTGGAACAACAATTCTTGCAAGTCACTGCCCTCGCCAAGAATATGATATTCAAACCTCAGTTTGGAATCCATCAATTTTTTCATTGCTTCCAATGCAAAAAAATAACCCTTTTGCCAGGTAAGCCTGCCTGTGCTCAATATCAGGATGCGCTCAATAGAGCGCTCTTGTTGTCTCCTCGTCTTGAAATAGTCTGTATCAACAGACCGATATATTACTCGGCATTTATCTTCGGAGGCGCCTAATTCAATTGCTGCCTGTTGAATATGGTCGCTCACGAAATGAAGTAGGCGGGCCTGTTTATAGATGTCAAGCAGAGATGATTTCCATATTGTATCTTCTTGGGGGCGAACGAGAGTTTCGTATCCCCGGAATGAAAAGGCTAAATGTTTGGCGTCAATTACTTTTTGTAATGCGGGATACTGTTGCGCATTTAAAAAATGTAAGGCATTGTATTGATTACGCATCAAAATTGGGTGGAGCAAGTATTCTTTAAGCGCTGTATTTCTATAATTGTGAGATGCTATATATTGAATTAAATGAGCTAACTTTTCCTTCTTACTACTGCACCTTATAGGGAATATGCAATCATCGGTCGCACCCATGATTTTATGAGCATACGTATCAAATGACCTTGAGCTTTTTAAGTGTTGGTAAAAAGCGGAAAGATAAGGTTGATTCGGATGCCCAAATACATCAAAAATTATGGCCAATTCTTTTCTCAAATCAGATTCACTTTTTTAGAGGTAATATATTTTTCTCCAGCCCTCAGTGAAAGGATTGTATCGTAATGTACAAAACCAATACTGCATATACCTTTTTGATTTGGTAAGTTTTTAGAACTCGTATAGATGTAACCGGTTGAATAACCCTTTTGAGCGAAATCATGCAGGATATGGAGCAACAAAGATGTATTAATCCCTTTTGACTGGAATTCTTGTTTTACCCTTGTGTGGTAAATCATAAAATCTTGTCCTTTGCGGAGCGATATGTATTGTCCGGCCTGCTGTACAAAATGCAGGCCTTCAAATTGCACCCACTGGTACGCAATGGGCCTGCCTTCAAAACTCGTAAGATAGCAGCAGGAATGCCCATCTGTGAGACGCGCGGTCACTTTTTTTATGTCAATAGGCCAGATTTCATGAAGCATTTCCAGTTCCGACAGCGCTAACAGCCGAATGGATACCCGGATTTTAGGCGGGCGTAGTTCAGGAATGAATTGCAGGTCATGGCGATAAAAATATTCCCGATGCAACCCTATGCTGCGCAGGCTTTGAAGAGCTTTCCTACAGCCTTGCCACATCCGATAAGCTGATGCCTTCCAAGTCATAGCGGGAGGATAAATGTATAAATAAATGGCGCATACTGTTCAAATATGCATTCAGTTCCGTTTCGGTTTGTGCGTACGGACTTGCCTGCGGAATGATTTCGTTGCTATGGAACATCATGTTCAGGAACACCGGCTTTCCGTATTTTCCAAATGCCTGGATGTATTGCTCCGAGAGCGCAATCATTTCCGCTGCGGTGCTTTTGTAAGGCCTCAGCCAGGTGATGGCGGCACTGCGTCCCATTTTGCCGAGAATTTTTTTGTGTATCATGGAGCGGTCCGACAAGCGGCGCAGCAGAAAGCGGGGACAATACAGCAGGCTTGGGTTTCCAAGTGTGGCCGGCGCCTCCAGAATGCGGTGACTGCCTGTCAACAGCAGGTTCCGGCGGGAAGGCCGATAGGGCTGCAGTGGAGCACCCCAATAGTTCACTTCCAGCCCATTACCGAAACTGTGGGTGCGAAAAGGGCATACGCTGGAATCTACTAAGTAGCCGAGCCGCTCTAATATATCGAGCGTGGCCGTACTCATGCCCCAGCGTCCAGCGCGGAAGGAGGTTGGAGGGTAGCCAAAAGCGCTGCTGAAGAGCGTTGTCAAGTTTTCCAATTTCCAGCGCTCCACCTCCGGAGTATAGGCTATCTGCGGCGTCTGGGTCCGATTGGCCTCCCAATCGGCTTCCGGTTCAATAAATTCGCCGTGCAGGTGGGTGCCCAATTCTGCATGAGAACAGGCCTTCAGCGTTTGTACGCAATTTGCATCTGTCAATACTTCGGGACTGAGCAGATACGTCGGTTTTAACCGGAATTCTTCAAAAAGCGGGGTCAAGATTTGAGGAATGCCCTGTGTAATTGACTCAAAACTCATGGGACGCTGCAATAACCAACCGGGGCCTTTGTCGCATTCGGTGTCTATGGTGATGAGGAAAAAGATTTTCATCCTATAAAAGCCTTTTCAGGTAAGATACCTTATTATAAATCTTCGCAAAGCGGTTTCTCCATGAGAAAGGATTATACACATGAATTTCCACCAGACGCTCCATTTGGTTGGCCAACTTGCTTTTATATCCTGCAAGGCCGCGCATGTGATTGCATTGAATTTCTTCAGGGCGATGAAAAGCCCGCTCCATCAGTTTGTATAATAGAATTTTTCCGGGGCTGTATTTTTTGAAATCTTCATTATAGGCATGGTTCCAGTGATAACGGATTCCCCTGAAAAGCCAATCTAATTGAAATGCCCAGATATTATCGTCCTGATCTTTCAGGAAACTCAATTCAACCCAGCCCTTTTTTTCGAAGGATTCTGTAACGGCTTTGACAAAAGTAATTCTCTCTGGGGTTTCATAGGTATTGTATTGACCGAGAGAAGCTCTTCGTTGTGCATATAAATGTAAAACCTGTTCTAATTTGGCATACACTCCTTCTCTGTGGGATTCAATGCGCAATTGGATGTTTAGCCGGTCTATCTGTCGCAAGTCTTTCAAGAGGTCTTTATTTTGGGGCCTTAAAAACGAATTTAAGTATTGATTCCAATCCAACGTAGTATCTACAAAATAAAAGCCGTTTGTTTCGTTCACCCGAACATTGAATTGATTATATGTAAGGCTTTGTGCCAATGCAGTATGGCCTGCCCAGGAAGCGGGAATTTCTGAAAGAAACAATTCGTCCCAGTCTTGGGAATACTTTCGCAGCCAGTTTGAAAAATTGATGGCAAAAGAGGATTCAAAACCAGGTTGTACCAATGGCTGGAAAAAGTCGCTCGGTCCGCGTCCGAGATATTGTAAGTTAATTTTTTTACTGAACCTTGTTTGGAAATGTATTTTTTTACATAGGGGGAGTATGCCCAGTAAGGCGCCCTCATTCCAGTAATAATAATAAAGGGGCTGTACGTAATAGGCTTTTTCGTAGGCGCTTAGCCATTCAAGAGTTTGTGCTATGGGGAACTTAATATATTCTATATTATTGTTAAATAATTGGAGATATTTCATATGAACGGGTACTTTGTAATTGTGAAAAAAAATAGAAGTATTTGTTTTGATTTTTAAATGGATTAATAAAATGTTTTTTGTCCCTTCGCAACTCTATTCAATATAGAGTTAGTATGATAAATTAGTAATCATTTTTTGTAAAAATAGATTTAATGTAAGTAAAAGGTATATATAAAGCTATTTTTATCATTTTTTTTACATGCCAACATAAAGGTTTGGCCTTGGGAGGAGGAATATCTGTTCTTGAAATTGTTGCATGCTCTTTTTGTTCAATTGAATTGCCAGATTTACTGACTTTAAAAAAAGACATTATGTTGTCAATATTGTATTCTAAATTTAATTGTAAATATGGGACATCTATAATTGACTCTGTAATTGCCCATTTTTCATAACTCTCAATAATATCACTTCTCGTTAACGAAGTAGTATTAGAAGTATTGGCCGAAAATTTTAACGCAGCAAGTGCTATTTTATATTGAATATCAAAGGAAGTGCGACTATTCCATTCATCAATAAAATACGGAACGTACCTTTTAAACTTAATAGCATGTATGAAAGCAGTTTTATATATATCATGGTTGTACTGCTCAAAGTCATGAATTCCATAAACATCTGCTCCTTTATATCTATGGTAACCAAGTTCTATCATGCGTCTTACAGTTTCACCTTCGGGCCTTAAAACCTTTGAATCAGTTGGTACAAGCGGAAGAGCAATATCAATAAGCTCAGTCCGGAATAGATGTGGTCCTCCGTTTCTGGAAAAACAAAATAGCTTATCCAATACCCGGCCTTGAATCATGAAAAAATGATCAGGTAATCCCTCCGCTAAATTTACTAGATCACTAATTGCATTTGTACGAAGTAAAATATCTGCATCCAAGGCTAATGTCCATTTTCGCCCGACATCCTTGCCTATTTCGAATGTTTTGATTACGGCATTATAGAAAGGGGTTTCATTAATTATGGTAATCGCTTGAGGAGGCACTTCCTTATTAGCCAAGTGGTAGGATAATTCTGTAGTTCGTTCACCGGAAGAACGAATGACTACTGTAACATTTTTAAGCATAATTCATATTGAATTTTATAATCAAACCTGTGTTGAGAATCACAAAACATTTATAGAAATTATTTTTTTATTTTTTTTGCGATTTTTTTAAATAGAATTTTAATGTGACTATTTATGATATCATTTTGAGGTTTTTTGATGAGAAAGGCATAGTTTCCGATAATTTCATCTTTTGTTGAGGACAAACCTTTCATGACTGTTCCATTAATAACTGTCACCCATTTTTCTGGTAAGTGAGAGGCAATGGCAAAAATATATACAGAAGATTCTGGATGTTTATTAAAGCTAAGATGGAGAACTTCCATCTTATTTCGCTCAAACATCTTGATAATGGCAGAAGGTGTAAACCTCCAATAGTCACCATATTCTCCGTGCATTTCTTGAAGAAAAGGAACAACAATGATTACAATGTCTCTACTTATTTTACATATATTATCAAAAGCAGTATTTACCTCGAAAATATGTTCTAAAGTTGTATGGTTGAAAGCGACATCAAAAGATTTATGTAACGATGTGGGCAATTCCGCTGTCAGGTCTAAGAATATCTCGTTTTCAATACCCTGAAAACCTCTTGCGTCTGCATTATAATTGGTTAATGAATAGGATATCGCATTAATGAAATAGTCTTTATATTGACGCCCTTCTTTATCACTATCTTTCCAGGCACTTACATTGACGACCTCTCCGCCAAAAAGGTGTGCAAACTTTTTGAGCTCTAAATTAGACCAGATTCTCGGTAGTCTGAATTTTCGGTCAATGTTTTTAGGATATAGATTACTCATTGAAAATAGTGTTGTCGAAACCACAACTCCAAAATTAGAAGATGAAATTTCACGTTCGTTGGTAATGTGTCTAACAGAATGTTTTTCTTTAATATTCCCTGATGTTGCAGGAGTCCATTGTGCAATAATTGGACAAAACGATGGTCGAAAATATTTTTTAAATGTTGATGGCTGAATCCTCGCTTCGGCATATCTAAAATATCTGCATCTAATCTACTTTTTAGATTTTCTCTGATCAGGTGTTTTTTTACGCCATCCTTCAAATAGATGCTGCTATGTAGTGAAAATGTAAATTCAAATATTTCGTGGTCCTGAAATGGTACCCTTACCTCTAGCGAATTAGCCATACTTGATCTGTCTGCTCTGGTTAAACATGGCTCAGGAAGAAAGGTGTGTATGTCAAGATATTGGACAGTCTTTACCGGGTCATTAAACTCTTTATAAAATTTTTTAAAAAACCACAATCCTTGTGAATTTATTTGTTGCAATATTTCATCATTAAGCACTTCCGCCTTCAGTATTCCTTTTAGTGCCCCAGTCATCCATGAGTTGTATTTATTGACAACTATTTTTTCTTTTCCGCTGTATAAGTGAATGAGCTTTTCCTTAAAGGTAAGTTGTTTAAAATAATTATTAATCGCATAATGCCAATTATATCCGGCAAAAGCTTCATCTCCTCCATCTCCGGCAAGTACAACTTTAGTATGTTTTGATGCGAGATTAGATACATGATAGTATGGAATCATAGATGAAATTGCAAATGGTTCATCATAAAAATGAGTGAGTTCTTCGAGTACGGAAAAGTTGTCAAGATTTTCTGAAAGCAAATATTCGCTATGATCAGCACCAAAGTTAGCTGCTATTTTTCTAGCGTATTCATGCTCGCTTCGATTTGAATTTTCGTAGCCAATAGAAAAAGTTGATACATGATACCCAGCATTTCTCATGTGCATTAGTAAAGTGCTGGAGTCATATCCTCCACTTAGGAAAAGGCCTACCGGAACATCGCTAACCATATGTTCTAAGGTAGCTTTTCTGATTAATTCATTTGCACGTTCAATGGCAACCTTATCTTCAACGATGTCGTTACTGCTTTTTAAGTTCCAATACTGTTCTGTAATAAGTTTTGACGAATCAAAATCATAAGTCAAAAAGTGAGCGGGGGGTAATTTTTTCACTTTTTCCCAGATACTCTTAGGATTAGGTACATAAGAATAAATAAAAAAGTCAGCAAGTGAAGAGACATCAAGAGACCTTTCTACTGATGGGTCTTTCATAATTGACTTTAATTCAGAAGCAAAAATCAACCTGTTTTTATCGTTATAGTAGTAGAAAGGCTTAATTCCAAAACGATCTC
This sequence comes from Saprospiraceae bacterium UBA2329, assembly GCA_002344975.1. GTDB lineage: Bacteria > Bacteroidota > Bacteroidia > Chitinophagales > Saprospiraceae > UBA2329. Next base: position 41,792 of record DDUV01000054.1, on the reverse strand, counting down.
TTGCTGCATAAATCTTTTTTTTGTTCTCATCCCATAAAGCAAATGCAAACATGCCTTTAAGTCTGTTCAAAAGACCTTTTATCCCCCATTCTTCATATCCATGAATTAATACCTCCGAATCTGTTTGCGACTTAAACATATGCCCTTTGTTTTCCAAATCTCGCTTTAATTCCTTATAGTTGTATATTTCCCCATTATAAGTAAGCCATATATTCAGTGTTTCATTACACATTGGCTGTTTGCCATCTTCGCTCAAGTCAATGATAGACAAGCGACGATGGCCAAGAACAACATGACTGTTACATAAGGCTTCTGTCCCTGCGCCGTCAGGCCCTCTATGTGATAGCATATCACGCATTGCATCAAATAAAGTGATGTCAACTTTATTTTTATTATCAATATATCCGATAATCCCGCACATCGTTCTAATTATTGATTGTTTCCCACTCACAAGTATCTGTAAAAAAAACGCCATGTTTTTGTGTGTTCAACATGTTGCCTGTTCCAAATACATCGGCCTCATTCACTTCTAATTTTCCAACATTAATAATATAATCCAGAACTATATTACCAGATGCCAACCAAAGATTAACTGAATACGAACTTGGTAATAGATATAGTTTAGGTATGGTAATTTCAATCATTCCCTCTCCCTCTATGATTTCAATATTAATCCCCTGGGATTTAGAGTCAATCACCAATATTCGTTCATCAAAATTTCTGCATATTGTAATGGCTAACTGAACAGATTTTAACTCCTTTTGGGATGTGTAATAAACATCCAGTACTAATTTGCCTCCGGAGATAACAGGCGTCTCGTGATTGAATACAAGTTTGGTAAATCTTACTTCACCGCTCCCTTCGCGATCTGTTCTCTCATTTAACAAGGCTTCAGTAAAATCGAGCATTTGCATTCTATAATGATTTACGCTGACAGAAGTTTTGTCATTTGAAATTATTGCTCCATGATTCAATAGAATACATCGATTGCACAAGCTCTCCACAGCTACCATATTATGACTGACGAATAGCACAGTTCTTCCATCGGTTTCCGCAACTTCCTGCATTTTCCCTAAACATTTCTTCTGAAACTCCGCGTCTCCCACGGCCAGCACCTCGTCAATGATCAATATCTCCGGCTCCAAGTGTGCTGCCACGGCAAACCCCAGTCGTACCCTCATGCCGGAGGAATAAAACTTGACGGGCGTGTCTATGTATTTTTCCACGCCGGAGAAGTCCACAATTTCGTCGAGTTTGGCGTCAATTTCGCGGCGGGTCATGCCGAGGATGGTACCGTTCATGTAGATATTTTCGCGTCCGGTGAGTTCGGGGTGAAATCCGGTGCCTACTTCGAGCAGGGCAGAGACGCGGCCGCAGAGGCGCACTTCGCCGCTCGTGGGTTCGGTGATGCGGGAGAGGATTTTGAGCAGGGTACTTTTCCCCGCCCCATTGTGTCCGATGATACCGAGTACTTCGCCTTGTTGCACCTCAAAGTTGATATCGCGCAGTGCCCAGAAGACGCTTTCGTCGTCGTGTTGGAAGCGGGAGAGATTGCGGAGTTGGCGGAAGTTGTCTAAGGGAGCGCGGAGCAGTTGTCCGAGTTGACCGATGAATGTATCGGCGCGTTTTTCGCGAAGGCCGATGCGGTATCGTTTGGAGAGGTTTCGGACTTGGATGACGGCGTTGCTCATGGAGTGGTAATCAGGGCTTGTAGTTGATCCAATTTGATGGTATTCAATTTGGGGAAACTGACATCGGCAAGAACATTGAAATGCTTATCATGCGTAACGATGAAGTCTGCCTGACCTGCAATGGCGCAGTCAACAAATTTATTGTCATCGGGATCGGCTTCAATAAGGTTCCACTGAAAATAAGGAGTAACCAATTCGACATTTGAAAAATCGAGTAAGAAATCTAATTTTTCATTGATCAAAGATGGTCCGTATTTTTCAATACATTTTTCCATATATTCAGTGAGAATGTCATTGCTCACCAATATGGAGAAGCGGTTATGTATAATTCCATCGAATACCCACCAATATTTGTGATGAGGAAGCAGAGATACGAGGAAGACATTCGTATCGAGTACCAATTTGAGTTTATTGTTCATCTTCGTTGAGCCACTCGTCGAGGGTATCGTCGGAGATGGCTTGTTGTTGTGCTGCGGCTTCTACTTTTTCTACAAAGCGTCCGGCAAAAAAACGAGCCAATAAGTCTTTCACCTGAAGCAGCTCTTCTTCGGAAGGATGAAAAGAATAAACTTTAAGCAGTTCTAATTGTATCGGGCTGAATTTGGAGGCGCCTGTATTCATAATGCTGTTTTATGATGAAACATGAAAAAAACGGGTTGGGTTGAGGGGTGCGGGTGGCGGTTCGCCCATTCGGGAAATCAGAGGGGCCGGGCGCGGGCGGTATCGTTTGGAGAGGTTTCGGACTTGGATGACGGTATTGCTCATGGTTCGTGGGATGCTTTCTTAAGCTTCTTGCTACTAGCTACTGGCTGCTGGCTGTTAGCTTGGTTTTCGAAGTATAATAAGGTTTTCCGTTTGGGAAGATTTCAAAGCGTGGAGCGGGTCAAATCAGAGTAAAAAGTTCCTGATGTTTACCTGATTTCGACAAGCGGAGAAGCATGAGAAAGAAGCGAAAGCGCACCGGGCAGATGTATCGCAAGCAAAAATTGGAGGTTGGCATTGGATGTATTGCCGCAAGTAAGCCAAATGATACGATCATTTAAGCTGCGGTGGAGGTGATTACGACCGGATGATCGAACCTGCGGGCTACATAGATGAGGCATACCCGAATGTCCTCAGGTTCTAAATCGGGCAATTCTTCCAGAATTTGTTCTGGTGAGAGGCCGGCGGCTAAGAGTTCCAGTACATCTGTGACTCTGATGCGCATGCCTCTTATGGTAGGCCGGCCACCGCAGATGGCTTTGTCAATGGTAATTCGATCTAAGGCATCCATAACTTCAATTGATATGAAGGGAACAACAACAACTTCGCTGCTATGGTTGGCTGGGCTGCGGTCCTCTCTTTTGGAGAGTTAGAGGGACTGCGGGCCGATGAGCGGCGTTTTATTTAGGCTGCATTTTGCGTATTCGGATTTTACCCGGTTGAATGACGGTGAATGCGCCCTCCAGTTCGCCGGCATAGCTACGAACAACATCTGAGACTAATTTTGCTTTTGCCTCTGAATGTAGTTCGTGTAAGCGGTTCAGAATGATTCCGGCATGTGCTCTCCCATCTCTATAAGCAAGTTCACCAAAATCCTTATCCCTCGTAATTAACAGCCTGTTTTCAACAAAGGCCATTTCCAGTATAATTTCATCGTCTGTTCCTCCGGCAAATTCTGCAATGTAGATTACATCGTGGCCGTCTTTTCGAAGTTGAAGAACGATGTCCATATCCACGCCTTCATCTGCAATGAAATTCATACAGCAATGGGATATACTTTCTCACCCTTCAGGGCATCTGCGGCGAAAGCTAATGCGGCCAATATGCCTTGACGGTCGAGACGGGGAAATGATTTGAGCAGGTCTTCCACAGATTTGCCTGCCGAGAGTTCTTCCAAAATCAATTCTACCGTGATGCGGGTACCCTTGATAACCGGCTTGCCGAGCATCACTTTATGATTCACTTCAATTCGATCCAGATAATTCGGATACATGATTTTATTTTTAATGATGAACGCCTGGGGATGATTTCTGGTTTCAGGCAACTGCTTCAGCACGCCAGGCAGCCCATGAAAGTGCTTGCCGTATGTCTTCCCGCTCCAAGTAAGGATAGAGTTCCAAGATGGATTCAACAGACTTTCCGGCAGCTACTAATCCAACAACAGTACCTACTGTAATGCGCATGCCTCTGATGCAAGGTTTGCCGCCCATGACGAGCGGGTTGAAAGTAATGCGGTCTAAGGCTTCCATAATGACTTTTCTTGATACAAAGAAAACAACAACAAGTGCGCTGCTATGGTTGGCCTGCGGTAATTTCGGATTTCTGATTTCGGATTTACTTGTACTTTCCTCCTCTGATGCCTGATCGTTTGAGATATTCGAAATCAGTAGGCGATAGGCAGTAGGAAGTCGAGCGAAGCGAAGTCCCGATGACGACAGGAATCGGGATGGCGGTGCAACCCGGAACTTGGAACCCACCTTCGCCAAGGCTTCGGTGGATACAACCCGAAACCCGCCCGCTCCAATCCCGCCTTCCCACGCCCGTAGCGTGGTTCGGCGGATGAAACCCGAAATCCCCCTCACGCCACATCCGCAAACACCCGCTCCATGCGCCGGAAATAAAAAGCTCCGAAGATGAATAACAAAACAGCCACTACGGCGCCCGGCCATATCCACTGCCAGGGCATGGCTTGTGTACCGAGCAGCGCCGAGCGGAAGCCTTCAATGACGCCCGTCATAGGGTTGAGGCTGTATGCGAATTGCCAGGCTTGGGGCACATTGCTCGTGGGATACACTACCGGAGCGGCATACATGAGCAGTTGCACCACAAAAGTGACTGCGTGTTTGACGTCGCGGTATTGCACGGCCATCGCGCTGAGGATCATGCCCAAGCCCAGGGAGGCCAATAGCAGAATCAGGATGAGCAGCGGCAGCCATAGCGTATTCCAGGTGGGTGCAAAGCGGAACCAGATCATAAAACCGGCCAGCACAATGAGTCCGATGGCGAAGTCGAGCAGCTTGCTGAAGGCAGCGCTGAGCGGCAGCACGAGGCGCGGGAAATAGACCTTGGTAATCATATTGGCGTTCTGCACTAAGCTGTTGCTCGATTCGGTGAGCACGTTGGAGAAGTAATTCCAGGGCGTCATAGCGGCAAAGCTGAAGATGACGTAAGGCACGCCGTCGGAGCTGATGCCGGCCAGGTTGCCGAAGACCACAGTGAATACCAGGGTGGTGAACAGCGGCTGTATAATGGCCCAACCCACGCCGAGCACACTTTGCGCGTACCGGGCTTTGATGCCGCGAATGGTGAGGAAGTAGAGGAGGTCTTTGTAACGAACCAGCTCTTTCCAGTCAATGAGTTGCCAGCCTTTGGAGGGCTTCAGGACGGTCCAGTGGGAGGGAGACATTAAGATTTATAATTACGGATTCCGGATTTCTGATTTCGGATTTCTGATTCGCAGGGGTAGTGAAGGGGTAGTGAAGGGGTGACTCGGCAAGTTTCAGCCCCGTTAGTCACCCCTTCACTAAGCAGGGCACTCACTCCTCACACACTCACCCTGCCCTGTTGGATACCTTGCTGGATGCCTTGCTGAACGCCCTGTTGTTCGCCTTTTTTGATAATCAGATCGTAAGTACTCATAGCGTAGTCTTTTATGTCACGAAAAATCCTTCCGATAATTTTGCCTCAGCTTTCGCCACCAAAGGGTAGGGCGCAGCCAATCGGGCTTGTACAGGAAGTAGTATTTTTTCATTTGTTCCAATGCGTTGAGCTGTTGGAAAAACGTGTATTTATATTTTACAAACTGCTGATCGGTGCGGGTCTGACTCAGGCCGCTGATGGAAAAATACGCGATGGCGAGATCGGAGAATTGTGTTCGTATCTGTGGGCGCTGAAAACATTGTATGATAAAAACCGCGTCGGCGTTGAGTTTAAACTTCAAATCAAACAGACCGATTTGCTCAAAGAGGGATTTTTTTACAAAAACCGCCTGGTGACACATAAAATGTTTTTTCAGGTCGTTGGCGCTTACCTCATGCCCGAAAAACCGGCCCGTATCGCCCCACTGTACTTTGCCGTAGAAAAAATCGCAGGGCGTTTGGCGGATTTGCGCCGCGACAGCAGAAAGCACGCCACCGTGGAGCAAATAATCGTCGTATCCTAAGAAATAAATCCACTCGCCGCTTGCTATACCGATACCTTTGTTCATGGCGTCGTAAATGCCTTTGTCTTTTTCGCTGACGACTTTCAGGCGGGTATCCTGAGCGTATTCTCCAACGATGGCAAGGGTTTTATCACTCGATTTTCCGTCAATAATCAAATATTCAAAATCGTCGAAATCCTGTTGTAATACGCTTTCCACACACCGGCGGATGTATTGCTCTCCATTGAGGACTACCGTGATGATGGTGAAGCGAGGAATCATTTGGTATTGGCTGTTAGCTTTTTGCTTCTAGCTTTTTGCTTCTGGCTGTTGGCTTCTGGCTGCTGACTTGTAGTTGCTGGGTGTTAGCTGCTGGCTCTTAGCTTCTGGCTCTTCGCTGCTGGTACTGCCACCGCCCTACTGCCAACCGCCTACCGCCTACTGCCAACCGCCTACTGCCTACCGCCTACCGCCTACCGCCAACTGCCAACTGCCTACCGCCTATCGGTGCTTTTTCGTACAAAAATAAGGTCTGCAAAAATAGGTTTTCCGTTGATCGGGCTGAATTGCTGATCGTACTGGCCGTGATATCGGAAACCGTGTTCGCGAAGCAGGTCGTTGAGCTGATCGAAGGTGGATTGGCTTTCGTACAATTCTTCAAACATGACCTCTGCCAGAATGACTTCCACCTGCTGGAGCAATTGCGCAGCGCCTTTTAATACTTGATATTCATAGCCCTGCACGTCTATTTTCAGCAGAATTTTTTTGTCGGCGGGCCAGTCGGGAAACAGGCTGTCCAAAGTGCGGACAGCTACCTTTTGGTCCACTGTTTTTTGGGTGCCGGGATAATTCTGGTAATGAGCCGGCTGCATTTTCAGCAGGGAAGACGAGGGCGAAGATTCGTTGAGGTGAAAAGTCGTTTCTGTATTTTCATCACCCACCGCATATTGAAAAGCCTTGAAGTGCTGGTCGGACTGAAAACGTTGTTGAAGCGAGTAAAAACAGGTGTCTATGGGTTCAAATGAATAAATATCGGTGTGCGGAAAATACTGTCGGATCTGCGTTGCAAATTGCCCCTGATTGGCGCCCACGTCGAAAATGCAATGGATACCCGACTGTTGAAGCCATAAGTGGTGCAGCGCTTCTTTTTTTTGGATGGTAGAAACGAGGCGAATGTCTATGCCTATGCCGCGCAACAGTTTTTGAAACAGGCTTTTAAACTCCATGATTGCTGGTATTGACGGCGTAAACGAACCCGATTTGAGCAACGTCGGGCCTGCCGGTGGAGAAAAAAGAAAATCCGTTTTTTTTCAGAATTTCCTCAATGGGTGCTGCGCCTTTGTGGTGCCATTCCATCAAAAAAGCGTGGATATAGGGGAGCAGGCCGTCGTGATCTAATTTTTCCAATATTTCGTATTCCGAACCTTCACAGTCGAGCTTTACAAAAAGCGACTGATCGGGATGCAATTGCATGATTCGGCGGAGTTCGGAGGATGCGTCTAAAAGTTGTACCTCGGTAGTGCCGGCGGTTTGGCCGTAGGTATGCAGATCGGCTGTAAAACTGGTAGAAGCGCCGAGGCTGCCTTCTTCATAATTATGGAAAGAAAACATGCCCTCTTTGTCGCTCCAGCCGGCGTGTATCGGGTTGATTTTTGCCTGCAATGTTTTGTTGATGGCTATGTTGGACATGGCCAGATCATAAGTGCTGCGGAAGGGTTCGTAGGCATAAATACGCTGTACATCGGCGCGGGCGGCCAACAGGAGCGTGGACAGGCCGGCATTCATACCAATATCAATACAAACCAGCGGGCAGCCCATTTCAAACTCATAAATTTTGTCGGTAAACAACTCGTTGACTACCATGAGGTTGTCTATTGATCGGCACTGAAACCGAATATCTTCTCCGCGATACTGCATCCATAATACCGGCACTTCATCTGTTTGTTCGATGGCTCGGAGGTACGGGTTTCTGGCCAATCTGCACAGTTCGTTCAGGTCGTAGCCACAACGTCGGCAAAAGCTGTGGGGAAGCAAAAGCGGAACATCGGGGAAAAAAAGTCCTTTGGAATTGATTTGCCAGGAAACGTAAAAAAGCGGCTCTGTTTTGAAATGATAAAACCGAAAAGCATGCAACGGATTCCGCGTTTTCAGCAACAAATAGGCAAGGTTGGCCAGCCTGTACAGTATTTTTTTCATCTCTTACCGCTTCTTTTTCTTTTTCCCGTCCTCATCGTAGTATCCGTATCCGTAGCCATACCCATACCCATAGCCGTACCCATAGCCGTAGCCATAGCCGTAGCCGCCTTTGGCGCCCACGCCATTGATTACGATGGCAATGTTTTGGAGCTTTTTATGGATGTAAAGATCGTCCACGAGTTGGAGAGAACCCTTTTTACTCACGCCCTGACGCACCAAATACAGCGCTCCGGTAATGTGCGGGTTGAGCAACAGCGCGTCGGATACCAAGCCGATGGGCGGCGTGTCCACAATGATATAGTCGAATTGTTGGCGCAGTGTTGCAAACATTTCGCCGGTTCGATCCTGAAGCAACAATTCAGCCGGATTGGGCGGAATGGGGCCGGAAGGCGCGAAAAACAGCTTGTCGTGCAGACCGGTAGGATGCAATATTTGAGACAGCTCGGCTTCGCCAATGAGGTAGTGGGTGATGCCTCGCAGGCGGCGGCCCCCCTCGTCGTCTTCTATGCCGAGGTATTTGAGCAGTTTGGGTTTGCGCAAGTCCATGCCGAGAATGGCTACCCGTTTGCCGCCAATAGCCAGGGTCATGCCCAGATTGAGACTGATAAAACTCTTGCCTTCGCCGCTGGAGCCGGAAGTGACGAGCCAAACCTGACTGTCGTTGCCGGGGTGTAAAAATTGCAGGTTGGCCCGCAACAGGCGGAACATTTCAGCTACGGCAGATCGGGTTGATTTGTTGACGACCAAGTGCTGACCGCTGCGGCTGTGGCCGATGGTTCCGGCAAGGGGCGCTTGGGTCGTATTTTTGATGTCGTCGGCGGTTTGTACGGTGTCGTTGAGCAAGTCTGCCAACACGGCAATGCCCAGCGGAATCCCCAATCCCAATAAAATGGCCAAGGCGTAAGCAATCTGGCGCTTAGGTTCAATGGGCGCGGTAGCAGGCTGTGCGGCATCCAGCACGCGGCTGTTGGAGGCGGCCACGGCCATAGAAATGGCGGCTTCTTCGCGTTTTTGGAGCAGGTATAAGTAGAGATTTTCCTTGATGTTTTTTTGGCGCGTGATTTCAATCAGTTCGCGCTCTATACCTGGCATGGAGCGCAGGGAACCCTGCAGCTGTTTGTTTTTTTGACGAATGGTGTTGGCTTTTTGTTGCAGTTCGCCGCGCACATTGCGCAGGGTGCTGAGCACCACGCCCCGGAGCGCCGTGATGCGTTCGTTGATTTCCTGAATGGAGGGGTGGTCTTCGTTGAGGCTGCGCAGGCGGCGGCGGCGTTCGAGGATGAGTTCGTTGTAGCGCTCGGTTTGGCTGTTGAGGTCGGCATTTTCTACCACAAAATTGGCGGGCAGCAAGTCGCCGGGGCCGTTGGCTGCGTTGAGTATAGCCTCCAGATTGCCGACGACATCCTGCTGAAGTTGGAGGCGGGAAAGTTCGGCGTCGTTGATTTTAAATTCATCCAATGCCGAGCTTACGTTGTCCATGATGGTGCCTGGAATGACCTTGCGGGTTTTGAAGGATTCCAGTTCGCCTTCTGATTCAGAGAGTTCGGCGGTGAGAAATTTGAGGCGCTCGTTGATGAAGTCATAAGTGCTGGAGGCGACGCGGTTTTTATCCTGAATGGCGGCTTCATTATAGACGATGGCCAGGGTATTGAGAATATCGGCGGCTTTTTGCGAAACGGGGTCTTTAAGCGTCAATTCCAGCACGCTGCTCCACTCGCCTACTTTTTTCATTTGTATTCTGGCGGAATACTTTTGAGCCTCGGCATCCGGAGAACTGAAACGAATGATGGTTTGGCCTTCGCTGCTCCATTTGGGCGCCTCTGGATTGCGGATGAACGTGAAGTCGCCCCAGTCGGTGCGCAAAGTATCCCCGAAAGCGGCGGTTTTAGACCAGCTTTCTCCCCGGCGCAGGATGAATTGGGTGCTGTCATCGGGCTGCGGGTCAATCTCGAATGCCGGGCCGCGCAAACTGTCGCTGAGCGCTGCATAACTCAGCAAAACCGGGCTGCGGAGGTATTGCTCGCCGCGCTTGATGCGCCCTTCCGCCTCATAAATAATATGCAGTTTCAGGCGATCCACCACCTCCCGCATGAGGCTGCGCGATTTGAGGATTTGCATTTCATTTTCCACATTGCCGCCGGTAGGGGCCAGGCCCAGTTCGCCGAGGATGAATTCCTGCGAAACATCGCCGGTGCTGCTTTCGGGCGTTTTGATGAGCATGGTACTCCTCACCAAAAACTGCGGCGTGGTGTAGCGCAGGTAGAGCCATGCGCCGGCGCCGGCCAATAAAATGCCCAGTATGTACAGCCACCAGAAACGGAGCAGGTATTTGTACAACAGCAAGCGGAGGTCAATCGGCTTGTCGGCGTCCAAAAAAGGATCGGGGGTGTTGGTCATAGAAGAGCATTATGAATTTCGGATTCCTGATTTCGGATTCCGGAATTTTGAATCCGGAATTTCTCAGAACGATGCGAAGAAATTTTTTATGTTTTTGAAAAAACCGGTACCGCCTTTGGAAATGTCGTTTTGGGTGGCGGAATATTGCGCGTCAAAAATAGTGACCATAAAACCATCGGTAATTTGCTGAAAAAGCGGCTGTGGTAATCCGTGCGTTTGTGTTGCATGTAAAATTCGGCGAATGCCGGAGCCGTATTTCTCAATAATACCAATGGATTTGCAAAAGTCTGCAATGAGTTTATTTCTGGGGCTGGAGGTGTAATGATTGCTTAATAAGTCTTGAATACTAATGCTTTCGGGGAGTTTCCCCGGATTGTAAAATTCAATTTTATGATCATAAATTTTTACAACGGAGTCTGCCGAGGAGCGATAATCCCTGTGAATAATCATGTTCAGGATAATTTCCCGAAGAGCTTCCGGTGGATATTGCCATTTTTCCTGATGTTGAATCTGACCGGAAATGACGATTTCTTTATGGATGTGTTTTTTTACAAATGCCATCACCTCTTCCGTCTGAGTCAGCAGATCGGATTGACTTCTGTCACTGTCCTTAATTGTAATATCATCCTGAAACCGGCCTAATTCAATATTGGCGACAACCGCCTCATTTTTATGAAAGAGTAAATACGCGGCATAAGTCAGCTCACCATTGCGTAGTAAATCGCTTTTCATTAAAAAAGTGATGGGGTCTTCCGTAATGTTTTTATGTACTGCATTGGCTTGGTCAATGGCTTTTTGCACTTTATCCAACGAAATGTCGTCGAGGTTGTGTTGCAGGCTGATTTGGTAATCCCAACTGGTATTAAAAGACCGCAAGTGCATATTGACCGCCTCCGAAGTGCTGATCAGGTGATTGGCATTGCCTACTCTTTTGTAATACTTGCCGCGCACCGCCACGGGTTTTACCGGATGCTCCTGAATGCTGAGTACAACGATATTTTTTCCATCCACTTCGTACCATTCTATGTCGGGTATAATGGACGGGGATGTTTTTGTTTTTATTTCATTGACCCATTGTTGGGCAGATTCCGGCTGGGTAGTTACTCCGCTGACGGCGCCTGAGTCTGAAACGCCGATAAAAACCCTTCCGCCGGAGGTATTGGTAAACGCCGCCAAACTCTCAATGACTTCCGGGCCAAAGGAGGTTTTAAACTCAGTTTGCAGGCCCTCTCCGGCTTCTATCCAGATTTGTATGGCAGATTTATTCATAAGTATATCAACGCCGGGTCAAAATCAAAACCAAATTCAAAAACGCCGTCCCTGCTCCAATCCAGGGCAAGGCTTTGGTAAATTGATCGGTCACAGCGCCGGTTTTATTTTTCGTAGGTTCTATATAAATAACGTCATTGGGGCGCAGATAAAAATAGGGCGAGCGAAAAACATCTCTGGCCTGCACATCAATTCTGCCGAAAGAACGCTGTCCGTTTTCCTCCCGAATAACGAGAATATTGTTGCGATTGGCATAGTTGGTCAGGTCGCCGGCCATACCCAGCGCCTCCAAAATGCTGATTCTCTCTTCTGCAAGGGTGAAGGTGGTCGGATTTTTTACCTCTCCCAACACCGTAAAGCGAAATTGCGTGAAGCGAATATTGACAATGGGCGATTTGAGGTAGGGGAGGAGCCTGTTTCTGATGGTGTCGCGGGCTTCGGCTACGCTCAGCCCTCCGACCGCGACCGAGCCTATGACCGGCATTTCGATGGCGCCCTGATCGTCCACCAAATAATTGGCGGCATTGGCGCCGGCCATAGCGTTGGCCGATTGCCCCGGCGAGATGTTGAACGGCGCCGCATCGGCAGGCTCCAGCGTGTGTACGGTGATGTAGAGCGCGTCATCGGGCTGAATGCGCAGCACGGGTAAAGCGCCGATGGCATCTTGCGCCGGAAATTCCGGGCCTTGATTGAAATTGACCAATTCCCTGTGCTTCACACAAGACGACAGGGCGAGTACGCCCAACAACAGGGCGGAGGCAATTTTTAAACTCATAGTATTTCTTCTACTTTTTCAGAAAGGGCGGCATTGGCAAACTCATAGTCGGCCAATATTTTCATCATGCTTTTATCGGCGGCCATAGCTTCCAGCGAGGCGGCGTGGCGCTCGTGGTGCATATCGGTGCCGAGCAGATCAACCATCTTGTTTTTCAGCAGTTTCAGGGCGATGTCGCGCACGGGCTTGCCGTAATATCCGGTAATGGAAAGCAGGTTGAGTTGAAATTCGCAGCCGTAATCCTTGAGCCGCGTGTATTGCCGGAAGTCTTCTTTGAGAAAAACGTAGCGTTCGGGATGCGCCAGAACCGGCTGATAGCCTTTGGTTTGCAGGCGAAACAGGTCGTTGAACAAATTGGGCGGCGAGTTGAGGGTTGACATTTCCACCAGCACCCGGTTGCCGGGCAAGGTGAGGAGTTGGTCGTGCTCCACAAGGGGGGCAAAATGCTCGTCCATGAAGTATTCGGCGGCGGCGTCTATTTCAATATCTATTTTTTTGTTGGCCACAGCGGCGCGTACTTTTTCCAATCCGCTCAAAATATCATCCGGCGTATTGGGATACAAATCGGCCATAACGTGCGGCGTGGTGATGATGTGCCGGTAGCCAAGCTTCGATAAGCGCGCGATCAATTGCAGCGAATCCTCTAAGGTCTTTGCGCCGTCGTCAATGCCGGGAATGAGATGGCTGTGCAGGTCGGTGTGCAGAAACGAGAAGTCGGAAGGGATGTTTTTCTTGCTAAAAAGCTGAAACATTGGATGGTAGATTTAAAATTTCGGGTTTTATCCACCGAACCACGCCACAGGCGTGGGAAGGTGGGTTCAAGGTTTCGGGTTCCGGGTTCCGGTAGGAACGGCCGTTGTTTCGCGTTACGGGTTCAAGGTTTCGCGTTTCCCTCGCGCTGTGCCACGACGGAGGCGTGGTTCGCGGAAATTCGCGCCCTTCGCTAAAATTCGCGTTAAAAATTTTGCGTTTCGGGCCTCGCCACGACGAAGGCGTGGTTCAAAGTTTCGGGTTGCTCACACACTCACCCCTCACACACTCACCCCTGAACGCTCCCCAAGTTCTCCACTTTCCTCAGCCAATTGGCCCTGTAGCTGTCTTTGGAAAGCCGAATGGGGCCGATGGTAGTGGTGCGAACCGGACGGATGCCAAGGCGCCTTTTTTATAGGCTTCCGCCAATGCGAAGTTGTAGCTCTCCGCGTCGGGGTGACCATTGATGATGAGGATTTTATCAGCGGGCATGATTTCCATGATTTTCTGCCATTTCCACCGCCGCTTTAAGCATCCCCAGCATACCAATGCTGAAAATGAGAAAGCCGAAAGACAATTCCTGAAGCGCCTGAATGTCCGTTAAAAACATACCCACCAGGCCCATTCCAATAAAGACGACTATCAGAAAGCTCAAAAAAATCAGAAAAATCCGGGCATAGCGCGGGTTCTCCCAGATGCGTTTGGATAACTTGTTTTGGGTTTTGGTAGTATCCTGAAGTGTGGAAAATGAAACTCCCAATCCCAGAAAAACCAGCCCTTTGTTATAATCTGCCCAGATATTTTCAAGGCCTGACAATAGTGGGCGATAACAGAAAAATATCGCTGCTGCCATGATGGGATATTACAGATAGCTGATTTTGTGGAAAAAGTCTTTGGCGCTTTTCATGGCATATCATCGCTTTTGAGCAAGGAGAATCGCGTAGTCTCTTCTTGTACGTTCACGATGCTTCGAAATCTGCGCGGCGTATTCTGAAAATATTCACCGGAAAACCTTTAAAAGTGGTAGTTTTATCAAGCTGCATACCATTTTTGCGGGCCACCATTTCCGAGCGGATATTTTCGACGTGGATGATGGAAATAATGGAATCGGCAAAATTATTTTCAAAAGCAAACTCCTTGCATTTCCGGGCCGCTTCGGTGGCATAACCCCGATTCCAGTAAGCGGATATGATGGTGTAGCCGATTTCCAATTCCTGCACGCCGTCCACTTCCTGCACGAGCAGCCCGCATTGCCCCACTATTTTCCCCGAAGCCTTGTCCACTAATACATTGGTGCCGCCCAGATCGTTTTGGTAGCGGTTTTCCACCCGTTGAAACCAGGTTTCGCAGCGTTCTTCGGCAGTGGAAATGCCTGTCATACCGAGGAATCGCTCCGTGTCGGGATGTTCCATAGCGGGGAGCCATTCTGCAAAATCATCGCGGTGCTGCGGCCTGAAAAGGAGGCGCTCGGATTCCTGCTGGAGGAGGAGGTATTTCATTGAGTATCTGGTTTGTGAGAGGGTTGGGTCAAACGTTGGTTGGTCCAATCCGTAAAACTTCTGGCTGCCTGAGCAAAATCTGAAGGTACCAGAACGATGGTCGTGGTGTTGTTGTCAATGCCGATTTCCGAAAGCATTTGCATGCGTCTCAATTCCAAGGCAATAGGGCTGGCTTCCATTTCTTTCGCGCCCTGCGTCAGCTTGATGGAGGCATCCAATTCGGCTTCCGCCTTTACAATTCTGGCCCGTTTTTCTCTGATAGCTTCGGCTTCCCGCGCCATGGCTCTTTGCATGCCTTCGGGTATTTCCACATCTTTCATTTCTACCATTTCAATTTTTACCCCCCAAGGCTCGGTAGATTCATCCACGATTTTTTTCAGTGTATTGTTGATTTGCTCCCGGTCTCGGAGCACTTCATCCAGCGTATGTTGGCCTATGATGTTTCTCAAAGCGGATACCGAAAATTGGTAAACGGCATTGTTGTAATTGGCCACTTTGATGATGGCGCTTTCCGGGTCAATAATTTTAAACCAAAGTACTGCATTCACTTTGATGGTAACGCTGTCTCTGGTAATCGTTTCCTGTTGCTCCAAATCTACTGTTCGGGTACGTATGTCCACTTTTTGCTGTCTTTCAATCAGCGGGATGAGCCAATAAATTCCGGGGCCTTTGATACCTGTATAACGCCCCAGTTTAAAAATAATGGAACGCTGATATTCCTGCGCGACCCTGATACCCGACAACAGGATCAAAGCGGCTAACACGATGAAGGGCATGTAGAACATAGATGATGCATTTAGGCATGATAATACTGCCGATACCATTGGATGAATGCCTGGATACCGTCTTGTACGCTTGTCTGTGGTTTATAATTCATTTCTTTCACCAAATCGCTCACATCGGCATAAGTGGCGGGTACGTCGCCCGGTTGTATGGGCTGAAAATCAATGACGGCGTTGCGCCCCAGCGCCGCTTCGATGGCCTGCACAAAATCCATGAGCCGCACGGGATTCTGGTTGCCGATGTTGTACACTTTATACGGTGCGCGGCTGCTCGATGGGTCGGGTTGCAGTCCGCTCCAGCCGGAATTGCCCGCCGGCGGATGGTCCAAAACCCGCACCACGCCTTCCACAATGTCGTCAATATAAGTAAAATCGCGGATCATATCGCCGTGATTGAACACCTGAATCGGCTCTCCGGCGAGGATGGCTTTGGTAAACAAAAACAGCGCCATATCGGGCCGCCCCCAAGGGCCGTAAACGGTGAAAAATCGCAGCCCGGTAGTGGGCAATCCGAACAAATGGCTGTAAGTGTGCGCCATGAGTTCGTTGCTTTTTTTGGAAGCGGCGTACAGCGATACGGGATGGTCCACATTGTCCTGAGTGGAAAACGGCATTTGCTCGTTCAGGCCGTACACGCTGGAACTGCTGGCATAGGCTAAATGTTTGACCTCGTTGTGCCGGCAAGCCTCCAGCAAATTGGCAAAGCCCACGATGTTGCTGTCTATGTAGGCTCTGGGGTTGACCAAACTGTATCGCACCCCGGCCTGTGCAGCCAGATTGCAGGCGGCATCGAAGCGCTCGGCGGCAAAGAGTTCGTTGAGCGCGGCGCTGTCTTCCAATCCAGTTTGTACAAAGCGGTAATTAGGGTGCAGCGCGCTTTGAACCAACTTTCCATAAGCGATTTCATCCTTTTGGATGCCGGCATACGCCAACCTGTTGTATTTCAGTTGGATATCGTAGTAGTCGTTGAGTACGTCCAATCCTACTACTTCATCCCCGCGCGCTATGAGCCGGTTGATCAAATGAAAGCCGATGAAGCCGGCTGCGCCTGTGACGAGTATTTTCATGGGAAGTCAGTATGCGGTATGCGGTTTGGGACGGGTTAATTTCTGATTTCTGATTTTTGATTTCGGGTTTCCCTCGCGCTGCGCCACGACGATAGGCATGGTTCGCGGGATTTCGCGTGTTTCGCGTTGATTCGCGTTAAAGATTTTGACGTTCCGGCAGGAACGGGTTTCGCGTTCAAGGTTCCGCGTTCAAGCGGTCGTTTTATGTAACTTACCCTACGCGAGACGACGGTTCAAGGTTCCGGGTTTTCGCTCAAATCCGCGTTCCGATTTTCGCGTTCCGCGCCACGACGCGGCTAACGCCCAAAAGGATGCTCCGAGAGCGGCAACGCCGCCAATGGATGAAAATCCCCCTCAAGCCCGACGGGAACTGCCTTGCGAATATTATGTACCGTGCGAATGGCAATCCCTGCTTCTTCCAGGCCGAAACCCTTACCGGAGAGAATATCCTGATAACTCAGCGTATGCAAATCGGTGAAGCCCTCGCTGAATTCGAGTTCCTGCCCGTCCACCGTGATAGAGCGGAAAGTGCGTCCGCCTTTGGCCTGCACTTCGGCGGGCAGCGTATCGGCATTGATGCTCAGAAACCAGCGCACGCGAGCGCGTTCCAATTCCAAAAAGCCGGCAGCGCGGTCGTGGGTATGCACATGGACTACATTTTGCCGTACCGGCCCGAAGACCCATTGCAGCATGTCGTAAAAATGGATGCCGATGTTGGTAGCAATGCCGCCCGACTTGTTGAGGTCGCCCTTCCAGGAAGTGTAGTACCACTTGCCGCGCGAGGTGATGTAGCTGAGGTCCACCTCGTGTTGGAGCAGGGTAGGGGAGGACTGCACTCGCTCCCGCAACTCAATGATGGCCGGATGCAGGCGCAATTGCAGGATGGTATAAACTTTGCGCCCGGTTTCGCGCTCCATATCCTGAAGGGCTTCCACGTTCCAGGGATTGAGCACCAGAGGTTTCTCACAGATGACGTCGGCGCCGAGGCGCAAACCGAAGCGGATGTGCGCGTCGTGGAGGTAATTGGGCGAGCAAACTACCACATAATCAATGTGTTGTCCGCTGCGTTTCAGTTTTTCCAGGTGCCGGTCGAAGCGCTCGAATTCCGTAAAAAAATCGGCCTGCGGGAAATGGCTGTCAATGACGCCTACCGAATCATTGGGATCATAGGCTGCCAACAATTGATGGCCGCTGTCTTTGATGGCGCGCATGTGACGGGGCGCTACAAAGCCGGCCGCGCCGATGAGGGCAAAATTCATGGTGATGGAATAATGGATACAATAATTTGTTAAGCAGAAGGCTTTTAGCCGTTAGCTTATGGCCACTGGCTGGTTTTCCCTGATATAAATACACCATAGATCATGGGGCAACAGCTAACAGCTATAAGCTAACGGCCAGCAGCCAAAGCCTTACTTCTCCTCTGCGGCGTCTTCCACTGTTTCACCCTCCGGCCACTGCGTGATGTGCGCCTCCTTTTGCCGCCAGAGACCTTTATTGGTTTTCAGTCCCTTGCGGTTCACATTCTTCTCCTCAATGGCTTCGGCATAGGTGGCAAAGTAGTCGCTTGTGCAGTTGGTAAAGGTGCAGTTGTTCAGAGAGACCGTTTGGTTGTCGTCCTGAAATCTGAAGAATTCATAAGGGCCGTATTCTTTGGGCGTCTGGTTGTTGATGAATTGGCAGTTATTGAACTTCAAACCATACGCGAATTGCAGTTTGACCATATTATCGCCGGTATTGTCTTTGAAAGTACAATCATCAAAAACGAAACTATTGCTGCTCATCAAGGATAAGATGCCGTAAGTACACTCCCGAATGACCGAGCGTTGCATGGTCAGAAAGGAAACGCCTTCCGCTTCTATTCCCATGGTGCCGCTGCCGTACAGATCACAGTTTTCAATATGGAGGTAATTGGCGTTGAGTACCGTCATGACGGCGCCTTCGCACAATCCTTTCTGTACATCGTGACCCATAGTGATGCCTGAGAAGGAGATATTGAAGCCGCCCTCTATTTTAAACACAGGAATGAATGCGTAAGGAATCACCCATTCCACTTTGCCTTTGTTTTTGGCTACGAAATGCAGGTTTTTCACGTCCTTGATGCGTATGGTGCGGTCTTCCATTTGGTATTCCGAGAAATCGAAAATATCGGCAAATTCAGAGCCGCCGTTTACCGTGCTCAGGTCGTACTTCCCATCTTCGAGGGTGATTTCCACGTCGTTGCCGATGGCGTCGAACAGTGCCTGCGCGTTATTGACCGTCACTTTTTTCAATGGGGCGTCTTTGGAGTAGATGGCTCCGTCGGGGCCGATGTAGCTCTCCCGCCCGTTGATATCGGTAGCATAAGTGAGGCCGAAAGCGTCAGGTACGCCACAGAATGTCCATTGTTTTTCTGAGATTTTTTTGCCGTTTAAATTGTAAAGATGCCCTTTGCCGCCTTTTTGAAACAGGATGGCGGTATAAGGTCTTTCCATAGCTTCTATGTACTCGCCGCCTTCACCGTGTGTGGGCATATCAAATTCTATGGGCAACAAAGTTTTGCCCTTGTCATCCAGCAGCCCGCGTTTGCCGTTTTTATCAACTTGAAAACGTCCTGGCGCCACTACCTCTACATGGTCGTATTCCAGGGGCAGCAACACTTGGTTGGTTGTGCTGATGATGCCCGTTTTGCCTTCCCCCTTCGAGGCGACAAGGTAGTTTTTGGATGCGAACAGGTAGTTATAGTCAAAAGGTACCAATACCTTGCCGGCATTGTCCAAAAGCCCCACGCCTTCACCTTTGTAGGCAATGTAAGTATCGCCAGGCCCCGTACTGATGCTGCTGTATTCGGCAGGAATGAGCATTTTGCCGGTCTGATCCATAACAGCATAAGAACTCTCTGTTTGCTGAACCAAATACCGGCCTGCGCCGATCTGATAAATTAAATCGTACTTCATCTCCACCACCGTACTGCCGTCGGTGCGGATGAGGCCGTATTTCTCGCCCTTTTGCGCTACCATAATTCCTTCCACCGGGAGCGATAAAAATTGATAGGCCGGCTCCAGTACGGTATTGCCTTTGGTGTCTATCAGCCCCATGGAATAAGACTCGTTCCCGATGTCCTGAACCTGTATGTAACCTTTATCAGCCTCAAAGCCGGGGTTGCTCAGGAACATATCGCCACCGGGAAGCGGCATCCACTTGCCAATGGTTTTGATGACCGCGCCGTCGGGTTGGATGAGTTGATATTGGCCGGCTTTTTTTACAATGGCATACCCATCTTCAAAATCGTTGGCTTCTTCAAATTGGGCCGGAATGGCCACCTGCCCCTGCTCATTGAGGTAGCCGGAGAGTGTGTCGTTGTTATTGCGAAAAGCAGCCAATCCATTTTTGAACATGGAAATGTACATGTATTCCGGCTCTGCCAGCACTTTGCCGTCGGGCGATACCAGCCCGGTGGATTCCCCCTGATAAATTCGGCCGAAACCGTCGTCCAGCAGGTAAGCATTGCTGTATTTAGGCTCCACCAACATGTTGCCTTTGGCATCCGAAAAACCCCAGAGGTCGCCGTTGCGATAAGGGACTATTTTCAGATCGCCGGTTTCGGTAGTCGCTTTTTTGTTGCAGGAAGCAAAACCTGCGGCCACGATGGCGGCCAGCATGAAAAGTGCTGAAATTCTCATAGAGTATGGTGCTTTTGAATAGATGACTATGATGTTTTTTCTACGTTGCCGTCCTGTAGCTGGTACTGCTCGCCGCTGCCGGGGCATGTTGCAAAGCCTTGTGTATCAAAGTACAATCGCTCGCCGTGTTCACTCATCCAGCCGATGTGGCGGCCCGGATTGCCTACGATGAGCGCGTAAGGCGGCACGTCTTTGCGCACCAGCGCTCCCGCCCCGATGAAGGCAAAGGCGCCGATTTCTACCCCGCAAACGATGGTGGCATTGGCCCCGATGGTAGCTCCCTGCCGGACGACGGTGCGCAGGTATTCGCCCTTGCGGTTTACGGCGCTGCGCGGGTTGTAAACATTGGTGAAAACCATCGAAGGCCCCAGGAAAACATCGGCCTCGCAAACGACGCCGGCATAAATGGAGACGTTGTTTTGCACTTTCACGTTGTTGCCCAATACGACCTCATTGGCTACAAATACATTTTGCCCCAGATTGCAATCTGCTCCGATGACTGCTCCCGACATAATGTGACAGAAATGCCAGATTTTGCTGCCCTCGCCGATGATGGCGCCGGGGTCTATCACGGCAGTTTCGTGCGCGTAGTAGTTTTGTAAGATCATGTAAGGGTGACTCAGATGGCTGTGTGTCGCGAGAGGAGACTCGAAGCTCGAAGCTCGTAACTCGCAGCTATAAAAAACGGCTTCGCCCTCGAAGAGTCGCAGGGACTTTCTTGCTTGAAGCAACAGATGTGAAGAAAATCAGCCAATAATCAGGCTTTTATAATCCTGCGAAGATACTCTTCTTTGACCGTTACCCGCAGCGCCAGGCCGATGGTCGTCAACTCAAGCAATACCTCGCGTTTGTTTTCTCTTGATACCAATTTGCCCCTAATGCCGGTGAGTTGTCCGCCGATGATTTCCACCTCGTCGCCGGGTTCAAACGAAATCGGCTCTGCTTCCGCCTGCACCGCATCGCCCACCACCCGCCGGATGATGTCAATTTCTTCTTCGGGTATGGCAATCAGGTTTTTATTAAACTTGACAAAGTTAACCACGTCCGGCGTTTCCAGAACGGGTACATATTCCTTTTTTGTAATGCGCACAAAGACATAGCCCCGGATGAGCGGCAGCTCTACCTTCTTGATTTTGCGCGTGTAGTATCTCGTCAGGTGCAGCAAGGGCAGGTAACAGGTGATCTCTTTTTGCGTCAGGCGACCGGCCACCATCTTCTCGCGTTTGGCCATGGTGTATAAGGCAAACCATCTCGGCGTCTGTTCATCCAATTGATTGACAGGCTCCTGCACTTTTTTTTCCGCCTTCTGTTTTACACCTGCTTCCATCCGAAACCCATTTTTCACTCACTCACTCACCCCTCACACACTCACCCCTTTACAACCTCCAATACACCAATCCCTCCTCAGGCTCCGGTTTCCTGTACAGCCCCTTCAAATCAACCAGAACCGGCTTGTCGTTCATCACCGATTTGAACCACCGAATATCGTGAGACAGGTAGTCTTTATGCCCGACGGCCACCAAAACGGCGTCGTAATCGCCGGAGGGCTGATCTACGAGCGAAAGGCCGTACTCGTGCGCCACCTCATTGGGCGATGCGTGCGGATCGGTGATGTGTACAGAGACGGAAAATTTCATCAGTTCGCGCACCAGATCGGCTACTTTGGAGTTGCGGATGTCGGCCACATCTTCTTTAAAAGTAATGCCCATGACCAGCACTTTGCAGGCGCCTGGATTTTTGCCCTGTTGGATGAGTATTTGTACCAAACGCTGCGCCACAAAAGCCGGCATTCCGTCGTTGATGCGCCGTCCGCTGAGGATGACCTGCGGGTTGTAGCCGAGTTCTAAGCTCTTGTGTACCAAGTAGTAAGGGTCCACGCCGATGCAATGTCCACCTACCAAACCTGGGTAAAATTTGAGAAAATTCCATTTGGTACCGGCGGCTTCCAACACCTCTCTGGTATCAATGCCCATGCGGTCGAAGATGATGGAAAGCTCGTTCATAAACGAGATATTGAGGTCGCGCTGGGTATTTTCGATGACCTTGGCGGCCTCGGCCACTTTGATGCTGCCTGCCCTGAAAATACCCGCCTCAATGATGGCGCTATACACGCCGGCTACCACTTCGAGCGCCTCAGCGTCGTTGCCGGAAACAATTTTGAGAATCTTGGTAATGGTGTGCTCTTTGTCGCCGGGATTGATGCGTTCCGGCGAGTAACCGATTTTGAAATCGGCGCCGAGTTTCAGCCCCGAACCCTGCTCCAGAATAGGCAGGCAATCCTCTTCCGTACAACCAGGGTAAACCGTTGACTCATACACCACAAAGTCGCCGGGCTTGAGAATGGAGGCCACTGTTTTAGAGGCGGAAAACACTGGTTTCAGATCGGGAACTTTGTGCTCGTCAACGGGAGTAGGAACGGCAACGATGTGAAAATGAGCTTGTTGCAGATCAGCCGGATGGGACGTGAACAGGATGTCCGTATCTTGAAAATCTTCTTCGCTCAACTCTGCAGAAGGGTCCACATTTCGGCGCATCATCTCCACCCGCTCCTCGTTGATGTCGAAGCCGATGACGCTGAATTTTTTGGCGAAAGCCAAGGCCAATGGAAGCCCCACATATCCCAGCCCGATGACGGAAATTTTCTTTTCTCTGCGGCCAAGCCCGGTCAAAAAGTCTTCTGGTTTCATGGAATTCATTTCAAGCACCAAAAAAAGAAGCTACTCCGCCGGTAATGTATTCCAATTGTTTTTGATCCAATTCGGTATGCATGGGCAACGAAAGCACTCCGCGACAAAGGTAGTCAGTCACGGGTAAAAAAGTAGTTTCATCGCCGGTATTTTTAAACGCTTCCTGAGCATACAGCGGCACAGGATAGTAGATCATGGTGGGGATTCCGAGTGCCTGCAAGTGTTCCTGAAGGGCTTCGCGCCGCTCATTTTCAACGATCAATGTGTATTGATGAAATACATGTGTGGAGTTGTGCTGCCGCGCCGGCACGATGAGTCCAGGAATGTTTCGGAAAGCGGCGTCATACATGTCGGCGGCCTCCTGCCTGGCTCCGGCGTAGCTGTCCAGATGCCTCAATTTTACATCCAGAATGGCGGCCTGAATGCCGTCGAGCCGCGAGTTGACGCCCACCATAGCGTGGTAGTAGCGTTTGTTTTGGCCATGATTGGCAATCATGCGCATCCTGGCGGCCAGTTCGTCGTCGTTGGTGCTGATGGCGCCGCCGTCGCCATAGCAACCTAAGTTTTTGGATGGGTAAAATGAGGTACAGCCGATATGGCCCAATACGCCTGTTTTTTGGCGGCTCCCATCGCCGAAAGTGTAGTCTGCTCCAATGGCCTGGGCGTTGTCTTCCACCACCCAAAGTTTATGACGCTTCGCCACTTCCATGATCGGCTCCATGTCGCAGCTTTGGCCAAAGAGGTGTACCGGCACAATGGCTTTGGTGCGCGGAGTGATGGCCGCTTCTACGATTTCGGCAGTCACATTGAAGGTGTGCGGGTCCACGTCCACCATCACCGGGCGAAGGCGCAGCAATGCAATGACCTCAGCCGTAGCCACATAGGTGAAAGCGGGCACGATGACTTCGTCGCCGGGTTCGAGGTTCAAAGCCATGAGGGCTATCTGGAGGGCGTCGGTGCCGTTGGCGCAGGTGATGACGTGCCGGGCGCCGAGGTAGGTTTCCAAATTTTGCTGAAAGCGGGTCACGGCCGGGCCTCCTATAAAGGCGGTGTTGTCCATCACTTCGCGGATGCCGGCGTCCACGTCTTCTTTGATTTTTTGGTATTGGCCCTTCAAATCCACCATCTGGATGGGGCGCTCAAATTTGGTTTGCATATTTTGACAAGTTGATTTTTTGATTTTGCAATGCGCAGTGGAGGGGTGACTACGACTTTGTACCGGGCAGAGTCGCTACCCTGTCAGAACCACATCCGCAATCCAATCGCCTACTGCGAGCGATGCGGTGGCTGCCGGCGAGGGCGCGTTGAGTACATGCACTACGCCTTCGGAGCGCCGGATGAGGAAATCGTCTACCAATTGGCCGTCCTTTTGACAGGCCATTGCCCGCACGCCCGATCTGGCCCGCACGAGGTCTTCATCGCGTATTTCCGGTATGAGGCGCTGCAAGGCTTTGACAAATGCGCTTTTGAAAAAACTCCGCCGCAGTTCTTCCAACTCAATGCGCCAATACTTTTCAGCAATGCGATGCAAGCCCGGAAAGGCCAGCATTTCCAATAGTTCCGGCACATTTACATCCCAGCGGCTGTAGCCTTCGCGGCGAAAAGCGAGTACCGCATTCGGACCGGCTTCGATGCCGCCCTCGACCATGCGGGTAAAATGCACGCCCAAAAAGGGGAAGGCCGGATTGGGTACGGGATAAATGAGATTTCTTACCAAATATTGCCGCTCCGGCACGAGCTCGTAAAATTCGCCCCGGAAGGGCAGCACTTTCAGCCCCTCGCTTTGGTGCGTCATGGCAGCGGTTTTATCTGCGTAGAGGCCGGTGCAGTTGATGGCGGTTTTACAGCGTATATCACCGGCAGTGGTTTGTACAATGGTTTCGTTACCAACTCTTTGCAAGCCGGTCAGCGCGGTGTTGAATCTCGTTTCTGCACCCGTATTGCAGGCCAATTCCAATTGTTTTTCGGCCACTTCGCGGTAGCTGATGATGCCGGTTTGCGGTACGAGTATGGCGGAAGTGCAATGAACATGGGGTTCTATTTCCAGCGCTTCTTCCCGGCTCAATCTGCGCAGGCCGGTGAGGCCGTTGGCGATGCCTTTTTCCATAATGCCCGACAAACGCGCCGCCTCTTCATCGTTCACCGCAGCGATGATTTTGCCGCAGATGTCGTACCGAACCTCATGTTGATCACAAAAACGGAGGAGGGCTTCGTAGCCTTTGCGGCAATGGAGGGCTTTGTGGCTGCCGGGTTGGTAATAAATGCCGGAGTGAATGACGCCGCTGTTGCGCCCTGATTGGTGGCGGGCAGGGCCTTCTTCTTTGTCAATAATGCAAAGCCGCAGGTCTGGCTGCCGTTCTTTTAGCCTGTATGCAGTGGCCGTTCCCACAATTCCCGCTCCGATGACAACAATATCGTATAGCAAGCCTCTTTGAGTTTGACGGGGCGAAGTTACACGGTTCGGGCGAACAAGCAAAAAGAAAACTCTGGTCGGCTGAATGTGAAAAACCATCGAAAATTGCCCGCCTTATGCGCCGGTTTGCGTTAATTTGCACCGTCACAATACTTATTATGCAAAAGATTCTGAAAAACATTTTCGGCAGCCATCACGGTTTGGATGAAAAAAGCGTGGAGTTTCTGATTTCCGCTTTGGACAAAAACAACTTGCCCGGCTTCGACTACATCGAGTTCAAGCAGTCACTCTCGGCGCTCAACGAACAAATGACATTAGACGAAGCCACGGCTTTCAAGTCGGCTTTCGCAACAGCTTCTGTATTGGGCCTCACCAAAGAAAAACTGCTCAAAACCGCCGATCATTATCGCAGCGTGCTGAACAACGAAAAGCAACAGTTCGATTCGGCCCTGCAAAAACAGATCGAACAGCGGGTGGTGAGCAAGCAACAGGAGGTGCAGAAATTGCACAAACAAATTGAGGAGCACCGCAGGGCCATTGCCGAATTGGAGAAAAAAATTGCCGCCGCCGAGGATGTTATTTCCAAAGCCGACGGCGAAATTGCCGGCACCAGAGAACGTATCGAAGCCACCCGCGACGCCTTCGAACGCACACTGCAAAGCGTTGTCAATCAGGTGCAAATGGACATTGAAAACATCCAGCGTTATTTGTAATTACAAAGAGCTGCCAAGCCTTTGATCATTTCTTTTTCACCCAATAAAAAAATTATCGAGCTATGTCTGATATGGTTCAATTCAATCAACCCGACATGAAACCCAAGTCTTTTTGGAAGCGACCGGAAGGTATTACCGGGCTTCTCTTCATGGGCGCTATGGCTGCCGGGGCTTATTTTCTGATTACGGCCTTGCCTTGGAAGATTATTCTCGCCAATACGCTCTACTTAGCCGGCACATTGGTAGTAGCGGGCGCCTTGCTCTACATGGTACTCGATCCCAAAGTGCGGAACTTGGTGTGGTACATGTACAAAAGCGTAATGCGCTCCATCACCGGCTGGTTTGTACAGATAGACCCCATCGGCATACTGAAAAGCTATATTGAAAGCTTGGAAAGCAATCTGGCCAACATGCGCAAACAGATCGGCAACCTGCGGGGCCAAATGCGCAAAATCCAGACACTGATGGAGGACAACAGCAAAGAGATAGCGCAAAACATGAAGTTGGCCGCTGCCGCCAAAGACAAGGGCAACGAACAACAATTGCTGCTCTCATCCCGCAAAGCAGCCCGCCTCAAAGAGACCAACGAGAAGTATCAGGTGCTGTATCAAAAAATGGAGATACTGTACCGGATTCTGACCAAAATGCACTCCAATTCCGAGATTTTGCTCGAAGACACCCGCGGTCAGGTAGAGCTGAAAGAGCAGGAACGCAAGGCCATCCGCACCTCGCACTCAGCCATGCGCTCGGCCATGAGCGTCATTTCCGGCGACCCCGATCAGCGCGCCATGTTCGATATGGCAATGGAATCCATTGCCGACGATGTGGCCAACAAAGTGGGCGAAATGGAGCGCTTCATGGAGGTATCCTCTTCGTTCCTGGCATCCGTTGACCTGCAACAGGGCGTTTTTCAGGAGGAAGGACTCAAGATGCTGGAAAAATGGGAAAAAGAAAGCACCCTCATGCTCATGGACGGCTCAACCGGCGCCATGCCCGATGCTACTTTGAACCTCAAGCAGTTGGACGGCTCCAAACAGTCGTCGGGCAATAAGAGCTACGACAACCTGTTTGAATCCTGATAAGGGGCGATAAAATACCAAGGACTGCGAAAGCAGGCCAACAAGAGGAATCATCCCGAATTTTGAAGAGATTCAAAGTTCGGGATTTTTTTTGCCTGATAAAAATGAAATCAATGAAGGGGAAAGGTTCGACGCATATATTTTTGACCGCTTGAGGTGCGCGAAAAAGAAATATTGTATTTTGCAAGGGTGTTTTAAAAATTCATACACGCAAAGCCTCCATGCGTGTGTTAAGAATAAGATTTTCAACCTATTATCTCATCCAAAACTCTGTTAACTTATGACGAGTAAATCACTAACTCATCTCGTGTTCGGGGTCTTGTTTGGCTGTTTGTTCCTGCAAACGGCCATGGCCCAAATCAGCATCGGCGGCAAGCCGTACAGCTTTGCCCTCCGCACCCATACCATGTCACCGCTGCCTGTGCTGATGCCGGGCATCAATATCGGCAAGTTGGAGGCGGAAGACCTGCTGGACGAACAAGCCGGTCTGGCGCCCCGTTTCGGCGATCTTATTGAGGTCAGTCTCAACACAAACAATTCCGGCGTATGGGAAACCCTGCCCGACGGCGGACGCCTGTGGAGACTCAGCATCATGGCTGCCGGCGCGAAATCCATCAACCTTCTGTACGATGACTTTTATCTGCCCGACGGAGGAGTACTCTACATTTACAGCGCAGATCGCAAACACGTCATCGGCGGCTTTACATCGGCCAACAACAAAGCCGACCGGATCTTCGCCACGGGCCTGGTGTACAGCGACCACATTGTACTTGAATATTACGAACCCGCGGAGGTGATTGCCAAAAGAGCAGCCAACAACGTAGCTGAGGAAGCCTCCATCAGCATCAATTATGTAGTGCATGGCTATCGTTTTATAGAGTTCAATCCGAATGACTTAGTGAAAGCGTTCGGCAGTTCCGGCTCCTGCAATGTCAACACGATATGTTCGCAAGGCGACAACTGGCGCGATCAGATCAAGTCGGTAGTGATGCTGCTTTCCGGAGGATCCAGGTTTTGCACAGGCTATTTGGTCAACAATACAGCGCAGGATTGCCGCCCCTTGTTGTTGACGGCCAACCACTGTCTTGGCACTGCCGACGCCATCAGCAGTCCCAGCGTAAACACCTGGACGTTTATGTGGCGCTACGAAAGCCCCAATTGTACGCCCAACACCGATGGCCCCACCAACATGACCACCAGCGGCGGTACGGTACTGGCCAACCCCGGCAGCCCGGGCAGCATTTTCAGTAGCGACTTTGCTTTGATTGAACTGGCCGAAAACCCCAAAACTGCGGGCTATGATGTCTATTTCGCAGGCTTCGACGCCACCACTACGGCGCCAAGCAGCGCTACGGGCATCCACCACCCCAGTGGCGACGTAAAGAAAATTTCGATGGAAAACGCCGCGCTTACCGGCACTTCCTACAGCAGCACCGGCGGCACAGCCACCCACTGGCGAGTGGCCGACTGGGACAGCGGCACGACCGAACCCGGCTCTTCCGGCTCGCCTATCTTTAGCGACGCTACCAAAAGAGCCATGGGCTTTTTGTCGGGCGGCGGCGCTGCCTGCGGGAACGACTTGTCGGATTGGTACGGCAGCCTGGGCTATAGCTGGAACAACAACGGCGCCAGCGACAGCCGCCGCAGGTTGCGCGACCATCTCGACCCCGGCAACTTAGCTACCTTTGTAGATGGCAGCGCCAATCCTTGTAATTCCAACCCGCCGGGCCCTTGTACCGGTACAACCTACTCCTCGGCAGCCAACCTCAATCTCCCAATCCCGGACAATAACCCGACGGGCGTCAGCTCTACCATTACGGTTGCTACCGTAGCCACGGTTACTGAGTTGAAGTGCGTGACGGTCAATTTGACCCACACTTGGACAGGCGACCTCGTAGCTACCCTGACACACGTCAGCAGCGGCACCTCGGTGCAGTTGTTCCGTCGTCTGAATGCCACTACTCCTACCGCTGTCGGCGAATCTTCCAACTTGTCGGGTGCTTATACTTTTTGCGCTACGGGCGCCAGCTTTGCAACGGCCGGAAATGGCGGCTTAACAGACTATGTTATTCCTCCGGGCACATACGCACAATCCAGCGCCAGCCTGCAACTCACTCCGGCCCAAAACACCAACACCTTTGCCAATTTCGTAGGGCTTGCCTTAAATGGCCAATGGCGTTTGACCGTTTCTGACTACAGCGCTGATGATATAGGCACATTGTCTAATTGGAGCTTTGAGGCTTGCTCAGATGCGCCCACCTGCCCCACTTTCAGCGGCGCGCCGGCCAATGTAACGATTGTCAACAGCACTTGCAGCAGCAATGTGGTATCCGGCGGCAGCATCACGGCGCCTACCGGCACGCCTTGTCCGGCGGGTTCTACGCTGCAATACAATGTTGATAATACCGGCTGGACGACTACCTTGCCCAGTTACAACCAAACCGGCCCGGCGCAAAGCATCAAAACCCGCTGCGCCTGCGACAGTGATGCCAATACCGTGAGCGCAGAATCCACCGCTGTGACGACCATACCTGGCTCTTGTGCGCCGGCCAATGATTTGTGCGCCAATGCGACGCCTATCAGCTGCGGTATTACCATTTCAAGCTCTAACATCAATGCGACTGCAGAACCAGGCTCTTTCGCACCATGCGGTGTCGTGC
The DNA here is from genome assembly GCA_002344975.1 of Saprospiraceae bacterium UBA2329. GTDB lineage: Bacteria > Bacteroidota > Bacteroidia > Chitinophagales > Saprospiraceae > UBA2329. Next base: position 12,032 of record DDUV01000054.1, on the reverse strand, counting down.
AAACCACCGCCGGCGTATGGTACACCTTCACGGGCGATGGAACTAACGTAACGCTCAGCACCTGCTCTGCTGCTAATTTCGATACCAAAATTTCGGTGTACACCGGCGGCTGTACTACGCCCACTTGTGTGGCAGGCAATGACGATGCCTGCCCGGGGGGGCTCTCATCCGTAACCTTTACCACCGCCAACGGTACGGTGTATCTTATACTCATTCACGGTTTTGGCGGCGTTACCGGTACTTTTGATTTGACCATGACCTGCGTGGCTCCCTGCCCCACCTTCAGTGGCGCACCCGCCAATGTGAGCATCAGCAACAGCACTTGCGGCAGCGGTTGTACGCTCACGGGCGGCAGCATCACAGCGCCTGCAGGCACGCCTTGTCCGGCAGGCTCTACGCTGCAATACAATGTCAACAACAGCGGCTGGACGACGAGCTTGCCGAGCTACAACCAGTCAGGCCCGGCTCAAACGATTCGCACACGCTGCGCCTGCAATAACGACGGCAACAACGTCAGCGCGGAGTCCAATCCGGTGAGTACTATTCCCGGCACATTGGCCAACCCGGTAGTGCCTGCCAATGGTTCGGCTATCGTAGCCTGCCCGGCCTTGGCCACACAGCCCACGCCGCCTACCGTAATGGGTTGCGACGGCTCGATCATCACGCCCACCGGCCCGGTCATCAGCAACAGTCCCAACCCCGTTACCTGCGAGGGTACGCGGACATACACCTGGACATACTCCTGCGGCGGCACTTCATCTATCTGGAGCTTTGTCTATACCATCGAGCGCAATCCGTTTACCGTTCCGGCCAACGGAGCAGCCACAGTCAACTCTCCGTCGTTGGCCACCCAGCCCACGCCGCCTACTGTGACGAGCAACTGCGGCGAGGTGCTGACGCCGAGCGGCCCCGCAGTAACCAACGTTCCGGATCCGATTGTCTGTGCAGGCACCCGGACGTATGCCTGGACTTACACTGATTGCGAGGGCAATACCGCTGTATGGAGCTTTGTTTATACCATCATAGACAACACGCCTCCGACGGCCACTTGCCACAACCAGACGATCACTTTCAACGGACAGGAGAGCATCACATTGAATGCCAATGATCTGGTAACAGTCTCCGACAACTGCGGCACGCCGAGCATTACACTGAGTCCGTCGTTCATCACCTGCCAGCAGGTGGGGCAGATCGTGCCGGTCGTCATTACCGTGAAGGATGCGAGCAACAATACGGTCACTTGCACTGCCAACGTGACGGTAGGGGGCCTGCCCTGCGGCTGGAGCCAAAACCCGAACGGCGTGAACTGCGCCAATGGCAACAGCATTGCCTATAATGCAGCCACAGGCGTTTACACAGCTACCAGTACAGGCTGCTTTTACGGGCCGCCCTTCACCGGCGATGCCACGGCTTTCGCTCAGCGTACGCTCTGCGGCAACGGCAGCATCACGGCATTGGTGACGGGCATCAACCCCCTGGCCGGCGGCTGGGCGGGTATCGTGATGCGCGAAAACAACACAGCGGGCGCGAAGAAAGCGCAGTTGATGACGAACTTGGGCAGCGATCACCGGCGGGAGTTCCGCATTGCTACCAATGGCTCTGCGCAGGTGCAGCAGTTCCCGAGCCAGAATCGCTATTGGCTGCGCATCACGCGCGTGGGCAATCAGTTCACCATGTTTGTGTCTTCCAATGGAGTCAACTGGTTTCCGGCAGGCGCGCAAAACATAGTGATGCCGTCTTGTATTCAGATGGGCTTGGTAGCTACCAATTACACCGCCAACAGCACGGTGACGGCGACGTTCTCCAATGTGAGCTTCACGGGTAGCAACAGCGGGCTTGGCTCGCCCTTCGCCCCTGACGTCTTCACCCCTCTCCACTCACCCCTCACCCCTGATTTCGATGTGTATCCCAACCCGACAGGCGGCGAACTGAATGTGGATTTGGCCAACTATGTGGGCAGAGCGGTGCGCTTAGAGGTGTATAGCTTGGAAGGCAAATTGTTGCAATTTACGGAATTGGATGAAGTGCAGCATACACTGGAACGCCTCGATTTGAAAGGCTTACAAAACGGGATGTACCTGGTGAAAGTGAAATCTGCCGGTCTGCCGGATGCAACGCGGCGGGTGGTTTTGGCACGCGAATAGGAGAGCGTTCAGGGTTTATAGCTCTTTTGCATGATATCATCCATGAAGCAGACAGCCGGGGTATAAGCTCCGGCTGCTCTGTTTTTAATAGATCGTTTTTTTCCTGTACAAGTCTTGGAAGGGCGGCCTACCATTTTTTTACTATCCATTTTTACTGATAATTGCAAATCAGTTATATTTACATTTGTTTTTCAATAAACGCCATAATTTTGTTTGAAACACATTGTGGCAGTTTTTATCACCTTTCAAAAAAATGAGTCATGAACACTTTTACCCGTGAGCCAATGATTGGCGAATTCTTCAAACGATTGAAAAAAAGTGGCTTTATGGCGGCTTTTCTTTTTTGTAGTGCGAGTTCCTGGGCTATTATCAACACGTTTCCGTATGTTGAAGACTTTGAGTCGGAGATGTTGTGTTCAACAAATTGTTCTGATCCTTGTAATTTGGGAGGAGGCTGGAAAAATGCCTCGCAGTATGGACTACCGGCAGGAGGCACCCATTGGCGAACGAGAGAAGGCAGTACCCCTTCGTCTAGTACGGGGCCGGACACAGATCACACACTGGGCAACACTACAGGCAATTACCTCTATGTAGAAACCTCAGGGTGTAACAATACCATTGCTGATTTGGTGAGTGATCAACTCGACTTTACGGCGGTAGCTGTTCCGGCCTTGGAGTTTTGGTATCATATGCTCGGCGCTACCATGGGTTCTATCCAAGTGGGCGTATCCACTGACGGCGGGTTGAATTTCACCACGATTGAAGTGCCCTTTACCGACAATCAAGATGCCTGGCAGAAAAAACTGATTTCGCTGGAGGCATACGCAGGCATGTCGAATGTGCGTATTCGGATACGCGCCATCACCGGTACGAGTTTTACCAGCGATATGGCGATAGATGATATTAAGGTCAGCGACTGCTCTTTACCCGATATTGACTTAACCGGTATTTCGCTGGCAAACGGCAACTGCTTTCTGGGAGCGCAAGAGCAAATCATGGTTGGGATCAAGAATGTAGGGTGTGTAACCATAGCAGCCGGTACTTCCATTCAGGTTGGTTACAGTATCAACGGCGGCATCCCGGTAAGTGAAGTAGCTGTTTTACCGGCGTTGATGGCTCCAAATACTACTTATGACTTCACTTTCATGACGGAGGCCGATCTGAGCGGCGGCATAGATTATGCGGTGACTGTGACCGTAGAGTTGGCGGGCAGCGCTTCCGGGCAGTTAACTCTCAGTGAAACGATCAGAACGGGAGTCAATACCTATCCCTATGTTCAGGACTTTGAGTCAGGATTTGCGGGGTGGTCTGTTCAAGATATAAATGGGTTAACTTCATGGGCTTTAGGTACCCCAGCCAAATCGGTTATCAACAGCGCATATTCGGGGTCCAATGCCTGGGTCACAGGACTTACCGATTCATACTCGGACAATGAAAATGGCGCCGTGCTAAGTCCTTGTTTTGATATGAGGAACTTACTCAACGCCGAGGTGTCGCTGAGGGTTTGGTGGAACTGTGAATTTTCGTGGGATGGAGCTGTACTGCAATCTTCTGTTGACGGCGGCAGCAGTTGGCAAAACGTCGGCGCCTTTGGCGATCCCGACAACTGGTACACAGACAATACGATTGTCGGTGCGCCGGGCGGGTCGATGGAAGGCTGGTCGGGACGCAATTCTTCCTCGAACGGATCGGGTGGCTGGGTATTGGCTAAACACGATATTTCCTATTTGACCGGTCAGTCGCTGGTATACTTCCGCATCGCTTTTGGCACTGACGGTTCAGTTATAGATGATGGGTTTGCATTTGATGATTTTTCCATCACAGGCGCCCCGCTGAATGACCCGTGTGATAATGCCATTCCTATCAGTTGCGGCACGACCATTTCGGGAAGCAATGTCGATGCCACCGATGAGCCGGGTGTATTCGCAGCCTGCGGTGTCGTACAAACCACCGCCGGCGTATGGTACACCTTCACGGGCGACGGCAGCGAGGTGACGCTCAGCACCTGCTCTGCCGCCAATTTCGATACCAAAATTTCGGTTTATACCGGTGGTTGCGCCGCTCCTACTTGTGTGGCCGGCAATGACGACGCCTGCCCGAGTAGCCGCTCATCGGTCACCTTTGTCGCCTCTAACGGCACGGTATATCTGGTACTTATTCATGGTTTTGGCGGCGCCGCCGGCACTTTCGATCTGACCATGACGTGTATTTCCTGCCCCACCTTCAGCGGCGCGCCGGCCAATGTGACTGTTGTCAACAGCACTTGCGGCAGCGGTTGTACGCTCGCGGGCGGCAGCATCACGGCGCCTACCGGCACACCCTGCCCGGCCGGCTCTACGCTACAATACAATGTAAACAACAGCGGCTGGACGACGAGCTTGCCGAGCTACAACCAAGCCGGCCCGGCTCAAACCATCAGCACCCGTTGCGCTTGTGACAACGACGCCAACAACGTCAGCGCTGAATCCAACCCGGTAAGCACCATACCCGGCACCTTAGCCAGCCCCGTAGTACCTGCCAACGGATTTTCTACCGTAGCCTGCTTAGCCTTGGCCACCCAGCCCACGCCGCCCACCGTAACGGGTTGCGACGGCTCGATCATCACGCCAACGGGCCCAACGGTAACCAATAATCCTAACCCGCTCACCTGCGAGGGCTCGCGTACTTATACCTGGATTTACAGTTGTGGCAGCACTTCTTCTACCTGGAGCTTCCTGTACATCATAGAGCGCCAGCCATTTACCGTACCCGCCAATGGTGCTGCCACCGTCAATAGCCCTGCCTTGGCCACCCAGCCTACGCCACCTGCGGTGATGAGCAACTGTGGTGAAACACTGACGCCGAGCGGCCCGGTGGTGACCAACGTTCCCAATACGATTGTCTGCACCGGTACCCGCACGTATGCCTGGACGTACACCGACTGCGAGGGCAATACGGCAGTCTGGAGCTTTGTTTATACCATCATAGACAATACGCCGCCGATGGTTAGCTGCTCCAACCAAACAGTGACCTTCAACGGTCAGGAAATCATCACATTGAATGCCGGCGCCTTGGCGACGGTCACCGATAACTGCGGCACACCGACTATCACGCTGAATCCAACGACCGTTACCTGCCAGCAGGTAGGTCAGCAGGTGCCGGTAACGGTGACTGCTTCGGATGGGATCAACACGGCCACCTGCACCAGCATGGTCACGGTGGCGGGCTTGCCCTGCGGCTGGAGCCAAAACCCGGATGGCGTGAACTGCACAGCCGGCAACAGCATATCCTTCAACGCGGCCACCGGAGTTTATACAGCTACAAGTACAGGTTGTTTTTATGGCCCGCCATACACAGCCGATGAAACGTCGTTTGCCCAGCGCACGCTTTGCGGCAACGGCAGCATCACGGCATTGGTGACGGGTATTTCCGGCAGTGCTTTGGGTTGGGCCGGTGTAGTGATGCGCGAGAACAACGCCGCCGGGGCCAAAAAGGCGCAATTGATGACCAATCTGAGCACCCATAGCCGCCGGGAATTCCGCACAACTACCAATGGCGCATCGCAGCCTCAGCAGTTCCCAAGCCAGGACCGCTACTGGTTGCGGATTACGCGTGTGGGCAATCAGTTTACGATGTTTGTGTCCCCCAATGGAGTCAATTGGTACCCTGCGGGCGCACAAAACATCGTGATGGGCAATTGCATACAGATGGGCCTGGCAGCGACCAACTACACGGCCAACAGCACGGTGACGGCGACGTTTGCCAATGTGAGCTTCACTGGCAGCAGCGGAACACTGGCATTGCCCGGAGGCGGTGAGGCAGCACTCGCCCCTCACTCCTCACCCCTCACCCCTGACTTCGAGGTGTATCCCAACCCGACAGGCGGCGAACTGAATGTGGATTTGGCGCAATACGTTGGACGGGCGGTACGCTTGGAGGTCTATAGCTTAGAAGGCAAGCTGCTGCAATTCAGTGAATTGGACGAAGTGCAGAATACACTGGAACGGCTTGATCTGAAAGGCTTACAAAACGGGATGTACCTGGTGAAAGTGAAATCCGCCGGCTTGCCGGATGCGACGAAACGAATTATATTGCAGCGAGGATAATCGTTGGGGCAACCTGTTGGGGCAACCCTGTGGTTGCCCGGGCGAGGTATAAAAATAAGTATTGGAGGATTTATAACAGGCAGTCGGAGCTATCCCTCCGGCTGTTTTTTTTTAAATCAACGTCTTTTGTATTGAAAAAAGGCGCCACGCTCGTCGAGATGGCGCGCTTCCCATTGGCTTGTGGCCTGTCGGCAGCGTGAAAACTGAAAAAGCAGAAGCGATGCTCCACCAGGCAGACCGCATCTGGGCCGTAGCAGGGCACAAAGAATTCAATTCGGGTACGAGGGGCCGTTGCGAGTGATTGGAATACAGCAGACTTTACTATTTTCGCACCTGCAATCGTTTTTCTGACCAATGATCCGGATGTGGGCGCTTCGGCTTTTGATGCTTTTTCTGCTCGCTTTCTGCTTCTGCACCGAAGCGGCGGCCCAGCAATACCGCGCATTTGCCCACCGGTATGGCATTGAAGAAGGATTGCCACATCGCCAGGTCAACGGCATTCTTCAGGATCGCCGAAATTTTATCTGGGCTGCCACCAACGGCGGGGTAGCCCGTTTTGACGGACGGAAGTTTAAGGTATTCAACCAACTGGAAGACGGACTGGGCGGCGACAGGGTAACCTGGCTGGCTGAAGACGCCGGGGGCAATATCTGGGCCGGTTGCGAAGGTTCGGATCGCTGGGTGAGCATCATCAATCCTGTTTCGGACGTCGTAACGTCTTTTCAGCGTTTTTTTAAAGATCAGGCAGGTTCCGTTGCGGTAGGAAACTGGATGCAGGCGCCGCAGCCACTGGCTGATGGGACTTTATTGATCTGGGATTCAGAGGCAAATGGTTTTTTTACCTACCACCCTGAAAATGGCTGGCGCTTTCGCCGGATTGAAAACATCAGAGACTCAAAACTCGTCCGAATCACGAGCCGCCAAACTATTTGGTGCGTTTATCAGGACGTCCGGTCCACACAGTATGTATTGGCTGAACTGGCATTGGACGGACGTGAGATCCGTAAATATCCGGCGCATCCGGGTGGAGACTTCGGCCTGCTGAAGGGCACCGCCGCAGACCCGGACGGTTTTTTTATTTTCGCGACAGGAAAAACCAGCGCCCGGGAAAGGTGGGAAATAGACGGGCAAGGCCGGCGCACCGTTTCTGCCCCCCGGTATCCGCAAATGGCTTCTTTTCAATATGCGAAAGTGGATAAAGGGGAAGTGATCGTGGAGTTTCCTTTCATTTATCACCGTACCGGCGATTTGCTGCTGGACCTGAGCCAGGAATTTCCGGATTTAGACCCCTGGCAGTACAGCGATTTCCTCATTGATCGCAGCGGCAATATCTGGTTTGCCACCAAATTTGGCCTCGTATTGGTGGAACTGCGGAAAAACTATTTCCAGCGTCTGTTACACGATGAACACGCCAGCGGCGGCCGGGGGCTGGCTTGCCGGGGCATGCTGGAACTGAACGGGCAATTGTTTGTCAACACAGAAAGTAATTTCTCTGGTCGTTTTTTGACAGACCTAAACACGGGGGTGACGCAGCGCCTGCCAGGTGCTGAGACTGCGCTGGCCATAGCTCCGGGCGCTGATGGAAATATCTGGACAGAATGGAGGTTGAAAGAAAATGAAGAGCAGCACTGGGGCACCGTGTTATTGCAAAAAATTACGCCACAGGGGGTCCCCACCGGACCGCAGTACCGGATGATCAACCCGGAAGGTGGGTTCATCTGGTCTATATTTGAAGAAAAGGCCGATCGGGTGCTGCTCGGTCTGGCTAAAGGGCTAATGGTTTTAAATCCGCTAACCGGCGAGGCAGCACGCCTATCGAACGCCCGGTTTCCGGAGGTGGAGCACGCTCCCTTTTATTTCATAAAGCGCGATCGCGCCGGCCGGATTTGGGTATGTAGCTCGCAGGGCGTTTATCTTTTCCATAACGGCGGCATTACTGACCGCTTCTGGCCTGGCGGACAAGGCGACCATTATCTGCCGTATGAAAACATCCTTCACCTTTACGAGGATGCGGAAGGCATTTTTTGGCTCGCCACAGCAGGTGGCGGTCTGATCCGGTGGGACAGGAAAGCGGCAGCAGGCCGGCAGACACAGGTTATTTTTCGCAAAAACGGCTTGCTCAACGGCGTGGTTTATGCCACCTATGAAGATCGTCACGGCCATTTATGGCTGCCTACCGACATTGGCATTGCACAATTGGATAAAAAAGCGCTGCACGTTCGACGAACTTGGGTAAAAGCGGATGGCATCACCCACAATGAGTTTAACCGGATTTCCCATTGTCAGGGCACCGATGGCAGCCTGTATTTTGGTGGATTAAACGGGGTGACGGCATTTCAGCCCGACAATTTTTACAAGAGCGGCTTGCAGCAAAAAGAACCGGCTTTACTGGTAGCATCAGCCTTTCAGGTACTGTACGGCAACAGCGGGCAGTTGGAAAACCGCTTGCCGGAACTACTGGCCTCCCATACCTTTACGATGTATCCCGACCATCGCTACCTCCAGCTTGAATTTGCACTGCTGGAGTACATCGCTTCCGATCGGGCGACGTACTTCTGGCAGATAGACGGCGTCACCGAAGACTGGGAACTGCTGAACGAACCTGTGCTCCGGCTATCTGGTTTACCTTATGGCCGGCATAAGCTGATCCTACGCGCTCAGGCCTCCAATGGCGTATGGGCAAAAAACGACCTTCAATATACACTCATCATCCCGCCCCCGGTTTATCTGCGCGGATGGTTTATTTCCCTGGTCATCGCGTTTATGGCAATAGGGATATGGAGTTGGCTGAGCTGGCGTATTCGCCGGCATCGCGAAGAACAGGAACGCCTCGAACAGGAAGTGGAGCGGCAAACAGCAACGATCCGACTGCAAACCGAAGAACTGGAGCAGTTAGATCAACTCAAATCCCGTTTTTTTGCCAATGTGTCGCACGAGTTGCGCACCCCGCTCACCCTGCTTCGCGGGCCCATCGAATACGCATTGAACGATACCGGCCTCGGCAAGCAAAGCCGTACCCTGCTGTATGCGGCACAACGCAACACCGTGCATTTGCAAAACCTCGTCAATGAAATTCTGGACCTGAGCAAACTGCGCGCTACCGGCCTGGACCTGAAGCAGGAGCCCACCGTGTTGTATGATTTTGTAGAAGAAACCCTTTCCCCTTTTCAATCCCAAGCGCAAAATAAGGCCATCGCCTTGCAACTGGATTACCGCCCGGAGCCGTCGTGGACCCTGGCCCTGGACCGGCAAAAACTGTTCAAAATTATCGGCAACTTATTGAGCAATGCGCTGAAATACGCACCCAATGGCAGCGCAGTAGTGGTGCAGGTGGAACAGTTGCCCGGTAATTTCGTGCTCCGAGTGCGCGATGAAGGCCCTGGCATCCATCCCGACGACCTGCCGCATATCTTTGAACTTTACTACCAATCGAAACGCCCGGAGAGCAAGGCAGAGGGAGGCACCGGTATTGGCCTCGCATTGGCGCGCGAACTGGCCCAGGCAATGGGCGGCAGTTTGTGGGCAGAAAGCACGCCCGGAAGCGGAAGCACATTTTCCCTGACCTTGCCTGCGCAGGAACGATCTCCCGAAAACGCCGCCCCGACTGCCCGGAGCGGCCAATACCCCGTTAATTTTGACTTACCGGAAGTATCGCCCGCATCAGCAGCTCCGACGGAACATGTCGTTGCAGCCCGCTTGCTGGTGGTAGAAGACAACCCTGATTTACAAACATTTCTCCGCGCCATACTTCCGCTCGAATACCACCTGACGGTTGTCGACAACGGCCGCGCGGCCCTGGAGCATCTGACAGTCGCCGAACGGATGCCCGACCTGATCCTGTCTGACCTGATGATGCCTGAAATGGATGGCTTTGAGTTGCTGGAGGCTCTGCGCAACAGCGATTCCTGGCGCCCGATCCCGCTTATCCTGCTTACGGCGCTGGCAGGGTCCGACGACCGCCTGCGCGCGTTCCGGGTCGGGATTGACGATTATATCACCAAGCCATTTTCGGCGGAAGAACTCATCGTGCGCATCGAAAATGCACTCCGCAACCAGGCCGCCCGCCGGGAATGGATGGAGTCCTTGCCCGAAGAAGTCTCCGAACCAGGCGAATCCGCTGCCGACGACTGGCTCTTGCTACTCCGCGAAACGGCGCGGCAAAACCTCGGAAACCCACAGTTCAATATAGATGACCTGGCCGAGCGCATGGGGATCAGCCGCAAAACACTGTACCGCCAGATACGCATCCGGGCTGGCCTCTCGGCCAATCAATTCATTCAGGAACTGCGCTTGCTGCAAGCCCGCGAATTGATAGATTCCGGCCAATACCAAACCCTGCGCCAAGTGGCCGAGGCCGTGGGCCTGCGCTCCGGCGATTATCTATCCCGCCTGTACCGCGAGCGCTTCGGTAAGTCGCCTGCAACCGGCTTATGAAAGCATGATGACCCGATTTTGAGGCTTGATGGCCCGATTTTGAGGCAGTAAACTTCCTCTCTTTTTATCCAATCACCAGACTTTTGCCGTGTTGCCGAAGACAAGAGGACGCAGACATTTTGCCCGACTTCCATTCGGTCAACACTGTGTGTTTTTTTTCCATTGGCGGGTTTCTCCATTGGAAAATTTAATCCCTTAATCGCATGAAAAGATCGCCTTCTGCTTATGAAGCACATCGGCTCGGCCTTCAACGCCCGTTTTTTCTGGTCTATCCCTTTTCCTGAAAATTGATATTCTGCCTGGGGTTCCACCACTGGCAGTCTGTTTCATTCACATCGCTTTCAATCCGTTTGATTCGCTAATAACAAAATAAAATCTACAAATCATGCTGAAACAATTACTTCAATCCGGGATGTGCGTTTTACTGTTGCTACCGTCCTTTGGTGCTACCGGTCTATCAGTGCCGGCATTGGTTTACAACACCCTAAGCAGCGGCGACGGCATTAGCGGCGCGTTCCGGCAGGACACCCTTAACTTAGGAAACGTGCCCATCACCGCCAATGGTATGCGCACAGCCGTCATTCACGTCAACAGCAACGACTGCGACGAAGCGGATTATGATTTCGCAGTACAGGGAGGCTTCCAGGGAGCAGCCTTGAGCTTTGGAGCAGCCAGCGACTATGTGGGTGTAAACACTACCCAGGGCAATTTCGGCACCGGGGACTTTACGGTGGAAAGCTGGTTCAAAACTACTCAAAACCAGATAAATCACCAAGGCCTTGTCGGCAAGCGCGCGGTTTGTTCCAACTCCAATTTCTGGAACGTCGCCCTCGAACAAGGCAAAATTAGCTTTGAAGTGGGTGGCGATGCAGTAGGTACGAATTACCTCGATGTCCCTACGCCCATTACTTACAACGACAACAACTGGCACCACCTGGCCTGCACCCGGAGTGGCACGACCTACCGGATTTACATAGACGGTACGCTGGTTGCTACCGGCACTACGCCTGGCATCATTGATTTTAACAATACCGCCCAACTTCAGGTAGGACAAGGGCCCTGCGGCAACCCCGCGTTCGTCATGGATGAACTGCGTATCTGGAGCCGGGCACTTTGTCAGTCGGAAATCCAGGCACAGAAAAATTGTGAGCTGGTCGGCAATGAACCTGGATTGGTCCTGTATTACCCATTCAATCAAGGTGTCGCCTCAGGCGATAACACAGGGAATACCACGATCGTTGATGTCGCCGGTGGAGACGACAACGGTACGCTGAACAATTTCACCCTCAGCGGCTCCTCGTCTAACTGGGTAGCGCCGGGAGGAGTGGTCACCGGAACAAGTTGCCCGGCTGTGGTGGCTCCCGAAGCC
>DDUV01000107.1:33029-60896 GCA_002344975.1 Saprospiraceae bacterium UBA2329 | reverse complement strand
TTTATTTTTGCCCCACTACTAAAGGTGGTCCCACTTTTTTTGAAAAACGAAAAAAGCCGGAGCAGTTACCCCGGCTTATATGGATCCTCCGATGCTGAAAATTTCCTGCGACTCGCGTACAATGGAATGCTTCAGCGTGTTCGGAAGTAGTGATGTCTGATGTTGATCCTGCTCCTCTAACCATTCATACCCATCTATTTGCCGGGCTGAGAAAAGGATACCTTTTTTTACCTTTGCCCCTTTGACAACTTACACCATTGTAATTATGGATGCCTCCATTTTGTACCAATTTTCGGAAGGCGTGGCCACGCTCACCCTCCATCGCCCGCAGGTTTACAACAGCTTCAACCGGGAAATGGCCCTGCGCCTGATCGGTCATCTCGAAGCCTGTGCCGCCGATCCTGCCGTGCGCGCCGTACTCATCACCGGTGCGGGCAAGGCTTTTTGCGCCGGACAAGATTTGCAGGAAGTCGTTGATCCTCAAGGCCCTTCGCTCACCAATATCCTCAAAGAGCACTACAATCCCATCATCCTCGCCATCCGACGCATGGAGAAACCCGTGATATGCGCCGTCAACGGCGTGGCAGCCGGCGCGGGCGCCAACATCGCGCTGGCCTGCGACATTACTCTGGCGGCAGCATCGGCCTCCTTCATTCAGGCGTTCAGCAAAATCGGCCTCATTCCCGACAGCGGAGGCACCTTTTTCCTGCCCAGAATCATTGGTTTTCAAAAAGCCCTGGCACTCGCCATGACCGGCGACCGCATCAACGCAACCGATGCCGAACTGCTGGGAATGATTTACAAAGTGCTGCCGGATGAATATCTGGAGGAGGAATCCAAACGGCTGGCCCTCACCCTGGCACAGATGCCGACCGCCGCGCTGGGCTTCACCAAACGCGCCTTCAACGCCTCCATGACCAACAACCTGGAAACCCAACTGCAACTCGAAGAAACCCTGCAAACGACTGCCGGCCAAACGGAAGACTTTCAGGAAGGCGTGCGCGCTTTTATCGAAAAACGCAAACCGGTGTTTAAAGGCAAATGAGCAAACTACTGACGACCATTCGATTACATCCGGCCAATGAGCGCGTTGTGCAGGTGCTCGATCAGCGCCGCCTGCCTTTTGAAGAAGTCATGGTGGATTTGCATACCCCGGAAGATGCGGCCCACGCCATCCGGGAGATGCTGGTGCGCGGTGCTCCGCTCATCGGCGTCACGGCTGCTTACGGCATGTATCTGGCGGCTCTGCACGAACCCGCTGCGAGTGTGGAATCGTATTACCAACAACAAAAATCCATGCTGGCTGCCACCCGACCCACCGCTGTTGACTTGTTTGCGGCGCTCGATCAGGCTGCGCAGTCCATTCTTCAGGCCGGTTCTCTTGCGGAGCGGCAACAACAGGCGCTGGCTTTCGCCCAACAATGTGCCGCCGACAGCATAGATGCCTGCCGCCGCATCGGCGAACACGGCTTGCCTCTGATCGAGGCCATCGCCCGACAAAAAAACGGCGCGCCGGTCAATATCCTCACGCATTGCAACGCGGGCTTCCTGGCCTGTATCGAGTACGGCACAGCCACCGCTCCGATCTATCTGGCGCAGGAGCGCGGTATTCCCGTTCATGTGTGGGTGGACGAAACCCGGCCCCGAAATCAGGGCGCCCGGCTCACGGCCTTTGAACTGGGCAGGCGCGGCGTTCCGCATACCCTCATTGCCGACAACGCCGGCGGCCACCTGATGCAACATGGCTTGGTGGATTTGGTCATCACCGGCACCGACCGCACCACCCGCTGCGGCGATGTGGCCAATAAAATCGGCACCTATCTCAAGGCATTGGCAGCTCAGGATAACGGGGCGCCGTTTTATGTGGCAGCGCCTTCTTCCAGCATTGACTGGAACATTCGCGACGGGCTGCGGGAAATCAACATCGAACAACGCGACGACCGCGAACTGCGCTACATCGAAGGCTGGGCCGAGGGGCGTATTCAGGAGGTGCTGCTTTGCCCGGAAGGCAGTGCCGGCGCCAATTTCGCCTTCGACGTGACGCCGGCGCGCTTAGTTACCGGCATCATCACCGAACGCGGAGTGTGCGCTGCGAGCGAGGATGGTTTGACGACTTTGTTCCCGGAGAAACGATAAAGCGGCGTGCAGCGTGGAGCCGCATACCGCCTACCCCTCCCTCGGTATAAACAAAAAATTACTGCCCTCGTCCTTCACCGCAAATACGCAAAAATACTGCCGGGGGTCTTTATACACCATCCTGAAATCCGCGACATGATCCTGCGCGACCACTTGCCGGGCTACCAACTCCTCCAAGGTAGAAGCATTCACCTGCCAGCCATTGTCGGCACGCATGAGCAATACCCCGATCGGCACCTCCTGCGTGGCAGCTATAAAAATAGGATATGACGACACCTCCGCATCCAGAATGGTGTCCGAAGCCTGGCCCATGATGCTGAAATACGGGCTGAGTTCCGCCTTTATGTTCAAAAAAGGATTGCCGTTGGTTTCCATGTCTTTGTTTTTATCTGTTATTATCAGCGGGTCTCCAAAACTACATCGAAAGACTCCCCTTCCTAAAATCAGTGCTGCCAATATCGGCATTGATGACGTAAGGAATCCCTTTGTCCAAATGCTGAATGGCGCGCTGCACCGCCCAGGCAAAGGCTTCCAGATGATCCACTCGTTCGCCCGCAGCCGCAAACGCCTCGGCAATGCGGTGGTAGTCGGAGCGGGGCAAGGTCGTGGCGGTGGCCGCGCCGAGGAAAGTCACCTGATCGCGGGCAATCTGTTCCCAAGAGCCGTTATTGCCGATGATGGCGCACACTTTGAAGCCATTTTTGGCAAAAGTATCCAATTCGGCCAGACTGTACGCTGCGCTGCCGTCGCCATAAATGATCCATATATAATGGTTGGGATAGCGCCGCGCTGCACCGAGGGCAAAACCGCCGCCTACGCCCAAGGTGCCGAACACGCCGGGATCGAGCCAGCCCAATGGCTGCCGGGGCCGGAGCGTATAGGAGGCCGTAGCTGCAAAATCGCCGCCGTCGGCTATGAGGATGGAATTGGGCGGCAGCATTTGCTCCAGCACCATGAACAGCGTCACAGGATTGATGCCCTGCCCTACCGTTGCGCCTGCCTGCCGGGCTATTTCCTGCTCGCGGGCGGCCTGCCAATCCTGCAATTGCGATTTCCATTCGTCCCATTCAGGCCGGGGCGCGCTAATTTCAGACAGGCGAATGAGGAATCTGCCCGGATCGCCGAGGATGGCCCGGTGGCCGCGCAGGTTTTTGTGCAGTTCCTCCCGATGGCGGCTCACTACTATTTTTACGGCCTTTCGGCTGAGGTGGCTGCCGTAGTCCAAACGAAAATCGCTGGGTACGCCGGCCAAAATGATGAGATCGGCTTCGCGGAGGGCCTTTTTGCGCTCGTGCAGGTGCAGCAACGGATGCTCCCTGCCCAGCAAGCCCCGCGCCATGCCGCTGACATACACCGGAATACCCAATCGCGGTAACGCCTCGGTCAGCGCCACGATTTCCTGCGGCAACAACATGGCCCCGCTGCCGATGACCAACACCGGGCGGCGGGCCTGCTGCAATTGGGCTGCCGTGCGCTCTATGGCCGATTCTGCCGCGCGCGGAATGGCGGGCGTGGCCGGAGCGCCGATTTTGCCCCCTCCTGAAAACAGGCGGTTCAAATGCCGCTCGATGTACCAGGCGGTCAGTTTTTCCAAGAGGGTATTTTTGCGGCTCGTTTTTTGGGCATACCATTCGCGCACCAGCGACTCGTCGTAGAGGAGGTCCACCGGTATTTCTACAAAAACAGGGCCGGGTACGCCGCTTCGGGCAATATGCAATGCCTTGTGCAGGGCGCCTGCCAATTGCGACAAACGCCGTACCCGCAGCGCCCACTTAACGTGCGGCCGCACCAATGCCATCTGGTCTATGTCTTGCAGCGCGCCGCGCCCCCGCAGCAGGGTAGCCGTAGCGCCGCCGATGAGCAGCAGGGGCGACTGTGCCATTTGCGCGTTTTTCAGCGCCGTAATGCTGTTGGTCACGCCCGGCCCGGCAGTCACCGCCGCTACGCCGGGTATTCCGCTGAGACGGGCGGCTGCGTCGGCAGCAAAAACAGCACTTGCTTCATTGCGCACATCCACAATGCGCAAACCGGCTTTTTCACCCTCCACGAGGATGGGCGAAATATGCCCTCCGCACAGGGTGAAAATACGCTCTACTCCGTGGGCTTTCAATACCTGCGCTGTGATGGCTCCTCCGTTCATACTTGGCCGAATTGGTTGAGGCGCAAAGATAATATGATTATGGCGGGTGGCCGGTACTATATACATTTCAAGTACATTCAGGCACTTTTCAATGGCGGTGTTTGTTGTTGGTAAAATATTGAATGTGTAAAAAAAAAAAAAACGAAAAAATATTTGTATTTAAATTTCAGGCACTTTATCTTTGACATATCGTTTTTCCGAACAACCCGGTAAAAGACCTCGGATTGGAAAACGACAATGTATTGAACAACACGACACCTCCCGAGTCATCCCGCGACAAGGGAAAAGTTTTAGTAACGAATTCAACAACACTGTCTGAACAACACTGCTGCGGCCTGCGCCGTATGGAAACGCCTGTGCCTTTTGGGTACCGTCTTCCATATTGGTTTTGCCGGAGAGGGGATTGCTTTGCCATGCCGCAAAGCCCTGTATCTGGTATGCAGCGCAGCCAAAAGCGTGTTGAATTCGACTTTAATCGAACCCCGGCCGCGCGCAGCGCGGGATGCTGTGGCGGCTGGGTTTTTGAAAAGTCGCGAATGGGAATGAATCGTCGTGAATGCTGTATCATACAGGAGCAGACAAGCCCGGCGCGGGCTGCATATATGTGAGATTGTACAACACACCGCGCACGAGACGAGCCTGCTCCGCACCATGATGGCCGGTATATCCGGCGGCGGACAAAGCACCCGAACCGGCTCCGCCTGTAATGGCCAAGTAGGGGACAAACCTTTTCAACATTCTATTTTTATGAAAAAAATTCTGGTTATTTTAATGCTGCTTTCATCTGCGTTGGGACTCCGGGCGCAGGGCAGTATTTCCGATCCGTTTTTCAATCACGGGCAAGCCCGGTCGCTAAACTCACGGATTATTGCGCCGCTTCAGCCTGTGCCTGGCTTTGTAAATCAGGCCATTGCCGGTATGCGCGTTTCCAACAACAGAAATCTGGTGCGCTTGGCTCATCTCAAAGACGATTATGGCTATGCCGTTTGGGATCAGGCCAAAACCTTCACAGCAGCCGGTAGGCAGACCGCCCTGATACCAATGGTTCGCCCGGAAGACGATGCCATAACGGGTATTTTGGTAGCCGTAAAGGACGGTGCTACGTTCAGGTACGGCGTGATGGATACCGGAACCCCGTTTCCGTACGCCTCTGCTGCGACGGGTACACCGGGCATGCCCGGTATGCGTGATGTGCTTGCCTTGTCAGTACTCTTCAATCGAACGCTGTTTGGCGAGGTAGATTGCGATTTGGTGCAGGCGCTCAGGGCGCTGTCCAACAACAATGTCCGGGGGCAGACGGCAGGCAGCCCCAAATCCTGCTATGTCCAGACAACTTATGCCGGGCAGAACTGTGACCATATTTATGGCACTTACCCGGATGGCACGATGCAATACCTCTACTCGGACTGCTATGATATCTACAACTATTCGTTCATTTGCGATACCGACAGCGCAGATAATGATGACGGCGGCAGTGGCGGCGGCTCCGGTGGAAGTGGTGGAGGTAATGGTTCGAGTGGGCCGGGGGAAGGTGATAATGAGTCTTTTTGTGAAAGCTTAGATGTGCATAAATGTACGACTACACGGGTACTCTCAACTGTACCGTCAGGTATTCATGGCTCTTGTAGTATAGTCTGTAGATTGTCCGGTTGTGGATTTCAAAGCAACGTATTTCTCCAACCTAACGGAATAGCAGGCTGTGGATTTAGTATTGGTACTGGAAGTGGTCATGGTATTAGCATTTCTCTCGATTTTACCGTGTCAATACAGAATTTATACACCAATTCGTACATAAACTCTGTTTCTACACTAGATAGTGATTGTCGAGTTTCCTCGATTTGTGGTGATTTTTTTTGCTCATACGACGTAGTTATTTCTTGGATCGGAATACCGTATATCTGGGAAAGAAATAGCGCGGAACTAAGCAACATTTGTTACACTTGCAGAAATTGTCAGTAATCTCAAAAAAATAAAAAATCATGAAAAATCAATCCTTTTTTATCTTCGCATTGCTCGCTTTCATCCTCGTCAGTGCCTGCAAAACATCTGAAAACAACAGGGAGAGCGTGCTGGATGCCAAACGCATGGAAGTGGAAGCTCTGGTCGCGAAGTATTCTTCTGAAAATCTTGCCGGCCCTGTCAACTGGCAGCAATTCAATGCCGCTCTCAAAGATGAGGCCGTGCTTGAGCAAATGAATACCGCTCAATTAGAAGCCTGTCTGAAAAGTATGACTGCCTACTCTAATAATATTATTCTTGAAAATCGAAAAAACGGATGTGATCAACTCCAAGAAAAGATCAAGAGCTACACAGGTCAAGAGTTAAAGGAGTTTTTGGAAGCCAATAAAGATTTGCGAGCCTCCTGCGATTCTTTAAACAAAGCGTATTCTTCAGGTTTTCAAAAGGCATTAGAACCTTGTAAAGGCGTCTTGGGAGCAAGCGTTGAAAGAAATAAATAGAGGCAATTATCTACGGCAGCCGGCGTCAGCCCGGCTGCCTTCGTTGTTGTCGCTATCCACAGGCAGGCTCATAATTGGCGCTGTAAAAAACGGCTTCAAGCCCATCAAAACAAATAACTAGTCAGACGATGAGCATTCCATGATCATCTCATTCTTTCTCTTGCTGTTCACAGCATTGGACTGCAAAACGCAGGAAAAGCAGGAAGCGATAATCAACAACAAGCGCGTGGAAACGGAGGCCATTCTCAACAAGCACCTCCAGTCTATGGAATCAAGCGTGACCGTCAATTATGACCAGTTCCGGGAGTCCTTATCCCACGATGAATTGATAGCATACATTGATTTGAACCAATTGGGGACGAAAAGAACTACGACCAAAAACTCACCATAAAAGTGGACGCCAATGCCATAGTGTCGGTAACAAACACCAACAGGCCGGGCGCTTTCACACCCGACCTGCAGCCATTAAACTTCCTGTTTTTCCCGTAACTTCTATAATCTCAATTGCGCGGCGCGGGGCGTTGCGGGGCTGCTCCGCCGCGATTGGCCCGCATTTGTTGCAGATTGTCCAACAGTTCCTCCCGAAACTCGCGCTCCAAACGCGGCAGCATGGCCACTTTGCGCACCGGCAGCACTTTTTTCATGCGTTGCAGGTAGTCTTTGCGCAGGTCGAGGAGTTCCTGTTCCATGTCCAACTGGTTGTTCAGAAACTTCTCCGCTTCGGCATCCGACATAGACATGAGGTCTTTGGCCGGCACAAACTTGTCGCGGATTTTTTTCTGCTCGGCTTCAAACTGATTGTACAAGGGCCAGAATTGCTGCGCTTCTTCGGGCGTCAGGTTCAATTTGTTGGTAATGAAGGCCGTGCGCATGGCTTTTACGCGCTCGCCGCCGCCTCTTTCCGGGCGCGGTTGTGCTTGCAATGCAGCCAATGCAATGAGGGAAAGGGCGATGCTGAAAATCCATTTTTTCATAATGTCGCGGTATTGTGGTGATTAGAATAGTTTTTCCAAAGAGTCTGCCTCCAACTCCAGCAGTAATTCCTCCAGCAATCGGTCGGCATCTTCTCCGCTCAGGCCGGAGGCGCCGGTCCAGGAAGTATTGCCGGCAATGGTTTGAGCCAACAAATCCGTGTCGAAATCTTCGATGTTGTTTTCAATGTAGGCCAAAGTCTCTTCCTCGGTAAGCGAGGCTAAGGAGGCGCCGGCGTCGTTAGTAGTCGGCGACCAAATCCAAAATGCAGCAACGAGGGCTAAGACCACTGTGGCAAACCCCACCACATAAGACGGCCTTTTGAAAACCTGAAACACGGCGGCCCATCGCTCCCATGCGGTCGGGCGAGCCGGTGCAGGCGCGGCAGTTACCTCCGTTTTTAATCTCCAAAGTACATCCTGCTGCATATCGCGGAAGTAATTTTCCGGTGCTTCAATGGCTGATTCCGACTGCCGGATGCGGCTCAGCAAGGGCGACAAACCGGCGAGTTCTTCTCGCGCTTCCTTGTTTGTATGTTCGCTCATGGCTTTATTTTTCATGGAAAAAATCTTCAATTTTCTTTACAGCATGATGGTAAGATGCTTTGAGCGCTCCTACCGATGTACCCAGCGTTTTCGACATTTCTTCATAAGGCATCTCCTCGTAGTACCTCAGTGAGAAGACCAATTTTTGCTTTTCCGGCAGCGCGCTGATCGCTGATCTCAATCGCTCCTGAAGCGCATCGGCGTCTATCGGCGCATCGGCCTGCATGGAGGCGCTCAAGTGTTCGTGTGCCTGCATGGAGTCGGTCGCCCTGCGTTTGACGCTGTTCAAAAACGTAATGGCCTCATTGGCAGCTATGCGATACAACCAGCTCGACAATTTGGACTTGCCCTCGAACTGCCCGATGTGCCGGTAGGCTTTGATGAAGCAGTTTTGCAGCAGGTCGTTGGCGTCGTCGTGGTTGCCGGTCATGCGCATCAGTTGCCGATACAAGGGCGCCTGATACTTGTCCATCAGCATTTTCAGCCCCCGCTCCATGCCGCCGTTGCTGCGCATCAGAGCGAGTATCTGCTCGTCGGGAGTTGAAATGGACATATACGCCAAGTACCGTGTTTTGTGAATTTGACTTCAAAGATAGGGAAAGGTTTAATGGGGAGGTTTCGGGTTCAAGGTTTAAGGTTCCCGCCCGAAACATTGAACCCGGAACGCGAAACGTTGAACCCCGAAATTCGGAATCCGAAACAATATGCCGATAAACAAATAAACATTAGCTTTGCGCCCGCAATCAACAAAAGGCAGGACCTGGTTCCGGTCTTCTATTCTGAAACCACTTTAAACTATAGTCAATCATGGGTCAAAATCTCCTGTATGTAGTTCCGGTACTGGGTGTACTGGGTTTATTGTACGTCGCATGGCGGTCTGCCTGGGTCAGCAAACAAGAAGTAGGCACCGAGCGCATGCACCGCATTGCCAAGGCCATTTCTGAGGGCGCCATGGCCTTTCTCAAGGCCGAATACCGCGTTTTGGCAGTATTTGTAGCCGTAGTAGCCGTATTGCTGGCGGTTTCTGCCGATGCTCAGAAATCCTCCTGGTTGGTGGGCGTATCCTTTCTTATAGGCGCCATCAGTTCTGCGCTGGCCGGCTTCATCGGTATGCGCGTTGCTACGAAAGCCAACGTGCGCACCACCAACGCCGCCCGCACCAGCCTCGGCAAAGCGCTTGAAGTAGCCTTCGCCGGCGGCTCCGTCATGGGCATGGGCGTAGTAGGCCTGGGCGTTCTGGGCTTGAGCATATTGTTCATCGTTTATGGCAACATGTTCGGCACGGGCACGGCTGAAGACGTTACGCGCGTCATCACGGTACTTACCGGATTTTCATTCGGCGCTTCCTCCATCGCCTTGTTTGCGCGTGTGGGCGGAGGTATTTATACCAAAGCTGCCGACGTAGGCGCCGACCTCGTAGGCAAAGTGGAAGCCGGCATTCCCGAGGACCACCCGCTCAACCCCGCTACCATCGCCGACAACGTGGGCGACAACGTGGGCGACGTAGCCGGTATGGGCGCCGACTTGTTTGAATCTTATGTGGGCAGTATTGTCGGTACGATGGTATTGGGCGCTGCGTTCATCGGCCTCACTGAGTTTCAGGGAGCAGCCTTGCAAATGAATGGCCTCAACGCCGTGCTGCTGCCATTGGTTCTGGCCGGCGTAGGCATTGTAACTTCCATCATCGGTACGTTCTTTGTAAAAGTAAAAGAAGGCGGCAACCCGCAAAAAGCGCTCAATACAGGCGAACTGCTCTCCAGCGCGGTTATGCTGGCGGCTACCTGGTTTGTAGTAAAATGGATGATGCCGGCTACCTGGGCATTCAACGGCACAGAGTATTCTTCTACCGGTATCTTCTTCGCGGTAGTGATTGGCTTGCTCGCTGGTTTGGGCATCGGTATGATTACCGAGTTTTACACCGGCACCGGCACCCGCCCGGTTAAGAGCATTGTAAACCAGTCAGTTACCGGCTCTGCCACCAATATCATTGCCGGCCTCGGCGTAGGTATGCAATCAACGGCAGTGCCTATTTTGATTTTGGCGGCGGGCATCATCGGCGCTTATCACTTTGGCGGCCTATACGGCATTGCCATTGCGGCTGTTGGTATGCTCAGCAACCTCGGCATTCAATTGGCGGTGGACGCTTACGGCCCCATTGCCGACAACGCCGGTGGTGTAGCTGAAATGAGCGAACTGCCCAAAGAAGTGCGCGCCCGTACCGACAAACTCGACGCAGTAGGCAACACCACTGCCGCCATCGGTAAAGGTTTTGCCATTGGCTCTGCTGCACTCACCGCTCTGGCACTCTTCGCAGCTTACATGCAGGTAGCACAGGTGAATGTCATTGACGTTTCCAACCCGCAGGTAATGGCCGGTTTGCTCATCGGTTCTATGTTGCCGTTCCTGTTTTCTTCCATGGCAATGGATGCTGTAGGCAAAGCTGCTATGGATATGATTCAGGAGGTGCGCCGTCAGTTCAACGACATTCCTGAACTGAAAAAGGCCCTCGATGTAATGCGCAAAAACGACGGCAAAGAAATGGACGAGTGGAGCGAGGCAGATCGCAATGTATTCCATGCTGCCGATGGCAAAGCCGAGTATGGCCGTTGCGTGGAAATTTCCACCAAAGCGGCTATCCGCCAAATGATATTGCCTGGTTTGTTGGCTGTGTTGTCGCCGGTACTCATCGGCTTCCTCGGCGGTAAGGAAATGCTGGGCGGTTTGTTGGCCGGCGTTACCTCCGCAGGTGTGTTGATGGCTATTTTCCAATCAAATGCCGGCGGCGCCTGGGACAATGCCAAAAAAATGTTTGAAGGTGGCGTGGACATCAACGGCAAGACGTACTACAAAGGCTCCGAACCGCACAAAGCAGCTGTTGTGGGCGACACCGTAGGCGATCCGTTCAAGGATACTTCCGGTCCCTCGCTCAACATCCTTCTCAAACTGATGTCTATCGTAGCATTGATTCTGGCCCCGCTTTTGGCAGGTTAATGCACTGATATTGAATTGATTTCATCTGCGTGCGCGGATGTTGTCGGCAAGCCCGGCAGCATCCGCGTTTTTAGTTGGGCAAACTCGCGGCTCATAGCTCGCAGCTTATCATATCAACTCCCTAAGCACTACCACCTTCAACATCCGCACCCCGTTTCTTTCTATGACCACCTTCATTTTTTTTCCGGCCTTTCCATAAAACTTATTGGTCAGTTCTTCCAGCGTATGCACCGAAGCAGGCCAACCGTTGACAGAGCGAACCTGATCGTTCACCTGTATGCCCGCACTCGCTGCCGGGCTGCCGGGCAAAACGTCAAACACCGTAAAAGTATCTAAGCGTTTCCCGGATGCAGCTAAGAGCATGCCGCTTTTTTCGCTTTTGAAAACCGCTTTTGCTCTCGAAGTAGGCGAGGCGTACAGTTTGCTATTGGGATAGTCAAAAATCATGACAAATCGGTTCAGAATCTGGTTGCCTATGATGCCGTTGCGCTGTTGTGTGCGCAGCGTGTCATCTGGAAAGGGGAGGTCTTGAAAATTGGTGATGACGCCTTTCATCTCCATGTCGGCAAAGCGGAGATACCCGATACGCCCCAGAAAGCCTTCAATGTTTCCGCCAAGTCCCATGCCCAGACGGCTGCGTACTACCTGGGGCGGCAAATGCAGGGAGGGGTCTGTGTTGGTATAAATAAGGATGGCCATACCGGCGCCCGTGTCCACCAAATATTTATAATCGTTGACTTGTTTGCCGGCAATGATTGTGGAGGCCTTGATATAGGGTTTATTGCGGATCATCTCCACCGGTATTTCAATGTACCTGTTTCCAGGTGGTTTGAAATGGACGGGATTGATAAGCGAGATAATCTGTTGTTTGTAATTGATGCGTACCACGAAGCGTCGGAACAAGTCGGACCCGATGATGCCGTGTACGTCCACGCCGGCAAACTCTTTAAAATTCACATAATCTTCCTCCAGAACAAGAATGGTTCTGTTGGGCGCTATCAGGCCGCCTACGTTGAGCTTGACGCCGATAGCCAGAAATGCGTACAATTCTACACTGAGATCCGACCCCATCAGCGGCAGACGGCGCCCGTATTGTACTTGCAGAATATCGGTGAAATCCCGTTGGGTGAGTATGGTATGCTCGGCGCCGGTATCGAAAATAAAACGCAGGGGCAGCAAATCATTGAGGATGACATTGACGATGATGAAATTGTTTTCGTACTCGAAAGGGATGTCTATTCTATCCACATTGCGGCGAAGAATCAGGTCGGGCGATTGCGACAGGGCCGTCATTGAGACGCCGGCAAAAAGCCCGGCAAAAAACCACAGTCTAAGCAGCATGATTTGTGTTTGATCGTTAACGTATTATATAGTAAACGTACAAGATGCAATTTTGCAAATTCGCAATATTATTTCGTACTTTTTACAAAGAAAAAAAAAATGCAGTGGTGCATTGCAAATTCAGAACTATTTCCTCACTTTTGCCGCCGTCTTAGTGTTTGAAGTACAAAAAGCGACAAGTTGCCTCCCAAAGCCATTGAAAATCACAGCTCTGTGAAACACACTTATGGTATTCCCATTGAACATAAAAGAGTAAACAGGTAATTTTTTTTTAACCAAAACCAGCCTAATGTATGAAACTTAGAGTCAACTACTTTTCTCAAGGGTTGCTTCTGGTCGCGTTTATGCTGTTGGGAACTTGGGCGATGGCCCAACGTACTATCAGCGGTATTGTGACGGATGCAGCAACCAAAGAACCGCTCATCGGCGCCAACGTATTGGTGGTCGGAACCAGCGCAGGTACGATTACCGACATTGACGGTACCTACTCTGTGTCTGTACCGGCAGGTGCTACCGAGTTGGAATTCTCCTACACCGGGTATGCTTCCCAGAAAGTTGCCATCGGCGCATCCAGCAAAGTGGACGTGTCTCTCTCCGCAGGTCGCCTCCTCGACGAGGTGGTGGTCGTAGGCTACGGCACGGTGCGCAAGGGCGATGCTACGGGCGCTGTGGTGGCCATCAGCGACAAAGACTTCAACAAAGGGGTCATTGCCTCTCCTGAGCAACTGCTTCAGGGCCGCGCTGCCGGTGTACAGATCACAGCGGCCAGCGGCGAGCCGGGCGCAGGCGTCAACATCCGCATTCGCGGTACATCTTCCGTTCGTGCAGGAAACAACCCACTTTTCGTGGTGGACGGCGTGCCCCTGGATGGCCGCGACGACAGTGCCGGCGGTACCGACTTCGGTGCAGGTTCGTCTTCTGCCCGCAACCCGCTCAACTTCCTCAGCCCGGAAGACATTGAAACCATGACCGTCCTGAAAGACGCTTCCGCAGCCGCCATCTATGGCTCGCGTGGCGCTAATGGCGTAGTACTCATCACCACTAAAAAAGGTAAAGTGGGTACATCTAACGCCACTTTCTCAGCTCAGACCAGTGTTTCCAATGTGCTGAAGCGCTACGACCTGCTTTCTGCCGATGAGTATGTGGACGCTGCCGTGAAGGCCGGCGCCAATGCTCAGGCGGTGAATTTCGGCGGCGCTACCGACTGGCAGGAAGAGATTTTCCGCACGGGCATTGCTCAGAACTACAATTTCAGCTACGGCGGCGGCAATCAGAAAACGCTGTACCGCTTTTCATTGGGCTATCTCGATCAGGAAGGCGTGGTGGAAAACACAGCCCTCCGCCGCTTGAGCGGTCGTTTGAACGCCAGCCACAAAATGCTGAACGACAAGCTCGAATTCAGCGTGCAGATGACGGCTTCCCGTCTGAACAACGATTACGCGCCCATCACCAACAATGCCGGCTTCGAAGGCAGTCTGATCGGCGCTGCGCTGCAAGCCAACCCGACTCGCCGGGCAGTAAACGCAGACGGCACTTTCCCGCAATCAGTTGACTTCCGCAATCCGCTCGCACTTCTGGCATATATTGACGACCACGGTACCACCTCCCGCGTTTTGGCCAATATCGGCGCTACCTGGCACATTGCTTCCGGTTTGTCTTATAAACTGAACGTAGGTGTGGATAATGCGGAATCAGTGCGCCGCACGGGTATTTCTCCGAAACTGGCTTTCAACGACATTCAGGGCCAGGGCCGCGCCATTGTGGACAACCGCTACCTCTCCAGCCGCGTAGTAGAGCACACACTCAACTTCAAAAAGGCCATGGGGTCCAGCACAATAGACGCAGTGGCAGGTTTTTCCTATCAGGAGTTCCAAAATCAGGGCGACTGGGTGCAAGCTCGTTTCTTTGTGACGGACTTGATTTCATTGGTGGACAACTTAGACGGCGTCAATGCACAAGACAACAACAACGCTTACCGCGCCGCTTCCGACCGCAGCGTAGAAGAGTTGCAGTCTTACTTCGGTCGTGTGAACTACAGCATCGGCGATCGCTTCATCTTTACCGGTACGGTACGCGCCGACGGCTCCACCAAATTTGGTCCGAACAACAAGTACGGTATCTTCCCCGCCATCAACGGTGCATGGCGCCTGAGCGAGGAATCCTTCATTCCTGAAGCATTTTATGATCTGAAATTGCGCGCAGGCTGGGGTATTACGGGCAATCAGGAATTCCCCGGCAATGCTTCCAAGGCTATTTTACGCGCTAACAACGCGGGAGTTTTCGACATAGTACAGTTTCCTAATCCGGACATCAGATGGGAATCTACAACACAGACGAATATTGGCCTTGATTTTGGCTTTGCCGGTGGCCGCCTGACTGGTTCGTTAGACTACTTCAACAAAGTGACAAAGGATTTGATCTTCCTTCAAACTTTTGCTCAACCTGCTCCTGGTAACGCAACTCAATTTTTCAACCTTGATGGAGATGTAGTCAACAGCGGTGTAGAGCTAACCTTGGATGCCAGAGTTGTAGACAAAAAGTCTTTCAACTGGCAAGTGCTCTTCAATGCAGCTACCCTGAAAAATGAGGTGCGCGACCTGCCCACATTTGTCAACACCGGCGCCATCAACGGCCAAGGTCTTACGGGTGCTTATGCTCAACGTGTGATCAGTGGCTCTCCGTTGTTTGCCTTTTACTTGCGTGAATTCGGCGGCTTTACCAACGAAGGTTTGGGTATTTATCCCAACGGCGACTTGGTAACCTATGCAGGCAGCCCGATTCCTACTTTCACATCCGGTTTGACCAACAATTTCACCTTCGGCAACCTCGACCTGAGCATTTTCTTTAATGGTGTTTTCGGGCACTATATTTACAACAACACAGCCAACGCCATCTTCCTCAAAGGCAACCTGCGCAACGGTCGCAACGTAAGCCGCGATTTGGCCAACAGCCCGGAAAGCCCCAACAACTTCGGCGAAGCTTCTACCCGCTTCCTCGAAAAAGGCGATTTCGTGCGTTTGCAGAACCTTACTGTGGGCTATACGTTTAACACAGGAAACTGGAAAGGCATCAGCAGCCTGCGTTTGTACCTCACAGGCCAAAACCTGCTGCTCTTCACGGGTTACACCGGCTTTGATCCTGAGGTAAATACCGACAAGTCTCTGAATGGCATCCCATCCTTTGGTATTGACTATACAGCATACCCGTCGGCTCGTACCATTTCTTTAGGCTTGAATGTTGGCTTTAACTAATCAAAACTATCTAAGAATCATGAGAATATCAAAATTTTTCATTCTCCTTCCGGTAGTGGCCTTGTTCGCCATCATGCCGGCCTGCACCAACCTCGAAGATATTGTTGAGGATGGAAGGGGCGAAGACGTAGTGGACAATGTTCTGCCGCTTCCTCCTGATGCCGCGGCTGCTCTCAGGGGGGTTTACGACCAAGTTACAGGCTTGGCCAGCCAAGACAATACCTTTGCTTTGTTGGAGCACTCCTCCGACGAGATGATGGGCCCCACCAGAGGCACCGACTGGAGCGACTTCGGGGTTTGGCGCCAGTTGCATACGCACGACTGGGATGCTTCTCACTCGTTTGTACTGAGTGGCTGGAATCAGTTGAACTCAGGCGTTTTTCAGGCTACAAGAGCGCTCGCTGCCGCAGGCTCCAATGCCCGTGTTGCTGCCGAAGCCCGCTTTATGCGCGCTTATTTCATGTATCTCGTTACCGACCTTTATGGTTCGGTTCCCTTCCGCGAAGCTACTGAAGGTATTTTGACCATACCTAAAGTGTTTACTCGTTCAGAAGCTACCGATTTCATCATCGCTGATTTGACTGCCGCCATGCCCAATCTGCCCAATTATCAGGATGTGAATCCGGGCGTAGCCAACAAAGACGCCGCCAATGCGCTGCTGGCTAAAGTGTATCTCAACAAAGCTGTGTTTACGGCTGCCAACCCGGCAGGTCCTTACACCTTCGCTGCTCCCGATATGCAGAAAGTGATTGAGCACGCTGATGCGGTAATCAACTCCGGCCGTTTCCAACTCACGCCTTACTGGGACAACTTCACAGCAGACAACTCTACGAAGTCCCGCGAGATGATCTTTGCCATCGTTAACTCGCCGGGCAACTCTCGTGGCAACCTCCAGAGCCGTCACCGCATGACCACGCACTACAATCAGAATCCGAGCGGCTGGAACGGCTTCACCACCATTGCCGATTTCTACAACAAGTGGAGCGCCAGTGGTTCCGGCGACGTGCGCAAAAGCGCTGCCATTCCGGGTGTGACCGACGTGAGCGGCCTGCGCGCGGGCTTCCTCGAAGGCCAGCAGAAAGACCAAAACGGTAACAACCTCACCGACCGCGGCGGCAATCCCTTGGCTTTCACCGTGGACGTGGACTTGCTGTATTCCAATGAGCGCCAAGGCGTTCGTTGTATCAAGTATCCGCCGGACTTTACCAACGTGGACAACCCGGGCAACGACTACATTCTGTTGCGTTATGCCGACGTGTTGCTGATGAAAGCCGAAGCGCTGTTCCGTACAGGTAATGCCGGAGGCGCTCGCGACATCATCAACCAGATTCGCACGCACCGCGGCGCTACAGCCATTACTGCTACGCTCACTGCCGACAATATTCTGGACGAGCGCGGCTACGAACTGTATTGGGAAGGCTGGCGCCGGAACGATCAGGTTCGCTTCGGTCAGTTCCTCAAGGCATGGTATGCCAAGCCGCAGTCTAACGAGCGCGCTGTGTTGTTCCCCATTCCGCAAATTGCGTTGGACAACAACCCGAACTTGAAGCAGAATCCGGGCTATTGATTTTTTTCAATCGCCCTGAGGCATTGTTTTAACTTATGAATATGGGTCAGGGCGAGCAGTCATCTGTTCGCCCTGCCTGTTTGTGATATCACCCAAAACGCGCAATCATGCGTTTAGCCAGTTTTTGGATTGCCGGCTTTGCCTTCTTATTGGCACTCTCAGCTTGCAAAAAAAGTGGTTCCGGCGCTTTAGAGGCCGATACCAATAACTCTTCCGCTCTGTTTGTGGCCGTACCGGAAGAAACAACCGGGATTCGGTTTGTCAACGAACTGAGCCTGAGCGGCGAGTTCGATGTGTTTCGCTATCGGAATTATTATAACGGCGGCGGGGTAGCCATCGGCGACATCAACAACGACGGGCGGCCGGATGTATTCCTCACCTCCAATCAGGGCGAAAACCGCCTGTTTCTCAACAAAGGAAATTTTGCCTTTGAAGACATCACCACCAAAGCCGGCGTGGGGGGTACCCGTGCCTGGTCAACCGGCGTAGCGATGGCCGACGTGAACGGCGACGGTTTGCTCGATATTTACGTCTGCAATTCCGGCGATGTGAAGGGCGACGACAAAGAAAATGAACTCTTTATCAACAACGGCGACCTCACTTTTACAGAAAAGGCCCGCGAATACGGGCTGGCCGATAAGGGTTTTTCCACTCATGCCGTTTTTTTTGATTTCGACCGCGACGGCGATCTGGATTGCTATGTACTCAACAACTCGTTCCGCCCCATTTCTACCCTCAACCTGCGCAACCTCCGGCCCTTCCGCGATGAAGAAGGCGGCGATAAATTGTACGAAAATCAGGACGGCCGCTTTGTGGACATCAGCGAAAAAGCCGGAATTTATGGCAGCGTCATCGGCTTTGGTCTGGGCGTTACAGTAGGCGATGTGAATATGGACGGCTGGCCGGATATCTATATTTCCAATGACTTTTACGAGCGAGACTATCTTTACCTCAACAACAAAAACGGCACTTTCGCGGAGGCGCTCACCGAGGCCATGCCTCATACCAGCAATTTCAGCATGGGCGCCGATATGGCTGACATCAACAACGACGGCCTGCCCGATATTTTTGTAACGGATATGCTGCCGCAAGACCTTCAGCGCATCAAACAAACGACCAACTTTACCACCTACGACCAATACCAACTCACGCTGCGCAACGGTTTCCACCATCAGGCGATGCGCAACACCATGCAACTCAACAACGGCAACGGCACCTTCAGCGATGTGGCGCAGGTGCTGGGCGTTCATGCTACCGACTGGAGTTGGGGCGCGCTCATTGCCGATTTAGACAACAATGGCCACAAGGATTTATTTGTCTGCAACGGCATTTACAAAGATGTGACCGATCAGGATTACGTCAATTTTTTGGCCAACGACGAAAACCTCGCCGCCGCAGAACGGGGCGAAAAAATTGATTTTAAACGCTTTGTGGACCTCATGCCCTCCACCAAAGTTCACAATTACGCTTTCGCCAATCAGGGCGGTTTGCGCTTTGAAGACCGCTCGACGGAATGGGGTTTCGCACTGCCCACCCACTCCAATGGCGCGGCTTATGGAGATTTGGACGGCGACGGCGACTTGGACCTCATCATCAATAATGTGAACGAAAAACTGTTGGTGTACGACAATCGCAGCAACTCCATGTCAGAAAACAAGTCCTTGAAAATCAAAATACAAGGAGAAGGCAAGAACACTTTTGCACTGGGGTCGAAAGTATTCGTGTATGCCGGCGGACAAATGATGTACTACGAAAATATGCCCATGCGCGGCTTCCAGTCTTCGATGGATTATGAAATGGTCATTGGTTTGGGGGCTGCCGCCCAAGCCGATTCTGTGGTCGTTTTCAGCCCGTACCGCAAGCGCTGGACTTCGGGCGGGCCGGTGCAGGCAGGTACGAATCTGACGATTGATTTCAGCAAGGCTGCCGGCTGCACCGATGCCGATATTCCCTCGCCGAAACCTGCAGCGAAGCCTTTATTGGCCGTCGCCAATGCGATGTTTGGCGAAAGCCGCCCCCGACACACCGAGAACACCTACATTGATTTCGACCGCGACAAACTGCTCTATCATGCGCTCTCTACCGAAGGTCCGGCATTGGCAGTGGGCGATGTGGACGGCGACGGCGCAGATGATTTTTACCTCGGCGGCGCGCACCGGCAGGCCGGGCAGTTGTGGCAGTACCGGGGCGGCAAATATGTGCGTGTTCGGGTGCCGCAATTTGAAGAAGATCAGGTATTTGAAGACATAGCTGCCGTTTTTGCCGATGTGGATGGCGACGGCGATTTAGACCTGATTGTAGCTGCCGGCGGGAGTGAGTTTTTGTACGAATCGGCCAATTTGTCTTCGCGCCTGTACCGCAACGAGTCCGCCGGAGGGCAGATTCGCTTTGTGCGCGACGACGCGGCATTGCCCAAAATCAGGCAGGTGATGAGTTGTGTGGTCGCCTTTGACTTTGACAACGACGACGACGTGGACCTGTTTTTCGGCGCCCGCCTCCATGCCAACGGCTACGGGCTGCCGGCCTCCGGGTATCTGTTGGAAAACGACGGCAAAGGCAAATTCACCGATGTGACGGTCTCCAAAGGCGCGCCTTTCCGGCAGATGGGCATGATAACCGGCGCAGCGGCGGCCGATTTGGACCAAGATGGCAGACAAGACCTCGTCATTGCCGGCGAGTGGATGCCGCTGACGGTTTGTTACAACAAAAACGGCGCTTTCCCAGCCTCGGAAACAACAATCATATCCGGCGCGGGCTGGTGGCAAAATGTACGCATTGCCGACTGGAACGGCGACGGAAAGCTTGATGTTCTGGGCCTCAATTTGGGCAAAAACTCCCGCTTTCAGGGCAGTGAAAATGCACCTTTGCGTCTGTATGTCAAGGACTTTGATAAAAACGGCGCTTTGGAACCCATTTTCTGTCTTCAGGAAAAAGGCAAGTATTTCCCTATGGCTCTGCGCCACGACCTCGGCAAGGAATTGCCTATGGTGAAGAAAAAATTCAACTCGTACAAAGAATACATGGACAAAGACGTGCAGGCGGTTTTCGGCAGCGACTTGGACGACGCGCTGATGCTCGAAGCCGGACATTTTGAAACCACTTTGTTTTTGCAAACTTCCGCCCGTAACTGGCAACAACAGGCTTTGCCCGAAGAGGCGCAATTCAGCATTTTTTACGATGCACTGCCCGAAGATTTCAACGGCGACGGCCTGCCCGACATCCTTTTGACGGGCAATCTCTCGGCCGTCAAACCCGAAGTGGGCGCTTACAATGCCTCCTACGGCACCCTGCTCATCAACGACGGGAAAGGCCATTTCGCCCATTGGCCTGCCTGGAAATCGGGGCTGAGCTGGAAGGGCGAGGCCAGAGCCGTCCGAACGCTGCGCCTGCCGGGCAATCGCCGGGTGGCCTTGTGCGCATTCAACAATGGGCCGGTAGAGGCCGTGGAATTGCCGCGATGAGTTTCTGGCTGAGATTAGAAGATAACTTCGACATGGTGAAGTTAGGCGGTAACTTCGAAGTTACCTCCTAACTTTGCCCGTACAAAAAAATCGAATTCACTGATAATGAGACCATACCAATCACTTTCTCTCTTTTCTCTTGTTGCGATCCTG
Organism: Saprospiraceae bacterium UBA2329; assembly: GCA_002344975.1. Taxonomy (GTDB): domain Bacteria; phylum Bacteroidota; class Bacteroidia; order Chitinophagales; family Saprospiraceae; genus UBA2329. The sequence goes on along the minus strand of DDUV01000107.1, from coordinate 39,880 downwards.
TTGCTAAGCCATTGCGCCGGCAAAAAGGAAGCGCCCCGTTTTGAACTGCTCGGTTCCGACAAAACCGGCATCCGTTTTCAAAACAAGCTCGTGCCCACCGGCGACATGAACATCTTCAATTACATGTATTTCTACAACGGCGGCGGCGTGGCGGTAGGCGATTTGAACGGCGACGATTTGCCCGACGTCTATTTCACTTCCAATCAGGAGGAGAACAAGCTGTACCTCAACAAGGGCGATTTCAAATTTGAAGACATCACCCAAAAGGCAGGCGTGGCCGGCGATCCGGGCTGGACCACCGGCGTGACCATGGCCGACGTGAACGGCGATGGGCGGCTCGATATTTATGTGTCGCAATTGGGGCAGCACCTCAAATTCAGAGGGCGCAACCAGTTGTACATCAACATGGGCAATGACCCCGATGGCGTGCCGGTCTTTGAAAACCAGGCCTCCCAATACGGCCTCGATCTGGTGGGATACGCTACGCAGGCTGCCTTTTTCGACTACGATCTGGACGGAGATTTGGACATGTACATGCTCAATCACACCGTACACCGCAACGGCACTTTTGGCTACATGAAGGATTTGAGGTACAAAAATCACCCCACTGCCGCCGACCGGCTCCTGCGCAATGACGGCGGCTTTTTTACCGATGTGACCAAAGAAAGCGGCATTTACAGCAGTGTGATCGGCTTCGGGCTGGGCATTTCTACCGCCGACCTCAACCTCGACGGCTACCCCGATGTCTATGTGGGCAACGACTTCCACGAAGACGACTACCTCTACCTCAACAACGGCGACGGCACTTTCCGCGAGGTGCTTCGCGAGAGCATGCAGCACACCAGCCGCTTCTCGATGGGCAACGATGTGGGCGACATCAACAACGACGGCTTTTCCGACATCGTGTCTTTGGACATGCTGCCTATTGACCCCGTGATGCTCAAAATGTCGGCTGCCGAAGACCCCATTGACGTGTATCGCTTCAAGCTCAACTACGGCTACGCGCACCAGTTTGCCCGCAACACCCTCCAACTCAACCGCGGCGCTGTGCCCGGCGACGACCCGCTCCAACCCGGCGTCCGCTTCAGCGAAATCGGCTTGCAGGCCGGTGTGGCCGCTACCGACTGGAGCTGGTCGGCCCTGTTTATGGACATGGACAACGACGGCTGGAACGACCTCTTCATTTCCAACGGCATACAGCGCCGCTCCAACGACATGGACTACATCAACTATGTGGTGGCCGACAGCATTCAGGCGCAATTGGCCGACGAGGTCATCAGCGACCGCAACCTCAAAATTGCCGATCTCATGCCGGAAATAAAACTGCCCAATTTCGCTTATCGCAACAACGGCGACCTCACCTTTTCCGACGCGTCCGCCGACTGGGGCTTCGAACTGCCCTCCTTCTCGCACGGCACCGCCTACGCCGATTTCGACAACGACGGCGACCTCGATTTGGTCATCAACAACGTGAACGACGAAGCCTCGCTGTATCGCAATCTCACCAAAGAGTCTGCCTGTCAGGATTGCAATCACCTCAAAATCAGCTTCAAAGGCAATGCGCCCAATCACTGGGGGCTAGGCGCCAAAGTCATCGTTAACACCGACAAAGGCACGCAACTGTACGAAGTATCGGCTACCAAAGGTTTCCAATCCGCCACCGATACCCGCCTGAACATTGGTCTGGGCAACGCAGCCAAAGTGCAGGAGCTCACCGTGGTGTGGCCCGGCGGCGCATTCCAGACCTTGCGCGAGTCACCTGCCAATCAGACCATCACTCTGAAGCAGGCCGACGCAACGGGTAGTTTTGATTATGCCGCTTATCGCAATCGGGGGGTATCCGGCGCGCCGTTCATTACTGTCATGGCTGCTGAAAAACTGGGCTTGGATTCCGTACACCGCGAGAATGATTTTGTGGAATTTAACCGCGAGGCGCTCATTCCGCACGCCGTCTCTACCGAAGGCCCGGCGCTGGCAGTAGGCGATGTGAACGGCGACGGATTGGAAGATGTATATCAGGGTGGCGCACGCAGACAGGCAGGCATTTTGAATTTGCAACAGCCAGACGGCAGATTCCTCCCATCGGTACAACCGGCTTTCCTGCAAGACAGCATCTGGGAAGACGTGGACGCTGCTTTTTTCGATGCGGACGGCGACGGCGACCTCGACCTTTTTGTGGCCTCCGGCGGCAACGAGTACAACCTCGGCGACGCCCCTACCCTACCCCGCTTGTACCTCAACGACGGCAAAGGCAATTTTGAACGCAGCCTGCAAGCCCTGCCCAAAGAAGTGGCGCTCACGGCCTCCAGCATTGCCGTCAACGATTTTGACAATGACGGCGACATGGACCTGTTCCTCGGCGCAAGAGCCACGCCCTGGCGATACGGCGAAGTGCCGCGCAGTTTCCTGTTGCGCAACAACGGCAAGGGCCTTTTTGAAGACGCGACCGACAAAGCAGCGCCGGGTTTAGCAAGGATAGGTTTTGTAAAAGATGCCGTCTGGGCCGATTTCAACGGCGACAGGCAGGCCGATCTCCTGCTGGCTTGCGAGTGGTCGGCGCCGCGCCTGCTCCTCAATGAAAAAGGCAAACTGAACCTACTGAGCGACCAACAAACCGGCTTGGGAAAACACTACGGCTGGTGGAACACCGTCATCACCGGCGACTTTGACGGCGACGGCGATCTGGACTTCATCGGCGGCAATCTGGGTCGAAACACCCGCCTCACAGCCTCCGAAAAACACCCGCTGACGATGTATTACGAAGATTTTGACGACAACGGGCAGCCGGAGCAATTGCTGTGCTACTACTATGCCGGCGAAATGCGCCTGTTTGCCACCCGCGACGAGATCGTCAAACAGTTGGTGAGCGTGAAAAAGAAATATTTAAAACACGCCGACTTTGCCCGCGCCGGCCTCAACGACATATTCAGCAAGCAGCAATTGCGCAAAGCTCAAAAGTATGTGGCGCATACGCTGGATTCCTATTACTTTGAAAACGAGGGCAATGGAAAGTTTAAACCCGCTGCCTTGCCCGCCGATGCTCAGATGGCGCCCATCATGGCCGGTTTCGTCGGAGATTTCAATGCAGACAAACGGGCCGATGCTGTGTTGCTGGGCAATTTTTACGAATGTAATATCCAGATGGGCCGTTACGATGCTTCCTATGGCGCTTTGTTGCTCAACAAAGGCGCCGGCACCTGGGCCATGCCTCCTATGGCGCAATCGGGCTTGGCGCTGACGGGGCAGTTCCGGCGGGTGCAGCCGCTCCAGTTGGCCGATGGCACGCGGGTATGGCTTGCTGTGCGGAATAATGAGCGGCCGGTAGTGCTGAGGTAGAGGGGGCGATTTTGTACGACCTTATAAACCTGCAACTTTGGCAATGGTCGCGTTGTTTTTCGCCTACAATACCGTAACTTTGCCTGATGAAAATCGCCAATCCACTATACGACCACGCCTTCAAGTACCTGATGTCCAATGACAAATTGGCCCGCAAGGTACTGTCCGTCATTCTGGAAAAGGAGGTGCTGGAACTGGAACTGTCGCAACAAGAAGTCGTCGTAGAAGACGAAGACCGGCGCTTCACCCTGTATCGTTTGGATTTCAAGGCCCTCATCTTGGATGAAAACGGCAGAAAGGAAACCGTACTCATCGAACTGCAAAAATCCAAGCTGCCCACCAATGTGTTGCGTTTTCGCAGTTATCTCGGCTTGGCCTACACACAAAAAATAAGGGCCAAAGACCCCGAAACACAGGTAGAACACGACAGTGCCCTGCCCATCATCTCCATTTACATACTGGGGTACAATGTGGAAGACATTCCACACGTCGCCGTCAAGGTGAACCACAAGATCATGGACATGTCGAGCCAGCAGGAATTGGACCTCCAGAGCGACTTCATAGATATGCTCACGCATACTACCTGTATCTTGCAGGTGCGCCGCCTGCCCAAAGAGCGCCGCAGCCGCATTGAGCAATTTCTCACATTATTCAATCAAGCCTGGGTCATGGAACAAAAATACATCCTCGATTTGCAAGAGGTGCCGGAAGGCTTTGAAGACATAGCGGAGTACCTTCAGCGGCCACTTCAGGAGGAAGAAATACGCGCCAAGTTGCGCGCAGAAGAAGAAGTGGAAGCCATTTTCGCTCAGCAGGAGGCAGATAAGGCGTACTATAAGCGAACGGCAGAAGAAGCAAAAGCGCGAGAAGAACGGGCGCTGGAGCAAGCACATGACGCCCGAATCAAATTAGCCCGCCTGCTGCTGCGCACGGGCATGCCGATCAAAGATGCGGTACTTGAAACCGGGCTGTCGGAGGAGGAACTAAAAAAATTGGAATAATCCAGCCCTTCAGCCTCCATTAAAAAAAGCCCTCACGCGCAGTGCGTCCTCTTTACTATTTCGTTCCCCCCGCCACACATCTTTCCCGGCAGCGGCATTTCCCCCTCTACTCCTCCATCGCCCCCTTGTACTTGTTGTACAGGAATGAAATACCAAGCAGCAGCAAGCCCAGCGACACGAACACGATGGTTTTTGAAATGGTATCCAAATGGGCCAGATCGTAAAAAAACAGCTTGAGGAGCGTGATGCCGAACAAGCCGATGGCCGCTATCCGCAGATGTTTTTTGCGGGCGCGGATGCCGAGTACGATCAGCAGCAAAGCATAGACGCCCCAAAGAATGCTGAGCGCCAGCTTGTTGGACTGAGCCGAGTGCGCCATGTCCATCCAGCCTGCCATCTCTGTGCTTGCCGCAATGAGGACAGACAGGTGCAGCAGCAGGTCGAAGCCGATTTTGAACGGAGGCTGTGCAAAATATTCCTTCACATATCGCCCGCAGGCCATCAATGCAGCGGCCAAAAACGCAAGCGAAATGTACCTGACGACGATGCCTGAAACATCGGGTTGAAAGAAAGCAGGCTGTCGGGGCCGGACGTAGAGACTGCGCAACTCGCTCAATTCGTAAAAACCTCCGGTGATAAATGCAAAAATGACGATTACCAATCCCACTAAGTTGACGGCAGCCAGCAGTTTGTTTTTAAACAGCCGCATATTGGCTACAGCCAGCAAGGTGAGGAAAAAAAGTGTGTAGCTCAGCAGCCATATCGCCTGAAAATGAGGCAGGTAAGGGTTCCATATTTTTTCAGTAAATCCCTCCTCGTGCTTGATTGCAATGACCGAACTCCTCTCCAATTGATCCCAATAATCGCTGATTTCCTGAAAAAACGCACTGTACAATACAAACAGCAACACCGCCGGCAGCGTATAGGAGACAATGCTGCGTATGCCGTTTTTGACCGCCCATTCCGAAGGGTAGCGGGAGTTTTTGTTCAGCAGAAAAATGTAGCCGAATGCGGCGAGGAACAGCACCGAACTCAAAAAACGGATATTGAGCAAAGTGCGAAAATCATTGGCGCGGCCATCTTCCCAGTAATATCTCGTCCAATCGTCCAACAAACTCAGCGAAGCCAATACCATAAAAACATACGCGACGGCTTCGTAAAACGGCCAGCTTCGCGTTCGGCCTGTCCAGAACAACAGCACCGCAGCGCCCGCCCAAACGAGCGTCACCACATTGCCGTCCCACTGTATCGGCACGGCCCAGGCAGCAAAAAGCAGCCCCATGCCCGCCGCCAGGTTGGTGAGGCTTGCACTCGTTTCTTTTTGTTTATAAATCACCCGGCCGGCTACGGCATGAACAGCGGCAATGGCCAACGCAAACAGCCCGCAGTAATCCTTTCCCCCATCGTGTTCTATCAAAATACTGTATCCCAAACCAAAAAAGATGAGCGAATTGAGCGCCACAATGGCAATGTCTGCGAGGTGGAACGGGGCTTTTTGAACCAACTTGTGCGCCAGAAAAGCTACATAAAAAATGCCGAAAAACAGGGTGGAAAAGATAAGCGACTGCGAAACGTGCAGCGACTCTTTGTACGAAAACCCATACCAGGTGGAAAACATCAGCCAGGTCAGCCCAAACGCGGAAAGGAACAGTGTGCGCCAGTATTTTTTGAAGGCCAGAATCAATATCCCGGCATTGATGATGGCGATGTAAACAAACCACAATACGGGCCGCTCCGGGTCGCCGCCCAACCAATACGGCACGGCATAAGCGCCCACCAAACCGATGTGCGCGATGACCTGCATGTTATAATACAATGCCGCCACCACCGTAAAAACAGTGAACAAAACCATCAGCGCATAGGCGGCGCCCTGCGGTATCAAATCATAAAATCCATGCGCCGCGTAAGTGATGAAATACAAAATGGCCATGGCGCCGCTCAGGAGCACAGCGCTGAAATTGGTGTACGTCGGCTTGAGCCGCAATGCCACGCCCAGCATGGCCAGCCCGAACACATAGCCCGCTATAATGCGCATCAGCGGGCTGATAAGTTCGTGGTCAATGGCATATTTGGCGCCGATGCCCACACCGATGATGGTGATGGCGATGCCTATTTTGTTGATGAGATTTTCGCCGATGAACTTCTCCAGATCAGACTTGGCCTTGGGCGCTCGTGGCTCCGGTCTTATCGGTTCGGGCTGTGGCTTCGGCAGCAGCGGAACCTGCGCGGCGGGCCTGTCCGATTCAAACATGCCGCCTTGAACGGGCGCCCAATCGCTGAGCAGTTCGTCTTTGGGCAATGCCGCCATGCGAACGCCTGTTTTCACCCGGTTGATTTCGGTGCGCAACTGCGCTATGTCTTCCGTCAGATGCTCCTGCCGGGCAATGAGCGCCTGAAGTTTTTCCTCCAACAGGCGTATGGATTCTTGTTCACTTGGCATGGCAATGTGTTTTAGGCCAATGCCAAAGGTATTCGTTTTCTTTTACACTCTTGGTAGTGGGGCAAAAATAAATG
>DDUV01000107.1:0-32740 GCA_002344975.1 Saprospiraceae bacterium UBA2329 | reverse complement strand
ACTTTATTTTTTTATCGCCCCTTGACAATGAGGTGTTTGTTTTCGACCAAAGTTATTGCATCGTCTGGCAGTTGCATCTATACATCTCCCAGTCCGCTCACTTGGTCGAGCACATTTGAATCGGCTGTTGTCAGAAGGCCAACTTTGCCCCACATCAAAATAAACCAAACCATGAGAACCAACCGCTTCCCTCTTCGCCTGATGAGTTTTGCAGCCGTCGCCGTGCTCGGTTTTGTGCTGGTATCCTGCGCCGGCGTGGAGCCTGTTCAGGAATGTCTGAAAGGCCAACAATATGGATTTTTGCATGGCCTCTTGCACGGATTCATTACGCCCGTCAGCTTCGTTGTGGGCCTTTTCAACGACTCGGTAGCCATCTACGCCGTCAACAACAGCGGCGGCTGGTACGATTTCGGGTTCCTGCTCGGTTCCGGCGGCTGGGGTTTCTTAGCCGGCAATAAGTCGGGCAAAAAATCCTGATAACCAAATATCTGGTCTAAGGCGCGATGAAAAAAACCTTCATTTTCGCCGCGCTACTTTGTGTCTGTGAATTTAGTCGTTTGTTTGGACTTTAGAGTTCGAGAGCAAGGCTTGCGAAGGCCCCAAAATCAGAGTTTACTGGTCGTAAATGAGGATTTTGGGGCCGAGCGTAACGCAGCTATCGGACTATAAAGACAAACACTATTTGGGTAAAAACACCTCGGCCAACATACAACGCGCACTGCCGCCGCCATACTGCTCAATGGTGTATAAAGGAGCGTGCAAGATACTTGTATGCGCCTCAATGGCAAGCACTTGTGCCGGTGTCAGGCTTTTGAAAGCCTGCTCCGACATGACCAAAAACGCCTGGCCGTCGGTGCTTTTCACCTGAAGCATGTTGCCTGCAAAGCGGTTCATCTGATCCAAACTGATGTCAATGATCGTTTTGCCGGTACCGGTCAGCCGGGCTTCCAGCATGGCCCTTTCTGCGGCATCCTTCACCGAGTCTAAACAAATCACGGCAAAGGTTTCCCCCAACGCCATCATCACATTGGTATGATACACATCCTGCCCTTGCGCATCGGTGGAGTGGAAAGCAACAGCTTGGTAGCCGATGAGCCGGGCATAGTCGTCGAGCAATGCCGCGTCGGTGCGTTGGCTCAGGCAGGCATACACCAGACGATGGTCGTGGTCTAAAATCATGCTGCCGGTGCCCTCCAAAAAGCGGTTGTCGGCTTCCGATGTTTCCAAATGCGTGCGTCGGTCGGCCCTGAACCCACTCTCTAATACTTGAGCGATCACCTCCTCCCGGCGTTCAAGGCGGCGCAGCGGTGAAAACATGGGGTAAGTAATGATGTGGCCGTCGTGATGAAAACTCACCCAATTGTTGGGAAACACGGCATCCGGCTTGGCCGGTTCGGGGCTGTCTTGCGCCACGATGACGCGCACGCCACAAGCGCGCAGCCGCTCAACAAAGGCATCGAATTCGGCCTGTGCGGCTTGTTCGATCTCGCTTTGTGAGCGGCTGCGATCATTGGTCTGAAAAGCGTTGTTGGCGGCGGTCTCTTCGTTGTACCCGAAACGGGCCGGGCGCACCATCAGTATGGTATCGGTTGTTTGGTTGGACATGGCAGCGCAATTTTGTGCCCCGCAAAGATGCGCAAAAAACGCTTAGCGTTGCTGCTCTAAGCGCCTGCGCACGGCCTCCACGTTCTTTTTCTGGTTGGCTATTTTGTCCTCCGCCTGCCGCTGGTCTTTTTCATTCTGCGCGATGTTTTCCTCTGCCTTTTTGATGCGGGCCTTGGCGTCCTCTATTTCCTTGTGGAACTTCGCGTTATCGGCTTGCAGGCGCTTCATTTCCTTTTCGAGATTGGCCATTTCTTTCTCTTGATCGGCCAATTCCATGCGGATTTTCTCTTTGTTCACTTCCACGCCGAAACGTTTCAGCAGAGCCTCGGCGTCGCGGTATTGATCGGGAAAAGCATGGCTACTGAGGAAACCCTGCGGCATTTTGATCCAGAGTGCAAAGCGCACATCGTTGCCTGCTTTTTCGGGCAAGGCGTACAAATCAACGGTTCCGCCGGGATTGAGCGAGGGCACCGACAGTTCGGAAGAAATGATCTCGCCGCCGCCTTTCACCTGCTTGTTTTTGCCTTTGTAATAGTCTTTTACGTAGTTGTTCCACACTCGGGCCACCAATTTGTCGTCGGCCTGCGGAATGTCGAGTACCAAGGCGTTCTGAAGCCCCAGCACCATGTTTTTCTCCATTTCTTTCACTTGGGCAGAGAGCGTTCCGGCCAGGCCGATGAGCAGAAAAACGAGGACAGATAGTTGCTTTTTCATGTTAGTTTCATTTTTTTGTTGCGGTATTGAGACGGTGATTCATGGATGAAGGTAACAGTTTTTTTGCAAACTCATTGTTTCTTTCCAATCCCTGAAGACTATATTCTCACCTGACGCCTTCCCCATCTCCGGCATGCTTTGCCAAAAACGTATCATCCGTCAGCGTGTGCAAAAAAGCGATGAGCGCGGCCTTGTCGCGGGCGTCGAGGTTCAATTCCATGATGTTGGGATTCAGATTGTCGGCGTAGTGACCGCCGGAAGCATAATGGTCTATCACCTCCTCCAAGGTGGCAAAGCGGCCGTCGTGCATGTAGGGCGCCGTCAGGGCGATGTTGCGCAGGGTGGGCACGCGGAAAGTCCCGTTGTCGAAGCGGTTGCCGGTGACGCCGCCGCGGCCCGGATCGGGGAAGATGAACGGATCGCGAGGCGCATCCAAGCCGTTGTTGTGAAATTCCAGCGTAGTGAACAGCGGATCAATGTGGCAATGCCCGCACTCGGAATTGGGTACGCTGGGCGAAGCATCGAAAAAGATGGTCCAGCCGCGTTGTTCCATCTCGGTGAAGGTCGTTTCGCCGCGCGTTTTTTTATCAAATTTTGAATCGGCGCTCACGAGCGTGCGCTGGTATTGGGCCAATGCTTTGCCGACCCAATAGCGATTGATCTCCCCCGCCTTTGGGATGCCGAACGCCCGCCGAAACAGTGCCGGATACTCCGAATGACTGCGCAGCCGCTGTTCGATTTCCGGCCAGGAAGCCGCCATTTCCAGCGAATCGGCTACCGGGTGCAACGATTGTTCTTCCAAGGTCATCACCCGGCCGTCCCAAAACAAGCCCTTGTAATAATAGCCCACATTGACCAAGCTGGGTGAACTGCGCATACCCCGTCGCCCCAACACGCCGTTGCTCTGCGCCTTGCCGTCGGTGAAAGCCAATGCCGGCAGGTGGCAGGAAGCGCAGGAAATGCTGTTGTCGGCAGAGAGGACGGGATCGAAAAACAGACGGCGGCCCAACTCCACGCCCTCTACCGTCATCGGGTTGTCGGCGGGTAGGAGCATGGGTACAAAGCCCGGCGGGTCCTGATGTTCGTAAGGCTGTGGCGAGAAGGGCGTTTGTGCGGGATGGCCGGTGTCAGGTTCCGTGCAGGCTGTCAAGATCAAAAGCCCGATTCCGATGATAAGATGGACGGCGCGCATGATGTGAAAACACGCGGGCGAGACGAAGGGTTGTGTACGCTACTTTTTTTCCTCCGCTTTTGGATATGCCCTCCAGGTGTAGCTTTTCTGTACAATTTTCCAGGAGCCTTCGTACCTCAGCAGCAGGAAATAATCTGTAAAAATCCTCCAGCCCGGAATGACGATTTCCGCTTTTGCCATAGCTGCATCTTTCTCATAATCAATGGAAATGATCCGCCCAATCCTGTTGGCCTTTTCGCCGGGCTTGATGTCGGAGATGTACTTTTCGCCCGAACGAATTCTCAGGCTGTCGGATTCTGTAATCGTATATAATTTGAAGTCAGGGTGGAAAGCTCGCCGCAGCCGGTCGGGTTCGCCGTTGGCAGTACCTTCTATGTAATCCATCAATGTGGCTGTGATTTGTTCTATATCCGAGGTACTGTTTGAGGTTTGAGCCTGTGCCGGCAAAACAGCCATCAATAGAAAAAGGCAAAAAGCAAGTTGAATTGATTTCATGGCAAAGAGGTATTGGGTGGTAAAAAATGAAAAGGGCTTACACGCCGGGTTTTGAACGCGCCACCGGATACAATATTTCATAAAACAGTCTCAGCCGTTGAATCAAGAACACTCGGGATTGGCAATCAGCACTTCACACCTTCCCCGCCTTCCAAATCCAAATTCCTGTCAACACAGCCACCACGCCGAATGCGAAGGGCAAACTGAAGGCTTTGGCGATAAAACCGATCAGCGCCGGCCCACCCAGAAATCCCGCCATCGCAAAGGTATTCATGGTGGCTAATCCTGCGCCTTTGGCCATGCCGGGCACCCGCGATGCCGCCGCATACAAAATGGGCGCTCCCAACGACACCCCGGCGCCTACCAATGCAAAACCGACAAGCACCAGTGCCGGATGTTGAAAAAACACGGCGGGCATCAGTCCTGTGGCGGCAATGATTCCACCGGCGCGCAAAACTGTTTTCCCGCCAAACCGGGCAATGATTTCATCTCCCAGAAACCGACCGCCGGCCATAAAAAATGCATACACAGCAAAACCCCAACTGGCTACAGCCTCGCCCACGCCGGTTTCTTCGCGCATAAACACGGCTCCCCAATCCGAGATGGTGCCTTCGGTCAGGTTGGTACACAAACTGAGGATGATGAGCAGCCACAAGGCGCTGCTTGGCCAAGTAAATCCTTTCGGCGAGTCGGTATCGGAGTGGGAGGCTGCTTTTTCCGGGACTTCGCTCATGGGGCGTTTGAGTTGAAAAACCAGCAGAATGACAAACCCAAGCAAGCCGGCTACATAAACCGGCGCGGTAATGCCCAGCCCCAATGCGGTGCCGGCAAGCGCCGAACCGGCCATGGCGCCGCTGCTCCACAATCCGTGACAGGTGGACAAGATGCGCAGCCCTTTTTCCTGTTCCAGCATGGCGGCGCAGGTGTTCATGGCCACATTGAGAATGGCCATACAGCCCCCCAGCAAAAACAAAAAAGGAACTGTGAGCCACAGCGTGGGCGAAACAATGGATATTAAAAGCATGGAAGCGCCGGCGAGGAGGCCGCCCAGCGTGGTGCGAACGGCGCCGTAGCGGGCCAACAGGGAAATGGAAACGGGGTTGGCCAAAACGATGCCCAAGGGCGGGCACAGCAACAGCAGGCCAAGTTGAGCCTCATCCAATCCGTATTGGTATTTGAGCCAGGGAATGAGCGCCGCCCAGGTACCGAATACCAGCCCCGAGCCTGCAAAACTGAAACCCGTAGCCCGTACTGATTTGTACTGCCTGAAATTTGCCAGATTAAACATAATGTGACTTACACAGCCACCGATGCGCGCGATCCGGCAGCAGGGGTGCTGCGCTGACGAGCCTCCTGAAGCCAGTTCTGAATATCCGCTTCGGCGGCGGCGCTGTCGAGGGTATCTGTTTTGAGGGCTGTTTCAAGCGCCAGTACTGCTTCTTTGTTTTTGCGCAATGCCAACAGCGCTTTGCCAAGATAATAAGATACCCGGCGGCGGCGGTTGAAGTTGACATCGCCGGCGCTGAATTTGCGCTTGAGGAAAAACTGGTACTCAGTAACGGCGGCATCGTACTGCTCCAAATCGAGGTGGCAATCACCCTTGAGGCGGCGGGCAATCCAGAAAATAGGTTGCAACGGCACCGAAAAATTGAGCGCTTTTTCCAGGTCGGGCAGCGCGGCAGCAGGATTGTCTTGAGCAATATATACTACGGCACGGCCGAGATAAGCCTCGGCGCAGGCCGGATTGAAGGCAATACTTTTGGAATAGTCGTACACGGCGTCGGGGTAGTTGCGCAGGCGATAGTTGACGTAGCCCCGGCGCTCGTAAGCGGCAGCGTGACGTTCATACTTCGTGATGGCATCGTTGAGGGAACCGATGGCCTCTTGTTCGTGGCCTTGTTGTTTCATCAGCTCGCGGCCTTTGAGAAATGCCTGAACAGCAGCCTTTTCGGTCACCGGCTCAATGAATTTGGCGCGGAGTACCTCGCCGTTGTCGGTCAGCCAGGCATCAATTTTGCCGGTCATGGCAAACTGAGACACTTCTTCCAGCAGGCTCATGGTGTTGTTCCATGTTTTTTCGGCTACCTGAGCAGTGAAGCGATACAGGTCGAGCGTAGAGGTTTCTACATGAAACACATCATCCACTTTGAGAAAAACGTCGCTGCGATACATGACCTCATAACGAGATTGAAAGAGCGTCATGGCTTTTTCGCAACTACGCGCGTTGCCGAATTCTAATCTGCCCGAAAGGATTGCCTTGTGTGTCATTTTCCTGCTGTTGTTATTGTAAACTCAAAATACTGTCTGCACTGTTGCGGCGCGCACCCGGCACTACGCTCATAGCGGCAGGCTGCGCAATAGAAACACGGTGAAGTTCCCGTTCGGGGGTACCCGTGATGTTTTTAAGTATCAGCAATAAGAGCGGGGCATCAAAAGAGGCAGGAGCACCGGCGAATGATGGAGTATTGGCCGCCGAATTTGGGTAAACCCCTGAATCTGAATCCTGAAAAGATATGATGAATGCCTGTTTCGCTCTTTAAAGACCGAACTACAAAGTTAATGCGCGGGCACACCCAAATGCAAGTAAATTCATAACTTTTTTAAAATCAATTGAAAAAAGGCAGGGTTGACCATTCGGAGCTTGTTTTTTGGACGGCAGCCAGAGTGCGAATTAATGAAAAAAAATTTTTGTATTCATTTTGTTATACCCATACTTTGCAGCCTTCAGAGCAGTTGGTGCAAATATCTATTTGGTCCCGACCTTTCAGAATGGCCGTTCTGAATTGCCGGTACGCCGGGCTGTGCCAAATGCTGCGAAAGGGCTGTTGGCGAAGGCTGCCCATGCGATGCGAGGCGTCTTTGTCGAAACAACAGGGCACTACCACGCCGTCCCAGGTGACGACGCAGGAATGCCAGAGTTTCCAGCAGTGATTGACCAATCGGTTTTTGACCTCGTAGCGGCCATGTTCATTGTGCCGGTAGCGGGCGTATTTTTCTTGAGTGGGAATGAGCGGATGGCCGTTTTCGTAATCGTAAATCTGGGCGGTTTTGAGCTTCACCTCGTCCACGCCGATTTCGCGGGCCAAGCGATACGCTTCGGGGATTTGATGCTCGTTGGGGCGCACCACCAGAAACTGGAAGACGATGTGCGGCGTGGAAGACCGGAGCGCTTTTTTCCATTTCACCACATTAGCGGCGCCTTGCAGCACTTTGTCCAAGCGGCCCTCTTTGCGGTATTGCTCATACACTTCCTGGGTGGTGCCGTCTAAGGAAATGATGAGCCGGTCGAGGCCTGATTCTACGGTACGGCGGGCGTTGTCGTCGTCCAAAAAATGGCCGTTGGTGGAGGTGATGGTGTATATTTTTTTGCTCTTGGCGTAAGCGACCATTTCCAAGAAGGCCGGGTTGATGTACGGCTCTCCCTGAAAGTAAAAAATGAGCCAGAGCAGGTCGGAAGCGAGTTCATCCATGACATTTCGGAAGAAGTCGGCGCGGAGGTTGCCGGTGGGCCGGGTGAAAGCGCGCAGTCCGCTGGGGCATTCCGGGCAACGGAGATTGCAGGCCGTTGTGGGTTCAACGGAAATGGAGAACGGCAGCCCCCACTGTATGGGGCGGCGCAGGATTTTGGCGGCATAGTACGAGCCGAGCACGGCCAAAGCGTTGGCACAGCGCCGGAGCGTGAGTTTGGAGAGGAAGTTGAGGGAGTCGGATGTGTGCATGAAATCTTCGATTAACCAAAAGCCCACTGCAAAAAATCCGGCATGATTTTAGCCCAGGTGGGCAGGTCGTGCCGTCCGCCGATGAGTTCAACGTACCGGATGTCGCGTTGTTCGTTGTAGCCCAATGCTTTGAGTTCGCGGATTACATCCAGCGTGTCGTCAATAGAGTCAATGATGCCGTTGTGGTTGCGGTCGGAAGCCTCGTCTTCGGTACCGGTTTGGAGCCAAAAACGGAGGCGTTCTCTTTTTTTACTTTCGCGCAACAGTTCGTGCAGGATGCGGTGGCCGTCGGGGTTATGTTCCTGAAAGACCTGCGAACGCCACCAGAAGGAGCCGGAAAATACGCCGATTTTGCTGAAAATATGCGGGTGATTCCAGCCGATGTCGAAAGCAGACAGACCGCCGAGCGAGAACCCGGCTACGGCCCAATGCTCGTGCAGTTCGCTGCACCGGTAGCGCAATTGCAGGGCGGGCAGCAGTTCTTTGGTAATAAACTGAGCGTAAGCAGCCGCTTTAGCGCCCCGGTTTTTGTAGTCGGGCCGCTGGCTGATGCCGTATTCGTCCAAACGTTGGATGCCGGTGTGAACGGCCACGACTAAAATTTCTGGTATGCGCCGTTGCTGATACAGGCGTTCCAGAATATCGCCCATTTGGATGGCTTCCATGTCCTGACCGTCGTTGAGCAGCAGTACGGGAAATGCGCGCTCGGGCTGATGATGGTAGGAAGGCGGTACAAAAACGTCAATGACCACCTGGCGTTGTAAATGAACCGAGGGGAAGTTTTGCAGGCGATGCAGTTCTGCGAATCCCTGCGGGCTGAAACTGATGCGCTTGGAAAGCCTGAAAATGCCGGCAATGGCTTTGGAAAAATTTGGCATATCACTCTTTTTAAGCAACCTGGCTTGCAAAAAATGCACCTGATATCTGATATAGGTTGTGCAAATGTTAACTTTGCACGCCCATCCAATCCCTGATTGCAGGGCAAAAGTAAATTTTCATCATTATCATCAAACAAACAACTTTACAAAATGAAAGCCTTTTTCACCAGTCTTTTACTGCTGACCCTTACGGCAGTGTGGGGACAACGCAACTGCGGCACCATGGATGTGCTGACAGAACAACTGCAGCAAAATCCGGCGCTGCAACAACAAATGCAATCCATCGAGCAACACAATGACCACTACCACAACCATTTGCACGAGCAAGTAGGCTTTCGGGCAGTGGTTACTATCCCGGTGGTTTTTCATATCATTCACAATGGCGACGCCGTAGGCAGCAATGAAAATATTTCGGACGCCCTGATCCTGGCGCAGTTACAGCAGTTGAACGACGACTTCAGAAAACTGAATACCGATGCCGGCTTGGTGCCCGCCCTTTTTCAGGGGCTTCACGCCGATACCGAAATCCAGTTCTGCCTTGCCCAGCGCAAACCCGACGGCACAGCCACCAACGGCATCAATCGGGTGCAGTACAGCCAGGCTACCTGGACGACCAGCCAGGTGAACAGCACCGTGAAACCCGCCACAATATGGAACCGCGACCAATACCTCAATGTGTGGTCGGTAGCATTTGGCGGCAGCAGTTCGGGCATTCTGGGGTACGCACAGTTTCCCGGCGGGGCTGCTTCTACCGATGGCGTTGTCGTGGCTTACTATTCGGTAGGTTCACTGGCCATGACCAACCCCGGCAGCAGCACCTTCGGCAAGGGCCGCACCCTCACCCACGAGGTAGGGCACTGGCTCAACCTCCGCCACATCTGGGGCGATGCAACCTGCGGCAACGACTTGGTGGCCGATACGCCGGTACACAACGCCTCCAACAGCGGCTGCCCGACTTATCCGCACCTGAGTACCTGCACCGGCACCCCCGTGGAAATGACCATGAACTACATGGACTACACCAACGACGCCTGTATGTACATGTTCACGGCGGGCCAAAAGACTCGTATGCAGGCAGTACTCGCTACCGGCGGCGCGCGTTTCAGTCTCAACAGTTCGCTGGGCTGCGTGCCTCCCGGTGAAACGAACTGCACAGCCCCCACATTAGCTCAATTGAGCGCTTCCAATATTACCACGTCATCGGCGCGCATCAATTGCAGTGTCACCGGCGTGAATGCCTACGACTGGCGCTATCGTGTGGCAGGCACAAGCACCTGGACCGATCTGGCTTCAGGTACACCCAATTTTGCCGACTTGAGCGGCCTGGCGGCAGGTACCACCTACGAGTTTCAGGCACAGGTGCAGTGCGGCAGTGTATGGAGCGCGTGGTCGGTTACCCAAACTTTTACAACTCTGTCGGCTGCCTGCGCCGCGCCTACCTTGGCACAGTTGTCGGTATCCAATATCACAACCACCTCCGTACAATTACAATGTTCCGTGAGCGGCGTCAATGCTTATGATTGGCGTTACCGGCAGCAGGGCGCAGCCACCTGGATAGACTTGCCTTCTACGACTACCGGAGTGACCACCGTAACCGGGCTTTCGGCCTCCACCAATTACGAGTTTCAGGCTCAGGTACAATGCGGCAGCACCTGGAGCGCCTGGTCCGTGTCGCGATCATTCAGCACGACCGACGGCAGTTGCACAACGCCTTTGGCTTCTCAAATTTCTATAACAGAAATCACCGGCAGCAGTGCGCGTTTCAACGTCAGCGTTACCGGCGCCAACAGCTACCTGTGGCGGTACCGGCAGGCGGGCGCCTCAACGTGGATAACGCTGCCTGCTACTACCGTCAATTATACCTATGTCTTCGGACTTTCGTCAAGAACCACCTACGAAGTACAGGTTGCATTGGTCTGCAATTCCATTACCACAGCCTGGTCGGGAACTGTAAACTTTTCTACCAGCGCAGGCGGAGATCCTGTTTGCAATGCGCCCGATGTGTCGCAATTGTCTGCAAGCAATGTTACTACCTCCAGCGCTGTCCTCAACTGCACGGCTCCCGGCGCCACCTCCTTCACTTGGCGTTACCGGGTAGCAGGAGCCAATACCTGGAACAACTTAGGCACTACAACGCAAGGCACCTTTGCATTATCGGGGCTTTCGCCAAATACGACTTACGAGTTTCAGGTGATGCTGGAATGCAGTAACGGCGTTGCGTCTTCCTGGTCGGCATCTCAGAGCTTCACCACGCCGGGAGCAGCCACCTGTAATGCGCCGACAGCAGCACAAATCTCGGCTACCAACATCAGCACCACGAGTGCGCAACTCAACTGCTCCATCGCCGGTCAATCTTCCTACGCATGGCGGTATCGCTTAGCCGGCGCAGCTACCTGGACAACGTTGCCCTCTACCTCCGTCAACTCTACGGTGGTGAATGGCCTGAGCGCCTCTTCCAACTACGAATTTCAGGTTTCCATACAATGTACCAACGGTGTCTGGTCAGACTGGTCGGGCACACAAACCTTCAGCACAGCCGCCGCTGCCTGCAATGCGCCTTCTGTGGCACAGGTATCGGTCTCTAATATTACCGATGCTTCGGCTCGCCTGAACTGCTCTGTAACCGGTGTTACCGCCTATCTGTGGCGTTACCGGCAGGCCGGCGCTTCCGCCTGGATTGATCTGGGCAGCACAAGTGTGAACTTTTACGATCTCGGCAATTTGTCCTCTTCCACCACATACGAATATGCCGTAGCTGTGCAATGCGGCGCCGCTATAAGTGCCTGGTCGGTAACGCAAAACTTCACTACAACGGTGATCCTGAATTGCACCCCGCCTACCGCCAGAATGCTCTTTGTAACAGGCATTGCGCCAACAGGGGCCACCCTCAATTGCAGTATGTCTGCCACCAATTATCTATGGAGGTACCGCCCGCTGGGCACTTCTGTCTGGATCACCGCGGGCCCGACAACGGTAGGATCACTGACCGTATCGGGGCTGATGCCTCAGACAACCTACGAGTTTCAGGTAGCGGTATTGTGTGGAACCACACAGAGCGATTGGTCTGATTCGAAGACATTTACCACCAGCGGCGGCACTCGCATAGAGCCGAATCATTTGCTTCGTATGGAGCTTTGGCCGGTGCCGGCGCACGAGCAGTTGTTCATTCGCTACACTACTCCCGAAGATGCGACGGTAGTCATCACCATTTCAGACATGGCCGGCAGGGTCGTTTTGACAGAAAACAAAGGCCGTCAGACTGCCGGCGAACACCTCCACGAAATGCGGTTGGAGCAATTACCCGCAGGTACTTATTCCATACAAATACAAACCGGCAAGAACATTTGTCGGGAGAAATTCATTAGGTTTGCCGAATGATTTTGCAACCAGCATCTCATTCACATACCGAACTGAAGACAACATGAAAAAAATCGGAATTCTTTACGGCTGGGAGCGTTCGTTCCCAGCCGCTTTTGTTGAGCGCGTCAACTCGAAGAAAGTAGAGGGTATCATTGCCGAACCCGTGCAAATCAGTCAGGTGCGGCAGGCCGAATCCACCGGATACTCCGTCATCGTTGACCGCATTTCGCAGGACGTGCCGTTTTACCGGGCCTTCCTCAAAAATGAGGCAAGTGCGGGCGCGGCGGTCATCAACAATCCCTTTTGGTGGAGCGCCGACGACAAGTTTTTCAACAATG
Organism: Saprospiraceae bacterium UBA2329; assembly: GCA_002344975.1. Lineage (GTDB taxonomy): Bacteria > Bacteroidota > Bacteroidia > Chitinophagales > Saprospiraceae > UBA2329. Next base: position 20,439 of record DDUV01000107.1, on the reverse strand, counting down.
CCGTGGCCGTAAAAGTAGGCGTGCCGGTGCCCAAAACCGTCATTCTGCCTTCCAGAGATCATCCCACCGACACCAAGGCGGAGTCTTTTTCCAACCTCTCCTTCCCACTCGACTGGGAGGGCATGTTTCAATACATCGGCTGGCCGGCGTTTATGAAACCTTTTGCCGGCGGAGGCTGGAAGCATGTGTATAAATTGGATTCGGCCAACGACTTCTTTGCCAAATTCGGCGAAACCGGCCAGTTGGTCATGCTCCTCCAGGAAGCCATCGAGTTCGACGCTTATTTCCGGGTGTATTGCATCGGCGCCAAACATGTGCGCATCATGCACTACGAGCCTCGCAACCCGCACCACCTGCGCTATTCGGCCAATCACAAGGTGTCGGACGAACTGCTCAAAACCATCGAAGATTACACCATCCGCCTCAATGTGGCGCTGGGCTACGACTTCAACACCGTAGAATTTGCCATCCGCGACGGCATTCCGTATGCCATTGACTTCGGCAACCCGGCCCCCGATGCCGACCGCCACTCGGTAGGCGACGACAACTTTGAGTGGGTGCTGGAGCACTCGGCACAGTATGCCATAGAGCGCGCACTGGCCCATCAGGAAGGCGGCGACAACCTGACCTGGGGTACGTTCGTGAAAAACTCGGCTGCTGCCAATGCGGCCCCCGCTCCGAAAAAGGCGGCGGCGAAGAAGAAATAATTAAACGAACAGTCGGGGCAACTACGGTAGGGTAAGGGCAACCACAAGGGTTGCCCCAACCGCGAAGGCTGCCCCGACTGAATTTAATTTGAAAGCAATATTACCATGGAGCCTGTACGATTGGCCGTCCTTGACCTGTACGACAACACCCCCAACCTCGGCATGGGGCGCATCAAAGAGTTGGTAGAAATGTTCGGCAATGCCTACGAGTACGATGTGTTCGACGTGCGCGGTAAGGCCGAAGTACCCGACATGAGCTACGATGTATATATCTCATCCGGCGGACCAGGCAGCCCCCATGACGGCGACGGCGTGTGGGACGAAAAATTCTTCCACTGGATGGACGAGGTGTGGGATTGGAACGCATCGGGCGAGATGCCCAAAAAGTATGTGTTCTTCATTTGCCACTCTTATCAAATGGCCTGCAAACACTTCGGCATCGGCACGGTGAGCCGGCGCAGAACGCCCTCGTTCGGCATCTTTCCAACACACAAAACCGAGGCCGGCAAAATGGAGGCGCTCTTTGACGGGCTGCCCAATCCGTTTTATATTGCCGATTTTCGCGACTGGCAGGTGGTGGAACCTGATATGCGCCGGATAGATGAATTGGGCGCGGAAATACTGGCATTGGAGAAGATTCGCCCCAATGTGCCGCTGGAGCGGGCCATCATGGCGGTGCGCTTTTCGCCCGAAATTTTCGGCACGCAATTTCACCCGGAGGCAGACGCCAAAGGTATGTTGCACCACTTTTCCGACCCCGAACGCCGAATAAAAATCATTGCCGATCACTCTGAGGAAAAATACTTGGATATGATTGAACACCTCAACGACCCGGACAAGATCAGCCTGACGCAACGCATTGTGCTGCCGCTGTTTCTGAGCAGATCGCTGCGGGCGGCAAGAGCGGAAAAGATGATGCCGGAATTGGTGTAACCCATTCAACAGACCGACCAACCATGATACCCGAACTGCGCAATCACTACAACGCCGCCTTCACGCAGGCCCGCTACGAGGCATTCATTCAGGAAATGGTGCAACGCTACGAGCACCGGCCCTCTTTCAATGTGGCCGAAACGCCGGTGTTTATTCCCACTGACCTCCGAGACCGCCTCGTGGAAGCCTGCGACGACGTGTGCTCCCTCTTTTTGCGCCCCGATTTCAAAGCCTTGTCGGAGGGCGCCCTGCAACCCGGACAGGTGGTGCCCAACGAATCGGAACACTCCGAGTTTTTTGTGATTGACTTCGGTATCTGCCAGGATGAAAACGGCCATTTGATACCACAACTCGTGGAAGCTCAGGGATTTCCGTCTTTGTTTTCCTACCAGCATGTACTGGCCGAACTGTACAAAAAACATTTCGATGCCATACCCGCACACTACACGCACCTGTTCAACGGCTTAGATGCAGAAAGCTACCGGGATATTTTGCGCCGCGTGATTGTGGCCGACAGCAAGCCGGAAAACGTCGTCTTGCTGGAAATAGAACCCGAAAAACAAACTACTGCCATTGATTTTTATGCCACCCGCGAAATGCTGGGTATTCCTTTTGTGTGTCTGACAAAACTCAAAAAAGAAGGCCGCACCTTATATTATACCAATGAAAACGGCCGCAAAATTGAGGTGGAGCGCATCTATAACCGCATTATTTTCGACGACCTCATGGCGCGCCCTGAACTGCAAACCGAGTTTCACCTCACCGATGATGTGGACGTGCAATGGGCCGGGCATCCCAACTGGTTTTTCCGCATCAGCAAGCATACGCTGCCGCTGTTCGACAGCCCTTATGTACCCAAATCTTACTACTTGGACAAGCTCAGCGCCATCCCCGACGACTTGGAAAACTACGTTCTCAAACCGCTGTTTTCCTTCGCCGGCATGGGTGTCATCGTCAATCCTACCCGCGAAGACATAGAAAAAGTGCAAGACCCCGCCAACTACATCCTCCAACGCAAAATGCACTACGCACCCGTCGTTCCTACCTTGGACGATCCCGCCAAAGTGGAAATCCGCATGATGATGGTGTGGGAAAAGGGTACTCCCAAACCCGTGCTCGTCAACAACTTAGTGCGCCTCAGCAAGGGCATCATGACCGGCGTGCGCTACAACAAAGACCGCACTTGGGTAGGCGGCTCCATCGGCTTTTTTGAGCCGTGAGTATGACCATAATCACCCCGCCGGTTTGACTTTTGTCATGGCGCAGTATGTTGTTTATCAGGTACATTGACTGCCGAACCATAAACAACCCGATATGAAACCGGAAAAGGATATGTTTGAATTCGGCAAAGAAAAAATGGACCAGGCGCGTTCTTTTTTTGAAGAACTCGAAGTGCAACTCACCCTCGGCAAAGCCGAAGCCAAAGAAGTGCTGGAGCGCGAACGCAAAAATTTTATGAGCTTTGTGGACGAACAACGCAGCCGGTTCCGACAGGAAGAACAGGCCAAAGCCGAGCGCCTCGAAGTGCTGGAAACCAAAATGGACGCGCTGGCTGAACTGCTCGTGGCCGAACCTGCCGACACCATTGAAGCGTACGATCAGGCCAAAGCCGCGCTGCTGCACCACATTTACGACGTGGAAGCAGCCCTCAAAAATGCCTATGCCGAAGCCGGCGCTTCGCTTCGGCAACGTTTGGATGGGTTCAGAACCGCGCTCGACGGGTACCGTATTCCGCTGGCACTCAGCTCGTTTGACAACCAGCAAGACGCCCTCTCCAAAAAGGAAGAACTCAACGCCGTGCTGGCCGAACTGCTGGGCCACTTCCACGCCGAAGAGAAAAATGAGGACAAGTTGGAGCACTTCATGTCTGAAATGGAAACCGCCTTTGAGCATGTCAAAAAAGCTGTAAAAGAGTTGATTAAGTAATTTTGACCAACAACGCCAAACATAAAAACAGCCCTTCGCTCCTCGCAAGGTATGAGAAGGTGATTTCTGTGCTGCTCAAGTACGGGTTTGAAGACGTGGCCGCTCATCCGCCGTTCAATCGTTTTTTGCCCAAACTCAACAAAATCATACCCCTGCGCGACGGCAAGCCGGTCTATGAGTACACCCGCTACGAACGTATCCGCATGGTGTGCGAAGAGTTGGGCACCACTTTTATCAAGTTTGCCCAAATTGCCGCCAACCGACCCGACGTCCTGCCTGAAGCCCTGCTCTCGGAATTGGAGCATTTTCAGGATCGCGTGCCGTTCGTGCCCTCGCAGGACATCGTGTCGGTCATTCAGGAAGACCTCGGCAAACTGCCCGAAGAGCTTTTCGAGCACTTCGACAACCAACCGCTTGCCTCGGCTTCCATCGCTCAGGTACACCGCGCCCGGCTGATTGGGGGCAAAGAGGTAGTGCTCAAAATCATGCGCCCCGGCATAGACGTCACCATCGAAGAAGACATCCACATCCTCAAACAATTGGCCGGCCTCATGGAGGCTTATTTCCCGCAGTACCAGGCTTTCCAGCCGATGGAGTTGGTCAAAATGTTTGAGCGCAGTATTCGCAAAGAACTGAAATTCAGCATAGAAGCCAACAATTTGCGCCGCTTCGCCCAGCAGTTCCGCGGGCATGAAGGCATTTATGTGCCCGATCTGTACCCGGAGTTTTGTTCCGACCGCATCCTGTGCATGGAGTTCATAGACGGCGTCAAAATCACCGATCCGGAGGCTATTTCCCGTTGCGGTTTCACCGGCCCCGAACTGGCGCTGGCAGGCATCAATCTGTATTTCGAGCAGGTGTTTACGCATGGCTTTTTTCATGCCGATCCGCACCCCGGCAACATCTTTGTGCTGCCCGAACGCCAGATATGCTTCATTGATTACGGCATGATGGGCTCCATTGTGGACAGCGACCGCGACATGCTGGCCGACCTGCTGCTCTCCGTTTCCAACCGCGACGTGGACGGCCTCAAAGCCGCCCTGCTCCGTTTCACGCCCGACGGCACGGTGGAAAATGAAAAGGAATTGGAGTACGACATCATCGAGTTTTTTGAAACGTACAGCAGTCTCAGCCTCGATCAATTGGAAGGCACAGAGGTCATTGAGGGTCTCAACGCGATGTTTTTTGCTTACAAAATCAAAATCCCCGGCAACCTGCTGCTCCTGCTCAAAGCCTTGGTCATTATTGAAGGCGTGGGCCTCTCCCTCGATCCGCACTACAACATCATTGCCAACATAGACCCCTTTGTACGCAAACTCCTGAGCCACAAATACAGTCCCGACAAACTGACCCGAAAAGCCATCAGCACCCTGGCCGGCATGACGCAAATGGCCGCCAACCTGCCCGAAGATATCGAAAACATCATCCGCAAAATCCGGGAGGGCAAGCTCCGCATCGAAATGGAGCACAAGGGCTTGGACGACTTCTACCGCAAGATGGACGAGGTATCTAATCGCATGGCCATCAGTATTTTATTGGCTGCGCTCATACTCGGCTCTTCGCTGCTCGTACTGGCAGAGGTGCCGCCTTTCGTGGGCAATATTCCGGCGCTGGGCTTTGTGGGTTTTGTTATTTCGGGGTTGCTGGCGCTGCGCTTGGTGGTTTCGGTGTGGAAGCATGGGAAGTTTTGAGTAGGGAGAGGCACATCGCCGCTGCTCCCTTCAACTGCTATGTTTGCGGCAATAGATACGCATCATCAGATGGGTTCGTTTATCGTCCGGATTGATTTTCAGGGCCATCTCAAAATATCGGCACGCGGCAGTATCATTGTTTCGCTCCAATTCAATTTGCCCCAATCCAACATAAGATTCATATCTATCGCTGTCAATAGCAATGGCTGTCTGGAAGTCGCGTACAGCCGCATCAATATCGCCCGCAGCATAGTGGAGGTGGCCTCTGTCATGAAATCCCAAGCTGATGGAATCAATGGACAATCCGAGATTGATATATTTCATGGCATTTTCAAGCTCGTTTTGCTCCATGTAACATTTGGCCTTAAAGATATACGCCACTGCCTCATTGAGGTCTAAGCTGATGGCCTCGTTCAAGTGTTGATGCGCTTCTTCTATCCTGCCGAGCCGATACAACGCAGCCCCGCCTGCCGACATGACTTTGCTGTTTTTGGGATAGCGGGAATTGTACATTTCCAGATATTCTAATAGTTTGGGATCGTTTTTGTACTTGGTCGCCGACATATCCGACAACACTTGAATGATATTGAAATACCCTAATCGGTAGTCGTTGCACAAAGCGAGCGCTTGATTTATCAGTTCGTACACATCTTTCAGTTCCTCATCAGAGCAGCCTGCCTGTTGACAGAGAAAATATTGATATGCCGCCAGATAACTTACTGCTACATAGTTGTTTGAATCCCGCTTGATTTCTTCCTTCACAAAAGAAACAGCCTCCGAAACGTTACCTTCTTTGTAAAGCTGTTCATGCTCTGCATTGATGCGCGAGTGCTTTTCATCCAAATAACGGTGGCAAATATCTTCTTGGCCGGAGCACCCGGAGAATGCGACTGCAATAGCAAATAAGAGGAGTACTGTGGCGTATGTTTTTTGCATGGTCGGAAGAATTAGATACGAGTGATCAAAAATACGATTTTCATCAATAGCCGGCACTTTCAGGAAAGAATCATATTTTTGCAAAAAAAGAGATATGCCGACAGCACTTCAAGAAGCGGGGGCATTGTTGCCAAAAACATGGAATTACTATCGTGCCAATCAGGAGGAGATAGACAATTTGATTGTTGAAAATGAACGTGAATTATTCTGAAAACTGCTAAATTTGCTCATCAAAAAATTTAAAACTCTGTTCACTATGGAAAATCAAAACATTCCCCAAGAGGGCAATGACGAAATTGTCAAACAAATCTACGGATACGCAGTAGAACTGCTGGTCAACCAACAAAAACCCGCTTACGAAGTGCGCAATGCTCTGATACAAAGAGGCTTGGATGCAGAGACGGCAGCCATCGTGGTAAAAAACGTCGAAACTGAAGCTTCCAAGGCCAAGCAATCTCAAGCCGATAAAGACATTCTTTTTGGGTCTTTGTGGCTGGCAGGCGGCACCATAGTCACGGTTGTTTCTATGTCTAGTGCTTCCGGCGGCGGTAGATACATCATCACTTGGGGCGCTATTTTGTTTGGAGCCATACAACTGATTAAGGGCCTTGTTAATAAGTTTTCCTGAAGCCTACCCCTCCCGCTTCAAATACTCTACTACCATGCGCAGTTCGCCGAGGCTGACGATTGGTTATTAAAAGTCCGATTGTTCCAAAAGAGGCAAAAACAGCCGTATCTTTTTTTCGTCTGCCGGGAAAAACAAAAAGTTGCGGACATCTTTTACCATTTCCTCCATGTCGAGATGTTGGCAAAGGTCTCGTACCTGTTCCATCAATTGATCGCGATTGGAGACCCCCAGCTTCAATTCCAAAAATGAATAATCGGGTTTCACCGATTTAGATAGGAGAAATACGATGTCGAAAAAATCGCGGCCCTTGCTCCTGTTGCGTTGGCAAAGTGCTGTGAATTTTTGCGCCAGAAGGATGGGCAAGGGCGTGGTAAGGATTTGGGTAGTCACGTCAAATTGGTTCAGGATATAACTTTCAGGCTGAAAATCAAAGTATTGAGGCTCCGTGTCGAGTTGAATGAGGATTTTTTCCTCGCGGTAACCGCTGATCCCTTGCTCAAACAACAGTCCTGGAAAACGGATATAACAATGATATGCCCCTCGTATGACCTGCTTCATTTCTACCTGATACCCCTGTTGTTCCAGTCCGGCTCGGATAGCTTCGGACACCTCTCCGAATTCGGATTCAGTGACTTGAAAATTGTCGAAATCCAGGTCCTCGGAAAATCGGGAATTATTGTGTACTAAGCGCAGGCATGTGCCGCCCAGGAAGCAAAAGCGGTTCGCATGAGGGCTTTCAAACAGTATTTCAAGAATTTTACATTGCAAGTACTCGCGAAGTATGAACGATCTGTGTACACGCAGGGCAGCGGGATAGGCTCCAAGCAGTTCAGGCAGTCTCAACATGGTAAAGATAGTTTTTGAAAACGCGAACGCGCTCCGTCAGAGATTGTGAATCAAATAACGAACAGTACGCCTCTAATTTATTTTGGTCAATGTCATTTCTCATTTGATCGAGGTTCAGGCGCAGCCCCTCAAAATCGGCTATTGTTGTGATTTTGGGCCTCAAGTACAGGAAGTCGAGCAGCGCTTTTTCCGGGTCTGCTATTTTCGTCCCATAACCATCCGGCATCAACAAACGGTAGCCGAAAAAAAGGGAAGGTTTCACGCTGGAGTAACGAAAGTACCCGATCGGGGTGTCAAATACCTGAGTTTTACGTGTGGAAATAGAGGTGATGGTAAACACGGTCTCCGGTATCCAACCATAGAAAGAAAGGGCAGTCTCCAATGAGACATAAGACGGGCTGTATATTTTATTGGCCACCCAATACAGTTGCTCTTCGGTGGCAATGCGGCCTTTTACACTGTACCAGCCATTCCGAACACGAATAATATGACCTTTTTTTTGCCAGTTGAGGAGGTTTTCCCGCTCAAAACCGGGGTAAAGCTGTTCTACCTCCCGGACAGAAAATGCGGGCGTTTTTCTAAATCTATCCAAAAAGTCAAGTAAGTTCATTTCTATTTATCCTAAAAATTTAGGTTTTCAGGAAACAAAAATACGATTTTTATGAATAGCAGGCGCAGCCGGGAAAGAAAATACTTTCCATTCTGAAGCCAGTGTTATCGCGAGGCACGATACTTCACAAAAGCCTCTTCATCGGGCAAGCCATCCAAAATTATGGCTACTGCACCAGAAATGGCGTGTTCCAAAGCTCCAATGTGCGGACTTGCCCCTGGCTGATCAAATGATTTCTTTTATTCATTGGTCAGACATTGTTTACCCCGGCACTTGCGGTACTTCTATTTTTAGATTTCCAGTAGCTACAGAGAACGTTAAGTTGAGATAAATGATGATTTCCCGCGCCGATGCAGCCGGCAAGGGAGTTACCTCGACTATCTGGATACAGTCTTGCAAGGCTTCCAGCAATGCGCCGGCATTTTGTGCCGAAACTTCCATCGTTATTGAAATGGAGACATCTGAAAACAACTTGAAATCAACGATGTCTCCAAACTGCGATATGATGCTGCTGATGTTGCTGATTTCAGCGTGGCGTTCCCGATTGCTGTATCCTTTCCAGAATGTTGGACTCACGATTTGATATTTTATGCTGAGTACATCGCTACCCCTCCCGCTTCAAATACTCTGCCACCATGCGCAGTTCGCCGAAGCTGACTTCGTCGCCGAAATGGGCTTTGATGGAAGCCAGCTCGCCCTGATAATGCTCCTTCAAATAAGCCGATAAAACCTTCAATTTGGCCGGTTCGATCAGTTCGGAGATGTCGAGTTCCCCCGTGCCGATGTAGTGTGCAAGATGCCCCTCGATGGTACCCGCAGTGAAGCCGCGCTCCTGTGCAATATCGGCGATGCTTTTGCCTGCCCGGAACAGGTCGTAACTCACCTGTTTGGTATTCACTTTCGGTTTGGGCGGTTCAGGATCGGGCAGGGCGAGCTGCGCGCCGGCCAGGCCTTTTTCCACACAATAGCGATTCACGATTTCCAATATTTGCGAGCCGAAACGTTTGGCTTTACCCTCGCCGATGCCCTTCACCTTTTTCAGGGCGGTGAGGTTGGCCGGCAGTATTTCCGCAATGTCTATCAGCGCTTTGACCGACATGACCTCGTAGGCCTCCATATCCAGAATTTCCATCATTTCGTCGCGCCATTGTTTGAGGCGGGCGTACAGTTCGGGATGAGAGGCGCCGGCGTACAAACCGGCAAATCCGGCCGACATGGGCGATACCGGCTTGAAGTCCATCGAAGCGTCGGCTTTGGCCCGCAGGTATGTGCGCGCAGAGAACGAGTTGAGGCAGGCGTCGAGGCAGGATTTTTTTACAAACAACTCGCGTTGAAGGTTTTCCATCGCCTCATCGGCCACTTTTTTCACCGCTTTATTGTCGGTGATGACGGGCATTTTTTTGACGGTTTCGAGCAGCCCGGTGCCTATTTTTTCCAAAAACCAGACACAGGCTTTGCCCACGCGCTCTTGCAGGGCGGCGTTGTCTTCGGGCATTTCGGGTTGTGCGAAATAGCCGCGCATCTGCCCCCTAAACTTGGCCGCTACCGGAAACAGGTCGGTCTCGGCGGCCATGTACAACTGCTGGAAGGGCTGCACGAGGTCTTTGGCGAGCGAGCCTTCGTGCGAGAGGAAAGTGCGGTTGGCGTGCTCCATCTTGCTTTTGATGCCACTGAGGTCGAACAGTTCCATGAGCAGGCTGGCCTGATATTCGCGCTTCGACTGACGCAGGTGTTCTTCATCTGGGGCGTTTTTTTCGCTCTCAGCACTGAAGTTGCGCACCGTCGAATCTGTTTTTACGCTCGAATAGGCGATGGGGGTTCGCAGTACGATGCCCTCGAAACTCTTGCAACGACTGAGCGCCACATACACCTGCCCATGCGCGAAGGCGGCCTGCGCGTCTATGATGGCCCGCTCGAAGGTGAGGCCCTGGCTTTTGTGTATGGTGATGGCCCAGGCTAAGCGCAGCGGAAATTGCACAAAACTGCCGATGACCGTCTCCGACACCTCTTTTGTTTTTTCGTCGAGGGCGTATTTAACGTTGTTCCAGTCGGTGGTCGTTACGGTGATAGGCTCTTCATCATCAGGACATTGCACGATGATTTCGTCTTTGCCGATGCGGGTGATGCGCCCGATTTTGCCGTTGTAAAAGCGTTTTTCGCGATTGGGGTCGTTTTTTACAAACATGACCTGCGCGCCCGTTTTCAGTTCCAGCACTTCGTCGGTGGGATACGCATGTTCCGGGAACTCGCCGGTGATTTCAGCCTTGAATCGGTGGAGTTCGCCCTTGATGCCGGCTAATTTTTCGGCGTTGATGGCCTGTGCGGAGGCGTTGTGCGAGGTGAGGGTGATGTAAGCCTGGCCTTCGGGCGCCTCAAAGCCGGGCTGGTAGCGGCTGTTGAGTTGGTCGAGGACTTCGGCGGTGAGTTGGTTGTCGCGCACTTTATTGAGCAGCGAGATGAATGTGCTGTCGCTTTGGCGGTAGATGTGTTTGAGTTCGATGGCCACCGTTTCGGTGAGGGCGAGGGCGCGGCTGCTGAAGAAGTAGGGCGTTTCGTAGTAGGGGCGCATCATTTCCCACTCGTCTTCTTTGACGACGGGCGGGAGCTGGTGCAAGTCGCCGATCATGAGCAATTGCACGCCTCCGAAGGGCAGGCTGCGGTCTTTGTAGCGGCGCAGTACGTCGTCCACGGCGTCCAAGAGGTCGGCGCGCACCATGCTGATTTCGTCAATGACGAGCAGATCAAGACTTTGGATGAGGCGAATTTTTTCGCGGGTAAAGCGCCGTTGTCGGGAGGCGTCGCGGCTGTGTTCGGGCAGAAAGAGGCCGAAGGGCAATTGGAACAGCGAGTGCAGGGTCATGCCGCCCGCGTTGATGGCCGCCACGCCGGTGGGCGCTGCAACGGCCATGCGTTTGATGGAATCTTTTTTGAGGTTTTGCAAAAAAGTAGTTTTTCCTGTGCCGGCCTTGCCGGTGAGGAAGATGTTTTTATTGGTGCTGCCGACATAGTCGAAAGCAAGCTCGAGTTGTGGGTTGGACTGGTAGTTCATTTTTGAAAAATTAGTGAGTGAATCATCTTCTCGATTAGTGAAAGGCGCGACCATCGTTGTATTTGCAGGGCAAGCTACCCCTTCACTATCCGGGAGAAGTGCAAAAATAAGCGGCGGCCGGCAGGTGTGCAAGGGTGGCGGGGAAAAATGTTGTAACACTTGCCATGCCCAAACAGCAGCGCGCCGACAAAACATAATTTATCAAAAACCGGCTTGAGGTTTATTCCTAATTTTGAGGGCGAACCAAAAACACACCCTCAACATGATGAAAAAAGCTCTTCTGCTCTTCGCGACTGCGCTATGGTGCAGTTTCTCCGCATCCGCCCAGCAGGCGGGTACTCTGGATGTTTCGTTCGGCCAACAGGGCATTGTGGAAACGGGGTTTGGGGCGGGATTGCAGGCTATGGCTATGGAAATCCTTGCAGATGGAAAGATTATGGTGGTAGGTTCGCACGCTGAAAACGATGTCAGGAGCCTGATTGTGTTGCAATATTTACCGGATGGTGCGCCGGATATCCTTTTTGGCAATGCAGGAAAAAGAATCGTTGCGCTGCCTCCGTTGGGGTATTTGATGTTTGTAAAAATAAATCCTGCCGACGGTAGCCTGCTCCTCGGAAGCGGAGGCGTCAATAGTAATTTGGCGATTACCCGCTATTCGCCTGCCGGGGAATGGGATACTTTCTTTGGAAATGGAGGCATTGTAACAGAGCCGTTCAACTACGTCAACACCTACGCTGATGCCTTATTTTTGCCAGACGGAAAAATATTAGTCGGCGCCTATGGTTACGCATTTTCGCCCTCTCACTTAAAAGGATATCTCATACGATTCAACGCCGACGGAACATTAGACACATCTTTTGGTGAGGAGGGTTACGCCCCCATATTTATGCCGGGCAACCAGATTTTGCAGGTTTTGGCCTTGCAGGCAGATGGGAAAATACTGGCCGCAGGGCATACACATCCCGGCACAACTTCTTCATTGCCCTGGAGAACTTTTGTTGCGCGCTTGCATCCGGACGGCAACATAGATGAAGATTTTGGAACGGGTGGAAGCATCTTGCTTGGCATTGGTGTGCCGGCTTCAATCTTACTTCGGCCCGACGGAAAAATCATTGTCGGAGGAGGACTTGAATCATTGGATAATCCGGGCCTGTTGTACATAGAGCAACTGCTCGCAAATGGCATTCCCGATATTTCATTCGGTACTTCGGGACGAGTCAGTCTGACAACACAAAGGCCAATTAAAGCAAGGCCGAAATTAGAACGCACTGTCAGCGGCCAACTGGTTTTGTACACAATTCTACAATACCAATTGGGGCTTTGGCGGTTCCATGACAACGGCAGCCCCGACACGAGTTTCGGCAATCAGGGGCTTCTGACAGCCGATTTTGACAACGGCCAAATGAGCAGCAATATCGTGATATTGCATCAACAGGATCGCCTGCTGATAACCGGCACCCTTCATCGAGACGACATCCTGTTGGGGCGTCTTCTTCACAACGGCAGTTTAGATACCAACTTCGGTGAAGGGGGATTTTCCATCACTGATTTGGGAAGCCACCGAATTTATGCCGGGCCAATTGCGGCCTTTCCGGATGGTCGCATCCAGACATCTGCGTTGGTGGGAAATCGTTTCGTCTCCATGCGCTACTTACCCAATGGCAACCTCGACCACGCCTATGGGCAAAGCGGGTTAGCCTCTGTTCGTTTGCCCCATCATGACTATGTTTACGACATTTCATTTTCGATTGACGCACAAGGTGGTATCGCGGCATTAATTAGTATAGAAGAGGAAAACAAGAGTATTTACATCGCGCGGCTTCGACCCGACGGCACTCCTGAACAAGGCTTCGGCACCGATGGGCTTTTGCGGGTAGTTTTTGGCTTGGGAGATTCTTATGGCGGCTCGGTCTCTATATTGGAGAATGGAAAAATTCTTATTGCCGGCACTTTTGCCAATACAAATGGAATTCATTTTTTCGCCATGTCCCAGTTTCTCCCCGACGGCCAGGCAGATCAATCATTCGGAAATGGAGGCGTGGCCATATCTCAGACCGCCAACAATGCCTTTTGCAGTAATATGGCCGTCCTTCCGGATGGTAAAATTCTTCTGACAGGAAATCAGGAACCTGTGCCTTCCAGATTGATCAGCGCCCGATATTTCTCCAATGGTTTTATTGATGCTTCTTTTGGTAGCTTTGGCCGCGTTGAAACGGCAATTGGTCAGCAGTTGGTCTCCTCCCAAAATATTTCATTGCAATCTGACGGAAAGATTCTGATTGCCGGTTCTGTCGAAGGCAAAGCAATACTGGTGCGATATTTGCCGGATGGCACTCTCGATTCCGAATTTGGCAATGCCGGTGTCTTTATCTCTGATAACCTGACAGGTTGGAAGACTCAAGTAAGGGTTCAGTTAGATGGAACCTTATTTCTGGTTGGAGGGCAACGTACGAACAACATTTATACACTCACGGTAATGCAACTAAATGCGCAGGGAATGCCGGAACCCAACTTTGGAACAGACGGCTTTGCCGTTTTACCGACCGCACGGGACATGTATCTAAACGGCTCAGAACTGCTATCAGACCATAAACTCGTTTTGGCAGGAAGCACCAATACCAAGCTCTACCTCGCCCGTTTCCACACCCATCTCAGCGTTTCCACCACCGAGCGCCACCCGGAAGCCATACCCCTGCTCGTGTGGCCCAATCCTGCCGATGAAATGCTGTACGTCGAATATACGCTGCCCCGTGCCGGGCGCGTGCATATCCGCCTGTTCGATGTTTACGGACGCCCGCTGCAAACGCTGCTCCAGCCCGATCAACGCGCAGAAGGGCCTCAGCACGAGCAGTTTCGCCTGCCCGATGCACTGCCGACGGGTGTCTATTGGTTGAGTCTGGAGGCCGACCAGAAAAGTGCGGCCGTGAAAGTAGTAAGGCGGTAGAAAGTGAGGTCTCCCGGCAACGACACCTCTCAGCCCGCACACATGAGGGGATACCCTCTCTAAGGGCAGATGTATTAAAAATGTAATTTGCAGAAAGCGCTCAAAATGCAGGACTACTGTTTTCTGTCAATGTTCATTATTTTCCCAGCGTCGAACATGCTTTTCAAGTCGCTTTTAAACAATGGTATAGGAGTATCAACAAACGCTGCATCGCCTTTGCCTTTCAATGTATTCAACCCGGTAACTTTGTTGGATTCATATTCGTTCATCAAAATAAAAACCGTGTCTCCAGCTACGCGATCAATTTTGTACAAGGTATAATGCTCATAGTCGTTCCTGATTTCATATATGTCGCCTTTTTTAGGGGCGAGAATCAGTTGTGCATTTTTTTTATCGTTCTGCGCATTACTTATGGATACCAAAATTATCAACAGAGTCAACACTGCGAGGCCGGAAAACGTCCATCGGGGTGTCTTACTATCCGATATTAATGTCTCGTAGGTACTCAACAAGCTACTTGAAAATTCTTTCTTCTCAAGTACTTGTTTACAATGAGCACATTGGGTTACACCTGTCTTTCCAATAGGAAAAAACGGTATCCAAAATACATGAGCATATTTTTGAAAAACAGCCATTTGAACACTGTTCTCTGCCCCGCAATTTGTACACTTGTCGCTGAGGCTTTTAGATGCAATCTGTGTTGCTTTGCTTCCGTAAATTAGCATATAGAAGTGATTTTAGTTACTTTCCAATTTGCAAGGCAGTCAGCATTTTTCATTGCCTGCCTTCCACGGCTTCAGGATGTCAAAATTACAATTGTTACAAATAAAACGATCACAAATCGCACGCCCCTACCCTCCAAACACCCTGCAAGTGAGCAGCGTAAAGTCATCGGGGTAGCTTTGGTTGCCTTTAAAACGCTCAATTTGTTCCAGCAGCAGACGGTTGAACTCCATGGGCGGCAGCAAGTAGTTGGCGCGGGCGAAGTGGTGCAGCATGGCCTCATCCAGAAACTGGCCGGAAGGATCGCGGAGGTCGGTCAGGCCATCGGTGAAAGCCATGATGACGGCGTTGCCCTCCACCGTGAGGCGGCCGATTTCTACCTTTGGCAGCGCGGTGAAGGAGCCGAGAATGGTGCAGCCTTTGTCTAAGAAACGAAACTGGTCGTCGGAAACAAGCAGCGGCGGATTGTGGCCTGCATTGACGTATTGCAGACTGCGCGTGGCGGGGTCGTATTCGGCGATGAAGAACGTGATGAAGCGGTCGCCGCCGGTGATGCGATTGACGGTGGTATTGAGGTCGCGCACGAAGTCGTCCAGAGATTCGCGTTTGGCAATGAGGGTGTGGAAATTGGCCTGAAAATTGGCCATGAGCAGGGCCGCAGCCACGCCTTTGCCGCTGATGTCGCCCACGCAGAAGACGAGCTTGCCGTCGTCGAACTCCATGTAGTCGAAGTAGTCGCCGCCCACGCCGAGTTGCGGGCGATACACCCCGGCCAGATCGTAATGGTGATTGGTGGGCAGTGATTTGGGGATGAGCATGCGCTGCATTTCGCCGGCTAATTCCATCTCGTGTTTGAGGCGCTCCTGCTCCAATTGCCTTTTGAAAAGCCTTTTATTTTCAATGGCTACGGCAATGACATTGGTGATGGCGGTGATGAATTGCACCTTGCCGTACATGTCGTCGTCTTCTTTAAACCCGCCGATGAAGACATACGCGATGGGCAGTTCTTTGTGCTGCACCGGAATGACGACGTCGAACTCGCGGATGAGCGGATTGTCATTGTCCTCTACGTTTTTGAGGCGGGTGTAGCGGGGCAGCAGCGGGCGGATATCGGTTTTCAGCAGTTCGTCGGAGATGCCGATGGCTCCGGCACAGCGCCAGTCTTCGTCGTCTTCATGCACATACAGGGCCATTTTTTTGACGCCGAGTTCCCATCCCAGAAACGATTTGTACATGTCGTACAGCCCGTCTGCCGACACGTTGTTGTTGATGGCCTGGGTGATGCCGAGCAGCCGGTTGATCTGCAATTGCTTGAGATTCAACTCGCGCTCCAGCGTTTCCAAGCCGGAGAGTCCTTTTTTTATTTCTGAAAAACCGGACATCCCAGTGTTTTTTAAAAAAAACGGTTATTTTCTGTGAGCTATGAGCCTCGAGCTGCGAGCTACGAGATGCTATCCCCATTGACGAAATAAAGGTAAATCAATTCCGGGATACCGGGGTTATTTTTCTATTTCCTATTTTCGCTGCCGGATTGCATACTTCGGCGTGCAAGCCACGCAAAGAGGAAACTATCTAATGACTGAAAACAAACTTCCTTATGAAAAACTACACGTTACTCGCCACCCTTTTGTGGCTCTTTTTTTCTGTGCAAACTATGGCGCAGCCCGTGCCGCCCAAACGCGAATTTCGAGGGGTGTGGGTGGCCACTGTGGCCAATATTGACTACCCCAAAGCGCCCGACCAACGCTCGGTAGCCCTCAAAGAGCAGTGGATTCAATTGGTGGAAATGTACAAAAACATGGGCCTCAATGCCGTCATCGTGCAGGTGCGGCCCGCCGGCGATGCCATTTATCCTACCGAAATGGCGCCCTGGTCGAAGTACCTCACAGGCAGGCAGGGCTTGCCGCCGGCCGATACCACTTTCGATCCGCTGGCCTTTATGATTGAGGAGGCACACCGCAACGGCATGGAATTCCACGCGTGGTTCAACCCCTACCGCGCCACTATGGATTTGGACACGCTGAGCCTTTCTTCCATGCACCTTTTCAACAAACGCCGCGACTGGATGCTGCGCTACGGCAACCGCTTCCTGCTCAACCCGGCGCTGCCCGAAGTGCGTGAACACATCGCGCAGGTGGTGGGCGAAGTGGTGCAAAAATATGACGTGGACGCTGTGCATTTCGACGACTATTTCTACCCGTACAAAGTGGCCGAAGAGGTCTTCCCCGACAGCCTGGAATATTTGGTACTGGGCAAGTCGTTTGCCAATATAGACGACTGGCGACGCAGCAACGTGGACGCGCTCGTTCAGTTGGTATCTGAAAAAATACGCGATACCAAACCACACGTACAGTTCGGAATCAGCCCCTTCGGCGTGTGGCGCAACCGAGACAAAGACCCCGTCATGGGTTCCGATACCCGCGCCGGACTCACCAGCTACGACGACCTCTACGCCGACGTGCTGAAATGGAGCCGTCTGGGCTGGATTGACTATGTGGCGCCGCAGTTGTACTGGCACATTGGTTTCACGCCGGCAGATCATTACACGCTGCTCAAATGGTGGGAGCGCAATGCCTACGGGCGCTTGCTGCACATCGGGCATGGCGCTTACAAAGTGGCCAATAATCAGGAAGTAGCCTGGTATGACCCTGCTGAAATGTCGCGGCAAATTGATCTCAACCGGCGCAACCTCACCGCATCGGGCAGTATTTATTTTAGTTCCAAGTCATTGGTCAACAATCCTTTGGGCGTTCGGGACTCCATATCGCACTACTACGCCCGGCCTTCGCTGCTGCCAATTCCGCCTGACAAGGCGCAGAAGGCTTTCGAGGCGCCGCAACTGCTTCAGGTCAAAAGCAAAAACATACAGCCGCTCCTGCGCTGGCGGCCCAATCGCTTAGATCGCAAGAATCCGCCGTTGTACTACGTCGTATATCGTTTTGAAGGCAATACTTTCGGCGATTTTGAAAATGCGCGCTACATCATGACCATTACGCCGCGTGGTCTTACTCAAAAGACTTTCGAGTTTCACGACGCCACCGTACTCCCCGACAAAACTTACACCTACACGGTCACTGCTTTCAACCGCACACATGTGGAGAGCAAAGCCGCGCCGGGCCGGACGGTGTACATAGGGCAGTTTAAGGTGCAACGGAAATGATGGGGCAGTCTGCAGTAGGCGGTTTTCAGGGGTGAGGGGTGAGTGTGTGAGGGGTGAGCAACCTGAAACCTTGAACCCGGAACCTTGAACCTACTTGCGGCTTCACAAAAATCAACTGAATAATTTCAATAAGTAATGTTTCTCGAACCACATTTCAAAGGGCAACGCAGCGGCTGGATAGAGGTGATCTGCGGCTCCATGTTTTCGGGCAAAACCGAAGAGCTGATTCGCCGGCTCAAACGGGCCAAAATTGCCAATCAGCACACCGAAATTTTCAAGCCCCGCATTGACACCCGCTACGACGACACCCGCGTGGTTTCGCACGACGCCAATTCGGTACTCTCTATGCCGGTGGATCACTCCTCCAAGCTCCTGCAATTGGCCGATGGCTTCGAGGTGGTAGGTATTGACGAGGCGCAATTTTTCGACATGGGCCTCACCGAAGTATGCCAGGAATTGGCCCTGCGCGGCATTCGCGTCATTGTGGCCGGTTTGGACATGGACTACCGGGGCAAGCCTTTCGGCCCCATGCCCAATCTGCTGGCCGTGGCCGAGTACATCACCAAAGTACACGCCATCTGCCCCCACTGCGGCAACTTGGCCACGCATTCCTACCGCTTATCGCAAGACAATGCCGACATTGTGCTCGGCGAAAAAGACCTGTACGAACCCCGCTGCCGCACTTGTTACAGCATGGGCAATATTTTGAAATTGCATACGTAAGGTTCTGTGGCAAATCTTCCCCGAACACAAAATGGTGGAAGTCTATCGCGCCCCGGAAACCGTAGAGCTATGCAGCGGCGCCAGGCTTTGCAGCGCCGAACCCGTTGTGGAGGGCTTGGTGATGAAAGCAGAGGATATTTTTCGAGAGATATAGCACTTGCCTGCCAGATATAGCGGGGCAAACAAAAAGCCTGCCGGCTCCGACGGAACCGACA
Source organism: Saprospiraceae bacterium UBA2329 (assembly GCA_002344975.1). Taxonomy (GTDB): domain Bacteria; phylum Bacteroidota; class Bacteroidia; order Chitinophagales; family Saprospiraceae; genus UBA2329. Next base: position 1,348 of record DDUV01000107.1, on the reverse strand, counting down.
GGCTTTTTTTGCGAGTGGGGGGGGGCCTGTCGGGGCAGCCCGTCAGGGGCAACCACAAGGGTTGCCCCAACGGCTGCCGTTACTACAACCGCTGCAATACCACCCGCTTCGTCACCGCAGGCAGTCGCTCGCGCGAGATTCCATCTCGTGTGACATCACTAACTTTTACAAAATACATCCCATTGGCATACTGCGACAAGCTCAGATGCTCCACCGTCGTTTGCACCTCCTCTATCTCACTGAACTGCAATAACTTGCCTTCTAAGCTGTACAGCTCCAAGCGCACGCTGCGACCGACATACTGTGTCAAATCCACATTGAGATCGCCGCTCGTCGGGTTCGGGTACACGTCGAACTCAGGGGTGAGAGGAGAGAGGTGAGGGGTGAGGGCGTGAGGAGTCGACGGAGTGCTGAACCCGCTGTTGCTACCCGTAAAACTCACTCCCGCAAACGTCGCCGTCACGGTGCTGTTGGCCGTGTAATTAGTGGCTATCAAACCCATCTGGATGCAGTTGCCCATCACGATGTTTTGCGCGCCGATGAGGTACCAGGTCGTACCGTTGGCCGAAGCAAACAGACTGAACTGATTGCCCGCACGCGTGATGCGCAGCCAGTGGCGGCCATTGCTCGCCGATTGCTGGAGCGCTGCCGCCCCGTTGGTCGTTGTGCGGAATTCCCGGCGATGCAGACTGCTCAGGTTGGTCAGCAACTGCGCCTTTTTCGCGCCGGCGGCATTGCTCTCGCGCATGACGAGGCCCGCCCAGCCGAGCGCGCCGCTAATGCTCGTCACTTGTGCGGTGATGCTGCCGTTGCCGCAGAGCGTGCGCTGCGCGAAGCTGGTAGCATCGGCAGTGTAGGGCGGCCCGTAGAAGCAATTGGTGCTCGTGGCCGTCCACACGCCGGTACCTGAGTTGTAGGTGTTGTTGTTGCCCGCACAACCCGCACCGCCGACTTGCTGGCTCCAGCCGGCGGGCAAGCCGGAGACTGTCACTTCTGCCGTACAGGTGCTCGTATTTCCATTGATGTCGGTGGCGGTCACGGTCACAGGTACGATTTGGCCTACCTGTGCGGAAGAGATGGTACTGGGCGAAAGGCCGATGCTTTGTACGCCGCAGTTATCGGAAGCACTCGCCAGAGCGTTGGACTGGAGGGAAATGCTCTCCTCGCCGTTGAAATTCAGGGTCTGATTGAAGCATTGCACCGTCGGAGCGGTGTTGTCCACCTTCGTTACCGTGAAGGTGCAGGTGTTGGTCAGGCCGTTGATGTCGGTCACGGTGAGGGTCACGCTAATGTTGCCTGCGGCGGAGACGGTGGTACCTGCTTCGGGGGATTGCATCACACCCTGCAC
>DDUV01000123.1 GCA_002344975.1 Saprospiraceae bacterium UBA2329 | reverse complement strand
GTGAGGGGCGCATTTTTTTTGGATGAAAAATTAACGTCCTAAAGTAGTGGGGCAAAAATAAATGTTCATTTTCTTTAGGCCAAAGGATTAGATAAGACAATTAAAATGAAACGTTTACTTATCTAATCCTTTGACGAAAATGATCACTTTATTTTTTTATCGCCCCTAAACAGAGAGGGCCTCCCGATTGGGAAGCCCTCTTTGCTTTTTATAAAAAACCAAAATCCAACCCCTGTTTACGGCAGCATAAACCACAGTTTTTTGGTGTGGAAGTTGGCCTCCGTAGCACCGATGCCGTTGAGTGCATCCAGATTCCAGACGAACTCAGAATTGTAGCGCGGGCGCAGGCGATATACCGGTTGGCCGCTGTTGTCTATATACAAAGTAGCAGGCAGCGTAAAGCCGGTATAAACCTGATTGCTGTACTCGTAGCGACGCATGTCCACCCAGGTTTCCAGCGCGCCGTGTACCCACAGAGAGACATACTTTTGCAGCATGATCTGGCTGAGCGTGAGGGCATTGGCATCCTGCGGCACGGCTGCGCTGGCCATGTAAGCATCGCGGTTGGCGGCCGTTACTCCAGCGTAGTCCATGTGAGCAATGATCCCTTTTCTGAAAGCATCGTAGGCCAGTGTTTTGTTGCCTTTTTTGAAGGCAGCCTCGGCTTTGATGAACTGAATTTCAGAGTAGGTCATCAGCGAGTGCTTGGCCTTGTCGGTAAAGATGTACTTGCCGGGAATTTGGGCCGCCACGGTTACGGTAGGCGATACGTCCCAGAGCAGCGGAATGCGAGCCATGTTGCCGGTGGTGTTGGTCGGGTCGCCGGCAGTAGGCGTTACGCCGCGATATACGCCGTCGGGAGATGCGCTGAGCATTTTGGGCAGACGCGGGTCTTGCACGCCACTGAACACCGTACCATCGAGCAGGCTCAGAATGAAGGCACTCTGGCGGTAAGAGCGGAGGTTGTTGCGGGTAGGCCCGTAAAAGTTGCCGTCGGCGCTGCTGGTACCTGCATGCGGCACGTCAAAGTTATCGGCATTGGAAGCCAATGCCTTGTCGCAATACTCAATCACCTTGTCGGGATTGTAGGAAGCCTTGTTGGAGACGTGATTGGCCAAACGAGCCAATACGCCGTAGGTGAACTTCGTCCACTTGCTGCGGTCGCCGGCATAAACGAGGTCGCCGCGGGCGAGGCTTGCCTGACTCACGCCGCCGTCGGTTTTGGCCAGATCGGCGACGGCATCTAATGCAATCCGCTCTGCTTCTGCGTAAATTTTGTCCTGCGTATCGTAGTCGAACACATAGCGGTTGGGTTCAAACATCTGCGTGAGGATCATTTCGCCATACACGTCGGTGGAGGTTTGCCAGCTCCAGGCGCGGATGGATTTGCCCACGCCCACATAGTCCCATTGAGATTTGAGCGTAGCCTGCTCAATCATCAGCTCTATGTTTTTGCCGATGGCCCAATAGTGCTGGCGCCATTTTTCGCCGGCGGCATCGGAGCCGGGCGCGTAGCCGTGCTGATCCCACACGTTATTGGCGGCAATCCAGTTCCAGTTTTGGATGTACTGGCCCACATAGCGGGTATCGAATGTTTCACCGCGCGTCATATTGGCCAGCATGGGCGGAAGCAGTGCGAAGCCTTCGGCCACCTGCGGGTTGCTGGGGTCGAAGTTGATGTCTAACCAGTCGTTGCAACTGTTGGAAAACACCAACATGAAAGCAAGGATGGCCGGCAGAATTATTTTACGTTTCATAATTATCATGTTTTTGAATGATTAGAAAGAAGCCGACAAACCGATGGAGAAGGTACGTGGCAGAGAAATCTTGCCGAAGTCCATACCGAAACCGCCTGCGCCGCCGGTAGCGGGGTTGGTGGTGCTCACATACGGGTCTGCGCCGGTGTAGTTGGTGATGAGGAGCAGGTCGGTGCCGTTCACAAACACACTCAACTCTTTGATCACCTGATTCGGGCCTATCCACTTTCCGGTCAGGTTGTAGCCGATGGTTACGTCGCGGAGGCGCAGCCAGTTGATGTCGCGCTCTACGAAGTCTTCGGGCAACAAAGCGGTTGTGTAGAACAACTCATTGGCGCTGGGCGTGATGAGCTTGTTGTTGGCCGTCGGATTGTCGGTTTCCTCATTGCCGTCGCGGAGTACGCTGTTGCCCTCTGCAAAGATGAAAGCTTCGTCGCGGTTGAGGGTGCGGGTGCTCAAGCCGTTGCGTACGAGGAACAACTCGTTGCCGTTGAAGATGTCGCCGCCTTTGCGAATGTCAAGCAGGAAGGAGACCGTCAGATTCTTCATAATGCGGAAATCATTGACCAAACCGATGGTGAAGTCCGGGTTGCGGTCGCCGATGGGCAGGAAGTTGGAGTTGGCAATCGGGAAGCCCGTCGTCGGGTTGATGAGAATCTGCCCTTTGCTGTTGCGCAGGTAGCTGAAACCGCCGATGGCCGTAGCCGATCCGGCGCCGCGATCATGCAGACCGGGATAGTAGCGGTTGCCGGGCAGAATGAAGCGGGAAGCGAGGATATCGGCGGGCGAGAAAGCGCTGCCACGAGCGTTGTCGTAAGCCCAGGTGTCGGAATCGTAGTATTCGTTCACGCCGGCCGGCAGGCTGATGACCTTGGTATCGTAGTGCGTGAAGTTGGTGTTGAGGCGCCAGGTGAAATTGTCTTTTTTCACCGGTGTGAGGCCGAGCTGAATTTCGATGCCCTTGGTGTTGAGTTCGCCGCCATTGAGCAGGCCGAAAATAAAGCCGGTGCCGTAGCTGAGGCGCTGCGTCACGATCTGGTCTTTGATGGTTTTGGAGAACCAAGCCACATCCAACTGCACGCGGCCTTTGAAGAAGCCCAGGTCGGTGCCGATCTCGAAGCTTTCCACCTTTTCCGGTTTCAGGTTTGTGTTGTCGCCGAAGAAGTCATAAGCAAAACCTCCGCCGGTAGTCGTTTGCGGTACGAGGCGGGCACGGATGCGATAAGGCGTTGCCGGGTTGCCTACCTGAGCGTAAGAGGCGCGGAGCTTACCAAAATCGAGGAAGCCGAGTTTGCCTTGCAAGCTGGGCATGTCGGAGAATACATACGTCAAACCGGCAGACGGATAGAAGTAGGACTGGTTCTCAACGGGCAACGTGGAAGACCAGTCATTCCGGCCTGTTACGTTCACGATGAGCCAATTCTGATAGTTGATTTCACCTTTGGCAAACGCGCCGGCGAGGCGGGTACGCGTCAGGATGGTGCGGTTGCGCTGTGTGGTCGGGTCGGTATTGTTGATACTGTTGAAATCCGGCAGGTAGAATTTCTCGCCATAAAGCGAACTGGTTTCATTGCGGCGGTCATTGGTGGCCATACCCACGATGAGCGAGCCGCGAAGGTTGCCCTGCGTTTTTTGCAAAGTAGTAAACATCGTCGTCGTCAGGAAGCGCCCGATATCGGTGTAGTTTTCCGTCCAGCCGGCTCTTGGGAAACCAATGTTGGATTCCGGGTGGAAAAAGCGGTTGGCATCGGTGGCATACACGTCGGCGCCGAAACGGCCGGTCACTGTCCACCAGGGTGTGATGGTAGCATCTAATGTAATGTTACCTATGGTGCGGTCGGTGCGCTCCGAGCGTGCATTTTTATACACATTAAAATAAGGATTCGCATTGTCTGTAGCCGGCGTTGCGTTGGCCAGCGTCAATCGGCGAGTGCCTTCTTTGGTGAGATAATCGCTCATCAACTGATCGGAAGGGTAACGGAGTGCGGCTGTCAGGTAGCCTTCGGCGCCGCCGGGAGGCAATATATTTTCGTTTTTAGAAAAACTGAAACGCGTAAATGCCTTGAGCCAGGGCAACAATTTGGCCTCCGAACTAAGGGCCGCGTTGACCTGATCGTAAGTATTGGTAGGAATTACGCCATTGGTTTTCAGGTAGCCTGCCGACAAACGATACGTCAGTTTTTCGGCGCCGCCCTCAAAAGAAAGGTCGTGGCGCATGTTACTGCCGCGCTGGAAGAAATCGCCGATGTTGTCATAAAAAGTAGTGCCTTCAGCATATTTCGGGCCGAAGAAATCCGGATCGTTCACTTCGACTGCGCCGTTGCGGCCCCGGCCATATACCTGCTGAATTTCAGGAAACAGGTAAAGCTCGGAGGTGGCGAAACGCGTCTTGTACGACAGGCGGCCGATGCCGGCTTTGCCCTTGTTGGTCGTGATGACGATAACGCCGTTGGCGCCTTCGTTGCCGTACAGGGCGGCAGCTTCCGGGCCTTTGAGCACCGTCACGCTTTCGATGTCGTTCGGGTTCAACTCGGCCAAACGGCTGCCTGCTTCGTCGCGGTTGTTGTTCACGTTGCCGTTGATGCCCACGCCGTCTGAGTACAGGTTGTGTTGGTTGAGCGTGCCGCTGTTGATGGGCAAGCCGTCCATAACGATGAGCGGCTGGTTGGAACTGCCGATGGAGTTCACCCCGCGCAGGTTGATGTTGACCGAACCGCCGGCCAAACCGCTGGTAGGAGTCAGGTTCAAGCCCGCAATACGGCCCTGCAAAGAGAGGAAGGCATTGTCGCGTTGGGTGCTGGCCAGTTCTTCACCTTTGACCGACTGGTGCGAGTAGCTCAGCTTGCGCCGGTCCTCTTTGATACCGAGGGCTGTAACGACCGCCTCGCCAAGGTTGTAGGCAGTTTCGCCCATCGTTACATTGATGGTCGTTTGGCGGCCCACCAGCACTCGTTGTGCGGTCATGCCCACCATAGAGAACTCTAGGTCTTGCCCCTGGTTGGCAGTAATGCTGTAAGTGCCGTCAATGTCGGTGACGGTGCCGGTGGTGGTGCCTCGAACCATAACGGTGACACCTGCCAGCGGCGCACCCGAGTCGTCTTTCACCACACCAGTGACTTTCTGTTGTGCGTAGGCCGAGATCATACCGGCCCCCAACAGCACAACAACCAATGCAAGGCGTTTCAACGCCTTGACGGTTAGGGAAATGTGTGCAATCATAATACTACATTTAGTTGTGAAATAACCTCTTTCACACCAAAGTTAGCATTGATTTTGCAACAGGCAATGTTTTGAGAATTTTTTTTGACGGGCAGCGTATCTTTGCCGTCTTCTTTGATACAACCTTACGATATGAACACCCGACTTCGCAGCGTGCTGCTTCTGCTTTCAGCCTGTTTTTGCATCGGCTCTGCATCGGCGCAGGCGCCCAAACGCATGAATTCCGCCGAGATTTATGAGTCCATCCAAAAACTCAAGTTTCTCGGCTCGGCTCTGTACGTCGCCGCGCACCCCGACGACGAAAACACCCGCATGATCAGCTATTTGGCCAATGAAGTAAAGGCCCATACTGCCTATCTTTCTCTCACACGCGGCGACGGCGGCCAGAATCTCATCGGGCCGGAAATCAGCGAGCTGCTGGGCATCATTCGCACGCAGGAACTGCTGGCGGCCCGACGGTTGGATGGCGGTCATCAGCTTTTCAGCCGCGCCAATGACTTCGGCTTTTCCAAAGACCCCGACGAAACCTTCAACATCTGGGGCCGCCAAGCCATACTGGCCGATGTGGTCTGGGCCATTCGCCAATGGCAGCCCGACATCATCATCAACCGCTTCGACCACCGCACGCCCGGCACTACGCACGGCCACCACACCGCCTCGGCAGTGCTCGCCTTCGATGCGTTTGATCTCACGGCCAATCCCAAAGCCTTCCCCGAACAACTCAAGCACACCTCTGTCTGGCAGCCGCACCGCTTGTTTTACAATACGTCCTGGTTCTTTTTCGGCTCCCGCGAGGCATTTGACAAAGCCGACAAATCGCATCTGTACGCCATGGATTTGGGCGTTTACTACCCACTCAAGGGCAAATCCAACCCCGAAATTGCCGCCGAAAGCCGCAGTATGCACCGCTGTCAGGGCTTTGGTTCTATGGGGTCGCGGGGCAGCGAAATGGAGTATCTCGAACTGCTCAAAGGAGACAAACCCGCTGTGAGCAACGATCCCTTTGCCGGCATCAATACCACCTGGAGCCGGGTGCCCGCAGGAGAATCGGTGGCCAAAATACTGACCGAGGTGGAACGCGAATTCCGCTTCGACAATCCCGCCGCCTCCTTGCCCAAACTCATGCAGGCCTACGAGCACATCCAAAAATTGCCCGACGGCTACTGGAAGCGTGTAAAATTACCTGAAATAGAGACTGTTATCCGCGCCTGTGCAGGTCTTTTTTCGGAAGCCGTAGCCACCGATGTATCTGCCACGCCCGGTCAGGAAGTGACGCTCAATATCGAAGTCATCAACCGCTCGGCGGCCAATATAGAACTGCGGGCCATCCGTTTGTTGCCTTCGGGTTTGGACACTGCCATGCAGCTTGCACTGGCCGACAACATCAAATTTACTGCCCAAAAGAAAGTGCGCCTGCCTCAAAACCTCTCCATTTCCAATGCGTACTGGCTCAACGAATCCTGGGAGCAGGGGCTGTTCACCGTGCAGGACCAAACATTAGTGGGCCTGCCCGAAACGCCCCGGCAGGTGAAGGTGCAGTTTGAGGCGCGCATTGCCGGAAGGCCCATGACCTGGGAAACGGACGTGGTGTTTAAAAAAGTGGACCCCGACCGCGGCGAAGTGTATCAGCCATTTGAAATCACGCCGCCGGTGTTTGCCAACATGAAAGATGGTGTGTATGTGTTTGCCGGTTCCGACCCCAAAACCGTAGAATTGACAGTGAAAGCCGGTATGCCGGAGCTAAATGGCTGGGTGAGCTGGAAGCTGCCGAAGGGTTGGCGCATCGAACCGGCCACACAGCATTTTACCATGAAAAACAAGTCGGAAGAACAAACCCTCCGCTTCCAGCTCTTCCCGCCCGACGGCGCTTCTGAAGGCCGTTTAACTCCGCAAATACGCGTCGGAGATCAGACGGACGGGGATGAAACGGTGTATGACAAAGAAATCGTGACGATACAATACGAGCACATTCCCACGCAGACCGTACTGCGCACCGCCGGAGCGCGCATTGCCCGTTTGGACTTGCGCAAGTCGGGCCAACAGGTGGGCTACATCATGGGCGCCGGAGATGAAGTACCCGCTGCCCTGCGCCAAATCGGCTACGATGTGAGCGAACTGAAAGACGCCGACATCACGCCCGAAAATCTGCGCCGTTTCGATGCCGTCATCCTCGGCGTGCGCGCTTACAACACCTTGGACCGCATCAAATTTCACCAGCTCCGTCTGTTGGAGTACGTCAAAGGCGGCGGCAATCTGATTGTGCAATACAATACCAACAACGGCCTGCTCCTTCCGCAAAACGAGATAGCGCCCTTCCCGATGAAGCTTTCGCGGGAACGCGTCACGGTAGAGGAAGCCGAAATGCGGATTTTGCAGCCGCAGCACCCCGTGCTCAATACGCCCAATAAGATCGGCGCCAAAGATTTTGAAGGCTGGGTGCAGGAGCGCGGCCTGTATTTTCCGAACGAATGGGACGCAGCCTTTTCGGCCATATTTTCCTGCAACGACCCCGGCCAAAAACCTGCCGACGGGAGCCTTTTGATTGCCAAATACGGCGAGGGGCACTACATTTATACAGGCTTGGCGTTTTTCAGGCAGTTGCCGGCGGGCGTCACCGGAGCTTACCGGCTCATGGCCAATATGATTTCACTGGGGCGTTCGGAAAAACCCGCGCCTGTGGTACCTGAACTGCCGGCGCCCGTCGTTCCGGCAAAAGGCAAAAAAAACAAGAAAGGATAAACCATGCTCAAGAAGCTGGATATTTACATTTTGGGCAAATTTCTCAGCACCTTTTTCTTTACGGTGTTGATCTTCACGCTCATTTCGGTCTTCATAGATTTCAGCGAGAAGGTAGAGAAGTTCATCACCGAGCCGATCACCCGGCGCGAGATACTGCTCATTTATTACCCCGGCTTCATTGTTTTTATTGCCAAAATCCTGTGGCCGCTCTACACGCTCATCGCGGTGATTTTTTTCACCTCGCGCATGGCCTCCAATTCCGAAATTCTGTCTGTGTTTAATGCGGGTGTCAGTTTCAGGCGTTTGATGCGGCCTTATCTCGTGGGCGCGGGCGTGCTGATGGTCATTTTCCTGACCGGCTCGCACTTCTTCGTGCCCTGGATCAGCAAGTTGCGTTTGGAGGTGGTACATACGCATTTGGACAAAAACAGCGACAAGGGCAAAACCGGCAACGTACATATTTTCACTGCGCCGGGCGAGAAGGTCTTCGTGCAGCAATTCCGCAAAGCCGACAGCACCGCGCGCAATTTCAGATTGGAACGCTTCGACAGCAGCGGGTTGGTATTCTTGCTTCAGGCCGATCAGGCGCAGTATCAGGGCGGGCCGCCGCACCGTTGGAAGGTGAAAAACTTCATCATCCGCACTTTCAACGGCGAGGAGGAGGGCATTTTTATGGGGCGCGGCATGGAGGCCGATACCACCATCAACCTCCACCCCGGCGATTTTATTGACTACAAAGAGCAGCAGGACATGATGACTACGCCCGACCTGTTGCGCTACATCCGTCAACAAAAAGAGCGCGGCGCGGGCAATACCCGCAAGTACGAAAGCGAGCTGCACACCCGCACTGCTGAGGCGGTTACCATCCTCATTCTCACGGTGATAGGCATGGCGGTAGCTGCCCGAAAGGTGCGCGGCGGCATAGGTCTGCACTTAGCGCTGGGCATTTCCATCGGCGGTTTGTATGTGATGCTGTCTCGTTTTGCCATCGTTTTTGCCACCGGAGAGGCCATGCCCGTGCTGCTCGGCATTTGGATGCCCAATCTGATTTTTGGGGCGGTGGCGCTGTATTTGGTGTCGAAGGCGCAGAAGTAGTTTTTTATCTTTCTTTTGTCCATAGGAAGGCAGACCTTTGTGGCGCAATAAAATCACTTTCCGATGCTCTCTATTGATCCCAAATCCATCAAACCGGTTGATCTGCACCAGTACTTGCTGGCCTGCGTTGCGCCTCGCCCCATCGCTTTCGTCAGTACTATGGATGCAGAAGGGCGGCCCAATCTGGCGCCGTACAGCTTTTTCAATGCCTTCAGTTCCAATCCGCCGGTATTGGTATTTTCCTCCAACCGCAAAGCCTCCGACAATACCACCAAAGACACCCTCCACAATGTGCGCGAAACAGGCGAATTGGTCGTCAATGCCGTGAGTTTTTCCATGGCGCGCCAAATGGCGCTGGCCAGTGTGGAGTATCCGCCCGAAATCAACGAGTTTGAAAAAGCCGGCTTCACGCCACTGGCCTCTTCCCTCGTGCGACCGTACCGCGTGGCCGAATCGCCGGCCCAGTTGGAATGCCGCGTGCGCGAAATCATCACGCTGGGCGATCAGGGTGGCGCGGGCCACCTCATCATCTGCGATGTGGTGATGCTGCACATCAACGAAAATGTGCTCGACGAACGCGGCCGGGTGGACCCCCACAAAATAGACCTCGTGGGCCGCATGGGCCGCTTTTACTACGCTCGCGCCAGCGGGGAAGCGGTTTACAACATTGAGCAGCGGGTGGACCGCTTCGGCATGGGTTTCGATCAGTTGCCCGCCGGTATTCGCCACAGCCGGGTGCTCACCGGCAATCACCTCGCACAATTGGCCGCCCTGCCGCAGCCGCCCGACGCCGACGCCATCGCCGCCATCGGCGAAGACCCGCGCATGGCCGCCATCCGAAATGCCGCGCATCCCTTAGACGAACTGCATCGCTTGGTGCAAATGGAATTGGCCAAAGAGGACGTGGCAACCGCCGCCTGCATGGCCTGGTGGGGCGAGGTGGCGCTGGGGAATCAGTAATCCGAGGCAATCATCTCCGCCACAATCTTCCCCGACAACAAAGCCAGCGGAATGCCGCCGCCGGGATGCACGCTGCCGCCGCAGAAGTACAAATGCTGAATGCGATGCGAAAAATTGGGGTGCCGCATGAATGCCGCCATGCGTGTGTTCGAGCTGGTGCCGTACAACGCGCCGAGGTGCGAAGAGGTTTTGCTTTCGATGCTGCGCGGGTCGAGCAGGCTTTCGCAGGCAATGAGCGGTTCTACTTCCGTGCCGAGGATGCGACTGAGTTTGGCCAATACATTTCGGCGCGTTTCCGCAATGAGGGCATCCCAATCCTGACCGCTGTTGTAAGGCACATTCACCATCGTAAACCAGTTTTCGCAGCCCTCCGGCGCATCTGCCGGCGTGTATTTGGAGGTGATGTTGATGTAAACGGTGGGATCCTCACTGATTTTTCCGACGGCCAGATGCTCGAATTCCCGGCGGTAGTCATTGCTGAAAAAGATGTTGTGCAGGTCCAATTCCGGGAACGAACGCCGGATGCCCCAGTAAAAAATGAGCGCCGAGGTGGACTTCTCCTGATGCAGCGACCGCTCCGGCGCGGGCTGTCCGGGCAGCAATTTGCGGTAAGTAAACCAAGCATCCATGTTGCTGATTACCAGATCGTAATCGCGCCATTCGCCGCCCACGCGTATGCCATTGGCGTGGCCATTTTGCACCCGGATTTCTTCCACCGGCGCATTGAAAGAATAGCGGGCGCCTTTGCGTTGCCCCAATTGATACACCGCCTGCGTAATCCGGTGCATGCCGCCTTCGGGGTAAAACGCCCCGATGCCGTACTCGAAATGCGGAATGATGGTGAGCAGTCCCGGCGTGCGATAGGGGTTGGAGCCGTTGTAGGTGGCGTAGCGATTGAAGAGTTGAACGGCCTTTTCGTTGCCGTCCATGTAGCGTTCATTCACGGCGTTCATGGTGGTAAACAGATCAAAGCGGGGAATCATCAGCATCGAACGGATCACGCCTGTGTTGAGCCATGTGCCGGCCTTGTGCAGTGATTTTTCCAAAAAAATGCGCCCACTCAATCGGTACTTTTGCCGGCTGTCGGCCAGATAAGCCAATACTTTTTCCGCCTTCACGCCCCAAATGTGCTCCATGTCTTGCGCCAACTGTTCGGCCTTACCGGAAGCCTGCAAGCGCGTGCCGTCTTCCCAAAAATAATGGCAGAGCACGGGCAGTTTTTGGTACTGAAAATGTGGCTCCATATCTTCGCCGGCTGCGCGGAACAGGTCTTCTACATATTGCGGCATGGTGAACAGCGAGGGGCCTGCATCGAAACGGTAGCCGTCTTGCACAAATTCGGAGAGTTTTCCGCCGGGATAGCTGTTGGCTTCAAATACATCCACCTCGTGCCCAGCCGAGGCAGTGCGCACGGCGGCGGCCAAACCGGCAATACCCGCGCCTATGATCGCTATTTTCATACCTGTTTTTGACTGATTTGCGATACCAACAAGCCGGGCCGGGCTTTGTTGCGGGCAAAAAAAAGCCGCCCCCCTTTCGAGGAGCGGCAACGGGACGATATTGAGAAAATACTTCGCTGAAATGTCAATTTTGTAGGGTGACCTTCTTGGTAGAAGAGCGCTCGCCCTGCCGCACCTCCAGATAATAACTGCCGGCGCCGTTTTGCGAGATGTCCACGTCGTCGGAGAACTCGCCGGAAAAGACGCCCAATTCATATTCGTAGATCAACCTGCCGGTTGCGTTAAAAATGCGCACATTAGTGAGGCCGCTGCCGGGCAGGCGGAATTGCAGGCGGAAGCGACCAATGTTCGGGTCGGGTTGCAATCGCACGTCTTCCAGCGTCAGGCTGTTGTCGGCGCTCAGGCCCAGATTATAGCGGGTATTGAGGTCGGCCGCTTCGGCGGTTTCAAGGTTTTTGAAGCCCGCAGTTGCCGAGCCGAGGTTGACCGGCTCATATTTTTCGTCTGCGGCAGGTTGTTGATTTTTATTGGGAATACCGGGAAGGTCTTTCCAGTCGAAGTTGAAATTCCATTCGTTTTCTTCCTGACCTTTGGTGTCGCACAGCGATTTGACGGGCAGCGTATGTTCAATTTCCGCATTGCCCCTGCGATAGGTGACGGTGATGTCGGCGCGGGGCTTCAGGTTGGAAACAGCGGCAGACACGTCGCTCCAGTCTAAAATTGGGTATCCGTTGATTTTCAGTAAGATGTCTCCGTCTTTCAGGCCCATTTCCGCTGCGGTGGAATTGGCCACGATCTCTACCGGAACGCCTTGTCCGGGCCGCTCCTCGTTCCAGGAACCTTCGCTTACGCCGAGGAAGGCCTTATCGCAACGATTTTTGACTACCGTACGCGCCGAATTGCGCGAAACAAAGGTCACCTCTTTAGACTGCTCTTTGCCCTTGCGGATGAAATGGATCGTGGCACGGTCGCCGGCTTTGTACTTGGCCAGCAGGGCACTGAGATCGTTGTCTTCATTGGTGCGATCGTTGTTTATACCATGCACATAATCAAAAGGTTGCAGGCCGGCATCTTCGGCGGCGGTACCCGGAATGATTTCTGTGATGTAGCTGCCGTAGGCATTGGTGAAACCGAGTGCAGCGGCTTTTTCGGACGAAACATTGTTGGAAGTAATGCCCAAAAAGGCGCGTTCCTGCGGCTTCGGTGCCCAGGTGTATTCCGTTTTGGTGCGCGATTCATCATAAGATTTGATCTTGCCTTCAATGGTCTTGACCTTGCCCTCGCGTTCGCATTCCACCTCAATGGCGTCGCCGGCGGAAAGCATACCGATGGCGATGGAGATATCATCCCAGTCGAGCATCGGGTAGCCGTTGATTTTCATAATGCGGTCGCCGTTTTTGAGGCCCATTTCGGCAGCAGAGGAGTTGGAGATAATATCCACCCTCACACCTGGGTCTTCATCATCTTCGTCGTCATTGCTGAAAGGCGACACGCCGAGAAAAGCTTTCTTTTGAGAAGAAGCTACAGGCTCAGACGACCGGGTGGCAAAGGTCACATCCGCCTTGAGCGATTTGTTTTTTCTCATGTAATAAACCGTCGCCTCGTCACCGGCGCGGTATTGCGAAAGCATATCGCTGAGATCGCGGTCTTCGCGAGCCGTCAGTCGGTCAATGCCGAAAATATAGTCAAACGGCTTCAGTCCGGCTTTTTCTGCCGGTGAGCCGGGAATGACCTTAGTGACGTAGCTGCCGTATAAATTGGTGAATCCGAGCACTTTGGCTTTCTTCTTGGAAATGGTTTCAGACTGAATTCCGAGAAAAGCCGATTGGGCTGTAGCGCCGACGGCGAGGCACAGGCATAGCAAAAGGGCGAACTGTCTCATATCTTTCCGTTTGTTTAGGTTTGGGGTAATGACAAGCATACTTCAAAGAGGTTGCATAGATTTGCGCTTCGTTTGAACTTTTTACTATTTTTCAGCTTTTAGAAATCCGAAGCCACTCATCAAATAACCAAATAATGACCGTAGAAACACTTGAAAATCTGGAACTTATCCAGCAAAGCGCCCGCGATTTTGCCGCCCGTTACATCTTGCCCCACGTCATGGAATGGGACGAAACGCAACATTTCCCTGTCGAACTGTTCCACGAAATGGGCCATCATGGCTTCATGGGCGTGCTTGTGCCGCATGAGTACGGCGGCGCAGGCTTGGGTTATCAGGAATACATCACCATCATTGAGGAGATTGCCAAGGTATGCGGCTCTATCGGCCTGTCGGTAGCTGCGCACAATTCCTTGTGTACCAATCATATTCTGATGTTCGGCAACGAAGAACAAAAGCAGCGCTACCTGCCCTCGCTGGCTTCCGCCGAATGGATCGGCGCCTGGGGCCTTACGGAACCCAACACCGGCAGCGACGCGGGGCGCATGCAATGCGTGGCAGAAAAAGATGGAGATTATTTCATCATCAACGGGGCCAAAAACTTCATCACACACGGCAAATCGGGGCAAGTAGCCGTCGTCATCGTGCGCACCGGCGAACTGCTTGACAGCCGGGGCATGACGGCCTTCGTCATCGAAAAAGGCACGCCGGGTTTCAGCGCCGGCAAAAAGGAAAATAAGCTGGGCATGCGCGCCTCGGAAACTACCGAACTCATTTTCGACCATTGCCGGGTGCATCGCAGTCAGATGTTGGGTGCTGAGGGCGAGGGTTTTATACAAGCCATGAAAGTACTTGACGGCGGCCGTATTTCCATTGCAGCCCTGTCATTGGGCATTGCCAAAGGCGCTTATGAGGCGGCGGTGAAATACGCCAAAGAGCGGCATCAGTTCGGCAAGCCCATTGCCGATTTTCAGGCCATCAGTTTCAAACTTGCCGACATGGCCACCCAGATTCAGGCCTCAGAACTGCTTGTCCGCAAGGCCGGGCGACTGAAAGACACGGGCGAAAAAAGCACCACGCTGTCGGCTATGGCCAAGTATTACGCTTCGGAGACTGCGGTGCGCGTTGCCAACGAAGCCGTGCAGGTTTTCGGCGGCTACGGCTATACCAAGGATTTTCCGGTGGAAAAATTTTACCGCGACGCCAAACTCTGCACCATCGGCGAGGGTACTTCCGAAATTCAGAAGTTGGTCATTTCCAGAGAGTTGCTGAAGAACGGGTAGCGGACTCATGTTTGGCGAAAATGACCACCTTATTTTTTTATCGCCCCTTACAACAACGAGGTCTGTATAAATTCCTGTTTGTCGGCAAAATCCGTATTGTAATGCAGGCCCCGGCTTTCGCGGCGCATGGATGCCGAGCGGGTAATGAGGTAAGCGATGGTGATGAGATTGCGCAGTTCGCACAGTTGCGGAGAGATGGTGGTGCTGTTGTACAAATCCTCCGTTTCGGTGTAGAGCAGGTGCAGGCGGTCCATGGCGCGTTTGAGGCGCATATTGGTGCGCACAATGCCCACATAGCTGCTCATAATTTCCTTCAACTCTTTGGTACTTTGCGTGATGAGCACCATCTCCTGCGGGTCGGTGGTGCCGCCGGCATTCCAATCGGGGATGCCGTTTTTGAAAGGCACGGCATCAATGTTGGCCACTATGTCGAGGCCGGCGCGATGCCCGAAAACCAAGGCTTCGAGCAGAGAGTTGGAGGCTAAGCGATTGGCGCCGTGCAGCCCGGTGCAGGTACATTCTCCTACTGCATAGAGGCGTTGTATGTTGTTGCGCCCCAGCTCGTCGGTACGAATGCCGCCGCACATGTAATGGCAGGCCGGAACCACGGGAATCATGTCTTTCATGGGGTTCACGCCGATGCTGAGGCACTTTTCGTAAATGGTGGGGAAGTGCGCCGTGAACGCCTCTTTGTCCAAATGCCGGCAATCGAGGAACATGCACTCCTCGCCGCGCAGTTTGATTTCGTTGTCAATGGCGCGGGCCACGATGTCGCGGGGGGCCAGCGATTTGCGGGGGTCGTATTTGTGCATAAACTCCTCTCCGTCACGGGTTTTGAGAATGCCGCCGAAACCGCGCACCGCTTCTGAAACTAAAAACACCGGGTTTTCGCCGGCCGGATTATACAGCGCCGTAGGGTGAAACTGCACAAACTCCATGTTTTCCACCCAGCCTTTGGCGCGATAAACCATGGCAATGCCGTCGCCGCTGGCAATGACCGGATTGGTGGTGTTGCGATATACCTGTCCTGCGCCGCCGGTGGTCACGACGGTCATTCTGGCGAGGAAGGTTTCGATTTCATTGGTGCGTTTGTTCAGCGCATAGGCGCCGTAGCACTCGATGCCGGGCGTGAGCCGGGTGATGACGTAGCCGAGGTGATGCTGCGTGATGATGTCTATGGCGAAGTAGTGCTCCAGCACCACGATGTTGGTCAGGGTATCGGCTTTGGCAATGAGGGCGCGTTGTATTTCCCAGCCGGTGAGGTCTTTGTAGTGCAGGATGCGGTTTTCGGAATGGCCGCCTTCGCGCCCCAGGTCGTAGTCTTGTTGCGAATGGGTTTTATCGAAGCGGGCGCCCCACTCAATGATTTCGCGGACGCGCTCAGGCCCTTCAGTCACAACGATGCGCACGGTGTCGAGATCGCAAAGGCCGTCGCCGGCATCCAGGGTGTCTTCGATGTGCTTGTCGAAGGAGTCTATGCCTTCATTCCACACCGCCGCTACGCCACCCTGAGCATATCGCGTATTGCTTTCGTTTTCAACGGTTTTTGTCAGGACGGTTATGGTGAGATCGGGGCGTTGTTCCGCAATCTTGATGGCAGTACTCAGCCCGCCGATACCGGAGCCTATGATGAGAACGTCTGTTTGGTTCATAAGATAGCTTTGTTAAGAGGAGGCAAAGGTAGGAAAGCACACTATTTGTCAAAGAAGGAGAACTATTTCGTAAGCCCCTCAAACAACCACTCTGCCAAGAGTTGCCGGTTGGAAGGCAGTACGATGCGCTGCTGATCGCCGTAGTTTTTAATGTTGGCCAGTTCTATATACACACCGGTCGGCTTGGCTTCGCGGAGGGTGAACAAATCTCGCGCCGATACCGTGCCGCTGTATTCCTCGCCTTTGCGCACCTGATTGTATTTTACTTTGAGGGTTTGCTGCATGTTTTCGGCCAGCGTTTTGCCGCTGTCGCTGGTGGAGTGATGATAAAAATACACGTCGGTGCGGCGCCCATGACTTCTGGAGTCCACATGAATTTCTACCAACACCTGATTGGAAACACCTTGCGCCTTGTGTTTTTCAAAGAGCGTGTTCACTATGTCGGTGCGCTGCCCCAGGCGTTCTTTTTGCCCGTAAGGAATGGCCGCGCCGCCCCACACGGTTTCGTCGGTATCGCAGGGCAATAGTTCTGCGCTGCGGATGCCGTCGTTTTCATCGCGGGTGATGACATAAGCCGTTGCTCCGTGGGCCACGAGTTTTTTACACAATCGCAGCGTCACATCATAGGCGTATTCGTCTTCGCAGATTTTTTTCCCCGAACGGGTAGTCATTGCGCCGGGGTCGGGGCCGCCGTGCCCGGCAATGAGGTAATAGACCCGGCCTTTGAGCTTGCTGCTTTCCAAAGGTACATAGGCGTGGTCTTTGCCGAAAATGGGAAACATGCGCGGCCCGCCCGACAACTCAGGATCGGCCAATGTGGGAACTACCGCTGATGCCGGCGGCGCCGTGACTACCATATCCGAATCGGGGCAATGCAGCAGATGATGCGGCACCCAGAGTACTTTGCTGGTTTTGAACGATTCCGGGCAGATGCCGGCCTCCACCATTTTTTCATTGTAATGCTGTATGCTCAGCGCCTTGTTGAAGTCGCTGATGCCCACCGAGGAGCGGATGGTGCGCCCGTCGAAACTGTACAACGCTATGGGCAGCGTGTAGTCTTTGCCGACCAGCAAAGGGGCGTTTTTTTTAAGGTTGTTGAGCTTGTAAAACTGCTCGAAATTGCAGGAGTGTTGCTCCAACAGGTATCGCCGCATCAGCGACAGGATGCCGTCGCCGGGCTGGGCTTTGGTTTTGAGGTACTGCACGTTTTCGGCAGCAGCGGCATGTTGAGCCTGAAAAGTGAGGCAAGAAAAAACAACCAGAAGAGTCGGCAGTGCAGAATTTAGGCGCATTGAAACAGTTTTCGTTTTTTTGGAACGAGCGCAAAAATAGCAAATTGGCTGTGTTGCCGAAAGGCTGTACCTTCGCCGCATGATTTTATTGAAACAAGTGGGCTACCTCCTGCGCAAGGAATTGAAGCTGGAACTGCGCTCCAACTACGCCATCAGCGGCATCCTGCTGTATGTGCTGGCTACCGTGTTTGTGGTGTACCGGGTGTTCATCCGGCTGGAACCTAACGTGTGGAATGCCATGTTTTGGGTGGTTTTGCTGTTCGCATCGGTCAATGCGGTGGTCAAAAGTTTTGTGCAGGAAAGCGGCGCCCGGCAGTTGTATTACTATACCCTGGCCGATCCGATTGCGGTCATTTTATCCAAAATGATCTACAATGCCGCGCTCCTGCTCGTCATCAGTTTTTTGGTATGGGCCGGTTTTGTGTTCTTCGGCGGCAGCCCGGTCAAAGAAATGACGCTGTTTTTGCTGGCGCTCTTGCTGGGCAGCGTGGGCTTTTCCATTACGTTCACGTTCATTTCCGCCATTTCTGCCAAAGCCGACAACAACGCCACGCTGATGGCCATTCTGGCATTCCCTTTGGTTATTCCCATTCTTATGACGGTGCTCAAACTCACCGCCGGCGCACTCCGGCTCCTGCGAGATACCAGCGTCAACAACGACATGCTCATCCTGCTGGGCATTGACCTGTTGCTGCTGGCTATGGCCTTAGTGCTGTACCCGTTTTTGTGGCGGGATTAAGGGGCGAGAAAAAAATAAAGTGATCATTTTCGCCAAAGGATTAGATAAGTAAACGTTTCATTTTAAGTGTCTTATCTAATCCTTTGGCCTAAAGAAAATGAGCATTT
>DDUV01000098.1 GCA_002344975.1 Saprospiraceae bacterium UBA2329 | reverse complement strand
GACGCTCTTGCGATCTAAATCTGCTTCAAAGTTTATCGTCAGGCGGAATCCGAAATCCTGAATCGGGAACCCGAAATGGGGAATCCGAAATCGGCAATCCGAAATCGGGAATCCGAAATCGGGAATCGGGAATCCGAAATAAGTAACGCAGACAGCAAACATAACCAAAACATGCTAAACCAAACATCTCCCTGCCTCAGCGCAGAGGAGCTACAACACTACTCCGATGGCCGGGCCGACGAAGTGCTCCGGTTTCGGGTAGAGGAACATATTTTAGACTGCCCGCTGTGCGAAGCAGCCCTGGAAGGGTATGCCTCCAAAGGAAATCCGGGTCAGGAGCAGGTACAACAGGAGTTGGAACAATTGAAAATGAGGATAATGGAAACGAGAGAGGAAACTCCGGTCAATGTGCGCCCGATTTGGTTCAATCGCTTGGCAGCGGCAGTTGTGGTGCTCATTGCCTGTACGGCAGCATGGATGTATTGGAACCACAGCGCCGACGAACGGCTTTTTGCTTCGGCTTTTCAGCCCGATGAGGCCGGTGTAATCATTTTGAGAGGGGAGGAAGATGCTCCGCCGGAACAAGCTCTGGCGATGCAACTCTACCAATCGGGGTCAGCCGAAGAGGCTTTACCCCATTTCAAGAATTATTTGTCTGACCGCCCCGATGATTTTATGACCACGCTGGCAGCAGGCATTGCAGCCATCGAAGCGGAGCAAACCGCCCAGGCCGTCGAATGGCTGGAAGCCGTGCGATTCAACGATCCGGCTTTGTACGGAGAAGCTACATGGTATCTGGCGCTGGCTCAGTGGCAACAGGGCAATAAAGCGGAATGTACCGAATTGATGCGCGAGTTGGCTACGGCCAAAGACCCCGCCTGGGCCGAAAAGGCGGCGACTTTTTTGGAGAAGCTGAAATAAGCGTGCTCTATTTCAAGGCGCGCAGCTTGTGCAATCCCAGCGCAATGAACTCCGGATTGCTGCTCTGAAGCAGGGTTTCCTGTACGACGAGGAGTTCGACAAAGAAGTGTTCGGGGCTGAAATTTTTCAAAAAGGCATCGCTGAGATAAAACCCCGCATCGTCGAAAGGCGAGCAACGGAGCAATTTGAACTGTGCATCCCTCACGTCGTACACGGCAATGATGTAGCCGTTGTCGCGGGGGGGCGCGGCGCATAATACAAAGGCCGGATATTCCAAATACGGCGCATCCCAAAAGCCGAACAAATTGGCTTCAAACAAAGGGTAGTGCATCATCCGGGATGGAAGCCGGACGGATTTCAGCAACTGGTGCAGGCGCTCCGACTGCCGCTCCATCGTTTGCAGGGGCGTTTCAGACATGCCGGCATAAGGCAGCCAGCCGTCGCTGCGCAGATCAAAGTATTCTACCTCTCCGATGCGCAGTTTGTAGTCGAACCGATGATAGCCGGGCACCACATAGCCGGGGTAAAACCAAGACATGCCCTGCTGCATACAGAAATTGATTTCGGCCAGCATGGTGTATAAGCCCAGACTGTGCGCGCTGTATTCGGGGTCGTAAAAGCCGAGAATACTGGCGGCACTGGTCACACCGAGGTCAAAATAACTGCATGCCACCAATTTGCGCCCCTCGTAAACGGTGATTTCGTAGGTGTTGTAAATGTTGCGTTTTCCGCCATCCAACAGAGAATCCTGCAAAGAGGCCGACAAAATTCCGGGAAAGACGCCCCGATACTTTTGGTACAGCGTTTCTTTTTCTTTGTTCAGCGAGCCGGGTGCAACACAGGTTCTGAAATGCGTGCTGTTGCGGCGCATGATCTTCCGCAAACTTTTGCTGAACTCATAGTCCTCTAAGGGCAGGCGCACCCAGACGGCAGAATAAAACCGGGCGTCGAAACTCAGGAAATGCGTGGTAAAAATCGTTTGCCCCATGCGGTACCACCCTTTGGACAGGTACAGGTCCAAATCTTCGGGCAACAAGTGATCCGGATGGTGCTTCTCTGCAAACATAGAGGGGGCGGCTGATCGGTTGATGGAATCGTACTGCCAAATTTCGGACGGCAAAAATGGCATTTCCGGCTGATAACGCGAAGTCTGAGCCTTGGTTATTTTGAAAAATTGAAGGGCGCTCCAAAGCCCGGCATTTCGACTTTCGGTTTAGTCTCAACAGAATTATTCCAATGCTTGCATGGTTGACAAATGCGCTGTAACTTTGCAGCCCGTTGTATGCGGCAGTAGCTCAGATGGTAGAGCATCAGCTTCCCAAGCTGAGGGTCGCGAGTTCGATTCTCGTCTGCCGCTCAAACAGTTTTGAGGAGAAGTGCCAGAGTGGTTGATCGGGCCGCACTCGAAATGCGGTGTACTCGCAAGGGTACCGGGGGTTCGAATCCCTCCTTCTCCGCCTTCGCTCGCCGAAGCTTTAGCGCAGGCGAGCTTCGCCTAAATCACAGTCGCTTCGGCGAGCTTCGGCGGACGCAGTCCGCGTGTTTCCAACGATATGTTCGCTCGCCGAAGCTTTAGCGCAGGCGAGCTTCGCCTAAATCACAGTCGCTTCGGCGAGCTTCGGCGGACGCAGTCCGCTTTGAACCCTAATCTTATTAGACAACCAATATTTAAACCCTGACTGCAATGGACTTATTTCCAACTTCCCAGACTACATGGTCCGTTTATCTGCTGAGATGTGCCGATGGTACGCTTTACACAGGCTGTACTTCCAATCTGCAAGCTCGTATGGAACGCCATGGCAAAGGAGCAGTACATTACAGCTGCACCCGTTTGCCGGTGGAACTGATCACCTGCGTTGTATTTCAAGACAAATACAAAGCCTTTGATTTTGAAAAATACCTCAAATCCGGTTCCGGCAGGGCTTTTGCACAAAAAAGACTGATCTAAGCGCCCCTCTTTACTACAAAAACCGGCTCATTTCCTCTCCCCGCTCCACTCATTTGCCACATTTACCCTATATTTGACCGAACTTAACGCAAGGCCCATGCCCACACTGAGTTGGAACGAAATCAAAACCCGCGCCTATACTTTTGCCAAAGAATGGGAGCACGAAAGCGACGAAGACGCCGAAGCAAAATCCTTTTGGGATGGCTTCTTCGAGGTGTTCGGCATTTCACGCCGCAGGGTAGCCACCTTCGAGACTCCTGTAAAGAAAGCCGACGACAAAACCGGCTTTATTGACTTGCTTTGGAAAGGCCATATTTTGGTAGAACACAAGTCGAGAGGCAAAGACTTGGACAAGGCCGTACAACAGGCCAAAGATTACTTCCCGGGTCTCAAAGAACACGAACTCCCCAGGTATATCCTCGTTTCTGATTTCCAGCGCTTCCGGTTGTACGATCTGGATTCCGGCGAGCGGCATGAGTTCGATCTCAAAGACTTGCCTGAAAAGGTCAATATGTTCGGCTTCATGGCCGGATACGAAAAGCGCAGCTACAAAGAAGAAGACCCGGTCAATATCAAAGCCGCCGAACTGATGGGGCGGCTGCACGACCGGCTGGAGGAAATCGGCTACACGGGCCACCCGCTCGAACTATATCTGGTGCGGCTGCTCTTCTGCCTCTTTGCCGACGACACCGGAATATTTGAAAAAGGTACTTTCCAGCAATACCTCGACCTGCACACCAAGCCCGACGGCAGCGACCTGGCCGCTCATTTGTCGTTGATCTTCGATGCGTTGAACACCCCGCCGGAAAAGCGACTCAAGACCCTCGACGAGAACCTCCTGGCGTTTCCGTTTGTAAACGGCAAACTGTTTGAAGAGACGCTGAGACCGGCCGCATTTGACGGCAAAATGCGCGAGATGTTATTGGCGGCCTGTGGCTTGGACTGGGGCAGTATTTCCCCGGCTATTTTCGGCTCCATGTTCCAATCGGTCATGAACCCTCAAGAACGTCGCAACCTCGGCGCGCACTACACCTCGGAGAAAAACATCCAAAAGGTCATCAAGCCGCTCTTTCTGGATGATCTGTATGCCGAATTTGAAAAAGCTAAAGGCAATACCAATCGGCTCCGGGCGCTGCACCAAAAAATTGCATCGCTTCACTTCCTCGATCCGGCCTGCGGTTGCGGCAATTTCCTCATCATCTCTTACAGGGAGCTGCGGCAATTGGAATTACTGATTCTCAAGGAGTTGAACAAAAGCGGCCAGGGCGTGCTGGATGTACGGGAACTCATCAAAGTGGATGTGGATCAGTTTGCAGGCATCGAATACGACGAGTTCCCGGCCCTCATTGCCGAAGTGGCCATGTGGCTGATAGACCACCAAATGAACATGAAGGTGTCGGAGGCTTTCGGGCAGTATTTCGTTCGCCTGCCCCTCTCCAAAGCGGCCAACATTGTGCATGGTAATGCTCTGCGCATGGACTGGCGGGAGGTATTTCATAGAAGCACTTACGACATACACACTGAAAATGTGAACATTATACAGGTGCAAGAGCCTCCGGCACAGTACCACACCGTGAACGTTTTTACCCGAAACGTCAACCTGTTCAGCCCTGAAAACAGTCCGGCTCAGACAATGGGCAGCACCGGCGGAGGCGCGTTTTTTGATTATATATTGGGCAATCCGCCGTTTGTGGGCAAGCAACTGCAAAATGAACAACAAAAAGCGGATATGGAGCTGGTTTTTAAAGGGGTACAAGGCGCCGGCGTGCTTGATTATGTGGCGGCATGGTACCTCAAAGCTGCACAGTACGTCCAAAACACCATCACCAGAGTAGCTTTTGTGAGTACCAACAGCATATCACAGGGAGAACAAACCGGGATTTTGTGGAGCGTACTTTTTAATTTTTACAAAATCAAAATTCACTTTGCCCACCGCACATTCAGTTGGAGCAACGAGGCGAGAGGAAATGCCGCCGTACATGTGGTCATTATCGGGTTCGGCGCATACGATGTTGTGGATAAATACCTGTTTGATTATGAGAACATAAAGGGAGAGCCGCAAATGAGAAAGGTTAAATTCATTAATCCGTATCTTATCGAGGCTCAAAATATTTTTATAAGGTCTCTAAAAAAGCCCCTTTGCCCTGTTCAGGAAATGACAAATGGAAGTATGCCTAACGATGATGGTAATTTACTGCTATCTACTAAAGAAAAGGACTCTTTACTCTCTATGTACCCCGCACTCGCGCAACATATCAGACAATTTGTGGGCGCTATTGAGTTTCTCAACAATAAACAACGTTGGTGTTTGTGGCTAAAAGATGTTCATCCGAATGAATTACGGCAATATCCGCAGGTACTCAAGCGAATACAGAAGGTTAGAACATTCAGAAGCAACAGCACCAGAGAAACAACGCGAAAACTTGCAGCCTTTCCAGGTTTATTCGGTGAAATAAGACAACCTGACTGCGATTACTTAATAGCTCCCGTTGTTTCTTCCGAGAAACGCGCATTCATCCCCATTGCGATAATGTCTAAAGAGGTAATCGCTTCCAACTTGGTAAATATCATTCCTAATGCTACTCTCTATACATTTGGAGTCTTGAGTTCGGAAATGATGATGACATGGATTAAGTCCATTGGCGGTCGTTTAAAAAGCGATTGGCGGTTCACCAAAGATAACGTTTACAACAACTTCCCCTTCCCGCTCTCCCCCACCGATGCCCAAAAGAAAAAAGTAGAAGAAGCCGCGCAAGCCGTACTCGATGCGCGCGCCCGATACCCCGACAGCAGCCTTGCCGATTTGTACGACCCCGCCTCCATGCCGCCCGATCTGGTAAAAGCGCATCAGGCATTGGACAAAGCCGTAGATCAGTGCTACCGCCCGAAACCCTTTGCAGGAGAATTGAGTCGGATTGAGTTTCTCTTTGGATTGTATGAGCAATATACTGCGGGCTTGTTTGTCGAAGATGCGAAGAAAAAGAAAAAATAACTACTTGATAGCCAAAGCATTCAGACCTCACTCCTAAGAAGTTTCATTCTGGCGTGCCGGGGCACAGGCTTCTCCCCGACCCTCCAGAAGAACAGGCCGCCCCGTCGGGCGCCTCAGTCGCTCCTGACGTCGCTACCTTCAGCCCCCTCACGCGACCAAACGCGACGAAACCAACCCTGGCCGTTACGACCTCACCCCATCAACTCCCCATAGCCCAGCACCGTGTCCAATCCTTTGCCGGCAAAATAAGCCTTTGTTGCCTCGGCGGGGCCGGTAGCCAGTACAAAATCGCCGCCCCAGGCGCCCAGCGATTTCACCACGCCCGGATGATCCGAAAACCGGCTTTGCTGCACCGGTTCCAAGCCCAGCAAAGAGCCGATGATGCGCTCGTGTTCCGCCATTATTTTTTCAAAATCAGACAATTGTACAGCAGATGCAGCAGCCAATGTCAGCGCGCCGATCTCGTCGAGCAAGCCGGAACTTATCTGCTCCGAGCGTTCCCGGTAGCGCCGGATGCCCTCCCGGCTGTCCTGTTTTTGCCCCAGGTAAACGAACCACAACTGCTCTGCAAAGTCCGGGCGGAACGGAATCTCCACCCACTGCGAACGACCGTGCAGGCGTTGGTAAACAATGGGCCGGCCCGCCTGCGCACAAGCCACATCGTAGCCCGAACCGCCCCAGGTAGCCGCCAGCAAATCGAAAGCATCCACCCCGGCCCATGCCGCCATATTGGCCATCAGGGTAGAACTGGAGCCAAGCCCCCAATGCCGCAAAAATTCTAAGCGGGTATGCACTTGCCCCAGCGGGCGGAACGCCGGATTCCAATGGGCAGCCGTGCGCAATATTTGTACCAGACGGGCGGCTGCGGCCTCGTCGGTGCTGTGCAAAACCTGCCAGGTATCGGGGTTCAGTTCAAGTTCCAACCACAAACTGCCGTCGGCATCCCAACTGCTCCAGCGCAGCGTGTGGTCGCCCACGTTGATGCTGGTTTCCAAAGTCTGCCCTAAGCGAGTGGGCAGCGCCAGCGCCGGCACGCCGTCGAGCACGACGTATTCTCCCGTGAGGAGCAGTTTGCCCTTGGCGCGATAGGTACTCATGCGGGCTGCACGGCTCTGAGTTGGTCTATAAAATCGCGCACGGCAGAGAACGACACGGTCTGATCGGCGAAATGCGCGGCGGCGGCTTCCACCTCCGCTTCGGCAGCCCCGATGTGATTGAGAATGTTCATCAGGTGCATGCGCATGTGCCCTTTCTGGATGCCGGTGGTGACCAATGAGCGCACTGCTGCAAAATTTTGCGCCAGCCCCACTGCCGCCGTTATCATCATCAGTTCCTCTGCCGAGGGATGGCCCAGTATTTCGAGCGATCGGGCCGCCAGCGGGTGCAGTTTGGTCAGACCGCCTACCGAACCCAACGCCAGCGGTATGTCCAAACGAAAATGGAAAATGCCGTTTTCGATGCGGCAATCGCTCAGGCTGCGGTATTGGCCGTCGCGGGCGGCGTAGGTGTGGGCGCAGGCTTCTACCGCGCGGAAGTCGTTGGCGGTGGCCAGCACCACGGCGTCTATGCCGTTCATAATGCCTTTGTTGTGGGTGGTAGCGCGCCAGGGATCAATCTGTGCAATGCGCACGGCCCGGCGGAATCGCTCGGCCATGTCGCGGCCTTCTTCGGCCTTGCCCGGATCGCCCAGCGCATCCACGGGACATTCCACCCAGGCGCTGACCAAGCAGTCCGGCGTGTAGTTGGATAAAATGGCCATAACGACCTCCACACGGCGCTCGTTTTCAGGCAGTTCGGCGCAGTTTTCCACAAAGCGTTCCAAAGAAGAGGCGAACTCCTCCAGCACCGAATTGATAAAATTGGCGCCCATCGAATCGCAGGTTTCAAAGCTCGCTTTGAGTTGGAAAAGCTGCGGTTCCTGAGCGCTGAGGTCGAGCAGTTCGATGCCCGTGATGCCGCCGCCCCGTTTCTCCATGTTGGCGGTGAGGTAGGCGGCATCGGTGCGCAATTGTTGCTCCATTTGTGGAAACACGGCGCGCAAACGGGCTGCCTCGCCGGACCAGAGGAAGTGCACCTGCCCGAGTTTTACGGTGTCGCGCACCTGCACATGAAAGCCGCCCCGGTCCATCCAGTATTTCGCGGCGCTCGATGCGGCAGCCACCACCGAGCTTTCTTCGATGACCATCGGCACGGCGTAGGTTTTGCCGTTGATGAGAAAATTGGGAGCGATGCCGTAGGGCAGCACAAAATTGGAAATGGTGTTTTCGCTGAATCCGTCTATGATTTTCTGGAGGCGTTCGTCGGGGTGCCAAAAGCTGCTGAATTCGGCCTGCGCTTCGGCGGGATTTTCGCAAAATACGCCCGTGACCCAGTCCAACTTGCCCGGTTTTGATTTTTTTGAAAAGCCGTTGATTTGTTTGTCCTGCATGTTTTTTGAAAGTCTGTCTGTTGTGAAAAGCTGCAAGCCATTAGCTGCAAGCTGCAAGCCTGATGGAAGTAGGTTTACCCTTTCGGAACCAGAAACGAATGGGCCACTTCCAAGCCGCGCACCACTTTTTCCACATAGCGGCGCAATTCCTCGTAGTCGCCGCGGGCATGGCGCAAAAAGCCGGAAGCCTGACCATATACCGCCGGAAAACGAATTGTATGAATGAGGTGGTAGCCGTCCAAAAAATCGCGGATGCCCCCCGAAATGATGAATTGGCGGCACTGCATCCGGTCGCCCAATTCCGTGGCGATGCCGTTGGTCATCTCCACCATTTCAGCGGCGGTATGCCCCACCTGAGCCAATGGCAGGTAGGCTTCCAATTGTTCGGCATCGCTGCGGAGCAATTCCAAAAGGGCAAAATTGACCCCGCCGCCGGCAGCAAAATCTATGGCTTCCAATGGCAATTGCATCAGTGCGCGCAGGCTTTCCGGCCCCATGCCCTGTCCCACTTCCTTGACAATCAACTTGATAGGCAGCCGTTCCAACACCTCCGTGATGGTTTCTATCGGCGGACGGGCAAAGCGGTCGCCTTCGGGTTGCAGCCATTCCTGCAAAGGATTGACGTGGATGATGAGGCCGTCGGCGCGCAGTTTGGCCACCATATCGGCGGCGCGTTGCAGTTCGTCGCGGGCGATGAGTTGTTCCAACTGTGCGATGCCGAGGTTGGCATACAGCGGCTGTTCCTCCCCGATGAGGTCGCGCACGTCGAAATCGGGCAGGGTTTCGTTGCTGTACAAGAGCGAGCGGCAGGAACCGAGGCCCATGCCCATGCCGAATTCGCGGCAGGCTTTCGCCAGATTGGTGTTGATGGTGCCCGCCCAGTCGGTGCCACCGGTCATGCTCGACACCCAGAGCGGAGCGCGCATGGTTTTGCCCAAAAAGGGAAACTCCGGCAGGCTGCCCGGCTGCGGGTGTGCGGCCAACAGTGGTTCGTAATAAAAGCGGGCATCGAGTTGCGCGGCCTCCACTTTGGAGCGGAACGCCAATTCGATGTGGTCGCGTTTGCGCGATGCGGCGGTAGGGTCCTCGTCTCCGACAGGACTCATTTGCGACCGTTCAGGCCCGTTCTGCTCTTGGAATGCCATGCTGCAAAGGTAGTATTTTCAGGGCATTGCAACGCAGCGCAGTGGAAATGGTTCATGAAAGCAACCCGAAGACCCAGGCTGCCAAAGCGCCCCCGGCGAGCGGCCCTGCGATGGGCGTCCAACTGTAGCTCCAGTTGCTGCCCGCTTTGCGCCCGATGGGCAGCAGTGCGTGCATGATGCGCGGCCCCAGGTCTCTGGCAGGGTTGATGGCGTAACCCGTGGGGCCGCCCAGACTGAGACCGAGGCCCAACACGAGCAGGGCGACGGGCAGGGCGTCGAGGGCGCCCAGACTGGCATCGGGTGCGGCGATGAACAGTACGCCGAAAACCAGCGCAAAGGTGCCGATGGCTTCGGTGAGGAAATTGTAAAACCGGTGCGGAATGGCGGGCGCGGTGCAAAAGGTGGCCTGTATGTGGCCGGCGTCTTCGGCAGCGTCGTAGTGTTTTTTGTAGGCCAACCACACGCAAGTGGAGCCGAGCATGGCGCCCAGCACTTGCGCAGCCACATAAGCAGGCACATCGGCCCAGGGGAATTTGCCGGTGATGGCCAGGGCCACGCTCACCGCGGGGTTGAGGTGCGCGCCGCTGCCCTCGGCGGCAATGAACACGCCAGTGAATACGGCGATGGCCCAGCCGAAGGTGATGACGATCCAGCCGCCGCCGTTACCCTTGGATTGCGGTAAAAGGACGTTGGCCACTACGCCGTTGCCCAACAAAATAAGGACGGCCGTGCCGATGAGTTCGCTGATGAATGGTGTCATGGTGTGGTTGCAGTGGTAATTCAACTTTGTTCTGATAAAAAATCACGCCTGTCGTCGCGAAAGCTGCGAATCAACTCATTTTTTTTCAAACTTCTGTAAAAGGGCGACAAAAAATTCGGTTATACCCGATGAAAAATGGTTTGCGAAAAAATATAAACCATTTTTCATCGGGATAAGGGGCGATAAAAAAATAAAGTGATCATTTTCGTTAAAGGATTAGATAAGTAAACGGTTCATTTTAAGTGTCTTATCTAATCCTTTGGCCTAAAGAAAATGAGCATTTATTTTTGCCCCACTACCAAGAGTGTAAAAGAAAACGAATACCTT
>DDUV01000081.1 GCA_002344975.1 Saprospiraceae bacterium UBA2329 | reverse complement strand
GTGAGTATATCACGAACCATTGTCATACGATTTGCAACTAAATTCAAATATTCTTGAAAGAAGGTCTTATGATATTTGGTTAGGTCAAATCTTTATCATTGACTCTGTAATTCTTCCAACAACAATAAGTTTAATTGCAAATTATGTGACCAATAAATTTAGACTTGGAGAAAGAAAAGATATAAATAAACCACAACCGCAAGTTAACATTGAAATCAAATACTTAAAAAATGGGAGGGTGGATTCATTTAAATATAAAGGAGATGGCACAACCTTAATCAAAATACTGGAAAACATAGACTCCCAAAATGCAAATGAAAAATAAAATACTAATCACAAAAACAAACTTTAAGCCTATTTCATTCAAATACTTTACAGAGTGCTGGGAATACATTCAAGCCAAGCGATTTAAAGATGCTAAAGGTATAAGTACGACGTTGCTGAATGAATATAAAAAAATATTAAAAGAGAATACTTGGGCTGAGGACGATGACAAAAGCCTGATTTTGGTGCTTGCTATTGGATTTAAGGCAATTGACGACTTCATTGAAATTGGCGAAATTACAACACCTGAAAAGTGGTTTGAAAAAAATGACCTAATAGAAAAATTGTGGATTAAACTTTGGGATTGCAAAGAAAGAGTTGATTATGTGATTGATAATTTTCAGGGAGACCTCTTTGTGATAGTTTCAAAGAAATTGGAAGAACTTCATAAGGATTTTTTGGAAGTATATGGAAATGGAATCTACGCAAGCCCTGAGTTTTTGATAAAAAAAGAAACTTGTTCAATTTGTGATTTAGACGTTAGGGCTTGTTTACACATTTCTGGGCATGTTTATAGCGGAGCGATTTGCAAGTATGTTGTCAAAGACTTTGAGATGCGCAGCATATCCCTCGTGACTGTTCCGAAAGACCCAAGATGTAGAGCATGGGCTTGGAATATGGAGGGCAGAACTATAAAAGGTATGGCATTTTTTTTCAATTCAGGAGTTGATTCTTTTTTGAATGAAGATAAATAAAATTCTGACAACAATGCACCCCGCTGGCACTCGTCCACCGCATCTAAAAAATAAAAACCTATCTTTGCCTCCTTCTCACCAAGCACGCCGACATGTACCATTTTTCATACTTCAAGGAGAAAGACAAGCAAGCCGTTTTGGATTTCATGGAAGAACATCCATTTGCCTTTATGACGGGGAGTTTTTTATCAGGGGCGCAAGTGGCCACGCAAATTCCCATTCTATTGGAAGAAAGAGACGGCGAATTGTTTTTACAGGGGCATATCATGCGCAACACAGACCACCACAAGGCATGGATGGAAAACCCCAACGCACTGCTGGTTTTCAGCGGACCGAGCTGCTATGTGAGCGCTTCCTGGTACAGCAATCCGCAAATAGGTTCTACCTGGAATTATATAAGCGTTCACGTTGCCGGGCGGGTCAATTTTATGACCGGCGATGAACTCGTTGCTTTTATGCGGAAACTGACGTTGAAATTTGAAAAAAACAATGCGCAATCGCCGACATTTTATGACAATCTGCCGGATGATTATTTGAGCAAAATGATGTCCGCCATTGTTGGTTTTGAAGTCAAAGCGGAGGCGATGGACAATGTGTTTAAACTCAGCCAGAACAGGGATGAAAAAAGTTATTCCCATATCATTTCAAAACTACAGGAAGCCGGCGGCAGTAGCGCTTTGATCGCTTCGGAAATGATCAAAAGAAAGGCCGCACTTTTCCCGGAAAGCGCGCACTCTTCCATCGCATCTAAAAAATAACGTTACTCTCTACAGTCAATCACCAATAAAATGAAAAGTATAAACAAACTAAATTATGGCTACATCTTCTTACTGACGGTATTGAGTCATGGTTTGAATGCTCAAGAGTTGGTAAAAATCGGTAATCAGTGGAATATTGTCGTTTACCCGGTATTTTCTCCCAATACTGTGTCTTATTCTGTCAGAATCGGAGAGGACACGACATTGAACGACATCCCCTATAATAAAATATTGTATTCTTATGATGCGCTGAATGCAAGCCTGGAATTTCAGGAATGTTATTTAAGACAAGATTCAACCAAAAAAGTATTTTATAAAGAAGGTGATACAGATGAGATACTACTGTATGATTTTTCTTTGGAAATAAATGACGCATTCCAGGTTGATGGATTTTGCACGCAGGTAGTTGATGCTGTTGACTCCGTCATATTGAATAATGGCGAGGTAAGAAAACGATGGAAATTAAGTGTGCTCGATCTGCCCGGCTGGGGAGAAGAATATTGGATTGAGGGAATAGGCAGTGATTATGGAGTCATTTCACGTCTGCTGTTTTGCTTTTTTGACTATACTGACAGGTTACTTTGTTTTTATTCGAACTCAGATTTGTTGTATCCGGATTCGCCATCATCGTGTTTCATAACCCCGGTAAAAGAAATAGAACAAGGCAGCATAAAAATTTACCCCAATCCGATACAAGACGTTTTGTTTATTGAAGACCATAAGCGCATTTTTGAAGAATATATCATTTACGACGCCACAGGCAAAACAATTTTAAACGGGGCTTTGAGAAATGGGCAAATACATCTCCGTGAAATAAAAAGGGGGTTTTATTTCTTGCTTTTAAGGACTAAAGAAGGAGCTTTGTGCTCACAAAAACTGATAAAAGAATAAACAGCTTGTCATATTGAGACCAGCACCAAAAACCACCTCTCTTTACCCCCTTCTCACCAAGCACGCCGACATCTACCATTTTCATACTTCAGGGAGAAAGACAGGCAGCATGGTGTGGGCGCACCGCAGCGCGCCCTTTTCCTTCCTTACTTCAGTACGCCCAATTCCCTGCCCACTTTGGTGAAAGCGGCGACGGCTTTTTCCAAGTGTTCCTGTTCGTGCGCGGCGGAGAGCTGTACGCGGATGCGGGCCTTGCCTTTGGGCACTACCGGATAGAAAAAACCGATGACGTAGATGCCTTCGTGGAGCAGGCGCGCGGCGAACTCCTGTGCTAAGGGCGCATCGTAGAGCATGATGGGCACGATGGGGTGCTCGCCGGGGATGATGTCGAAACCGGCGGCGGTCATAGCCTGACGGAAGTATTGGGTATTGCGTTCCAATTTGTCGCGCAGTTCGGTGCTGCTGCTGAGCATGTCGAGCACCTTGATGGAAGCGCCGACGATAGAGGGAGCCACCGTATTGGAAAACAAGTAGGGCCTGGAGCGCTGACGGAGCATTTCCACAATCTCTTTGCGGGCAGCGGTGAAGCCGCCGGAAGCGCCGCCGAGGGCTTTGCCGTAGGTGCCGGTGACGATGTCTATGCGGTCCATCACATTGCGGTGTTCGTGGGTGCCGCGGCCCGTTTTGCCGAGGAAGCCCGTGGCGTGGCATTCATCAATCATCACCATAGCGTCGTAGCGGTCGGCGAGGTCGCAGATTTTGTCCAATTGCGCGATGGTGCCGTCCATAGAGAAAGCGCCGTCGGTGGAGATGAGACGACGACGGGCAGAGGCGGCCTCTTTGAGCTTGTCTTCGAGGTCGTTCATGTCGTTGTGCTTGTAGCGGAAGCGCTGGGCTTTGCACAGGCGAATGCCGTCAATGATGGAGGCATGGTTGAGTTCGTCGGAGATGATGGCGTCCTGTTCGCCGAGCAGCGGCTCGAACAAACCTCCATTGGCGTCGAAAGCGGCGGCGTAGAGGATGCAGTCTTCCATGCCGAGAAACTCGGCGGTTTTGCGCTCTAATTCTTTGTGAATGTCCTGAGTGCCGCAAATAAAGCGTACGGAGGACATGCCGTAGCCATGCGAGCGAATGGCCTCCAAGGCCGCCTCGACGACCTGCGGGTGCGAGGAGAGGCCGAGGTAGTTGTTGGCGCAGAAGTTGAGGACTTCGCCGCCTTCGGCAGTGGCGATTTCGGGGCCTTGCGGCGTGAGGATGACGCGCTCTTTTTTGTAAAGGCCGGCGTCTTGTATTTCCTGAAGCTCCTGTTGCAGAGCGGCTCTGACGTTGGTGAACATGGTTGGTTGGTTTTATTTTGAGATGCAAAGGTCGGAAGAAATGTTGGAACGGGGAAGGGGGGGCTCGGGTTCTGATTTCGGATTCCTGATTTCGGATTTCCGATTTCGGATTTCCGATTTCCGATTTCTGATTTTTTGATTTCTGATTGGCAAACCGCCTACCGAAAACCAGTGTCGAGTTTCAGGTTTCGGGGTAGTGAAGGGGTGACTCCGCAAGTTTCAGTGGGGTAGTCACCCATTCACTAAGCCGGAGAAGCAAAAACAAGGCTCGGGTTTTCGACGCTGAAAGACGCAGGTTTTTATGATCGTTATGCCCTCTACGAGCAGCGTAAATCATACAAATCATAAAAGATCAGCGTCAATAAACAGGTGTGGGTTCCGGGTTTCATCCGCCGAACCACGCCACAGGCGTGTGAAGGCGGGTTCAAGGTTCCGGGCTCCCCTCGCGTTCGCGGAAATTCGCGCCCTTCGCTAAAGTTCGCGTTCAAAAAAATTTGCGTTTCGGGTTCAAGGTTCCTCGCTCCCCTCGCGCTGCGCCACGACGGAGGCGTGGTTCGCGGGATTTCGCGTGTTTCGCGTTCAAGGTTCCTGGTTCAAGGTTTCGAGTTGGATATCACCTTGGCCAAAGCCTCCCCATCCGGCCAATGACCGCAATCGAGCAGCGTGATGAAGCGGGTATTGGGCAGGCCATGCGCAAAATCCCGCACCGCATGAGGCGACACCAGCATATCGCGCCCCCCCACGATGAAGCATTTCGGCACAGACAGCGCCTGCAAGGGCGCCCGCCGGATGCGAAAACCGTACAGGTTTTTCCACACCGCCATGAGCCGGGCGCGGCGTTCGGGCGTTTCGAGGCTCGACTGAAAAAAGCGCAAAGTAGAAGCCGAGGCCCAACCCATCTTCACGCACCATCGGGCGAAAGCCAGCCACCTGCCGGTATGATGTTCTACACTGTAAATGAGCGCATTGCGCAACCAAAGCGGGAGTTTTTCGCCGGCCCAGCGCGAAGCCGGATCGAAGCCGCCGGGCGCAATAAAATACGCAGAAGATACCTGCTCCGACAACAATGGCAGTGCCGACATGACCAGGCGGGCGCCCCAACTGTGGCCCAACAATATGCAGTCGGCTTTGTTTTCTAAGGCCATCAGCGATTCCGCCATTTCCTGTACATCCCAGGCATCGAATGATTTTTTTTTCCATTCGGTGGCGCCATGCCAGGGCAAGTCCGGCGCAATGACCGTGTACTCGTTGCCCAAAGCCCGTGCCAGGCCTCCAAATCGCTCGCCCGTATCGCCGTAGCCATGCAGGCAAAGCAGCAGGCGCACTCCCCCACCCCACCTGTGTACGCGGAGGCGACCGCCTGAGAGGTCGGTAAAATGTGAGATGTAATCGGAATCCGTCAAAGTCGCTCCTATTTGGGTACAATGATAGAGCAAGTGTATTAAAGTTTGAACTGCGGGTTGATAATTTCAGCGAATGAAGTTAATTTTGCAGAAATCTAAAACTACGCGGTATATGAAAAAGCCTTACACTCTGACGGCCTTAGTGGCCATGACCCTCGTTTTTCCCCTGTTCATCTGGGGGCAAACCACCCACCATTACGAAATTCGCTTCCCCAAGGACGCGCAAGCCAATTGCACCCTGCCTGTGCCGGATACCATCCTGACGGAAGAAATTGCCAACTGCGACCTGCTCGCCGTCAGCGTGCATGACGAAACCTTCTCTGCCTCCGGCGATGAGTGTTACAAAATTTTGCGCACCTACCGCGTCATCAACTGGTGCGAGTACGACGGCCAGTCGCCGGCGGTCATCGTGAGCCGCGACGAAGACTGCGACGGCATTCCCGGCGATGAGCATGTATGGGTTTTGGTAAAACCCAACGGCACTGTTTATTTCGACCGCGACAACTCGGAGGGCAACGGCGTCCCGGCAGCCTTCACCAAAGGTAGTTCCTGCGATGGGCTGAGCAATCCCGCCGGGCACTGGGTCAATTCCGCCATCAAACCGGCCATTACCTCGCGGGGATTCTGGCAGTACGCTCAATTCATCAAGGTTTACGACAATGTTGATCCCGTCATTTCAGTGACCACTCCGGCGCCGTTTTGCAGCTACGACTCCCCTACTGACGCCGATCCCATTTGTGAAGGACCGGTGACTTTCCCCTTCTCCGTCTCAGAAGTTTGCACGCCAGACGATGTAACGATCAAAGTGTTTTTGGACCTGTACAACAACGGCGTTTTTCCTTACGACCACACCGTGCGCGGCCAACCCAACGGAACGCTCAGCGGCAGCACCCAGATTTTCAACATATTGGGAAGCTACCCCAACTACAGCATCGCAAGCACTGCGCCACAGGGGCTGCCCATCGGCACGCACAAGTTTGAAATTCACGCCGAAGACGGTTGTGGCAATGTGGCTGCCGTGCATGTTCTGGTGGAAGTACGCGACTGCAAAGCGCCCACCCCGATTTGCTACAACGGCCTTACGCTCACCCTCATGCCGGTGGATACCGACAACGATGGTTTGCCCGATGACGGCATGGCCGAGGTTTGGGCTTCCGACTTTATTGCCAGCCCCGTTGTAGATTGTTCGCCGCCCGTGCGCTATTCCATTCGCGGCGAGGGGCAGCAACCCGACGTCACCCGGCTCAGTTTGGTTTTTGACTGCGAAGACCACGATGCCACGAATGGTTCCGACGGCACTCAAATTGTCGTTTTTATTGATGCCTGGGACAGCGTCGGCAATCGCGATTTTTGTGAGACTTATATACTGCTTCAAGACCAGAGCGGCGTATGTCCGGGGCCGGCTATGGGGAGCATTTCGGGGATGTTGCGCCGCGAGACCGGTTCGCCTGTTCAGGGATTGGATGTACAGGTTGTTGGAGGTATGCAGCAAAGCATGACGAGCAATACCAGCGGGCAATATGCTTTCCAACAACTGCCGGCAGGGCAAGCGTACACAGTACAAGGTCTAAGTTCTTATGACTACCTGCTTGATTGCGTGTCCACTTTTGACCTCATTTTGATACAGAGACACATATTGGGCATCCAACCTTTGAACAGCCCTTACAAAATCATCGCTGCCGATGTGAACCGCTCCGGCTCGGTAACGATTCTCGACCTTATCCTGCTGCAAATGGAAATTTTGGCCATACAAAACCCAGCAGAGCAATTGGTTTGGCGCTTCATTCCGGCAGATTATGAGTTTCCCAATCCTGTCAATCCCTGGGCAGAGGTTTTCCCGGAACAGATTGTATTCGAAGATTTATGGGGCAACCACCCCGATCAGGATTTCATCGTTATCAGGGTGGGTGATGTCACCAATTGCAGCTCGCCAAACCTGAACGAAGTCGAATGGCGCAACACACCCGAAGGCATCCTCTGGATAGACCTGCCCGACGCGGCCCTGCGCCCCAACGAGATGTTCACGGTAACTTTAAAAAATAAAGACCTGAGCCGGGTTTCGGGTCTCCAATTCGGGCTGAGGTTTAATGACGCTGCATTGAGCCTGGCCGGCGTTGATTACAACATTCTGGAGTCAAGCAACGTCCATGCCGGCAGCACCGACAAAGGCTTGATCAACATCAGTTGGGTCAATCCGCAACCGGGCTTTGTGTATGACGAAGATGCCACACTGCTCAGTTTGGTCTTCTATTCCAAAACCGGGGGCCAACTCCGCGACCTGCTGAGCCTCAGCCAAAGCGGACTCAATGCAGAGGCTTACGATCAAGACTTGAATCGCATCGGAGTGGCGCTTCGCTTCGGGGGGCAATCCCTCACGCCCGATCAATTTGAGCTGTACCAAAACAGGCCCAATCCGGCCCACGATATGACGACCATCAGTTGCTATTTGCCGCGCTGGGAAAATGTCGTCCTCACGATCTCCGACTTGCAGGGCAGGGTGGTATTTTCAAAAAACAGCGCCTTTGTGCAGGGTTACAACGAAATAATGCTTGCTACCAAAGACCTGCCCACCGGCGTTTTGCAATACACGCTGAGCACCGAAACGAGTACGCTCACCCGGCGCATGGTGGTGGTGAAGTAGCTCAAAAACCGGTATATATGAAAAAGTCTCTGCTTCGGGTCGGCACATCCGGCCTACTCGCGCTGTACGCGCTTCTGTTTTCTTTGTCGGCCATACATCCCGTGCCGCCGCCGGAATGTGTGGGGCAGCTAACCGCCGTACTCTTGCCCACCGATACCAACGGAGACGGTACGCCTGATGTAGGGTTGGCAACTATTTTAGCTACTGATTTGGTTGTCAATCCATTGCCGCATCCGGTACAATACTCGCTGCGCATCTATGGCCAATTGCCGGATATAGAGCGCTACGGCTTAGTACTGGATTGTAGTTTTACCGACTTATTTGATTTACAAGGCACCCCCATAGGCTTCAAAGTAGATGTATGGGAAAACGGCGCACTCGTTGACTCCTGTGCTACAACGGTGCTTTTGCAAGATCAGGCGGGAATTTGCGCCCAATGCAACTGTGGCAGCACCATTGAAGGAAGCATTAAAACAATAACCGGCGCCGCTATGAGCTACTATGAAATGAGCGTATCGCCCTATCCTGAAGTAAATGTAAACTTACAAGCAAACGGCAGTTATTCATTTGGCAACATACCGTTCGGCAGTGATATTACCATAGAACCCCGCTGCAATACCAACTATCTGGATGGGGTCAGCACGCTCGATCTTGTTTTAATTCAAAGGCACATACTTTCGGTACAAAAGCTGGACACTCCCTTCAAGCTCATCGCCGCCGATGTGAATCAATCAGGCAATATCTCGCTGCTGGACGCCATCCTCGTCAGAAGGCTGATTCTTCATGGTTTGGACGAGTTTCCCAATGGAAAAAGCTGGCGATTTATACCCGTATCGTATTCTTTTCCCGTGCCGACCAATCCCTGGTTTGAGGCATTTCCGGAGGTCATCAACATCAATGATATTCAGGGATTCAACATCAATCAAAACTTCACGGCCATCAAGCTCGGCGACGTGAACGGCAGCGCATCGGGGATGTAGCAGGGTAATCAGCTCACTGACCGGCAACCGGCTCCGGCTTCTTTTCCAACAATTCCGGCTCGCGTACTATTTTTTTGAAATAGCGAAACAGGCGGCCGGCATGAAGCGCATCCACCACGCGATGATCCATCACGGCGCTGAGTGTAAGCAGGCGACGGGGAACAATCTGCCCCTCGTGTACGGCGGGTTTGGACTGCGGGAATCCCATCGAAATGACGGCGGAAAGATTGGCAAGCGGCAACAGTGCCGGATAACCTACGTCTATGCCGACACTGCCGGTATTGGTGAGCAAAAAGGAGCCGAAACTGTGAGGACTGATGCCCAAAAACGGAACGGAAAAACCCCACTCAATGGTGATGAGCCGCACTAAGTGAACAACCCAGTTGCGAAACGGCCAGGGAATGCGCGCCAACATGGATTTGTTGCTCATCGCCTCGTTTTCGTCGCCCCGACGGGAGCGAGACAGCTCGGCATCCAACCAGGCGGCCAACTCGGTCAAGGTGAGGCGGTCGGCGTCGGGTACCGTGACGGAACTCATTTCGGTGCCGTTTTTGATAAGTACGCTGAGGCCGGCATCCACGCTGCGGCGCGGCACGATGCGGCCCATGCGAACATAACAATTGAGTTCGGGCACGGCTTCGCGATAGGAGCGGGCAATGGCCAGCAGGAAGATGTGCGTGAGGGTGATTTTGAGTCCCTGCCGGCGTTTTTCGGCGATGAATTTTTCCAATTCGGTGACATCTAACTCTACCGTGCCGAACACTTTGGAATCTGTAGGTTTCCGATAGAGAGCGGCGGCAGATTTGCGCCAGTTGGTGTTGAAGTCAGCAGTGTTCATATCTTTGGTGTAAGGAATCCGAAGGCTGCCTAAAACCGCGAGCTTCGAGGCGCAAGTTTCAAATCCGGGTCTTCAAAATGCTCCATGTAAGCCGCCAAATCTTTGTCGCCGCGGCCCGACAAGTTGACCACCACCGTTTGGCCGGGCAGAATGTCGGCGCGATCTAAAGCAGCGAAGGCATGGGCCGTTTCGAGGGCGGGAATGATGCCCTCGGTACGCGCCAGAAAAAATGCAGCCTGCAAGGCATCTTCGTCGGTGATGGGGATGGCCTGAGCGCGGCCGGTGGCGATGAGGTGCGCGTGCAGCGGCCCGATGCCGGGATAGTCTAAGCCGGCGCTGATGGAATACGGCTCGGTGATCTGGCCGTCAGGCGTTTGCATGAGCAGGGTGCGGCTGCCGTGAATGATGCCGCGTGTGCCGAGTATGCTGGTAGCGGCGCTGTGCCCGCTGTGAACGCCCTTGCCCGCCGCTTCGACGGCGATCAGGCGAACGCGCTCATCGTTGAGGTAGTGGTAAAATGCGCCGGCTGCATTGCTGCCGCCACCTACGCAGGCCAATATCGCGTCGGGGCGGGGGCTGCCGGTGTGCTGCTGCAACTGTGCCTGTATTTCCTCGCTGATGACCGACTGAAACCGGGCCACCATATCGGGAAAAGGGTGCGGCCCCACCACAGAACCGATGATGTAGTGCGTGTCTTCCGGGTTGTTGATCCAGTCGCGAATGGCTTCGTTGGTAGCGTCTTTGAGGGTGCGGCTGCCACTGAGGGCGGGCCTCACTTCAGCGCCGAGCATGCGCATACGCGCCACGTTGGGCGCCTGCCGTTTCATGTCCACCTCGCCCATGTACACTACGCAGGGCATTCCCATGAGCGCGCAAACGGTGGCCGTGGCTACGCCGTGCTGCCCTGCGCCGGTTTCGGCGATGATGCGGGTTTTGCCGAGGCGCTGTGCTACCAGAATCTGCCCGATGGTGTTGTTGACCTTGTGCGCGCCGGTGTGCAGGAGGTCTTCGCGCTTGAGGTAGATGGCAAATCCGTAATGGTCGGAAAGCCGCTGCGCCAAGTAAAGCGGCGTGGGCCGACCGGCATAATCGCGGAGCAGGCTCTTGAATTCAGACTGAAAATCAGCACTTTGAATGATCTCAATGTACCGGCTGCGCAATTCCTCTATATTGGCAAACAACATTTCGGGAACGAAAGCGCCGCCAAATTCGCCGTAATATCCTTTCTCGTCAATGGCTGTCATCTGTGAAGCGTTTGAATGAAACGATTGATTTTTTCCACATCCTTTTCAGCGGGCGCCGTCTCGAAGCGGCTGTTGATGTCCACCCCCAACATCAAGGGATGACGGAATTGGAGCAAGGCCTCCGCATCTTCCTCTGCAATGCCGCCGCTGAGCAAAAAAGGCAGCGGGCCGCCATATTGCCGCAGCAGTTCCCAGTCGAAATGCCTGCCGGAGCCGCCATACTCCGCCGAACGGGTATCGAACAGCGCGTAACTGCACCAGGATGCGTAGGCTGCAACGGAAGAAAAATCAAATTGTTCGTCCACCCGAAAAGCCTTGATGAGCTTGGCGGTGCGCATGGAACTGAGCGAGCGGAAACTGTCCAACTCGCGGCAGTAATCGGGGCTTTCATCGCCGTGCAGTTGTACAAAATCCAAACGATAATCGTGTACGGCATTGAGTACGTCCTCAATTTCGGCATTGACAAAAACGCCCGCAATTTTGACGCCGGCCAAAGCAGATTCATTCTGTTCCAACCATTCGATCATCTGTTCGGAGGCCGCATTTCTCGAAGAACCGGCATACAAAATGAGGCCGATGAAATCAACCGGCAGCGCTGCAATGGCGAGGATGTTATCGGGGTTTCTCAACCCGCATACTTTGATTTTCATAGAGTTATGGAATGAGATTCAGGCAATGGCGCCATTGAGTAATTGATTGCGGTCGTTGACACGTTGAATGAAGTCGCGGCAAGCTGCTCCCGGATCGGGTTGCCGCATAAAGTGCTCGCCGATGAGGAAGCCTTTGTAGCCGGCGTGCAACAGATCGGCAGCGGCAGCGGGGTCGTTGATACCGCTTTCGGTCACTTTGAGCAGCTCGGATGGAAGGCGCTCGACAATATCAAAAGAGGTGGCCAGACTGACCTCAAAGGTCTTGAGATTGCGATTATTGACCCCCACCGCGTTGACGTATTCGTTGACATGGCTCAACTCTGCTGCATCGTGCAGTTCCAACAACACCTCTAAGCCGAGCGAACGGGCAAAACGGGCCAGTTCCCGGCAGCCCGGCACGCTGAGGCAGGCCGCGATGAGCAAAATGGCATCCGCCCCGATGGCTTTGGCCTCTATGAGTTGGTATTCGTCTATCACAAAATCTTTGCGCAAAATAGGCCCGGAATTGACGTAGCGGGCTTCAGAAAGATCGCCGTTGCGGCCTCCGAAGAACTGTTTATCGGTGAGTACCGACAGTGCCGCAGCTCCCGCCTCCATATAGCCGGCAGTGATTTCCTGCACAGATGCGCCGGCGCGGATTTCGCCCGCAGAGGGAGAGCGCCGCTTGAATTCGGCAATGATACCGGGGCCGGGCGCCCGGCGAACCGCCTCGCTTAAAGAATACACCGGTCGCTCAAAGTAGATGCTGCTCTCTAAAACAGCAATGGGAAACTTCTGCCGGTGCAGCGCCACCTCGGTTTTTTTGTGCGCCACGATGTTGTCTAAAATATTCATACCCAAATAACCGCGCCGGGAAAGGTGAGCATCGGCGTCGGAACAGCCGCAAAGTTGCTTTTATCCTACGATTTTTTTTTCAGCAATTGGATATTTTCATCAAATACTTACTTTTGTCATGGATTGTTACTTTTTCGTGTAAACATAAATTTCAATTCGCGTGGATAACGACAGAAATTCCAAACAAGACAGCGTCTATTCCCTGAAAATGAAGGCGGGAAAGAGAAGGACTTACTTCTTCGACATCAGGAAAACCAAAGGAGACGACTTCTACCTCACACTTACGGAAAGTGCCAAAAGGATGAACGGCGACGGCTATGAACGGCACAAAATCTTTTTGTACAAAGAAGATTTCAACCGCTTTCTTTCCAATTTGCAAGAGGCCATAGATCATGTAAAAACGGAGTTGCTGCCCGATTACGACTACGACGAATTTAATCACCCCGATGACTACGAGGGCGAATACCAAGGCCCGGG
The DNA here is from genome assembly GCA_002344975.1 of Saprospiraceae bacterium UBA2329. GTDB lineage: Bacteria > Bacteroidota > Bacteroidia > Chitinophagales > Saprospiraceae > UBA2329. The sequence continues at coordinate 86,409 of DDUV01000081.1, read as the reverse complement.
CCGCCGCGAGGAACAGGCGCCGCGCCGCCCCAGATTCGAGTCGGAGGCAGAATACAATCCCCGACATGCCGAAGAAAAACCGACATCTCCGGAATTGCCGGCAGACGAGGACGATATGAGCTGGTAAACTTATTTTCTCGTTTTCGCAAAGCGGTAGGATATCCCCAGATTGAGCAGCGAGGCCCCGAATCCGAGTTCTGCCTGAATGCCCCATCTCGGAGTAAGTGCGTACCGCGCGCCCAAAAATCCGGTAAGGACAAATTTGTTGTGCCTCTGATTGCTTGCCAAAACAGAGGCCGACTTGTTCAGCGGCCCAACAGATATATCGCTGAAAACCAGCATTCCGGACAAGCCGCCATAAATATCCCAGCGATCAAAACGGTATGGCGAGGTATGCGCCGCCAGTCTCAGCCCGACATAAGAATAGCTGTTTTCATAATACAAAGGCTCGCCGGTAATGCTGCTGTTGCGTACCAAGGCCGAGCGGGAATGCCCGCCCGTTGCGCTCAGGCTGAAATTGGGGGCTAAGCGATAATCTACATAGGCACTCACCGGCAGCATCAGCATGTCGGGGCGGTCTTTGGCAAAGGTGGGCATCAGCCCAATATTGGAGCCGAGTTCCCAACGGAAACGCGCGGCGTTCGGAGATTGAGCCGTTGCAAGCATACAACTCAGACAGAAAGGAATAGCTAAAATGAGGGTTCTCATGGCAGTATGGTTTTTTAAAAGGTGAAAAAGACAATGAGGAATCAGTACTTCCAATGGTAAGATTGAAAGAAAAAGGAATAAGAAGCAGTACCAAGCGGCGTCGGAATCAGCAGCCGGGTTCAGTCTGAAAAACTACAAAAGCAAAAGCAGCAGCAGACCGGGATCAAAAGGGCGAAGCAATCGTTTTCGTTTCATAAGCATAAGGTTTATAAAGGGTTGTAAAAATGGTGTGTGTGTGATTTACATTCCTATAGACGCGCAAAACGCGGCCTTCGTTGATCGAAAACCGCGTTTTAACTTATTATTTTATTGTAAAGTTCCGGCTTGGTCTTCCTGCCGACAAGCCCCTACCTGATGTGGTGCAAAACCCCGTTGAAAACCACCTGCCCGGCTTTGGTAACGCGTACTCTATAAACGCCGTTCTCCGCTCCGTCCAAACTGAGTTCCTCCAGCAGGGCGCCTTCTTCCAGTATTCTTCGGGCCATGCTGCGCCCCAGCGCATCAAATATTTCCAATTGCGTGCCGGGCTGTACCGCCTCCTCAAATCTGATGAAAAACTGCCCTTTGGAGGGATTGGGAAACAACACCGCCTCCGCTTTTTGCTGCAATGTGACGCTTCGTATGGGCGAGAACTCTGCCGTGCCGTCTAAGTCCACCATGCGAAGGCGATAGTACATGGGCTGATTGAACGCAGGCTCGTTGTCATACAGTTCGTACCGGGCCGGGCCGCCGGCAGTGCCTTTGGCGTCCACCCAGGCTATTTTCTGGTAGCTCTGCCCGTCCAAAGAGCGCTGCGCTTCGTAGCCGGCAAACTGGTCTTCGGTGTCTGCGGCCCAGGTGAGTTGAACGGATTTTTGTTTGCCGGTGGCCTCGAAAGTGGTGAGAGTGACGGGGAGGAGCGCCCCCTGTACAAACACAGCATAAGAGTAGGCCGGTAGGTCGAGATAGATAGAATTGGGAATGCCGTTGGAGCTGTTTTCAACTACTGGTGTGGTATAATTGGCTGTGCCGGCCGCCAGGTTGAACTGCGTGCCGAGCGGCGCCCTCGCAGTATTGATGGTGTGATTCACTCTAAGCGGCTGGTTTTCAAAGTTAATGGCCACAATCACATCCTTGCCGGGAACAGGCCCGTATTGAATTTGGTACAACAACAAATCATAAGGCCCGGATTGCAGATAAGCGCTGTTGTATGGCGTACCTTCACGGTTGAGATAGTCAACGAAAGTGGCTCCGGCTATATAGTTTTTATGCACCTGCATCAATTGATCTATCTGTGTTTGAAGCGAAGCAATGGGATTGGAGGGACCGTAAATATCTACACCATAGTAATCGGGGTAAAAGACGCAGGGCAGCCCCACTTTGTTATTGGTAAGGATGTAGGCATAGGCCAGCATCATGCGGTTGAGGATGTGCTCGCCTGGCGTCCGGTAATCGTGGTTGTTGATGAAAGTGACCGAATTGAACCCACTTGCTCCCGCAGCTACAAGACCTGCATCGAAAACATTTCTGACGTCGTACAGCCCATCGTCACAGGCATTTTTTAGCGCCTGCCGAAGCTCAAAGTCGAACGCCCGCACTGCAATGGCATTTCGCGCCTCCGAATTCATACTGTTGTACACCGCGTCCACCCAGCCTTTCAGCGTGGGCGCAAACGAGGTAAAATGCTCACCCACTACCATCGGCGGATTCATACCTGCTGCGTGCATTTCGTTGAGCAGCGCGCCAACAAACCATGCCGGAAAATGCTTCACGGCATCCATCCGATAGCCCCGAATACCGACGCTGTCCCAAAGAAACTTATTCCAGTCCCGGTAGGCGGTGCCTGTAGTTGGGTGAGTTTGCTCTACATCGAAAAAGAAATAGGGGTATTCCTCGTCGCCGGTCATGCAGGTGAACTGAGACCCATTGGGTTTGAAATTCAGATAGTTCATCCCCCCTTTGCCGCTGGGCAGGCCGGAAAAATTGGTGCGGGTTTGTACGGCCAGGTCTTGGATGATTTCAGGGTCATTAGCATTTGGGCCCCGCTTAATGCTGTAAATACGCTGATCGATACCCGATCCGCCACCACCTACTTCTTCGATATATATCTCTATATTATCGCCTGCCGAGTTGAAATCCCCCGCGCCAAGATTCAAGTAAAACGCATCTGTATTGCAGCCCCCGCCTACTTCTTGCACAGCGAAGATATCCTTCCCCAGAAATATTTGCTTGTTGGGTTGTCCACAGTCGCTGCCGCCATTGGGTTCCGATTCATTAATAGGATCATTGACAAAAGTAGTATTCTGTGTGCGGAAATATAATTTATACGGCCTGCCATTGAATCCGGCATTGCCCGAAGCAGAACTGAATTTGAAGTAATAATCCCCCGCTCCATTGCCGCTGCTTCCACCCAGCGGCAGGCGATATCGCAGCTTTCCGTTGACAGGATAAGGAGTAGCGCTGCCACAACCCGGCCAAGGCCCCGATGGCGGAATGCCGATGTAATTCCTCACTGCCGGGTTGTCTTCCCAATCGCCGCCGTCGCGGTGATTATACACCACATCGGCTACGGGCAGGATGTTGTTGGACGACAGTGCGGAAAGCCAGTTTTGAATTTCCGCTTTGGCGCCCAATCCGGTAGCGCCAGAATACTGCCCGTAATCGTAAATGTCTTTGGGATCATAGCCATTGCTGCAATTGCCGAAACTCGCCTTGGTCATCGGCGGAAGCCACATCATGGTGAAACCCGCATTCTTTTGAGCGGCAGCCCTGGCGGCCATTTCAGCAGCCAATGACGGGCCTGTGTAGCTGTTGCATCCCGGCTTGGGATAATCCCAATACCAGCCTTGCATCATGAAATCCTGCGCCGACGCCAACACCGGCAGCGCCCCCAACATCAGAATAAGTAAATAGCGATACATGATTCGTTTGGTTAATGAGTGTTCGGATAAAAAGTACGCTCGTTTCGGCAGCGTAGTGAAGGGGTGACTCCGCCAGGACACAACCCCGTAGTCACCCCTTCACTAAGCGCATAAAAGTACGTTTTCAAACCGCCGCACGGCCTTTTCGTTCGTCATTTCGGCAAGGATTTTACAGGATGCAAATTTTCATCATTCCGCTCACATTTTCAAGACGAAAACCGCCCGCCGCTTCGTTTGGCACTTGCACCAATGCTGATGAGTCATGAAATACTTTCCCGTTCTCCTTTTTTGCTGTCTGATTTCCTTTTTTGCCGGCGCTCAAAACGAGCTGAACACGCGCTCTCCCTACGGCATTCAGGATGCCTCCAAATTTGAAATGCTCATGCCCGATCTCAGCGGTTTTGGCGGCTCGGCCCGCGATATGCTGCGCCAACAGAGCGTCAAACCCTACCTGATGCCGGTGAGGAAATTGGGCGAGCGCGGCTCGGAGGCCACCTACATGGCGGCGGCCTGCCTCGAATATTACATCAATCGCGACCAAAACTTCAAGCTCAATCTCAGCCCGGATTTCATCGGCCTCAGCCTCGGCAAATCCGCAAGCCTCCGCGATGCCCTCGTTTTTCTCATCGAACGCGGCACCGTCAATGCAGCCGTTGTTCCCTACGACGCACCCTCCGTACCCGAAGTGGCCTTTTCGGTACCCAACTTCCGCATTTCCAATTTCCTGCACGTTTTCAGAGACTTGTCTCCGGCGCGCCAACGTGTTTTTGAAACCAAAAAAGCCCTCGTGCGCGGCCACCCCGTACTCGTTGAACTGAAAACCGACGAGGCCTTCCGCCAATTTTCCGGCGAAGCCTTCCTCTCTCCCGGCAACGGCAGCCAAATACACACGGTATTGGTCGTTGGCTTCGACGAGGCCGCCGGCGCATTTGAGGTACAAACCTGCCGGGGCTACGATTGGGGCCAAAACGGCTACGCGCTCATCCGTTTCGACGACTTCGACCGCGCCGCTCTCAATGGCTATGTGTTGGTAAGGGATTGACAATCAAAGCCCAGCGTCGTAATATCTTCCCAAAAAGCCGGGTACGATTTGTTCACCACGCCCGGCTCTCGCACGGCTACCGGGGACAATATGCCCAACGGCGCAAATGCCATTGCCATGCGGTGATCTTCATAAGTGTCGAAAACGGGCATCTCTGCAAACGCGCATTGGCCCTCCACCAGATAAAACTGCTTGTCGGAGCGCTTGGCCATGCGCCGGGGCAATTCGTGCAGCAGCACGCCGGTTTTACCCAATTCGGTTTTCAGTGCAGCTATGCGGTCGGTCTCCTTGATGCGCAAGGTTTCCAGCCCGCTGAACACGCCGTGAACACCCAATCCGCCGCATACCACCGCCAGCGTTTGGGCCAGATCGGGGCATTGTATAAAATCCCACTCAAAAACAGGCGACGCAACTGCCCCGGCCTCTTTTTTCAGATGAACTGCATTTTCCAAAAAGGTAGTCTGCACCCCAAAATGCCGCATCATGTCCGTCAGCACAGCATCGCCCTGCAAACTATCGGCAAACAAGCCCTCCAGCGTCAGATCGGCCTCCGGAGCCAGCGCAGCCATAGCATAGTAGTACGACGCCGCCGACCAATCGGCCTCCACCCGAAACGGACGGGCCGCATACCGCTGCGCCGCCACCCGGATGGTCTGCCCCTCCCAAGTGTGCTCCACCCCAAAATACTGCATCAGGCGCAGCGTCATTTCTATGTACGGCCTCGACACGATGGCGCCCTCCAAATGGAGTACCAAGCCCTGCGGCAGCGCCGGCGCTATGAGCAGCAATGCCGAAATATACTGGCTGCTGGTGCCCGCCGAGATACTCAGTTCGACCGTTCGCCCCATGTTCACGGGCGGCCCGATGCGCAAGGGAGGGTAGCCCTCCTTTTCCAAATATTCGATGTCGGCGCCCAAGGTTCGCAGGGCTTCCACCAATACGCCCACGGGGCGCTGCTTCATGCGTTCCGAGCCGGTCAACACCTGCGTACCCGCTCGCAGAGAGAGCAGCGCCGTGAGGAACCGGAAGGTCGTTCCGGCAGGTCCGGCATCTAAAACTTCCTCGCCCGAAGCCAGCAGGCTCTGCATCAAATGCGTGTCATTGGCCTCTGCAAGTCCCTGTATATCAAATGATTCACCACACAATTCCCGGATAGCCAGCACCCGGTTGCTGATGCTTTTCGAGCCGCTGAGGCGTATATGTCCCTTCAGCGGGGCATGAGGTCTTTGTATTTTCAGTATCATGGTCGTGCGCATTTCTGTCTGGCCCAAAAGTACTTGTTTTTCAAAATTCCCCTCCTCAAAATTGCGCCCATTCGTTCCCTGAGTATCTTTGCGCTGTTGGGGACAAGTTTTTGGGCGGCCGCCCGCTCTACCCGCAGAGCTGTTAGCTTTAAGCAACGCAATAACCTGCAAAAGCTAACAGCTCTCATCCTGCTGCGGGCGCCGGGCCATCCGCTTTACCTCCTAAGGTCGGTATCGCTCCTGTCCCTGCCGCAATTCAGGGGTGAGTGGGTGAGGAGTGAACAACCCGAAACCTTGAATCTGGAACCCGTGGGCGGTCGGCAGTAGGCGGTAGGCGGTGCTAAGCTTGGCTTGCAGCTTGTAGCCAGCAGCTTGTGGCCAGCAGCCAGCAGCCGTTTCTACCCGAAACCTTAAACCCGAAATCAACCCGTTCCTACCAGCAAAATCCGAAATCAGAAATTAACCTGTTGCTATCAGAAAATCCGAAATCCGAAATTTCTCATGACCGCACTCTTACTCATTGATTTTCAGAATGATTTTTTCCCCTTCGGCACCATAGAGGCAAAAAACGCCGACACAGCACTCGTGCAGATTGTCAACGACCTCATGCCCCGCTTCGATCACGTCATCGCCCTCTGCGACGAACACCCCGCCGATCACAACTCCTTCGCAGCCAATCACCTGTGGCGCCGCCCTTGGCAAACCATGAACACAGACGCCGGCGAGCGCCTCCTCTGGCCCATGCACAGTGTGGCCGGCAGTTTCGGCGCAGACTGGGCCGCAGGATTACATCACGAAAAGATAGAGCGCACTTTTGCCAAGGGCCTCCACCCTGACGCGACCGGCTACAGCGGATTTGAAAATCCGACGCTGGAGTCATGGCTGCACGCTGCCGGTGTTCAGCAATTGTACCTCGTCGGCACACTCTTGGAGTACAGCGTCCGGCACACAGCCCTCAACGCGATGCAACGGGGCTTTGCCACAACGGTACTCCTGCAAGGCTGCGGCTTTTTGGAACTCCATCCCGGAGATTCCGAACAGGCCATCGCCGAAATGCAACAGGCCGGGGTTCTTGTAACCCGAAGCGCGCCTGTTTTTTGACGCTGATCTTTATGATTTATAAGATTTCCGCTGCTCGGAGAGGAACATAACAACCATAAAACCTGCGTCTTTCAGCGTCGAAAACCGAGCCTTGTTTTTGCTTCTCCGGCTTAGTGAAGGGGTGACTACCCCGCTGAAACTTGCTGAGTCACCCCTTCACTACTCCCGAAACCTGAAACTCGAAACTGGTTTTCGGTAGGCGGTTTGCCAATCAGAAATCAAAAAATCAGGAATCGGAAATCCGAAATCGGAAATCCGAAATCAGAACCGATAAACCCCTTCCCCTTTCCAACATTTCTTCCGACCTTTGCCACCGAAAATAAAACCAAACGACATGCTGCAAGACACCATATTCAGTTCGCAGGATTTGATGGCGCTGGAAGATCGCTACGGCGCACACAATTACCACCCCCTGCCGGTAGTTCTTTCGCGCGGACAAGGCGTTCACGTCTGGGATACCGAAGGCAAGCAATACTACGACTTCCTTTCTGCCTATTCCGCTGTCAATCAGGGGCATTGCCACCCTCGCATCATCTCGGCCCTCACCGAACAGGCTCAAAAACTCACCCTCACTTCGAGGGCATTTTACAACGATATGCTGGGCCGTTTTGAACAATACATCACCGAATATTTCGGCTACGACCGCGTACTACCCGCCAATACCGGCGTGGAAGGCGGCGAAACGGCGGTGAAATTGGCCCGCAAGTGGGCCTACCTCGTGAAAGGCGTACCCGTCAATCAGGCCAAAATCATCTTTGCAGCCAATAACTTCTGGGGCCGCACACTGGCTGCCATTTCCTCCAGCACCGACCCCAAAAGCACCAAAGACTTCGGCCCGTACATGCCCGGCTACGTCATCATTCCCTACAACGATCTCGCCGCATTGGAAGAAGCCCTGCAAGACCCCAACGTGGCTGCTTTCATGGTAGAACCCATACAGGGCGAGGCCGGCGTGGTGGTACCCGACGAGGGTTACATGCGCAAAGCGTACGAACTATGCCGCAACAACAACGTCCTCCTCATCGCCGATGAAGTGCAAACGGGCATCGGGCGCACCGGCAAGCTGCTGGCCTGCGATCACGATGGTTTCCGCCCCGATATTCTGGTATTGGGCAAAGCCTTGGGCGGCGGCGTTTTCCCGGTTTCGGCAGCATTGGCGCGCAACGAAATCATGCTTACCATCAAGCCCGGCGAACACGGCAGCACGTTTGGCGGCAATCCCCTCGCCTGCGCGGTAGCTATGGCCTCGTTAGAAGTAGTGAAAGATGAACAATTGGCCGAAAATGCCGAATACCTCGGACAAATTTTCCGCCAACGCCTCAGCGACAACCTCATGCGTCGCACCGAATTGGTCACAGGCGTGCGTGGTAAGGGCCTCCTCAATGCCATCATCATCGCCGACGATGAAGACGGCCATACGGCCTGGGATATTTGTATGCAAATGGCTGAAAACGGCCTGCTGGCCAAACCCACACACGGCAATATCATCCGATTTGCGCCGCCGCTGGTCATGACCGAAGATCAAATGCACGAGTGCTGCGACATCATCGAGCAAACCATTTTGCACTACCAGGTGCCGGAATGAAATATCGCCCCTAACTGCCTATGATGTCCTCATTTCTATCACTCCGCCGCTTGGGATGGCTCGCCTTGCTGGCTCTGCTGGCGCTGGCTGCCGTCTTTTTCCGCGAGCGGGCGCTCTTTACCGACATGGCATTTCAGACGGTGTTGATGAGCACCGAGGGCGATTTCCAGATCATGGTCAATCGCTTCGGCGTTGTGTTGGTGCAGGCATTACCGCTGTTGGCCATCAAAATGGGGCTGCCGCTTCAGGCGGTTTCTTTACTTTATTCCATCTCGTTTCCGCTCCTGTTTTTGGGCGTGTATGCGCTCATGGTACGCGTGTGTAAGCAGGAGGAATTGGGCCTGTCCTTGGTCACGCTGTTCACCCTCATGGTATTTGACGCCTTTTACTGGCCCTCTTCAGAGCAGCAGCAGGGGCTGGCGTTTTTGCTCTTGTATTTCGCTTTCGCGCAACGAGACCTGCGTTTCAAAAGCATCAGCGCCATATTGGTTGCGCTCATCGCCGTGCCGGTGCTGGCCTGGTATCACCCGCTGATATTTATACCGTTTTATTTTCTGTGGGCCTTCTTCCTGCTCCGTCAGGCCGAGGTGCGCAACGGGCGCTATCTCGCATTGGGCGGATACATGGCCAGCGTGCTGGTTTTCAAATCATTATTCTCAGGCAACTGGTACGACGACGATAAATTCCGCATTTTTAAAGAAAATCTCGCCGCCCTGTTTCCCGACTATTTCAGCATGGCCTCGCACGGGCAGTTTGCGCAGTGGTGCCTGGCGCATTGGTATTTTTTACCATTGTTGTGGCTGGCTGTCAGCGGGTTTTACCTCCATCGCCGACAATGGAAACCGCTGTTGCTGATGTGGCTGTTTGGCCTCGGCCACCTGATGCTGTTGCACATTGCCTCGCCGGAGCACCCGTACCGGTTTTACGCCGAGGTCAATTACCTGCCCCTCACGCTGTACGCTGCCCTGCCCTTTTGGTACGATATAGCACCAACCATCCGCCCAAAACACTGGCTCACAGCGGGTTTTGCGCTGTTTTTAATCTTGCGCATCGCCGCCATCGGGCTGCACCATAAGCCCTGGACACAGCGATTGGAGCGCTTGGAAAGCATCCTTGCCGAAGGCCGCCAAAACACCGGCAGCAGTCGCTATTTAGTGCGCGAAACGCCCGCCCTGCGCGACAGCCTGTTCATCACCTGGTCGGCGCCTTATGAAACGCTGCTGCTCTCGGCCATGCAGCACCCCGATTCCGCACAAACGCTGCTCATTCGGAGCGATTTCGGAAAATTTGAAAAGGAAATCAAGGAGCCGGGCTGGCTGCTCTCCGATTTCGGCGCCAAACCGGACAGTACGCTGAATAAGAGGTATTTTCGTTTGCCGGAAGGGAGGTATGAGTTCGTCAGGGAATGAGTTACTTCTTCAAAATCAATCAATGCTATGAAAATCCCCATCATCATATTGCTTGCTGTAAGCCTATGGAATTGCACCTTTCCTGAAGAAAATGAACGGATAAAACTGAATTTCACGCCAATTACACAGCATGGTCTTATTGATATTTATTCGGAAGAGGTAATAGACTCCAATCTCCTGTTATTCACATTTACTTTATCACAGAAGAATACCTTGTAGATCAATCATGGAATGGAACCAAGACGGCTGTATCTGTCCTACTCATTGACCAAAATGACATGAGAAAAATAAAAGCAATCACATTTCATGAATAAATGCACCACCCTCCATTTCCTCCTCACGTTCCTCCTCCTGAGCAGTCAGGCGAAAGCCCAAACCGACAGCCTTCAGCAAGCGCTTTCCGGCATGACCGAGCGGGAACAGGTGGAATACATCGGGAAGCATTTTAGTCAGATTGCGTCCTCCAATTTTAGCACGGCCATCCAAACCGGCGAAAAAGCGCTGGCCCTGGCTCGCAAAAACCGCTGGCCGCAATGGGAGGCCTCTCTGCTCAAAAACATCGGCATTGCGTATTACCTCAAAGGCGATTATGAAACCTGCCTGCCCTTGTATCAGCAGGCCCTCGACCTGTATGAACAAATCGGCGACCAGGCCGGGCGCGGCGAAACCCTCAAAGAATTAGGCAATTATTTCAAACGCCTGAAGCGATACGATAAAGCCCTCCAACAATTGGAACAAGCCGCCCAGCTTTGTTCCGGCGCCCGCGATACCAATTGCCTCACCGCCGCCTTAGACATCAAAGCGGTGGTGCTCATCGAGCAGGGGCGGCTGGACGATGCGAAAGAAGTGCTCCTGTACGAACAGGCGCTGCTGGAACGCAACGGCAACGACCGCGCCCTGAGTTACACCCTGAGCAACCTCGCCGACGTGGCCATCGGGCAAAAACGGTTTGATGATGCCGCCGCGCTCCTCGCCCGGTCAACCGACATCCGGCAGCGCATGGGCGATGCAGCCGGCGTGGCCATCAACACCAACAACACCGGCGAGATGTACCTCCATTCGGGACAAGCGGACAAGGCGAAACCGTATTTTGAAAAAACCATTGAGATGAGTTCCGCCATCGGGTTTACCGACCTCCAACGCCACGCCATGCAAATGCTGGCGGAAACCTGTTCGGCCCTGAGTTTGCATCAGGAAGCAATGGATTGGCTGAACCGGAGCTATGCCCTGAAAGACAGCATTTTCAACCTGGAACACAGCCGGCAAATAGCGGAAATGGCCGAAAAATATGAGGTGGAAAAGAAGGAAAAAGAACTGGCCCAACAGCAAAAACAATTGCAACGTCGCAGTTTTCAATTGGCGCTCGCCGCCGCCGGGCTGGCAATTTTGGCCTTGGTATCGGGCTTCGTATTTCACCGGCAACGCCTGAAACAACATCAACTCCGCCGCGAAGCAGAACTAAAAACCGAATTGATCAAATCAGAATCGGCGCTGCGCCTGCAACGCGAACGACTGCGCATTTCCCGCGACCTGCACGACAACCTCGGCGCCGAACTCACCATCATCGGCAGTTCGCTGGCGCGCAACATCACGCAGGCCGATAACGACATCCAAAAGAAATCGCTGGAAACCATTCGCAACAATGCCCGGCAGGCCATGTCTCAACTGCGGGAAACCATCTGGGCCATTCGTTATGAAGCATTCTCTCTCAGCGATCTCGCCGATAAAGTGAGCGATTTTGCCTTGCGTGCCGGCGCCCCGCCGCTTGCTGTCCTTGTTTCCGCCGGCGCCGATTTGACGCTGTCGCCCGCGCAAACCCTCAATTTGTTTCGCATCGCTCAGGAAGCGATCAACAACAGCATCAAGTATTCGGGCGCCACCGAAATGAGCCTGGCCTTTGAAGTTCCGACTGAAAATCAGCTCCTGATGCGCATTTCCGATAATGGTTGCGGCTTCGATGCCGGGCAACGAGCCAATTCGGGCAACGGTTTGGCCAATATAAAAATCAGGGCGGAGGAACTGGGCGGCGGTTCAGAAATAATAAGCGCAGCCGCAGTAGGGACGACAGTGGAAGTGAGAATTCCGGTTTTGTAGTAAGAGAGGTTTGTTCTCTCCCCTACTTCTCTCGCGGAATAATCTCCGTTTCTTCACCGAAATACTGCACAAACTGCTGCATAGCAGAAGCTAAGCGCGCGTTCCGGGTGGCCTTGTGGTAGGTATCGGCCAAGCCGCGCAAAGTTTGGAAAAAGAAGCGATCCATTTCCATCACCTGCATTTCGTTGGTCCAGAGGTCTATTTTTACCGTTTCCTTGTTTTCTTCATCAAACAAAGAAAGGAGCATCGCTTTACAAGGCTGAATGGCATCCGGAGCGTCGTCCGAATGCCATTCAATCTGTACCGGATAATTTTCCTCATTCAATCCCACCCGGATGTGAATGGAGGAAGATGATTTGACAACTTGATCGTTCATTGCCGGAATCAGCCTTTCTTGGCCTCTGCGCGGATGAGATATTTGTCAATATCCCGGCCGTCGGGCGAGGTCGGATACTTGTCTTTAATCTCTTGATACACCTTAATGGCCTGGTCCCATTCGGAGTTGCGCTCATGCAGCATGCCGATTTTCTTGAGATAGTAAGGTGTGATGGCCTCGTTGACACCCGTAGAAGCAGCTTTTTTGTAGTAGCTCATGGCTTGGCCGAAATCATTCTTTTCAGAATAAGCATCGCCCAGAGCGCCGAACTTCATGGCCGGGATCACATCGCCTGCCGGTTTGTAGCTTTTCAGGTAGTCAATAGCCGCATCGTATTGCCCCAGATTGAGGTAAGAGATGCCCGCATAATACAGCGCCAGATTGGCTGCATCGGTGCCTTTGTAATTCTCCGAAATATCAAGGAAACCCTGATAGCCGCCGCCGGGATTGGTGAGCGCCTGCGTGAAAGAGTCGCGCTCAAACTGAATCTGAGCCTGATACATCTGCTCCACAGCTTCCTGCTGCTTCGGGATTTTGTAAAAATTGGTGTATGCAAAAAATCCGCCTACAGCCAGTACCAATGCGCCCACAGCGCCCAAAATGACAAAGCGATAGCGTTCAAAAAAATCTTCCGCCTGCTCTTTTACTTCCACAATATCCACTAAGGTTTCGTCAGCCTTTGCGGAACTTTTCTTCCTGGTAGCCATGAAGTTGAATTTAAATTTTGTTCAAAAAAAATGCGCCCCCGAAAGGCCGCTTTCAAAAAGCCCGGCAAAAATAGAACTTTTTTTAATTTCGCCCCCTGCAAGGAAAAAAGAAACTTTTCAGGCGCCTTGTGCGCTACCGTTACTCAAGTCAAAAACAGTATATTATGGAGTATTCCCCTCGGGACATCGAACAGAAATGGAAATCCATTTGGGAGCAAAAACAAACGTATCGCACTGAAAACGGAGGTTCGCGCCCCAAATACTACATCCTCGACATGTTCCCCTACCCTTCCGGCGCCGGCCTGCACGTAGGTCACCCGCTGGGGTACATCGCTTCCGATATCTTCGCCCGATACAAGCGACTCAAAGGATTCAATGTACTGCATCCTATGGGCTACGACTCCTTTGGCCTTCCGGCAGAACAATACGCCATCCAAACGGGCATCCATCCTGCCATTGCTACCCATGAAAACATTGACCGCTACCGCAGCCAGTTGGAAAATCTCGGTTTTTCCTTCGACTGGAGCCGCGAGGTACGCACCAGCAGCCCGGAATACTATCGCTGGACACAGTGGATTTTCCAGCAACTTTTCAAACACTATTTCGATAAAGAAGCCGGCAAGGCCCTGCCCATAGACACTCTGGTGCAGCGCTTGGCCTCCGAAGGCAATGCCCGCATACAGGCCGCCTGCGAGGAAAATACGCCCCTCATCAGCGCCAGCGACTGGAACGCCATGAGCGAGCGAGAACAGCAATTGTTCCTGCTCAACTACCGCCTCACCTTCCCCGAAGAAAGCTACGTCAACTGGTGCCCCGCGATGGGAACGGTGCTGTCAAACGACGAGGTAAAAGACGGCTTGAGTGAAAGAGGCGGCCATCCCGTAGAGCGCAAACTCATGGCTCAGTGGAGCATGCGCATCACCGCGTATGCCGACCGCCTCATTGATGGCTTAGAAGAAATAGACTGGCCGTTGAGCCTCAAAGAGCAGCAACGCAATTGGATAGGTCGCTCGCAGGGAGCCAGTGTGAAGTTTCCATTAGAAAATGGCGACAAACAGATTGAAGTATTCACTACCCGTGTGGACACCATATATGGCGTCACTTTTATGGTGCTTGCCCCCGAACACGAGTGGGTGGACGAACTGACCACCGATGCGCACCGCGAGGAAATCAACGCCTACCGCACCTGGACGGCTTCCCGCTCGGAGGTGGAACGCATGGCCGAAGTGAAAAAAGTGACCGGCGCTTTCACCGGCGCTTATTGCGTCAATCCTTTCAATGGCGCCAAAGTACCCATTTACATCGCCGATTATGTGCTGGCGGGCTACGGCACCGGCGCGGTCATGGCGGTACCTTCCGGCGACCAACGCGACTGGAACTTTGCCACACATTTCCAACTGCCCATCATCCCCATTCTGGATGCGCAACAGGACATGGACAAAGGCGCCGATCCCACCAAAGAGGGCCGTTACATCAATTCCGGTATCATCAACGGCATGAGCTACGAGGAAGCCGTTCCTGCTCTGATTCAGTGGCTCGAAGAACGCGGCCTTGGCAAGGGCAAGGTGCAATACCGCCTCCGCAACGCCGTGTTCAGTCGCCAGCGCTATTGGGGCGAACCCGTGCCCGCCTACTGGAAAGACGACGTGCCCTACCTCGTGGACGAAAACGAACTGCCGCTCGTGCTGCCCGACGTGGACAAATACCTGCCCACCGAAACCGGCGAACCGCCCCTCGGCCGGGCTGAAAACTGGAAATATCAGGGCAAATACGAGTATGAACTGAGTACCATGCCCGGTTGGGCCGGCTCTTCCTGGTACTGGTATCGCTACATGGACCCCCACAACGAGAAGGGATTCGTGAGCAAAGAGGCCGTGGACTACTGGCAGGATGTGGACTTGTATGTGGGCGGTTCCGAGCACGCCGTAGGACACCTGCTGTACAGCCGCTTCTGGAATCATTTCCTGTACGACCTCGGATTGGTACCCAAGCGCGAATACGCCAAAAAGCTCATCAATCAGGGCATGATTCAAGGGGTGATTGAGTTCATTTATCTCATCAAACCAGAAGACGGCGACGACTCCCGCACCTTCGTCTCTGCCGACCTGTTGGGCAATTATCCCGGCAAGGAATTTGCCCTCATCCCCGTGCATGTGGACTTTGTGAAGGACTATGGCCGCGACGAGTCGCACTTGGATGCAGCCGGCATTGAGCAGTTCAAAGAATGGCGCCCCGATTTCAAAGCCGCCGCCTTCGTTACCAACGACAAAGGCCAATTGCTTACCAAAAGCGAAGTGGGCAAGATGTCGAAGCGCTATTTCAACGTCGTCAATCCCGACGATGTGGTAGCACGCTACGGCGCCGACTGCTTCCGCATTTACGAGATGTTCCTCGGCCCCATTGAGCAGGCCAAGCCCTGGAACACCAACAGCATCAGCGGGGTGAGCCGTTTCCTCAACAATTTCTGGCGCCTGTTCTTCCGCGACGGCAAGTGGTTGGTGAACGACGAAACGCCCACCAAAGAAGAACTGAAAGTGCTGCACACCGCCATCAAAAAGGTATCGGAAGATGTAGAGCGTTTTTCCTTCAACACCTGCGTGGCGGCATTTATGGTGGCCGGCAACGACCTCAACAAACTTCAATGCCACAAGCGTGCCATATTAGAACCGCTCTTGGTGATGATGGCCCCCTTTGCCGTACACCTCACCGAGGAACTGTGGGAACACCTGGGCCATACCGGCAGCATTCACCACGCAGATTGGCCGGAATTGGATGAGCAATGGTTGGTAGAAGATGAGATCACCTACCCCATCAGCGTCAACGGGAAACTGCGGCTTGCCGTGCCCTTCCCCGCTTCTGCACAGCCTGCCGAACTGGAAAAAGCCGCCCTCGAAATGGAAGGCGTGCAGCGCTGGCTCGAAGGCAAACCCGTGCGCAAGGTCATTGTGGTGCCGGGCCGAATGATTAATATTGTGGTGTAAAATTGAAGCCAATGAAAATCACGTTCAAACAAATCAACGTTCTGTACCTCGCCCTGCTGGCCGGACAGATCATGTTTGCCGTTACGGTGCTGTATGTGGGCGGTGTTCCCAAATCGCTGGGCAAGCTCAGTTTTGACGACCCCATGCTGCTGATGGGCATCGCCGTTACCTTTTTTTCCATTTTTGCAGCTTACGGCATCAATGAAAAGCGGAAAACCGCCGGTGCTCAACTTTCTGATTTTCAAGAAAAAATAGAGCATTACCGGGGCGTGGTCATCGTTCGTTGCGCGCTCACCGAAGGCGCCAATCTGATGGCGTTGGTGATGGGTATGCTGAGCAAACAGGGCTTCTTCTTTGTACTGTTTGTTGTGGGTTTGCTGGCCTTTTTGTATTTCCGGCCTTCCGTTCAGGAGTTTTCCCGCAGTTACCATTTGCGCCCGGAGGAAGAAAGGGATTTGTACGAGTAATCGTTTGAGGATGGTAGGGAAGAGGTGGCCAAGCATACGACCACCCCTTCCCTACCCTGCCTAAACCGGCTCAATCCTTCTTTTTCAGCACGATCTGCTCTTCCTGTTTTGCGATGAGTTGATCGAAGAACATCTTCAGACCGGCATATTCTTCAGGGTCGAACTCCAACTGGTCTAACCGCAATTTATAATTGATATTCAGCGTGTTTTCGTTTCTGCTGACCTGATAAACAAAACTACCGCCCCGCTCCGGCAGCTCCATATTGAGATTTTCGGGAAGTTCGTCCACTTCGTAAGTGGCAGGCACGTCCAACTGCAACACAAACTGGTATGAAATGGGATAAGGTATTTCCACCGGATAGTTGCGCTGGGCCAGTTTGAAAGGATTTTCTTTAAACGGCGGCATGAGTACCGGCGCCAGATACATCAGATCGCCGTTATTTTGGGCCGCCCCGCTGAAACTGCATTGCAAGTCGGCATTCAAGGACGCCGAAAGCGTATCGAGATTGGTAATGGAAGCCGACTCTACCGACACATCAGGAAAGTCTTCCGCCAATTTTTTCTGCCAATATTCAGCGGTTTTTTCTTTGTGCAGGCCCTCCCGGTGCGGTACCGCATCGTAGCCGTCCATTTTCATTCTGAATCTGCCGCTCAGACCGCCGTCTTCATCCAAGGTAGATTTATAAACTAAGGTAGAGGAGGCGTTGGGCGCCTGAATACCTACCCACTCAGGCTTGCCGGGAATGACGACCCAAGCCTGCCCATTGAGCGCCGAAATGCGCGGAAAACCCGCCGGCCTGTATATGCTGCCTACGTCGAATATTTTGAACTGCCCTTCGATGTCGGCCAATATCATCACATGGTTGAATTGAGAAATAAAGGGGTACAGTTCAAACATTTTACCGTGGTCGCGGGTGCTGGTCAGAGCCGGATATGCCGTGATGCCTGCTTCTTTAAAAAGCGCCAGCAACATGAGATTCGTTTCGGCGGCCGAGCCTTTCTTTTGCTCGAAACACTGATTAAGAGAATTGCGGGTGTAAATGCCGAAATCTTCATCCCAGGTCATAACTCCTCCTACAAAACGGTACAACTTATCGGCTTTTTCCTTCACGGATTGCGCATCGTTGAGCAGCAATTGCGCGCTTTCCCACACCTTGGAGTAATTGCCTTTTTTGCTGAACTGTAAACCAAAGCTTTCATGTTCCATCAGGCGTTTGGCTACGTCCGGCCAGTTGGTTAGGATTTGTTGAGGCGGGCTTTGCGGCCAGGTAACGGTTTTCAACTGGAATCTGATCCGAGCCAGATAGTCGTCTTCAGTGGTCACGAAAGCCTCCATTTTCATGGCGGGTACATCTTTCATGGCCGTGCGGTACTCGCGCATGGTAACGGGCACCGTAATAATCTCGCTGCGCTGCGACTGATCTCTCGTCAAATTCATGGTGACCTGATCTTTGTAAGGATTCACCTCTGAAATATCGGCCTGCTTGCCCTGCCGAAGAATGACATAATCAAACCATTCGGGAAGAGCAGCCTTGTATTCGCTCCATTTGACGGGAATATCACCTTGAAAATACCATTCTTTCAATTGGAAATAGCTCTCCGATTCAATGCTGTATTTAAATTCTATGACAGAGCCTTCCTGTACTTCTGGAAATGCGAATTTGCGTATCACCCAGAATTTATTGGGCTTTTCTTCAAAAAAAGACGATTTCTCAACCGCAATTTTTTTGCCGTCGGGCTGGATGATCTGCGCTCTGAGCGAAAGTAATTTTTCTGTGTGATAAAACGGGATTGAAATATCGGCGTATCCAAATCCGGCTCTTTTGAGGATTTTGACGCGTTTGTGCCGGTCAAAAAGGTATTTGATATCGGCTTTTGAAAAGTCCAGATTCAAGGCGCCTACATCAAACAATACCACAGCAACGGCGGCAGTATCTTTGTCGTAAACGGTCATTTTCAAATCCTCGTCGGGTACTTTTCCCCAGGAAATTTTGGCATCTTGCGCGAAAGCGCCCATTGCGAGCAGGAAAGCCGCCAGGGCCAGGATGAAGTGTTTGAGGTAGTTGTGCATGGTTGAGTATTTTAAAATTCAAAGTTTCGGGTTTCATCCGCCGTAGCCTTGGCGAAGGCGGGTTTCGGGTTTCATCCGCCGTAGCCTTGGCGAAGGCGGGTTCAAGGTTTCGGGTTGCTCACATATTCACTCCTCACACACTCACCCCTCACCCCTAAAAACCGCATACCGATTTACTCCTTCTGTTTCAGCACCAATTTCAGGCCATCGTTTTTGGCTATGTCTCTGAAAAAATTTCTGAACTCCGGGTATCGTTCTGCGGCAGCCTGTGCGGGTTGGAGGCGAAGTGTGCGAATGGCAGTTACCTCATTGCCGGAAACCTCGAACCGCAAGGCGTAATGGCCGAAATCGCTCTGAATTTCAATGGTTTGCTGAGGATAACTTTCCAAAGTATAGTTGTCGGGCAGCACAAAGCGGATGGTATCTGTTTCGCTGCTGTGTTGGGTCAGCACGACGGGGAGGCGGCGCTGTTCCGGGCCGGCAGGAGGCACCTCGCTGAAGGCATTGAGCAGATTGACGGGTACAAACCAGCGCTTTCCGGTGCGGGCGCCCAATTGTTTCAACTCTGCCTGATATTGTAATCCGGCTGCCGGAGCGTCTGTTTCTGCTGAGGTTTCAAAATGAGTAATCTGCAAAGTGGGCAAAGGATTTTTTTTCAGCAGCCATTTTCCCTGCTCTTCTTTCGAGACGTGCAGGTGCAGGTAGCGCAGCACCTCATGCGGTTCTCCCGTGGCCCGGCTGTTGTACCGCAGCGCTGCACTGCCGTCGGGGCGCACCTCCACCAAAACAGAATTGACTTCCCGGTTCATCTCGGCATCCTGTATGGGCGTGCGCTTCAACACTCCGCCTTGTGGCGTAATGAGCAGCACATTGCGATCAGAGTTATCGGCGCCGATGTAGTTGGGCGGCATGTCGGAGGAGGTACATTCCAACCAGATATCCTTGCCGGGTACATACAAAATGACGTGGTTGAAATGCGAGGTGGCAAAGTCTTGGGTGACATCATAATCCAACGGCCCGTTTTTAATCAAAACCGGCCAAGCTTCTATACCTGCCTCCCGAAGCAGCGCTTTCATATAATTGCTGAGGGCTTTGCAGTCGCCATATTTGTTTTCGGCCACATAAATTGCGTCGAAGGGCTGCCAGCCGCCAATACCTGTTTGAACGCTGACATAGCGCATATCGCGTTGCAAAAAACGATAGAGCGCGTGTATTTTGGCCACGTCGTCGGGCGATTGCGCCACAATGCGCTGCACTTCGGCTTGGATATTTGCCGGCAAGGCGTCGCGGCCCTGGTACAAGCTATTGACAAAAGAACCAAATGATTTCCAATCGCTCATACTGCCTGCGTAGCTGTCTATCTGAAACTGCGAACTTGAATAGATGACCCGTGGAAGCACCGAGGCAGGTGCGGGCGCGTAGGGTTCGCGGGGTATGGCCCGAAGGTCGCGGGCTTCCCAAACCATCGTTTTTTTGCCTTGCGGCGTTTTGGATTCTTGCGGAACAACGTTGATATTGAGCGGTTTGTACAACAATTGAATATTCGCCGGCAGTTCCATCTCAAACCGGCTTTGCTCTACCGAGGTATGAAAACCCTGAATATCCCAATCGGGAAAAACGGCCAATTGCAAACCGCGCAGGGTCATTTCGTACTCATAATCTATGGTGAAGGGAAAAGAAGTGTGCGCCACTTTGAGCCGCTTGATGCGCGAATCGTTGTAAATAGAGAAGCCATCTATGGCAGCCAAGTCTTCAACCTCTTTGTCTCGAAGACTTATTTTGCGAACGTGCTGCCCCAAAGCATCGTAAACATTGACAATCAGTGAATTGACTTTGGTGTGTTTGTCATACAGCAGCACAAGTTCGTCTTCTGTATTGCGCTGATCGAGAAGCGTGACGATTTTTCGCACCTTCAGAATGCCTTCTTTGGGGTCTTTGAGTTGGAAGGAGGTATGTTCCAATCTCACCACCTGATACGCATTGTCTTTCATTTCCTGCGGAATCAAAAGGGCGGCATGTTGCAATACATTGACCTGCGCCGAAATTCGGGCAGGAAGAGCCATAAGGCAGCATAAGGCAAATGTGAAAACGGAAGCCGGGATTGGTAGAGCTATCATTTAGAAGAGTTTATTTTTGTACAGAGGGGTGATCTCGGTTGCACAAAGATAAAACCGGTTGTTCAGAAATACAAAATTTTAACACACTGGGAGTAGCTATACTTCTTCTACGATGACCTCTTTCCCCTCCACCGCGATGGCCAACCGCAGGATGTCCGTCACGCCATGGGCAGTGAGTTCCGTGTCGTATTTTTTATCCAATACCTTAGAGCGGAACAATGCCCTGACTACTATGCTGATACAACCAAAATGGGGTTGTTGTTTTGAAATAAAAGATCAGTCCAGCAAATCTTTGTACGGCTCGGCTACTTCCCAAGCGGTATCCACTTTTTTGCGCGGCCGGCGCAGGGCCGTTTCGTGTTGCGGCAACAGGTCGTTGCACGGGTCGGGGCTGAGTACTTCGTAATGCGTCACCACGCCGAGGCTTTCCCAGGCGCTGAGCAACTGGAGAAATTCCTTTTCTTTGTAAGGGTTGATGGTCACTTTGTATTCCATAAAAGTATGTTTAATTAAAAAAATGGATCAATGATCGCCCTGATGATCGGCGCTTTGAGCATCGGGAGAAGGCATGGATTTGGCGGCCTCCTGTTCTTCTCTTTTTCTGCGAAGCTCTTCGTCCGACCGCTGGTATGCCTTGATGATTTCCTTCACCAATCGGTGGCGCACCACATCGTCGGCATCTAAATAAACGGTAGAAATGCCTTCCAAACCGTTGAGCAGGTCAATGGCGCGTTTGAGGCCCGATTTTTGGTGAAACGGCAGGTCAATTTGCGATAAGTCGCCGGTGACGATGCACTTGGCGGTAGGCCCCAATCGGGTGAGGAACATCTTGATTTGCAGGGTAGAACAGTTCTGCGCTTCATCCAAAATGATAAAGGCATTGTCGAGCGTGCGCCCACGCATAAAAGCCAATGGTGCAATCTCGATGGTGCGGTTGGTCATGAACTGCTGCAATTTGTCGGCAGGGATCATGTCGTCCAATGCGTCGTAAAGCGGGCGCAGGTAGGGGTCCACTTTTTCTTTGAGATCGCCGGGCAGAAAACCGAGGCTCTCGCCCGCTTCGACCGCCGGGCGAGTAAGGATGATTTTTTTGACCAAACGATTTTTGAGTGCGCGCACGGCCAATGCAACGGCGGTATAGGTTTTGCCTGTTCCGGCCGGACCTACTGCAAAAACAATGTCGTTGTGTTCGGCGGCGTCTATGAGTTTTTTCTGGTTGCGGGTTTTGGCCTTTATCTGCCGCCCCTCGGTGCCGTGCAGGATGGTTTGGTTATCGTGGCCATTGCTCATCAGGCGCACCTCGAAGGGGTTGTCTCCGTTGAGCAAATCTTCAACCGCCTGAATAGACAACTCTTTGGTTTCTCGCAAAGTACGCACCATCATTTCAAGTTTGGCTTTGGCGCCCTGCGTATATTTTTTCTCGCCCGCCATTTTGATGCTGCTGCCGCGGGAGGTAATGGTGATGTCAGGGAAAGCCTTGCGCAGCAAATTCAGTTTTGCATTGTTTTCGCCGTAGAGTTCCAATGGGTCCACGCCTTCGACTGTCAGAATAATCTCGCTCAAAAGTTTTGTTGTTTAAATGAAACCAAGTTCTTTTTTTTGGAAGCAGACACACAACCGGAGGCTGTCAAAAAAAGTTCATCCGGCTTTTTAAATCTTTCCCACCAAAGGTACGCCGAGCGTTCCAAACATCTCTTACGTTTTGTCTGAAATATTTATCCACATTCTTTTCTAATTTTACCGCTTCATCACAGCAGTTGCCTTTTCATGCAAATAGTAACACTGACAACAGACCTCGGAGAGCAAGACTACGCCCTCCCGGCACTCAAAGGTTGCCTCCTGCAAAAAGCCGCGCCTTTGTTGCTCGCCGATGTGACGCATCAGGTTCAAAACTTCGATATTGTGCAGGCGGCCTTTATACTGAGCAACGTCTGGAAGCATTATCCGGCTGGAACTATTCATTTGGTTTGGGTCAACAATTACTATGCCCCACATCGCGATTTTTTAGTCATTTCACATCAGGGGCATTATTTCATCGGCCCTGACAATGGCGTGTTCTCGCTGGTGCTGGCGCCGGCGCCGGAACAGGCTTTCAGGCTTGAGTACGAAGACAACGACGCCTTCTCGCTGCGGGAATTGTATGCTTTTGCCGTGGCGCACATCGCCGGTGGGCAGCCTTTGGAAAAAGTGGGACTACCGGCCGGTTCTATTTTACAACGCATTACTTTTCAGCCGGTTACAGGCCCGTCGCACATCCGGGGTACCGTTATTCATGTGGATAATTTTGAAAACGTGGTACTCAATATCTCGCGCAGTTTGTTTGATGCCGTTGGGCAAGGGCGCTCATTCAGCCTGCATTATAAACGACACGAACCGATTACGCAACTCAGCCAACACTACGCCGAAGCACCTGTGGGCGAGCCGCTGTGCCTGTTCAATGCGTCGGGATACCTCGAAATTGCTGTGTATATGGGCAAGGCAGCTTCCTTACTTGGGCTGGTACAGGAGGATATGGTGGAGGTATTGTTTGAAGGGTAGTCGGTTTCTCGGTTTGCAGTAGGCAGTGGGCGGTTCCAACCCGGAACGCGGAACCCGAAACCTTGAACCCGAAACAAAAAACAAAAAATGAACAAACAAGGCACCATACTTATCATTGACGACGACGAGGACATTCTGCTCACGCTCAGCATGTTGCTCAAGCCGCATTACAAATCGGTGTTTACAGAATCCAATCCGTATCACCTGCCACGCCTGCTGCGGCAGTACGAACCTGATGTCGTTTTGTTGGATATGAATTTCAGCAAAGGCCGCTCCGACGGCAGCGAAGGGCTGAGCTGGCTGCGCAAAATCAAGGAGATAAGTCCTGAAAAACAGGTGATTATGATAACGGCTTACAGCGATGTGGCCACTGCTGTGGAAGCGCTCAAGTCGGGTGCCGCCGATTTTATAGAAAAACCCTGGCGCAATGAAAAGCTGTTGGCCACCATCAACGCCGGCTTTGCTCTGGCCCGATCTCACCAGCAACTGGCACAGGCCCAAACCGTGCAATCCGAACTCAGCCATGCTTTAGACCGTCCGTTCAGCGAGGTCATAGGCCGCTCGGAGGGGATGCAGCGCCTGCTGAAAACAGTAGAAAAAGTAGCCGCCACCGACGCCAATGTGCTCATTTTGGGCGAAAACGGCGCGGGCAAAGAAGTGATAGCACGCGCTGTGCATCGTTGTTCCCAGCGTGCCGAGGCCGTTTTTGTGCCTGTGGACATGGGCGCCATCCCCGAAACGCTGTTCGAGAGCGAGCTTTTCGGCCACAAAAAAGGCGCATTCACCGGGGCGGTGGCCGACCGGGCCGGGCGCTTCCAGTTGGCGCAGGGCGGCACTTTGTTTTTGGACGAAATCGGAAATATGTCGCCCGCAGCGCAAGCCAAACTCTTGCAAGCCCTTCAAACACTACAAGTTACGCCGGTGGGCAGCGACCGCAGCCTGCAAATAGACACCCGCATCATCTGCGCTACCAACCAGCCCCTGCGGGATATGATTGCACAAGGGCGCTTCCGCGAAGACCTGCTGTACCGCATCAACACGGTAGAACTACACATTCCGCCCTTGCGGGAACGCGGCGAGGACATTGACTTGCTGACCGATCATTTTTTGGCCTTGTATGCCCGAAAATATCGCAAAAAGGTACTCCGCATCTTGCCCGAAACCCGGCAATTGTTGCGCCGCTACGCTTGGCCCGGCAATGTGCGCGAACTGCAACACACCTTGGAGCGCGCCGTCATTTTGTGTGATGAGGAGACCATTTCGCCCTCCGATTTTCAGTTTCCGCAGCCGGGGTCCGGGCCGGCCGCCGCTACGCTCAATTTGGACGACAACGAAAAGCGGCTCATCACAGAGGCATTGGAAAAATACCGGGGCAATATCTCCAAAGCCGCGCAGGCACTGGGGCTTACGCGCGCCGCACTGTATCGCCGCATGGAAAAACATCAGATCGAACACACTGAATAAGGGGCGATAAAAAATAAAGTATGTTGAGCAAATTCAAAACCAATATTCTGCTGCATTTGGCCGGCATTCTAATCGTCGTTTTTGCAGGCGCCGGCGTTTGGAACATTTCGCATAACTGGCCTTTGCTGTTGGTGTTGCTGGCCGTGCTGGCTGGTTTGCTGGTCAGTTTGTATAGCCTCATAGCTGCCACCAATAAAAAGCTCGCCCATTTTTTGCTCAATATCCGCTACGAAGACTTCGAAGCGGGCTATTCCGCCACGCAGGGAGAGCCTTCCGAGCGCGAACTGTCCTCGGCTTTCAACCTCATCACCGACAAATTCCGCAGCATCCGGCAGCAAAAGGAGGCGCAGTTTCAATACCTCAATGCCATAGTGGAAAACGTGGATACCGGTCTGATTTGTTTTGATGAAAATGGGCGTACTGTATTGATGAACAGGAGCTTGCAACAACTTTTGCACAAATCTTATTTCCGCGACAAAAGCACTGTACAGCATTTCAACAGCGAACTCCACGACGCGCTGGAACGTATAGAACCCGGTGAAAAAAAATTGGTGCGATTGGTTATCAACAATCAATTGCTGCAACTCGCCGTGCGCAAAACCATCCTTAAAACCGGCGATGAAGTGCTGCATTTATTTGCCATTCAGAACATCCACACCGAACTGGAAGGCCAGGAATTGGACGCCTGGCAGAAGCTCATCCGCATCCTCACGCACGAAATTCTCAACTCCGTCACACCGGTTGTTTCATTGTCGGAAACGGCCCATCAGATGATCCGCTCCGAAACCGGCTACGATGCCGATATGCTGGAGAAATCAATAGAAGCGGTATGGCGGCGCAGCAAGGGATTGCTTCATTTTACAGAGACTTACCGACGACTTACGCGCATTCCGCAGCCGGTGTTCGAGCCGTCCAAGCCTGTTGAAATATTGGAACGGGTGCTGGTTTTGTTGTCCAAAGAACTGAAAGAATCTGAAATGGAAGTGCGCCGCTACTTTCCGGCGCACGAAATTACCGTTCTGCTCGATCCGGCCCTGATGGAGCAGGTTTTTATCAATTTGGTGAAAAACGCATTGCAGGCCATGCAAGACACAAGTTCGCCCTGCCTCACCCTGGCCGTGACCAAAGACGCTGCCGGCCGGGTAGAAATTTCTGTGGCAGACAACGGGCCGGGCATCCCCGACGAAGTGTTGAGCCAGATTTTTGTGCCGTTTTTTACCACCAAAGAAGAGGGCAGCGGCATCGGCCTGAGCTTGTGTCGCCAAATCGTTCACCTGCACAAAGGGCAAATTCATGTGGCCTCGGCACAGGATAAGGGCGCTTGCTTTACGGTGACGTTGTGAAGGGGCGGGTTTCGGGTTCAAAGTTTCGGGTTCCCTCGCGCTTAGCACCGCCTACTCCGCGCCATGGCGCGGCTACTGGTTCAAAGTTCCGGGTTTCCTCGCGCTTACCGCGCCACGGCGCGGCTACCGCACACCGCATACTGGTTCAAAGTTCCGGGTTTGGCAAAAGCAACTTCGCGCCTGACAAAAAATTTTCGTACTGCGCTACAACGAATGTAAAACCGATAAAAACCATGCATCTCCGCCAACTCTTCCTCCAATATCAGGCACAAACCAGCCCCTTCCCACTGGCTTTGGACGTAGCCCGCGCCGAGGGCATGTACCTGTACGATCACAGCGGCAAATCCTACCTCGATCTCATTGCAGGCATCGGCGTCAGCAGCCTGGGGCACCGGCACCCGGCGGTCGTGCAAGCCATTCATCAACAGACAGATCGCTACCTGCACACCTTAGTGTATGGAGAATTTGTGCTGGCGCCGCAGGCCCTGTTGGCGCAAAAATTGGCTTCCTTGCTGCCACCAGAATTGGACAACGTTTACTTCGTCAATTCCGGCACAGAAGCCACCGAGGGCGCTATGAAATTGGCCAAACGATACACCGGCCGCCCCGACATCATAGCCTGCCGGCGCGCCTACCACGGCAGCACACAAGGCGCAGCCTCGCTCATGTCGCCCACCGAGTTTACACAGGGCTATCAGCCGCTGCTGCCCGGCATCCGGCACATCGAATTCAACTGCCAAACCTGCCTGAGTCAGATCAACGAGCGCACCGCTGCCGTCGTCGTAGAACCCGTGCAGGCCGAGTGGGGCGTGCGCGTACCCTTCAATGACTACCTGCTGAAATTGCGCCGTCGCTGCGACGAAACCGGCGCTCTGCTCATCCTCGACGAGGTGCAAACGGGTTTTGGGCGCACGGGCACTTTTTTTGCGTTCGAGCAGTACGGCATCGTTCCCGATATTTTGCTGTTGGCCAAAGGTATGGGTGGCGGTATGCCTATCGGAGCTTTCATTGCGTCCCGGCACATCATGCAGGCGCTCAGTCACCAGCCTATCTTGGGGCATATTACCACTTTCGGAGGGCATCCGGTGAGTTGTGCCGCCGCATTGGCTACAGCCGAAACTTTGGCTTCGGGCGACCTCATTGCACAGGTACCCGAGAAAGCTGCCCTTTTCAGACAACTGCTGCGCCACCCGGCCATTCGGGAACTGCGCAATGCCGGCCTGTTGATGGCTGTGGAACTGGCTGATTTTGAGACGCTTCAGCAGGTTATTCGCCGATGTTTGGACAAGGGTTTGCTCACCGACTGGTTTTTATTCAACAACCGTTCGCTCCGCATAGCGCCGCCCCTCATCATCAACCGAGAGGAGATTGAATGGGCTTGCGGAATCATTTTAGAGGCATTAGAAGAAACGGTGTAATTATTCGCCGATGTCTTCATTCCAAAGCGCCGGCTTGTCGGCGATAAACTGCTGCATCAGCGCAACGCAGGTAGGGTCATGCACTACTTCAACGTCCACGCCGCGCGCCGAAAGCAGTCCTTCCTCGCCCATAAAAGTGGTGTTTTCACCTATCACGACTTTCGGAATTCCATACAGCAAAATAGCGCCGCTGCACATGCTGCAAGGCGACAACGTAGTATATAAAACGCACTCTTTGTAAACCGAAGCCGGCAATCGCCCTGCGTTTTCTAATGCGTCCATTTCGCCGTGCAGGATGGCGCTGCCCTGTTGCACCCTGCGGTTGTGTCCCCGCCCGATGATGCGCCCCCGATGCACCAACACACTGCCGATGGGAATGCCGCCTTCGGCCAATCCTTTTTGAGCCTCTTCAATGGCGGCCTCTATAAAACTGTCTTTATTCATGTCTAATGCGTTTAAACAGGCTCTGAACACTCCCAAACCGCGCATCGTTCAGCCGGCCGCATTGAGTTGGCCAAATACTTTGTTGCAAAACTCCTCCGTTGATTATGCCGTTAATAATCTTACTTTTGCACCGTCAAAAAAACAACTCATTCGCTATGAAGCATTTTTCTCTGCTTGTCGCACTCTTGCTCTCCTCTGTTGCATTTTCTCAAAAGACCGTCACGCTCACTTGCAAAGTGGATGCCTGTCAGGCGCCATTGCGGCTTTTCAAGTTTGATGGCCTGTTGTTCAAAGATGCGCAAATCAGCCCCGTCACTTCGCCCGACGGAAGCATCACATTTGCGGTGCCCGGCGGAAAACCTCAGTTTTACTACCTCGGCTTCCGGAGCGATCAGACGCTGATTCTCATTTTGGGCGCCGAAAAAGATGTGCGTGTGGAAGGTTCCTGCAACGATATCCGAACTGCTACCATCTCCGGCTCACCGCTCAACGACAGCTACCAATGGGTAAAAAATCGCGTCAATATTTTTAAAAATCAAACCGGCCAGCTTATACAACAGTATCAGGCGGCTATGGGCAATCAACAGCAAACACAGCAGGTGACGGCTCAAATGAAGGCTTTGGACGATCAGAAGCTGCAACTCTTGGATTCGCTCCAACGCACGCAGCCGTATCTGGCAAAAATTGCCGCACTCAATACCTACCTCAGTTGGCCCAACAGCCAGGCTGGCTACTCCAATGAAATCGAGTATTTTGCCAAAGCATTTTTCAAATATGCCGACTTTAAAGATGAAGGCTATGAAGGGCTGCCCTGGGTTTTTGAAGCATTTCAGGGGTACGCCTCTACCTTGGTCAATGTGGGCTTAGACGACGCCACACAGAAGGTATATTTTGAACAAATGCTCGAAAAAATACCTGCCGGAACCATGCGCTCCAGAATGGCTTTGGCGGGCATCATAGGGCCGCTCAAACAAAAAAACAGCCCCAATTATGTGGTCTTTGCCGAGCGTTTGCTCAAAGAACTCAAAGCCGGAGACGAAGCCGCTATTGCCAACCTTCAGCAGCAAGTTGCCGGTATGCGCAGTTTCACCATCGGAGCTGAAGCGCCCGATTTTGCACAAGCAACCCCGGAAGGCAAAATGCTCAAATTGAGCGAATTGCGCGGAAAAGTAGTGCTCATTGACTTCTGGGCAAGCTGGTGCGGCCCCTGCCGCCGGGAAAACCCCAACGTGGTGCGCATGTATCAGCAGTACAAAGACAAAGGCTTTGAAATATTAGGCGTAAGCCTCGACCGCGACCGCCAGCGCTGGCTCGATGCCATCCAACAAGACGGACTTACCTGGCTGCACGTCAGCGATTTGCAGCAGTGGAGCAATGCCGTAGCGCAGATGTACGGTGTATCGTCCATTCCGCATACCGTACTGCTTGACGCAGAAGGCCGCATTCTCGCCCGCAACTTGCGCGGCGAAGCGCTGGAACACAAATTGGCCGAAATTTTCAAATAAACCATGCCGCCCATTCCGCGCTGGAAACGCTTGTTGAGCTACTTTTTTGAATTCCATATTGAGAGCGCGCCCAGCGATCTCAATCCGCACCTGTATGTGAGTCTCAATCGGGGCCGGTATCAGTTGAGTACT
The DNA here is from genome assembly GCA_002344975.1 of Saprospiraceae bacterium UBA2329. Taxonomy (GTDB): domain Bacteria; phylum Bacteroidota; class Bacteroidia; order Chitinophagales; family Saprospiraceae; genus UBA2329. The sequence goes on along the minus strand of DDUV01000081.1, from coordinate 56,763 downwards.
GCCAATGCCGTATATTCTTTCGCCGATTTGTACGATAATTTCTCGAAGGCTTTTCAGCGGCTTCAACCAGCACAACTTCCTATCAATGAGGTACTCCTGCTGGGCTTTGGCTTGGGCAGTATTCCCTTGATGCTGGAAAAAAAATTCCACTGCCGATTTCGATATACCGGCGTTGAGGCCGATGAGTCTGTCATCTGGTTGGCCGGCAAATACGCGCTGCCCGAATTGGAATCGCCCATAGAACTGCATTGCGCAGACGCCTACGCTTATGTTTTCAGCACCGAAGAGCGCTTTGATCTTATTTGCATGGACGTGTTTTTGGATGATCAAGTGCCGGAAGAATTCACACAAACCGATTTTCTGGAGGCTCTGCGCGACCTGCTTTTGCCCGGCGGCGTATTGCTCTACAACCGGCTCAGCGCTACCGAAGAGGACAGGTCTCTATCGGAATCATTTTGGAAAAACGCCTTTCTAAAAGTTTTTCCACAGGGCGATCGTTGGGATTTCGACGGCAACTGGATATTAAAAGCTCAGGTGTAATAAAAAAAGCCCTTGATTCGACAGAGGCCGGCTCAAGAGCTTAGATAAATGAAAACACTTTGAGAATAAACGAACGAAAGAAGATTTTGTTGATGCTCCATAAAATTGCATGAAACTTTGCCAAATCAAAAAAGCCGCCCCCTGTATCGGAAGCGGCTCTTTTGATTCATACTACTCTTTTCTTATTGCTTGACAAACCTCGCTATTTCGAGGTGTTCGCCCGAACGCAAAGTGAGCAAATACACCCCAGGCGCCAAAGACGACAAATCGAGTGTGGCGCGCTGCTGCTGATCGCCGATCTGGCGGTACATTAGCGGCCTTCCCTGCATGTCGTTTACCTGAAGCTGCACAGATTCGGTCGTATTCCAGACAGGAATGTTCACTTCCAGCGTGTTGCCGGCCGGGTTGGGCCAGATGCCGAACGCATCGCGGTTATCCGAATTATTTGACTGAATCACAGATGTTTGCATCGCCGGCGCCTCCGAAACCATGTCCACAGCCTGAGCAGCGCCCGGCAGAGCCATCAGGTTGGCGCCGGAAGACACGCTCACGTTTCTGAACGTAGCCGTCACATTGCTTCCGTCCACATTGCTGTGGGTAGCCAATCCGACCAATACACAGCTATTGAGGCTCACCGAGCTTTGGAACACCAACTGCCAGGTGGTGCCGTTCGTGGAGAGGTAGCCCCTGAATAAGCTGCCGGAGCGGGTCAGTTTCATCCAGGTGCGGTTCAGATGAGGCTTCGTGTCGAATGTGGGCGTCAACCCGGTAATAGAGCGAATGGACCAAGACGCATTGGTATTGGCACGCATGAACATCCAAACGTATTTAGAACCCGGATTCAGCGATTCGCGCATCATCAGGCCCGCAAAGCCAAAAGGCGTAACACCGACATACTGCGCAATAATGGTGGCATCGCCGCACATTTCCTGAAAAGCATACGTCAGATCATCGGCGCCGGGAGCGGCATTGTAGCAGTTGGATGTTTGCGTCCAAGTACCGCTCGCTACCGAGGTGGAGCCTGCTGCACAGCCCGGATTGCCCGTCGCCCAGCCTGCGGGTACGCTCGTGGGGCAAGTGCTGATATGATAGCCCAGACCTGCTGAGGTATTGATGGGATAAGATGCCCATTCGAGGCTGGGGTCAAACGCATCCGTTCCGTTGTTGTCTCCTTTGGAAATGTAATTGTAACGACGCAGCGTCTGGTCCACCGTAGAAACGCCGGCACTCGTCCAGGCGCTTCCGGGGTCGGTACCAATCTGGCCTATAATGTCGAGAACTCCGGAAGAGTTTTCCAGCGATACGGCATCGTCGCCATTGAACCACCCGCCACTGCCGATCTGATTGGCCAATGCCGTAAATTCAGCCGTTGAACTGCTGTTGCAAACCACATAAGTACCTCCTGCGGGAATGATGCCCGTGAGGTTGATGGTGAGACCTGCACTGCCCGATCCGTTGAAGTACATTTTAATGGTATATCCTCCGGCAGTCAGATCAATCGGACTCGCCGTCGGGTTGTAAATTTCAAGGCATTTGTTGTTGCCGCTGCCCTCGATGTATTCAGAGAAGAAAGGCAGAGTGCAGGGCGCAGGCGTAGAACAAGATGCCGGGGCAATGCCTGCACTCAGGTTGGTAAGCGTGCAGGCCCCGTCGGCCTTGAAAAATGCAGTAAGGGATATCGGCAGGCCGTTGGCGGCAAATTGAACACCGGTAAACGTGTAGGAAGAAGCGCCGATAGAGCCTACCGGAACAGCCCCTCTGAACGTGCTGCCCATCAATACCAAAGAGTCGGTGGTGGGAGCGCCGGTATAGCTCACCACAACATCGGCAGTGAAGTAGTCGTCACCACTGACCAGAGGCGTGCCGTTATCGTTACAACCGGACACATTGCTCAGCATGATAGAAGAAATAGAGCAGGCCGTAGAAATACAGTTACTGGTATGACTGCCCAAGCCGGATACGTCGTTGACGAGATAGCCGTCCCACTCCGTAGCCAGGGTGGTAAATGCCGATGCTCCTGTTCCTGAAGGATTTACAGTAACACCCCCCGTGACTGTGAACTTCCTGCGCAAAGTGCGATCTAATGTGGACAATCCCGTAGCGGTCCACGCAGTACCGGGGTCGTCTCCAATTCTTCCAAAAATATCTACGGCGGCGGCGGCAGAAATTTTGTACAAATCAAACGCGTCGTCGCCATTGTGATTGATGACATTGGAATTGACTACACCGCCGGTAAATCCCGTAGCGCTGCCATTCCGTACCACAATCACCGCCCCGCTTGCCAAGCTGCCGCTCAGGGGCATGGTTTGTGATGGCGTGGCCGAACCATTGGTATAAAGCCGCAATTGGTAATCCGACAAGTCAACCGTACCGGATGTGGGGTTATAAATCTCGATGTACTTCTCGAAACTCGTTCCTTCTACATATTCCGAAAAGAAAAGATCGGAGCACCCCTGCGCCAATGATTGAAAGGCCAAGCCTGTGCTCATCAGCAAGGCGAGGGCTAAAATCAGGTAAGTTTTCTGTTTCATAATGAAAGCGTTATTGATGAAATGAATGGACAAAACATACACATGATGTTGGTATGCAGCATCTCAAAAGCTCGGAATAAATGTAAGAGGAAATGCAACGAGGGGGAATTGCATTATTTGTAAATAGCGGCTCAAAAATACATACTTACATCAAACTCGCAAGTTTTTTTTGCAAAAAAAGCCTGCCGAACATCAAAATTTAATCAGCAATTAACAATGCTTGCAGGCGCGGATCATGCGCATCTTGCCTTGCAGGTCCGGCTGAAGTCGCACGTCCCGCCAATCGTCGGCACGGAGATACGCTTGGGTTTGTTGTGCATAAAACTCATTGATTTCCAGATACAAAGCCCCGTTACTCTCCAAGTGCGACATAGCAAAGCGGGAAATAGCTTCGTAAAAAAGCAAGGGCTTGTCGTCCGGTACAAACAAGGCGGATTCCGGCTCGTGGCGCAGCACTTGCTCCGGCATCAGGCGGCGTTCATTTTGGGGAATGTACGGCGGGTTGCTCACAATGATATCCCATTGGCCCCATTGCAGCCATTGCGTGGGATCGAGCATGTCTTGCAAAATGGTATCTATAGAGCAATCGTGCAGGCGGGCATTTTCAAGCGTCAGGGCCAATGCGGCTTCGGAGACATCCAATGCCGTCACATCCCAAAGGGGTCGTTTTTTCTTCAGCGTTACCGCAATGCAGCCGCTGCCCGCGCCAATGTCCAACACGCGAAGCCGGGTAGCAGGGCCGTTTGTTTCCAAAATCCAATGCACCAACTCCTCGGTTTCGGGACGGGGAATCAAGGCTCGCGAATCGGTTCGGAATGGCAGCCCGTAAAACCAGGTGTGCTCCAACACATATTGAATCGGTTCTCCGTCGAGAATGCGCGTTGTAATACCGGCTAATTTTTCCGATTGTTCGGCACTGAGTTCAAGGTCGGCGGCAGGCAACAGCCGTTTTTGGAATATCGCTTCCCAAATCAGCCGGGACATAGCCCGCGCCTCGCCCTCGCCGAAACGGGCACTCAGTTGTGCCGTCAAATTTGCCTTAGCCTGCCCGTATTGCATAGAAAATCAGGAGAGCCTGTTGCGATAATCTTCGTAAGAAAACCTCTTCACCGTTTCTATCTCGCCGGTTTCCCGCAGGATGCAGATGTCGGGATGCCGCACGCCGTTGAACGTGGTGGTTTTGACCATCGTGTAGTGAATCATGTCTTCCAGAATGATCTGATCGCCGGGTTGAAGCGGATTTTCAAAACTGTACTCCAGCATGTAATCTCCTGACAAACAGCTCACTCCGCCCATACGATAAGTGGGTTTTCCGGGCGTTCGGTCGGCAGCGCCCCGGATGCGCGGGCGATACGGCATTTCCAGGGTGTCGGGCATGTGCGCAGTAAAAGACACGTCGAGGATGGCGGTTTGGATGCCTTTGTTTTCAACGATATCCAAAACGTGGGCCACCAAAACGCCGGTTTCCCAGGCAATGGCGCTGCCCGGTTCGAGGATGACCTCCAGATGCGGATGCCTCGCCCGAAATGCCCGCAACAACGCGATAAGGTGCTCGGTATCGTAGCCTTTGCGCGTCATCAGGTGCCCGCCGCCGAAATTCACCCATTTCAATTGCGGCAAAAACCGCCCGAAACGCTCCTCAAAAGCAGCCAGTACTTTTTCCAAATCATACGAACTCGATTCGCACAGCGTATGAAAATGAAGCCCTTCCACGCCTTCCGGCAAACCGGCATAAAAAGCGTCCGACACTTCGCCCAAACGGGAACCCGGCGCGCAGGGATTGTACAGCGCTACTTCTACCTCCGAGTATTCAGGGTTCACCCGGATGCCGGGCGATATTTTTTCCGGGTAGCTCTCCACAGCAGCGGCGTAGCGCTTGTATTGGGCAATGGAATTGAAGGTAATATGGCTGCTGTAGCCCATGATTTCATCAAACTCGTCGGGCATGTAGGCCACTGCATATGTGTGCGCTTTGCAGCCCATTTCTTCAAAAATGAGTCGGGCTTCGTGCAGGCTGCTGGCAGTGGCGCCGCTGAGGTAGCGTTTCACCATCGGAAAGACGCTCCACATGGCGAATCCCTTGAGTGCCAGGATGATGAAAACGCCGGCTTCCGACTGTACGCGCTGAATCAGTTCCAGATTTTCGCGCAGTTTGCGTTCCTCCAGCACATAAGCCGCCGAGCGGAGAGATGCGTATTCGTTGTTCAAGGTATCTTGTTTTTTAATTGTGTTATTTTAAAGCTGCAAGCCGTGAGCTGCAAGCTGCAAGCTACTACCCTCGCCTTACGTCAATGATGTTCACCGGGCAGGCCTTTGCTGCCGCCTGATTTTGTTCAAAAGCCTCCTCCTCAAGCCGGAGCGTATAAAAACCGCGCTTTTCCTGAGCGCCCAGCAGCACGCTTTTGCCGTCTTTTTTCGACATGCGCCAATGCTCCGGGGCCAATTCCACGCAGTAATTGCAGCCGATGCACTTTTTGCGGTTTTGAGAAACGATGATCATGCTTCGGCGTCCACTATTTTGTACAGCTTATCGGAAGGGCGAATTTTGGCCGGCACTTTCAGCGAGCAGGACACTCCCTGCCGGGCGCTGTCCACCGTTTGGTCGTCCACTCTGATTTCATCTGCTTCAAACTCCAAAACGCCGGTAGCCGGACCGGTCACGAGCAGCGAATCGCCTTTTTTCAGGGTATGGCTTTCTATTTTGAACTCGCCCACCTGTACTTTTGGAAAATAATGCACGCCGCGTCCGAGGTAGATTTTTTTGGTGGTGGCTTTGGATCCGTAGCTGTCGGCCCACTCACCCAACTGCTTACCGAGGTAATAACCGCCCCAAAAGCCCCGGTTATATACTTTTTCCACCTCCTGCATCCAGGCATCTACTTTTTCCGCCGAGAAATCGCCGTTTTGCACCGCGTTGATGGCTTCCCGGTAGGCGCGGGTCACGGCCTTGACATATTCCGGGGCGCGGGCGCGACCTTCAATTTTGAGCACATCCACGCCAGTGTCGAGCAACTGATCCAAAAACGGCAGCGTATTGAGGTCTTTGGGCGACATAATGTACTCGTTTTCAATATGAAAAGCGTGTCCTTCGTCGCGGTCGGTCACCTCGTACTGCCGGCGGCAATTCTGAATGCACACCCCCCGGTTGGCCGAGGAATTGTGCGTGTGCAGACTCAGGTAGCACTTGCCGGAAATGGCCATGCACAGCGCGCCGTGGGCAAACACCTCTATGCGCACCAACTGCCCCGATGGACCGGTGATCTGATCGCGCTGAATAGCCTCCGTGATTTCGCGCATTTGCACCATGCTCAGTTCACGCGCCAGCACCATGACATCGGCAAAATGGGCGTAAAATTTCAGAGTTTCGATGTTGGAAATATTGACCTGAGTGGAAATATGTACCGGCAAACCTTTAGATGCCGCGTAGCCGATGACCGCCTGATCGGAGGCGATAACGGCGGAGATATTGTGCTTAACCGCCTCGTCCACAATGCGTTTCATCAGGCTGAGGTCGTGGTTGTACAAAATGGTATTGAGGGTGATGTACGATTTCACCCCGTGCTCCTTGCACAATTTCGATACCGCCTCCAGATCGTCTAAAGTGAAATTCATGGTAGCGCGGGCGCGCATGTTCAACTGCTCGATGCCGAAATAAACCGAATCTGCTCCGCCTTGTATGGCGGCCATCATAGACTCGAAATTGCCCGCCGGGGCCATCAACTCTATATGCTTCTTGACCATTTACTGTTTTGTAATTGCGCCGCAAAGGTATGAAAATCTCTACCTTTGTCCCTCTCATCCAAGCTACTGAATATGTCTGCCCAACGTACACTCGAAATCTGCGTAGAATCTGTTACCTCTGCCCTCAATGCTCAAACTGGCGGCGCCGACCGCATCGAACTCTGCGACAACCTGCATCAGGGCGGCATCACGCCCGGCGCGGGCAAAATTGTATTAGCCAAAAAGCTGCTGCACATTCCTGTGTTTGTGCTCATCCGACCGCGCAAAGGCGACTTTTTGTATTCCGATATCGAATTCGATACCCTGCTGGAAGACATCGCGCTGGCCCGGCAACTGGGCGCCGACGGCATCGTTTCGGGCGCGCTCCTGCCCGACGGCAACATAGACCTGGCCCGCATCCGCCTCATGTTGGAGGCCGCCGAGGGTCTGCCCTTCACTTTTCACCGTGCTTTCGATATGTGCCGCGACCCGCTGCGCGCCATAGACGAGTTGGCGGAATTGGGCGTGCAGCGCATCCTGAGTTCGGGGCAGCAACCCAATGCCGCGCTGGGCTTCGAGCATCTGCGCCGCTTTGCGCAATACGCTGCCGGTCGCCTCTCCATCATGGCCTGCGGCAGTCTGATGCCCGATAATGTTGGCCCGCTGACGGAAGTGCCTGAAATACAAGAGTTTCATGCAGCGGTGCGCGGCGTCGTTCGCAGCGAAATGCAGTACCGGGGCGCCATCAACATGGGCGACGAGTCCGCCGATGAGGAGTTCAACTGGATGGAAACGGATGTGAGTTTGGTGGCGGGGCTGAAGCGGGGGATTGCGGGGTGAAATGTTTTTGGCGTGCTGGTGTGAACTTATTCAAAAAAAATGACCGTGTTTATGAATTTACGAACTAAAAGCTGAAGATGAAAAAACTGATCATCTCAATTTTGGCCATTGGCCTTGTTATCATAGCCATCAAAGTCGGTGAATTGGTTTTGATTTACACCGGTGATACTTACAGGCAGAAAATTCAGTTGAGAACCTGGAACGAACGGATCGCTGAATTTCAGGAAAAAGGCAGTGAAATGGAACAAATTCCCGAATGCCTTTTAAAATTGTCATTAACCGAAGATACCCTGATTTATAAAATGGTAAAAATTCAAGAAAAAGGTGAAGGATACGAAGCTGAGTTTTCTTATCCACAATTTTATGAAAGCACCGGAAAAAAAAGTCAGCTCAACAAAGAAATAGAGCTTATGGTTTTTGACAAAAAATCGGATTCAAAAACTTATTTTTCTACGAATGAAAAAGCATATCAAACGTATTTTAAAAAGACACCTGAGGATGAAAAACATAGCTGGACTGATTGGGAAGAAGTAATATTGATAATCAATAGCCCTCATATCATTTCTGCAATACATAGCGACTTTGAACACAAATCGGGAGGGGCAATAGGATATGGCAACAATGTGGGATTTAACTATGATTTTGAAAAAGGAAAAAAGATTTCATTCGAAGAATTATTTGACAGCAACAAATTGGATACGCTTCAAGCCAAATTAACCAATCAATACAAACAACATTTTCACATAACCTCCCTCAAAGAGAATGGCATCAACGGAGAATATATTCCTATTTCGACCAATTTTTATATAGCTAAAGAAGGGATAGTTTTTCTTTATCAGCGATTTGAACACAATGGCATTGGAGGAGGCGGAATGAGGATTGAAATTCCATATTGCCAGTTAATAGATGTACTCCGTGAAGAATCGGTTATAAAGAAGCACTTAAAGTGAAAATTATCCAGCCTTTTCCTCACCTCGCCAAATTCAGGTACCCTATTTCCCTGTCTCCGGCCTTTGCCGCTCGTGCCCGGTTCTCTCCAGATTAGCCTACCATCTGCCCAAACAACCTTTCCAACATCTCCATCGGATCTGTGCATAAGCCCGGATGCACTTTCGAGGCCTGGATGACCGTGCTGCGCTGTGCCGTCAGCCAGCGGAAACGACCGGCAGCATCCAATTGGGCGATGGATCCGGCGGATGTATCGGCGGCGGCGATGCGGGCAAAAGCATCCAGGTGGCATTTGACCTCTTCCAACTCACATTCCGGGAAAAGGGCTTTCAGGCGATCTTCCTTCACTTCGTACAGCACATGCAGGAAGTTGCGCTTTTTGCAAAACAAAATCACGCCCACGTTCAGGAACTCCTCCCGCTCTACCCGCGGCACCCAACGGATGACTGCGTATTCAAATAATTCCCGCTCTTGCATCTTTGGCTGTGTTTAAAAAGGTGGAAGATGCGGCGATGCGGCGGGTCAGGAAATCATGATAAACCGCGCGCATTTCGTCGGGCGAACCATGTCCGTGCAGCCAATCATCGGGGATGGCGGCCAGTATGGCGGCGATGATTTCGGACGTGATGGCCTGGCGCAGCAGTTCGTCGGCTTCGTCCAATTGAGCGGCCTGCGACAGGAGTACATGTGTTTTGATATGGGGGAATGCCGACTGTGATTGCTGCTCCCAATTGTCCCAACTATGATGAAAATAAAGGCCGGCCCCAAAATCAATCATCCAAAGCTCCCGGTTCCAGACGAGCATATTGGTGTTTCTGGCCGTGCGGTCCACGTTGGTGAGCAAGGCATCCAACCACACGATTTTCGAGGCCGTCAGCGGTTCTGCTTTATTCACCACAGGGTCATAACTGATGGCCCCGGAAAGGTAATGGACGCCAAGATTGGTGCCGGTACTGAATTTCAGCAAGTCCTGGATTTCCTCGTCCGGCTCTGTGCGGCCAAATGACTCGTCGAGGTCGGCCAGCACGAGTTCGGGTACCTGAAGGCCGGCAACGCGGGCCATCTCTGCACCGATGAGGTCGGCAATGAGCGCTTTTGTGCCCTGTCCGGCACCCCTGAACTTCGCTACATACAGGAAATCATCGTCCGCCTCCACAATGGCAGGCAGCGAACCGCCCTCCCTCAAGGGCGTCACATAGCGGATGATGTTCACTCGGCGCAGTTCTGACGGATGGTAACTCATTGGAAATATTTACGGGACGAAGGTACGAGATTTCCAGGAAGTAGGCGCGTGAGGAGTGCGATGCGGGTCAATGGACAGTCCCGCAGTATAGATTGGTTTTCCATCTATCGCTATGATTTTAATCAGCAAGCAATCACACAAAAAAAGGCGCCTCATACCTCGATGAAGCGCCTTTTTCAGCAATAAGGGGCGAGAAAATATCACTTTGCCAGCACCACCCGCCGTATTTCCCGGCCTTCCTCGTGTGAGAGCGCCAGCATATATACGCCGGAAGACAGCCCTTCCATGCTGAATTCCAAATATGTGGCGCCCGACTGAACGCGGTGACGTCCGAGGCTGCGCACCAGTTGTCCGGCTGCGTTGAACAGACTGAAATCTCCATCAAATGACTTCTCGGCCTGGAGGCTGATTTGAAGCGCCCCTTGTGATATAATCGGATTGGGCGATACCGTCCACTCGTTCAATGCTTCGATTTCCTGGGTGGCTACCACGGTAGAGTTGGTTTTGAAAGTGGCTACGGGCGTGGACAACGCGCAGGTGCGGTATGCGCTATAGGGGCGCACCCGCCAAAAGTAGGTGCGATTGGCCTCTAAAGTGGTGACGCTGCGGGAGTTGGCTCCGGCTACAATGATTCGGATCGGATTGAGCGTAAAAGTGGCCACACGGTCTATTTCCAAAAGGTAAAAATCGGCGCCGGCCACAGCCGTCCACTGGAAATTGACGATGTTGTAACCCGGCGTGGTTTCGTTATTGATGGGGAAAGTAAGCGTCGGCACCTCGGTAATTTCGGTGAGATTGGGCGTAACTGCTCCGGTGCGCAGATAATTGCGGGAGGAGTGGTTGTAGTCCGTCATCATGAGGTTGATCTGCGTAGGCGAGAAGTAGTAGTTATTGCGGGTGCAATTCAGGAAGTAGCTCATAAACAATTGCTCGTCCGGATTGATAAAAACGCCGGCAGGGTCTTGGGCAATGTTGTAGTTGCAGCCATTGAACCCAAAGCCGTTGTAGTCGGGCGGCGTATCGCAGATAAAGTCGCCTGAATTTTCGCAGTTGCTGCCGTCCTGACGCTCTGTAGGTACGCCGCCGGGGGAAAACAGCGGGGCCGGATTGCCGATAGAAGAAGACCAGGGAGTGCTGTCCCAACCGTTGTGCGTATGGTCGAGGCTGAAGAAGTGGCCTACTTCGTGTGGCAACGTCACAGAAGAAGCGCCTACCTGATCGCGACGTACCACTACCCAGTCACGGCCAGGGTTATAGTAACCCAATATGACCCCCTCGTCGCCCGGAGAAGGTGCAGCCGGGGCAGCCACATCCACAATCCAGATATTGAGCGCATTGGGGTCTTTCAACTGGTTCATCACCAACCCGGCGTTGTATTGCGCATTGTAAATGGCCGTGTTGTTGATGTTGTCGTTGACTCCTTTGATATAAAACTGCATATCAAAATCGGCATAATCCTCATTGAGTTTGCAAAGCTGTTCCAATACCCGCCCGAATACGACCCGGCCGGTACCGCTGGAATTGGCCACCAAGTGAAATCGCACGGGCACATAAATCACATCCCTGAACTGCACAGGGTCTTCGGCCAGCAATTGCTTGTTTCTGAGTAGCCGCTCTATGATCATTTCTTTCCACTCACCGCCGCCGTTGCCGCAAGGGCCGGTGTTGGTCTGGGCTTGCAATACGGCCATTCCAAAAATCATAAAAACAGCCGATAAAATTAATTTCTTCATTGAAAAAAGTAGTTTGAAAAGGTTGAATTGAATCACTTTGCCACCGTAATGCGCCTCAGTTCGCGGCCATTTTCGTGTTCCAGCGTCAGCGTGTAAACACCGGGGAGCAAGCCGCCCGCGTCCAACTCCAATTGAGTATAGCCGCCCGATATGCGATGACTGCCCATGCTGCGAACCATACGTCCGGCCACATCGTACAGCAAAAACCGACCTTCGAAGCCTTGCGCAGCCTGCAATTGCACCTGAATGCGGCCATCTTCCGCCAATGGATTGGGAAATACCGACCATTGGTTCAGTTCCTCAATGTTATCGGCACTCACGGTCATATTGTTGGTTCTGAACTGCGCTGTTGCAGAGAAAGGCGCGCAGGTGCGGTAAGCGTTGTAAGGGCGCACCCGCCAGTAGTAGGTACGATTGGCCAGCAGCGTTGTCATGGTATGCGAGGTGGCGCCGCTGACGACAACGCGGGTCGGGTTGCTGTTGAAGGCCGCAGAAACGTCTGTTTCCAGAAGGTAAAAATCAGCGCCGGTCACTGCCGCCCATTGAAAATTGACGATGTTGTAACCGGGCGTAAAATCATTATTAATGGGCGAAACGGGCGTTGCAGCCGAGGTGATCTGCGTCAGGTTGGGCGTCACGGCGGAAGTGCGCAGGTAGTTGCGGGCCGTACTGTTGTAGTCGGCAATCATCAGGTTTTGCTGCGTAGGCGAAAAATAGTAGTCGTTGCGGACGCAGTTGAGAAAATAACTCATAAAAAGTTGCTCATCAGGATTGATGAAGGCGCCGGTCGGGTCTTGAGCAATGTTGTAATTGCAGCCATTGAATCCAAAGCCGTTGTAATCCGGCGGGGTATCGCAGATATAATCCCCGGCCGTATTGCAATTGCTGCCGTCCTGTCGTTCGGTGGGCACGCCGCCGGGCGAATTGACAGGCGCGGGGTTGCCGATGGTGGGCGACCAGGGCGTACTGTCCCAGCCGTTGTGTGTGTGTTTGAGGCTGAAGAAATGGCCTATTTCGTGAGAAAGGGTAACGGAGCTGCTGTTCACCTCATCGCGGCGAATGACGACCCAGTCGCGTGTCGGCGAGTAATAGCCGAGCGTAACGCCGAGGTCGCCGGGCGAAGGCTGAGAGCCTGCTGCCACGTCCACTATCCAGATGTTGAGGGCAGTGGCATCCCGGAGGTTGTTCATCACCAAACCGGCGCTGTACTGGGTGGTATAAATGCCGTTGTTGTTGATGTTGTCGTTGAGGCCCTTGATGTAAAACTGCACGTCCATGTCGGCAAAATCTTCGTTCAGTTTGCACAATTGGTCCAGCACCTGGGCGTGCGTAACGCGCCCAAAACCGCTGCTGTTGGCCACCATGTGAATGCGCAAAGGCACATAAATGGTGCTTCTGAATTGCACCGGCTGATCTTCAAGCGCTTGCTTGTTGCGCAGCAATCGTTCGGTCAGCATGGCGTCCCATTCGCCGCCTTCGCCATTGCCGCAGTAGCCGTGATGGCGGTGTTGAGCTTGCACAGACAGCACAGCCCAGAGGGAAAAGAGAAGTAAAATTCCTGCTCTCAACATAGTTTGAATGATATTTAAATGAAGCGTTGGAAAACACCGGCATTTTGACGGAACGGAAGAGGAAGAAAGAGATTGGACTAGATTTCCTGCTGCCGGGGCCGACAAAACTATCCGCAAAGTTAACAAGCTCTGCCGGTATTCGTTTCAATCCTTGTGCAATTTGTACGACAGTCTGCCACAGAAGTCGAAATGCGGAGCTTCGGTGCAGCCGTGATTGAGCGCTCTTTTCTTCTAAAACGGATACCCCAACCCGAAATTAAAATTCACATCGCGCAGCCGCCAGTTGCTGAAATCGTGCCAATAATCTGCCTCCGAAGGCGATGTATCCATCAGATTCCTCACCGGACGCGGGTACCTGAGCGGCACCCCCAAATCTAAACGGAAAATGAAATATTTGAAATCCAAACGAAAGCCCGCCCCCGTGCCTACGGCAATTTGTTTGTAAAATGGATCATTAAAAGGCAGGTTGACCGGGCAGTTTTCAGACATGCGGCGGCTGAGCAGGAACTGAGATCCGCAGCGGTCGGCATCGGGGCGGAGCGTCCACACATTGCCGGCATCGAGAAAAATAGCGCCTTTTAACCTCGAAAACACATGAAACCTCAGCTCTGCATTGAATTCCAATTTCAAATCTCCGGTCTGATAAAACAGCAGGCGATTGGTAAGCCCCTCCGACAAAGTATCCCGATAGCCGCCAGGCCCCAGTCCACGCGCTGCCCAGCCCCGAATGCTGTTGGGGCCACCCACAAAAAATTGCTTCACATAAGGCACGTCGGTAGAAAAGCCAAAGGCCCGCGCCAAGCCCACATTGAAGCGGGCGGCAAAGCCCAGATTGGGGGTGTATTCTTTAAAATAGCGCGTATCCCACTCAATGCGAACGTATTGCGAAAAATCTGTGCCGGAAATCCGAAGGGTGTCCTGACTGAGGGCGAAAGCGTTGTACAGTGCATTGCCGGCCCAAATCTCGGCCCCGGCCATTTCTATGTTGAGGTTGTTGAAGCCCGATTCTCCATAGCGATTGGGGCGCCGCTGTTTAGACAGATTGAACTCCCGGAAGAACAAACTCACAAACAACTGCTTGCCGAAACTGCGCGCCAAAAACGGATTGGCCATCAAAATGGTATCAAATGCAGGCTGCGTCACGGGGCGCAGATAGTCAATTCCCACATGATCCAGCACGATGCGGGTGTTGTTGTCTATGGGCACATCGTAGCCAAAGGAGGCATTGAGCAGGCTGGTCTCGTACCACCCGAAGTTGAACACATAGTTGTATCGCGCCGACAGCCTTGACGCCGCCTTGTCTTGTAAAACCTGATACAAAGCGTCGCTCACCAATTTTTTCTTACCGAACGGGAGCTTGTTCATGCCCCGCCAGAGGTAGAGGTAGTCCACAAATTTGGGGAAATACAACTCGTTTTGCAGCCCCAGTTCTACCGAGTTCCAAAACGCGTTGGTATTGAGTTTGGAAAAATTGACCTCCACCCCGGCATTGAGGCTGGTGATGTTCAGTTCGGCGCCTTTAAACAAGTTGCGGTTCTGGGCCGTCGGCGAAAAAGCCAGGCCCATGAGGCTGCCCCGGCCGGTGAGGGTGTAGCCGTCTATGTAATTGGCGTCGAGGTCGAAACCTAATTCGTACTTTTTATTCTGCGTCAGCTCTATGCGCACATGCAAAACCGAGGCATCGTCTTTGTCGGCATCTAAGCGAATTCTCACAAAACGAAACACTCCCAGCGAAGACAAATGCTGCAAACTCCGGTCGTAACTATCCTGACTATAAATGTCGCCTGTTTGCAGATGCACGGCATTGAGGATGGTTTGAGGCCGCACCAAAAACACCGGTTCGCGCAATTTGAACAAAAATCCATTCACTACGGTGTCCCGGTAAATGCTGTCGGGCAGGGTGGCGTCAAACTGCGAATAAATGGTAATATTTCCAAGTGTGTAGCGCTGATGGCTGCTCTCGCCGGGCGGAGGAATGACCTCCAGATAGAGGGTGGTTTTTTTCTGGGATTCGGTAGTGTCGGCGTCCAATTCCGCAAAGCTGTTGGAATAAAAATAAGCATAGCCATTGCTGCGAAGATGCTTCGCAATGCGTTCTTTTTCAAGGTCGTACAACCTTCCTTCCAATGGAGCACCTTTTTGAAAAACCGTTTCGGAATGGATGGCCTGCAACTCCCGATGGATGGCCGTATCGGCAGAACTGAAATGCACCGTATCTATCCGAACTACCTCGCCGGGCGCCACATAATACCGCACCTCCGCCTTGTGCCGTCCTTTTTGAATGACTTCGTGCTCGGCTTTCGCCTGAAAATAGCCGAGGTAATTGAGGTAATACGTCATCTGCTCTTCGGTGCGGCGGGTCAGGGTATCGTTCAGAATGGCGGGAGCTTCGGCCAGACGCCGGCGCTGCCATTTTTTAAAGCCGGTAGTGTCCTCCGGGGCATTGCTGCGGTAATAAAACCACTGCCTCGGCACAAAGAAGAACTTGGTATTGGGGCGCTGTTTGTACAAAGTCGTCAATTCATAGCTCAGTTTTCCCTTGTTTTTCACGTCCTTTGCGTCGGTGAGGACAATCTCGTTTTTCACCAACAAAAGTTCGTCATCTTTCAAATAACGGGTGGTATTGCAGCCTGCCGACAAAAGCAGCAGGGCGCCGGCAAACGTGCAGAAAAACCATCGGTGAAAAAACTTACGAAGCATACAACTATCCAACAATGTCTGTTTCCAAAAATGATATCAAGTTCGTTCAGTCTTTGCGCTTGAAGAAGTTTCGCCAAAAGTATAACAATTTCATTGCCGAGGGCGAAAAAATTGCCGGCGAGGCCCTGTTGTCTTCCAGATGCAAGGTCGTTCGCGTTTTTGCACTGCCGGAATGGTTGCATGAAAATGCAGCGCAATTGTCTCCAATACAAGCCTCCGCCATCACGGAAGCAGGCGAAAACGACTTGGCCAAACTTTCCGGCCTCAGTACGCCCAACAAAGTCCTCATGGTGCTCGAAGTTCCGCAGGCCGGCGAGTTGCCGCTCATTCACACTGCCCTTTATTTGGACGACGTGCAAGACCCCGGCAATCTCGGCGCCATTCTCCGCATTGCCGACTGGTTTGCCGTTCCGCAGGTTTTTTGCTCGCCCGGCAGCGTGGACGTTTACAATCCCAAAGTCGTACAGGCTTCGATGGGGGCATTTTTAAGAGTTGATTCTCAGGAAATTGAGTTGGAAACCTTGTTGCGCCGACAGCCCGAACTCCCCGTATTGGGCGCTGTATTAGACGGAGAAAATCTTTTCACAACTCCCCTACCCTCTTCCGGGCTATTGATCGTGGGCAACGAAAGCAAAGGCATCCGCCCGGCCACGCAGCAGCTTCTCAGCCATCGCATTGCCATACCCAAAGCGCCCGGCGGCGGCGCCGAATCGCTCAATGCAGCGGTGGCTACCGGCATCATCACCGCCTGCTGGATCAACCGGGTATAAGTCTGAACTTTTTTTATCAGTCGGCCTTATTCATTTTGTACAGGGTAGCAAAAAAAACTTCTACCTTTCGCCGCAACAGCAACGCATCTAAAATGCAGCATCCCATACTCACGAAAATAGCAGCCGCCCGGAAGCAAATCGCTTCCTCAATTCACTCATTTACAGCACCTTTCCTCAAGCCCTGGCATCAATTCAGCGCCAGGTGGCCCCGCACCGCCCGTTGGACCAAACGGCTTTTCCTGCTGGGCTTTTCCATGTTGACGCTGCTTTGGGTAGTCTATTTTTCCATTTCCCTCACCGTACCGACGGCTAAAGAACTCAAAAGCATTGAGACGCAGGTCGCTTCTGATATTTACTCTTCCGACAGCATCCTGCTGGGCCGTTATTTCAAACAATACCGCACCGTTGTACGCTACGAAGACCTCCCCACACATGTAGGCCAAGCCCTCGTAGCCACCGAAGATGCCCGCTTTTTTCAACACAGCGGCGTGGACTATGTGGCCTGGGCGCGCGTGCTTTTCCGCACTATTTTGCGGGGCGACAAAACGGGCGGCGGCGGGAGTACCATCAGTCAGCAATTGGCCAAAAATCTCCTGCCCAGAAGGGATTTCAAATACTTTTCTTTGATAATCAATAAATTGAGAGAAGTAGCCATTGCCCGCCGATTAGAGCGCGCCTACACCAAAGAGGGTATTCTGGGGTTGTATCTCAATACCGTGCCTTTTTCCCAAAATGTTTACGGCATAGATGTGGCCGCCCGGCGTTTTTTCAGCAAATCGGCCACACAACTGCGCCCCGAAGAAAGCGCCCTGCTCATCGGCACCCTCAAAGCTACCTCTTCTTACGATCCTGTAAAAGCGCCTCAACGCGCCATAGAACGCCGCAATGTGGTGCTTTCGCAAATGCAGAAAAGCAGCTACATTTCTCAAAAAAGAAGAGACTCCTTACAGGCCTTGCCCCTGCAATTGAGTTACAATCCCATCATGCGCAACGAGGGCATAGCGCCGTATTTCCGCGAGTTTGTACGCCAGGAGGTAGAACGCCTGCTCAAAGACAAACGCAAACCCAACGGAGAAGCATACGACCTTGACACCGACGGACTGAAGGTTTATACCACCCTGCACACCGACATGCAGCGCATAGCCGAAGAGGCTGTCGAGGAGCACATGTCGGCCACGCAAAAAACATTCGACCAGCATTGGAAAGGCATGACCGTACCCTGGAGCGATGTGCAAACCATCCAACTCGGCGTGCGCAACTCATTGAGGTACAAACAACTGAAACTACAAGGCAAATCCGATCAGGAAATTGACGCCATCTTCAACACCAAAGTAAAAATGACCGTTTTTTCCTGGGACGGCCCCCAGGAAGTGGAAATGAGCCCGCTCGATTCGGTGCGCTACCACCTCGGCATGTTGCAGGTGGGCTTTATGGCCATCGAGCCATATACGGGCTACATCCGGGCATGGGTGGGCGGCATCAATCACGAGTTTTTTCAGTTCGATCATGTAAAATCCCGGCGTCAGGCAGGTTCTGTCTTCAAACCGGTGGTGTATATGGCGGCCCTCAGAGACAGCGTTCAGCCCTGCGAGCAAATCCGCAACCAATTGCTTGTTTACCACGAATATGCCAAAGGCGACTGGGCCATCAAAGACTGGCGCCGCGACGACCCCGAACCGCATTTCGCCCCCGACGGCAAAGACCTCGACGACTGGATACCTCAAAACTCGGACGGCATCTACGGCGGCTCGTACTCTATGGAGGGCGCGTTGACCAACTCCGTCAACACCGTTTCCGTTTCGCTCATCATGCGGCTTGGCGTTCAAAAAGTGATGCAAATGGCCAAAAACCTCGGCATCACCGGCACGATACCTGCCGAGCCGTCTATTGCGCTGGGTTCGGCAGAGGTGTCTTTGCTCGAAATGATACAGCCTTTCACCGTGTTTGCGTCGGAAGGCAGGCATGTTCCGCCTGTTTTTATCACCCGCATTGAAAACTACAAAGGCGAAGTGCTGGCCGATTTTACCCGGCAGCAACCCCGGCAGGCCATCAGCCCCGAAGAAGCCGCCATTATGACCAAGATGCTCCAGTCGGTGGCCATTTACGGCACGGCCAGTCGCATTCGCTGGAAATACGGGCACCACGACATCCCCCTGGCAGGCAAAACCGGCACCTCGCAAAACCATGCCGACGGCTGGTTCATCGGCTATACGCCCAAAATCGTGGCCGGCGTGTGGGTGGGCGGAGATTCGCCTTTGGTGCGTTTCCGCAATTTTGAAAACGGCCAGGGCGCGGCTTCGGCACTGCCGGTGTGGGCCTACTTTATGACCCGACTGAAAAAAGACCCGGCTTTCGCCCAATGGCAGGGCGGTGAATTTCCGGCTTTGTCGCCCGATCTCATTCGCCGCACGGCCTGCACCTTCCGCATCCCCTCGCCCGATGAAATGCTCTCCGATTCGCTCGATCTGGAATTACCGGAAGATGAAATTATTGAAATGCCGGATCCGGGGAGGTAATCCTACTAATCATTGATACCTCAGAAAGCATAAGTCCCCCTGTACAATCAAACAATACCTGGACTTGGATACATACTGAAAAACAACCTGAGAAAAAGAAGAAAAAGAAATGACGCATACCATATTATCAACAATCACTGTCATTTTCGGACTCACGGCTTGCATGCACTCCAATCATCCCGAAACTGCCGAAAATCCAATAGCAGCCAGTGGTATGATTTCACCTGTAACTTCAACGCAGAGTGACAGTATTATTTACGACGATTTTATCTTTCCTGTTGACAGCATATTTACAGCCAAAGTGCTCACAGTCGGGACTTTTCACAAAGACGAAGTATTCAAAAATGCAAGCCGATTCAAATGGTATGGATTATTCAAGAGTCAAAACGGGTATTATTTAAAACAAACAAAAATCAAGGCGACAAACGTTTACGACCCGGTTCTTGATGAGGATGAAGATGAAAAAACAGGATGGGAAATTCAAGCAATCAACGAGGATACTTGCCTTATTCTAATAGAACCGCTTTCCTTTTTGACAGACAGAATCGTTCAAGATGCAAAGCTGCCTGAACACTATATTTATCCGGGCGATACAATTGTATGGTCGTACTCAGGCATTAACTACACGATATTTGCAACAGGCAAAAAAAAGAAAGTTCAGGAGGACCCGGATTGGTTTGATGTTTGGAATTACAAACTTTATTTGACCGCTACGATTAACGGGCAACAACGCAAAAGCCTTCTCGTGGCCCAACCAGGTTTTGATGACCAAATGATCTATTTGATTTTTGCCGGCGACATAGACGGAGATGGAATTTTAGACTTAATCATTGACACCTCCGCTCATTACAATGCAACCATTCCGACAATTTATTTGTCTAAACCGGCCCAAGCTGGAGAATTGGTAAAACCGGTAGGCGGGCACAGAAGTGTTGGGTGTTGAAAAACATAACTATACGCACGTTATCTCATGCGTAGTGTCCCCGTTAAGGTGAAACAAGTCATATTTTAATTCAAGTTGATGCAGGGTGATAATTTTGTGCTTCTCAACCTGCCAAAATACAAAACCTGAAACGATGAACAGATTAACTTTTATGCAAATGATAAAGAAACATTCGGTTTTAATCTGTATTTCACTTTCCGTGAGCTTTATCATAATAGCAACGTTCGTATATCCTGGCGGCTCAATATCTGACCAAAACTCCACAGGGTTCGACTGGACAAAAAATTTTATCAGCAATTTATTTCAAATAAAAGCCGTAAATGGCGTTGACAATCCATCAAGAGTTTGGGCAATTATCGGCATGGCATTCCACTCTGTTGGCTACGGCGTATTTTTCATTAATATGGCAAAAAAAATGTCTAATAGGCACTCATCCATTGTCTTAAAGATTGTTGGTTTTACCGATATCATATTTAACTTCCTTATTGCAACCCCTTTGCACGACATAATGATATCTATATCCAGCACTTTATCTTTAGTTGGGCTATTTTATATAACCGTATTTACACTAAAAACGAGACTTCATTTATTAAAAATCTCCTGCATCATTTGTATGTTGACATTCTACTATACATTATATTTATACGGTTCCGGCGATTGGGGCTTATTGGCTATTATGCAGAAAGTATCGTTAATCTCTTCAATTTTATTAATTTTAGGACTTGAGTATTTCACCCAAAAAGAGGACTTTAAACAAGGTGACCAAAATCGACAAAATGCCCGGCCCTTGCAGCAATAAAAAGCAAAAAACAAACCTTTGTTTCTTTCCCTTTACAATGGTCGGGCATCGTATAAAAACCTTCAATAAAAAACTGTAAACCAGTTCGTTACACCCCAAAAAAGACGATATAAAATATCAGTAGCCGACAATTATGGTTTGCCCGGCAGCCTGGCGCTCGCTTACCTTTGGCCACTCATCCTGAGACAAACAACAGCAAGATCATGGCCATACCCGTTCACATTTTCGACACTACCCTCCGCGACGGAGAGCAGGTGCCCGGTTGTAAACTCAACACCGCGCAAAAAATTGAAATCGCGCACGCCCTCGAAGCCCTCGGCGTGGACATCATCGAGGCAGGTTTTCCCATTTCCAGCCCCGGCGATTTTGAGTCGGTGCAGCAAGTGGCCCGCACCGTAAAACACGCCACCGTTTGCGGCCTCAGCCGGGCCGTTGAAAAAGACATCAAAGTAGCCGCCGAGTCGCTCGTCGGAGCCAAACGCCCCCGCATCCACACCGGCATAGGCGTGTCGGAAATGCACATCCGCTACAAACTCCGCACCACGCCCGAAGACATCATTCATCGCGCCGCCGCCGCCGTGAAGTACGCCAAATCCTTTGTGGAGGACGTGGAATTTTACGCCGAAGACGCTGGTCGTGCCGACAATGAATTCCTCGCCCGCGTATTGGAAGCTGCCATTCAGGCCGGCGCCACCGTGCTCAATATTCCCGACACCACCGGCTACTGCCTGCCCGAACAATACGGCGAAAAAATCCGATATCTCGCTGAAAATGTGCGCGGTATAGAAAAAGCCATCCTCAGCACCCACTGCCACAACGACCTGGGGCTGGCCACCGCCAATTCCATCTACGGCGTCATCAACGGGGCCAGACAAATAGAATGTACCATCAACGGCACCGGCGAACGCGCAGGAAATACCTCGCTCGAAGAAGTGGTGATGATACTGCGCCAGCACGCCGAACTCGGCTTCAGCACCGGCATCAATACCCGTCTGCTCAATCCCGTGAGCCACCTCGTTTCCGACCGCATGGGCGTGCCCGTGCAACCCAACAAAGCCATCGTGGGCGCCAATGCCTTTGCACACTCCTCCGGCATCCACCAGGACGGCGTCATCAAAAAGCGCGAAACCTACGAAATCATTGACCCGCTGGAAGTCGGCGTGGACCATTCCTCCATCATCCTCACGGCGCGCAGCGGCCGGGCAGCCCTCGCATACCGCTACAAATGCCTCGGCTTCGATCTCACTAAAGACGAATTGGACGAAATTTACGCCTCCTTCCTCGAAGTGGCCGACCGCAAAAAGGAAGTACAGGACGACGACCTCCAGTTCATCGTTTCCGAACTCAGAAATTCCCAACACTCAGATAAAATCGCAGCAGCATAATGGCCGGACTCACGCTTTTTGACAAAATCTGGAACGCACATGTCGTCAAGTCCGTCGAGGGCGGACAGGATGTGCTCTACATAGATCGCCACCTCATCCACGAAGTCACCAGCCCGCAGGCCTTCGACGGGCTGAGAAAACGCGGTATCCCGGTGTTCCGACCCGCGCAAACCATCGCCACCGCCGATCACAACGTGCCCACCCTGAACCAACACCTGCCCATCAGCGAGCCTTTGTCGCGCTTCCAGGTGGACAAACTCACCGAAAATTGCGAGGCTTTCGGCGTCGAACTCTACGGCCTCGGCCATCAGCGGCAGGGCATCGTACACGTCATCGGCCCCGAACTCGGCATCACCCAGCCCGGCATGACCCTCGTGTGCGGCGACAGCCACACTTCTACCCACGGAGCATTCGGCAGCATTGCGTTCGGCATCGGCACCAGCCAGGTAGAGCAAGTGCTGGCCACCCAGTGTTTGCTGCAAAAACGGCCCAAACGCATGCGCATCACCGTGGACGGAACGCTCTCGGAAGGCGTCACATCCAAAGACATCATCCTGCACATCATCGCCCGCCTGAGCGCCGCCGGAGCCACCGGTTTTTTTGTAGAATACGCCGGCAGTGCCATCCGCAGCCTGAGCATGGAGGGCCGCATGACCATCTGCAACATGAGCATCGAAATGGGCGCGCGCGGCGGCCTCATCGCCCCCGATGAAACGACCTTCGAATATGTGCGCGGCAGGGAGTTTGCGCCACAGGGCGAGGCATGGGAAAAATCGCTGAAGTATTGGCAAACACTTTTCACCGACGCCGATGCCGCCTTCGACGAAGAGCACCACTTCAACGCCGCCGACATAGCCCCCATACTCACTTTCGGCACCAATCCCGGCATGGGCATCCCCGTGGACGGCAGTATCCCACAGGCTCCTTCCGAAAGCAGCGCTTCTTTCGATAAGTCGCTGGAATACATGGGCTTCCAAGCAGGCGAATCCCTTTTAGGCAAACCCATTGACTACGTTTTTATCGGTTCCTGCACCAATTCCCGCATCGAAGACCTCCGGCTGGCGGCCCGCATCGTACAGGGCAAAAAAGTGCCCGCCCACGTCACGGCCTGGGTAGTGCCGGGTTCCAAACAAGTGGAGCAACAGGCCAAAGCAGAGGGCTTGGATCGCATTTTTACAGCGGCGGGTTTCGAGTTCCGCGAGCCGGGCTGCTCCGCCTGCCTCGGCATGAACGAAGACAAGATACCCGCCGGCAAGTATTGCATCAGCACTTCCAACCGCAATTTTGAAGGGCGGCAAGGCCCCGGCGCCCGTACCATTCTGGCCGGCCCGGCTATGGCGGCGGCAGCGGCAGTGGAAGGAAAAATTATTGACGTAAGATCGCTTTCAACATAAATCATTTTCGGGGCGCACCCCGCCTCAAACCGCCTCCCCACAGTCGCTCTGCAAAGGCAGGCGGGCGGGGCCGGGCTATCCGCTCTTACCGGCGGCACACCTCTATGCCAACCGCCGCCGGTACCGCTCCTATCCCTTGCGCACAAGCGAGTACTTTCCAAAAATCAATTGTTTTTCCATGCAAAAATTCACCCGCCTCACCTCCTCCGCCGTCCCGCTTCCCATCGAAGACGTGGACACCGACCAGATCATCCCCGCCCGATTCCTCAAGGCCACCACGCGGGAAGGATTCGGCGAAAACCTCTTCCGCGATTGGCGCTTCCACCCCGACGGCAGCCCCAAACCAGATTTCGTACTCAATAATTCCATTTACCAGGGCGCCATCCTCGTGGCAGGGCGCAATTTCGGTTGCGGCAGCAGCCGAGAACACGCCGCCTGGGCCTTGTACGACTACGGTTTCAGGGTGGTCGTGTCCAGTTTCTTCGCCGATATTTTCCGGGGCAATGCCCTCAACAACGGACTGCTGCCCCTGCAAGTCTCGCCGGAGTTTTTACACCTCATTTTCAGCGCCATAGAGGCCGATCCCCAAACCGGGTTCTCCGTTGATCTCGAACAGCAAACCATTCGCATCGGCGCCGACGGCCCGCAGGCACATTTCGATATTGACCCCTTCCGCAAAGTCTGTATGCTCAACGGCTACGACGACATTGATTACCTCCTCAGCATCAAAAACGACATCGAACAATTTGAACAACAACTCGTAGCTCGCGGCTCGTAGCTCGCAGCTTTTGAAATTAAATAAATGATTGCAAAACCAATGAACAAACACATCGCCCTCCTGCCCGGCGACGGCATCGGCCCGGAAGTCACTCAACAAGCCGTCAAAGTACTGGATACCATAGCTTTGCGTTTCGGCCACCAATTCACCTACACCTCCGCCGATGTGGGCGCCATTGCCATCGAACGACACGGCGACCCGCTGCCGGACGCAACCCTTGAAACCTGCCTCGCCGCCGACGCCATCCTTTTCGGCGCCATCGGCCACCCGCGCTACGACAACGACCCAACGGCCAAAATCCGCCCCGAACAAGGGCTGCTCCGCCTTCGCAAAAGCCTCGGTTTGTTTGCCAATATCCGCCCGGTCTCGGTCTATCCCACGCTGGCCCACCTCTCGCCGCTCAAAACCGAAAAAGTGACCGGCGTGGACTTCGTCATTTTCCGAGAACTCACCGGCGGCATCTATTTCGGCGAGCGCCAACGCACCGCCTCCGACGCCTTCGACGTGTGCTCCTATTCCGCCCCCGAAATCGAACGCATTGCCCGGCAGGCATTTCACTATGCACGCAATCGCCGTGGCAAACTCACCCTCGTGGACAAAGCCAATGTATTGGATACCAGCCGTCTGTGGCGTTCCGTCGTCACCGAAATGGCCGCCTCCGAATTTCCCGATGTCCGGTTCGATTGGATGTATGTGGACAATGCCGCCATGCAAATCATTCAGTTTCCCGCCGATTTCGACGTCATCCTCACCGAAAATATGTTTGGCGACATCCTCTCCGACGAGGCCAGCGTGTTGCCCGGTTCGCTCGGACTGCTGCCCTCCGCGTCCACTGGCGAACATACCGCACTTTTCGAGCCGATACATGGTTCTTACCCGCAGGCCGCCGGTCAGGACATTGCCAACCCGGTAGCCGCCATACTCTCAGCCGCCATGCTGCTCGATCATTTCAGCTTCCATACCGAAGCCGATACCGTGCGCCAAGCCGTCCGCTCCGTCCTCGAAGCCGGCATCGGCACCCCCGATCTAAAAGCAGAAAAAACAGTGGGCTGCAAGGAAATGGGACAGAAAGTAGCGGATTTATTGGCACCAGGCAATGCTTTAACATGAATTTGCAAGACACCGCACACGCCATCCACGAAGCCGCCCGACGCCTCCAGCAGGTAGTGCGCCGCACCCCGCTCATGCGCCACGAGGGCCTCTCACAGCGCTACAACTGCTCAGTTTGGCTCAAGCGCGAAGACCTTCAGGTGGTGCGCTCTTACAAACTTCGGGGCGCTTACAACCTCATGAGTACCCTCAGCCCCGAGCAAATACAGCGCGGCGTGGTATGCGCCAGCGCGGGCAATCACGCGCAAGGCTTTGCATGGTCTTGCCGCAAACTCGGCCTGCACGGCATCGTGTTCATGCCCGTCATCACACCCCGGCAGAAAGTGTCTCAAACCCAGATGTTCGGGCAGGACAACATCGAAGTGCGACTCGTGGGCGACACCTTCGACAGTTGCGCCGCCGCCGCTCAAGAGTTTGCGGCCACGCAAAACAAAACATTCATCCCTCCTTTCGACCACCAACGCATCATCGAAGGGCAAGGCACCGTGGCTTTGGAAATCCTGGACGACCTCCCGCAAATAGATTACCTCTTCGTGCCGGTGGGTGGCGGAGGACTCAGCGCGGGTATGGGTTCCTATTTTAAAACCTTTTCTCCCGCCACACAAATCATTGGAGTAGAGCCACTTGGCGCACCGGCCATGTACGAAGCCTTACGCGCCGGCCAACCCATCACGCTCGAAACAATTGACCGGTTTGTGGACGGCGCCGCCGTCAAACGCGCCGGCGATCTCACCTTCGAGCATTGCCAGCAGGTGTTGGACGACCTGATTTTGGCGCACGAAGGATTGGTGTGCAGCACCATCCTCAAGCTCTACGCAGAAGATGCCATCGTGGTAGAACCTGCCGGCGCGCTCAGTATTGCTGCGTTGGAGCAATATGAAGATCAATTGGCCGGAAAAAATGTTGTTTGCGTTGTCTCCGGCGGCAACAACGACATAGACCGCATGCCCGAAATCAAAGAGCGCGCACTGCAATACGAGGGCCTCAAGCACTACTTCATCATCAGATTCCCTCAGCGCCCCGGCGCTCTGCGCGAATTCGTGGTGGAGGTACTTGGCCCCGACGACGACATCGTACACTTCGAGTACATGCGCAAAAACTACCGCGAAGCCGGGCCTGCATTGGTGGGCATAGAATTTAAACAAACCGGCCAGCTCGACCGCTTACAGGAAAGCATGAGAAGCCATCATTTCAGCTTCGATTATCTCAATGGAAACAGTGATTTGTTGAGGTTTTTGTTGTAAGTATTCACCGAAGCAAGGCCATCACCTGCCGAACGTCTTTTTTC
Source organism: Saprospiraceae bacterium UBA2329 (assembly GCA_002344975.1). GTDB lineage: Bacteria > Bacteroidota > Bacteroidia > Chitinophagales > Saprospiraceae > UBA2329. Next base: position 29,954 of record DDUV01000081.1, on the reverse strand, counting down.
TCGAACAATCGAATCAACTTCAACAACCAGCCTATCCACTTGCCGGGATGCGAGATAAGTCTTCCCAAAGCAGCTACAAGAGCATCCAAATCCTGAATCGCAGAAGCTTGCTGTCCGGCGTCCCCTTTCGCCAGATTCAAAGCCGATTGCCATGCCTGATTTCTGGCTTGTATCAAACTGAACTCCGCAAATTGCTCATCTTTTCGCTGCCCAGCCCAATCCAGCAGGAACAACAAGGGCGAAACCCTGCTCAGACGGTCTTGCACCTCATCAATTTTCTCCGATAATACCCGGTTGATAGACATAAAATCGCGTTCCAATTCCGAGATTCGGTTCGGTTCCACCGACTCAGCCGCAGCAATTCCCAAGTCTAAATTGATATGCGCATTCATTCCCAGCAGTAAATGCTGGAGTATCAGAAAGTCCTGATTCTGAGCAGCTTCAAATGCAATTTCCCACGACCGGGTGCAGGGTTCCGAATTTCTATACAAGGCCAGCGCATCAAGGTATCTGTTGGCAAATATGACATCCAAGCGCGCCATGCGGGCGCCATCCTCAAATTTTCCAGAGTCAATACCCGATTTCACATCGCGCGTAACTCCCAGATACACCACTGCGAAAATTCCCAGCGGATCCCCCGCAGCAGATGCCTCTTCCACGATGGATTCCAACTGCCGTATGACCTCGTCAATCGTAACGGCCGGCATCAGAGCAACTCCATGCGCGCCTCCACAGCATACGCCGGGTTGCACGGCGACGGATTGCGGTCTTCTACCTGATGTCCCAGCATATCCTCCGGTTCATCGTCGTAGTAGCCATCCTCCTCATCGTCGTCTCCAAAAGAATCAAAATCCATGTCCTCCTCATCTTCTTCGAGGTCATAATCCTCCTCATCTATATCAAACTCCTCTTCTTCCCAACCATCCTCATCATCCGCATCCTCCTCCTCTACATCAAAGTCCATATCATCGTCATCTTCCAATTCCTCTTCATCATCATCCCATTGATTCACAGGCACTAAGGCAGGCCGTGCCAAATGTTCCTTTACGGGCTGAAGCACATCTCCGAAATGCAGCGTCAGAGCTTCGCCGCTCAAAATGGATAAGGTGAGTTGATTGTTCAGGTTCATAATCAGTTGATCTGGTAAAACAAAAATGTGAATGGGCAACGCGACCTTTCAATCGCAGGGCTAAAGTAAACATTATGCCTAAATTGCTCGTATGCCCCTCACCGAATTTTTTTTACTTTTTTTCAGGGCGTGCCGCCCCCCTGTAGTTTCTAACGATACCGACAAGTGCATCCGGGGTTCAGTTCCATACTATAGCCCCCCGAACAAAGGGTACTCAACTGGGCGGCGTCACTCATACCGACAGACTTGGTGAGGTCACCACTTGGGAAATTCTTCTGGGTTTTAATTTTCGACAGAGATACAACCACATAGTCACGATAGGGTGCATGGACTCCAATATGGGGCCATCCATCTGTGACTATGTGGTTGAAAAATTGACTTTAAAAATCATCAGCGCCCGGCTCGGCGTCATCGGCAGCGACGATCCCTTTGAGCGGACTCGTGGCAGCAGCTCCGGAGTTCAACTTCTCCTTGATTTTTTTCTCAATGTCAATTGCCACCTCCGGGTTGTCGGCCATGAACTGTTTGGCGCCTTCGCGGCCCTGGGCAATTTTAGCTCCGTTGTAGCTATACCAGGCACCGCTTTTCTGGATAATCTCCTGATCTACTCCCATGTCCACAATTTCGCCGGTTTTGGAGATACCCTCACCGAACATGATATCGAACATGGCAATGCGGAAAGGCGGCGCAAGCTTATTTTTTACTATACGCACTTTGACGTTGTTGCCGACGATGTTGCCGTCTTTATCTTTGATACCTGCGCCGGTTTTGCGAATGTCCACGCGGATAGAGGCATAAAACTTGAGGGCATTACCGCCGGTGGTGGTTTCGGGATTGCCGAACATGACCCCGATTTTTTCGCGCAACTGGTTGATGAAGATGCAGCAGCAGCCCGTGCGGCCAATGGAACCCGTGAGTTTGCGCATGGCCTGCGACATGAGACGCGCCTGAAGGCCCACTTTGGAGTCGCCCATTTCGCCTTCAATTTCACTGCGGGGCACGAGGGCGGCCACAGAGTCTATAACAATGATGTCAATGGCGCCGGAACGGATGAGGTTTTCGGCGATTTCGAGTGCCTGCTCGCCGTTGTCGGGCTGGGAGATGAGCAGGTTGTCGGTATCCACGCCAAGGTTGGCGGCGTAGTGCCTGTCGAAGGCGTGCTCTGCGTCAATGAACGCAGCGATGCCGCCCTGTTTTTGGCATTCGGCAATGGCATGAATGGCGAGCGTGGTTTTACCGGAGGATTCCGGGCCGTAGATTTCTACGACGCGACCTTTGGGGAAACCATTGATACCCAAGGCAATGTCCACACCGAGTGAGCCGGAGGGAATGACTTCCACATCCATGACTTTGGAGTCGCCCATACGCATGACGGTACCTTTGCCATAAGTTTTTTCGAGGCGGTCTACCGCCATTTGGAGGGACTTGAGTTTAGCCTCCCGATCCTTGCTGTTGATTGGCTCCATGAGCTTGATTAACTTTTTTGTTTTTTGATGATGCAAAAATAAATGTTTTGTTTATTTATGCAAACTTTTTTTGAAAAAAATTTCGGGAGGCGGGCGACTAACTGTGATCGTGATAAAGCGAAGGTAGCACGTTCAGGAACGCTTCGGCCTTGATAATAATCGAGAAATGCCTTAAAGATAGGAAAGAACGGGGACTGAGCAGGAAGTGCAACTAACAATACATTGGTGTCTAATACAATTCTCATTGATTGGGGTCATTCAGCCAATTATACATAGTTTCCTCAGACCACTTTTGCTCATCCCAAACCCGGGTAGCATTTTCAGTCAGGCGTTCAGCAAAATATTTACCAATAAGGTCGTGGATATTGCGAAGGTCGTCTTCGCTTACTTCCTTATCGTACAACTCAAGCAGTGTAAGTTGGAGATTGGAAAACTGCCGTTTCTTAATATCAACCATCTTAATGAAGAGTATTTTCAGACAAAACTACTTTATTCTTTGAAAAGTTGAGTGTTTTGTACATTATAACACAAACCCTGTCGGTGCAGAGATGCCGGCTTTGGTTTGAAGAGCTGTTAGCTTTAACCGGCTGTTGCTATGAAAGCTAACAGCTCTCGCCCGACACGCGTGAGGGGGCTGAGGGTAGTGACCTTGGTAGTGGGCAAAAGGTTCATTTTTCAGGGTAAAAATGAACCTTTATTTTTGCATCGCCTATTGGGAGCGACCGAAGCACCCGACGGCCCAACCAGTTTATCTGTTTTCAGGAGATAAGCAGCGGGGCCGGCACGCCCAAAACCAAACTCACGAAAAACTACCTTCTCATTCCTCCAGCTCCACGCGCAGGCAAAGCTCGTCCAATTGCTCGTCGGCGACGGGCGAGGGCGCGTCTATCATCATGTCGCGGCCCTGGTTGTTTTTGGGGAATGCGATGAAGTCGCGGATGGAGCTTTGGCCGTTCATGACGGCGCAGAGGCGGTCGAAGCCGAAGGCAATGCCGCCGTGCGGAGGCGCGCCGAACTCGAAAGCGCCGAGGAGGAAGCCGAACTGCGCCTCGGCCTGTTCGGGCGTGAAGCCGAGCAGTTTGAAGTTTTTGGACTGTAGTTCGCGGTCGTGGATACGGATGGAACCGCCGCCGATTTCGGAGCCGTTGAGGACGAGGTCGTAAGCATCGGCGCGGAGGCTTTTGAGCGTTTCGAAGTCGTCGGTCATCATGCGGGCGAGGTCTTCGGTTTTGGGCGAGGTGAAGGGGTGGTGCATGGCGAAGAAGCGCTGGGAATCTTCGTCCCATTCGAGAAGAGGGAAATCGAGTACCCAGAGCGGTTTGAAATCGCCGGGTTTCATGAGGCCGAGGCGACGGCCCAGTTCGAGGCGGAGTTCGCCTAGTTGTTTGCGTGTCTTTTCCTTTTCACCGCTGAGAATGAAGAGAATATCACCGGTTTGGGCGCCCATTTTTTGGCCCCACTCGCGGATTTGGTCGTCGCTGAAGAACTTGCCCACCGTGGTTTTGATGCTGCCGTCGGTGTTGAATTTGGCATACACCAAGCCCTTGGCGCCGATTTGGGGGCGTTTTACCCAGTCGGTGAGGTCATTGAGGTCTTTGTTGGTGTAGCTTTCGGCGATGCCTTTGGCGCAGATGCCGACCACGAGTTCGGCGTCATCGAAAACGGAGAAGCCTTTGCCTTGAGCGAGGTCGTTGAGTTCACAAAACTGCATATCGAAGCGGAGGTCGGGCTTGTCGGAGCCGTAGAGGCGCAGGGCGTCGTCGTAAGACATGCGGGGGAAATTGCTTAGTTCGAGGCCCAACATGCTGCGGAAGAGGTGTTTGGTGAGGCCCTCGAAGGTGTTGAGCACGTCTTCGCGGGTAACGAAGGCCATCTCGCAGTCTATTTGCGTGAATTCCGGCTGTCGGTCGGCGCGGAGGTCTTCGTCGCGGAAGCAGCGCACAATCTGAAAATAGCGGTCGTAGCCGGCCACCATGAGGATTTGTTTGAACGTCTGCGGCGACTGCGGCAGGGCGTAAAACTGGCCCGGATTCATGCGGGAAGGCACGACGAAATCGCGGGCGCCTTCGGGCGTACTTTTGATGAGGAAGGGCGTTTCGATTTCGAGGAAGTTCTTGTCGGAGAGGAACTTGCGCGTTTCCAGCGCCAGACGGCTGCGGAAGATGATGTTGTGCTGTACGGGGCTGCGGCGGAGGTCGAGGTAGCGATATCTCATGCGGAGGTCGTCGCCGCCGTCGCTGTTGTCTTCGATGGTGAAGGGAGGCGTTTTGGCCGGATTGAGGATGTCAAGTGATTTGGCTTCGATCTCAATGTCGCCGGTAGCGCGATTGGGGTTTTTGCTCGTGCGTTCGCGCACAAGCCCCTCGACGGAGACGACGAATTCGCGTCCGAGTTTGCGGGCCTGCTCGCAGAGGGCCGCATCGTCTTCCATATTGAAAACCAACTGAGTAATGCCGTAGCGGTCGCGGAGGTCAATAAAAGTGAGGCCGCCGAAATCGCGCCCGATTTGAACCCAACCGCTGAGTTTTACTGTTTTTCCTGCATCGCTGAGGCGCAGTTCGCCGCAATTGTGAGAACGGTATGACATGGTGTGTTACTTTTGCAAAAGTGATTTTTTGAATAGCGGCGCAAAGGTAAGGAATGAGGGGGTTTTTGTTTTATATATTTTAGGTTTTGTCAATAGCTGCAAGCCGTGAGCTACAGGCTGCAAGCTGCAGGTGGGAACGGCGATTGCGCCATTGCTCAGTAAATTGAAATCTTCGAAATGGCAAGGCATGCCTTTGAATCCCTAAAAGTGATTTTCAATTGAGCAGTTTTTATGGAATTCAATGGTAAAATGCACTTGTATCCAATCGTTGTGCCTGTTGCTACCGTTTGCCATTGATTATTAAGCCAAGCCTCAACCGAAAATGATTTCACACGCTGGCCAAGTTTTATGTATTCCTGCAACTCGATGTATTGGAGGGTCCTTTCAGATTTCAGGGTAATTTCAACATTTGCAGTGGTTTCGTTATCCTCAGTGGCCCAATAGGAATCAAAGTCGTCGTCCAGCAGGTTTTTCGGCGCAAATAATGGATGATTTCCCCGATGGCTGCTTGCCCGCACTGATGCCTTTTGGGCAAGATTGATTTTAAATGTGCGGTCTAAAATCCTGCGGAAGCCCTTTAGCGATTGAATATCATTTTCGTGAATCAAGCCCCGGCGGTCGGGAGGAACATTAAGTAAAAGAACCGCCCCTCTTCCCACCGACGAAAGGTAGATTTCAAACAATTTTTCCGGCGTTTTCACCTGCGAATCTTCTTCTTGATGATAAAACCACCCCGGTCGAATAGATACATCCACCTCAGCAGGCACCCAACTTGTACCATCTTCTGATCCCGTGTTGAGCAGTTGTTCAATATTGGGTTTTCCGGCATACAGCGTATCCACAGAAATGGTGTTCCAGTTTGTTTCACCGGCAACCCCTTTTTCGTTGCCAACCCAACGACAGCCCGGGCCGGCATCGCTGAAAAATATCACATTGGGGTTTATTTTATTAACCATATTGATGGTTCCCGGCCAATCGTAATAAGTTCGCCCATCAATTTTTCTTGTGTCCTTTGCACCTCCATAATACCCGTCTCCGCCATTTGCGCCGTCAAACCATATTTCAAAGAAAGGGCCATAATCAGCAATCAGTTCTTTCAGTTGATTTCTGTAATAATCCACATACTCCGGAGTTCCATACCGGGCGTGATTTCTGTCCCAGGGCGATAAATATACTCCCATTTTCAGACCATATCTTTTACATCCTTCTGCTACCTCCATTACAATATCTCCTTTACCGCCTTTGTATGGACTGTTGACGACAGAATGATGTGTGTATGTAGAAGGCCACAAGCAAAAACCGTCGTGATGCTTTGCAGTGAGAATAACGCCCCTGAAACCGGCTTTTTGAAAGATGTTGATCCATTGTTGCACATTGGCTTGGGCAGGATTGAAAATACCAGGGTTTTCATCGCCAAAGCCCCATTCTTTTCCGGTAAAGGTATTGGTTGTAAAATGCACAAAGGCATTCATTTCCATTTGATGCCAGGCCATTTGCGCCGCCGATGGAATCGGAAACACTGGTGCGGGCGGTTTGACCTCGTTCTGGGAATATAACACGACAGCACAGCCGAGCATGAATACAAGAATAGCTGATTTCATATATTTCTTTTTTTGCCTCACTACAAAGATAGTGAAAGTCAAACAGCATCAGTTATAATTGCCGGGGCATATTCAGCATAAGATCAGAAGGTGCAGTAAATGATTATCAATAAATCAGTCAACTATGCCTGACTTTCGGGTGTTGGGCTGAGGCAATGTACTGAAAAACAAAGATGCGCGATTTTCAAAAAACACGATAAAACGTTCAAAATGCAAACAAACACCGCAGCCAAACTCGCCGAAAGATTCAGAGAAGTATTCCTGAGCGGCGCCTGGGTGACCGGCACGAATTACAAAGCGCAACTGTCGGAACTCAGTTGGGAACAGGCTACCCGCAAAGTGGGCAACCTCAATACCATTGCACAGCTAACTTTTCACATTCACTACTACATTGCCGGGGTGTTGCAGGTGTTTCGGGGCGGGCCCCTGGAAATACGCGACAAATACAGCTTTGACATGAAGCCGGTGGAATCGGAAGAGGATTGGCTGGCGCTGCGCGATCTGTTTCTGACGGATGCGGAGGCGTTTGCGCAAGCCATTGAGCAGATGTCTGATTCGAGATTGGCGGAGGGTTTTGTAAAGCCTGAATACGGTGATTTCCAAAGGAATATAGACGTGATGATAGAGCACGGCTATTACCATCTGGGGCAGGTGGTGCTGATAAAGAAGATGATGGCCGTTTAAAACAACTTCAACTGCGGGTTTTTCAACTGCCTGAACAGTTCAAAATCATAAGGCGGGATGCTTTTATCGCTGAAATACAGGCGTTTGGCCAAGCGGTACTGCTGTGCAATGATGTCGGCAATCTGACCTTCGCCGCGCATACGGGTACCGAAGCGGTTGTCGTTTAACTGGCCGCCGTGACAATCCTGAATGCGATGGAGGATGCGCTCGGCCCTGTCGGGCATGGCTTTGCGTACCCAGTCTTCAAAAATAGCAGCCACATCTCCATTGAGGCGCACTACCTGATAACCGATGGAAGATGCGCCGCGCAGGGCGACCTGTTCGGCCATGGCGAGCAATTCGTGATCGGTCAGTCCGGGCACAATGGGCGCCAGCATGACGTTGACGGGAATTCCGGCAGCGGCTAAGGTTTCGATGGTGTGCAGGCGGCTTTTCACAGATGCAGTGCGGGGTTCGAGCAGGCGGCGGGTGTCTTCGCTGAGGGTGGTGAGCGAAACGGAAACTTTGACCAATCGAAGCTCGGCCATTTGTTTCAACAGGTCCAAATCTCTCAGAATCAGGCTGTTTTTGGTAATCAATCCCACGGGATGGCGGTGTTTCCACAGCACTTCCAAAATCTGCCGGGTAATGCCGAACTGCCTTTCAGCCGGTTGGTAACAATCCGTATTGCCGGCCAGCATGATGGGCAGCGGCTGGTAGGAAGGCTTGCGCAATTCGGCATCCAGCACTTGCGGGGCAGCTTTTTTGACCAAAATTTTTTGTTCAAAATCCACGCCGGCGCTGTAGCCCCAGTAGGTGTGCGTGTTGCGGGCGTAACAATAAACGCAGCCGTGTTCGCAGCCCTGATAGGGATTCATGGAATAGCAGACGCCGATGTCGGGGCTGTCCACTTTGTTGAGCATGGTTTTGGGGTGTACTTCGATGAACTCAGTGCGCAGTTCATACAAATCTTCCCAATCCTCCTGAGAATCAGGCGATTCGTCGGCATGATGGCGGTGGTAAGGGTTGGGCGTGTTGATTTGCGCCCCCCTACCCTTTCTGTATGGCTGTTCGGGAAATTCCATGAGGCATAGAACACCGGATAAGGCAGTATGGATTTAACCGGGGTGAGAATATGGAAGGCGGTGACTTGCACAGTGCGTGTACAATGCAAGCCACCCCTTCATTGGGTATTAAACAATTCCTTTTTCTACCAGATAGCGCTCGGCATCCAAGGCAGCCATGCAGCCGGTGCCTGCCGCCGTAACGGCCTGGCGATAGACGTGATCCTGTGCGTCGCCGGAGGCAAAAACGCCGGGGATATTGGTGCGGGTGCTGCCGGGCTGCGTGATGAGGTAGCCGCTGTCTTCCATGTCGAGCCAGCCCATGAAGATGTCGGTATTGGGCTTGTGGCCGATGGCGACGAAAAAGCCCTCGACGGGAATGACGCTTTCCTGCCGAGTGACTTTGTTCCATACACGAACGCCCGTCACATGATCTCCGCCGAGGATTTCGCGGGGTTCGGTATTCCAGTGAACTTCAATGTTGGGCGTGTTGCTGACGCGTTCCTGCATGATTTTGGAAGCGCGCATCTCGTCGCGGCGCACCAGCAGGTGTACTTTGGGGCAGAGTTTGGACAGGTAGGTAGCTTCTTCGGCAGCCGTATCGCCGCCGCCCACTACGGCCACTTCTTTGCCCCGGAAGAAAAAGCCGTCGCATACAGCGCAGGCCGAAACACCTTTGTTCATCAGCGTTTGTTCGGATTCGAGGCCGATCCATTTGGCGCTGGCGCCGGTGGCGATGATGATGGAATCGGCCTGAATTTCGTGGCCGCTTTCGGTCCAGGCTTTGTGAACCGGGCCGGTAAAGTCCACTTTTTCAATCAATTCGTAACGCACCTCAGTACCGAAGCGCTCGGCCTGCTTGCGGAAGTCTTCCATCATTTCAGGCCCCATGATGCCGTCGGGGTAGCCGGGAAAATTTTCCACGTCGGTAGTAATCATGAGTTGGCCGCCGGGTTCTTTTCCTGTGTAGAGCACGGGAGAGAGGTTGGCGCGGGCTGCATAAACGGCTGCGGTATAACCGGCGGGGCCGGCGCCTATGATGAGGCATTTTACATGTTCGGGCGTTGTTGCCATGTCGTGTTATTGTTTTTTTGGTTGCGGGCGCAAAGGTACGAAATTTCGTTTTGCGGAAGCGGTGATGTTGGTCACAGTGCAGGGCAAACGCGAGGTAAACGCCTCAATGTCCCTCATGCCCACAGCCGATGGGCGCGCCGTCGGGCAGGACGGGAGCGGGCGGCAACTTGAAGATGGAAGGGTTTTCGCGGAAGCGGCGCAACTGATGCAAGAGCCAAGTGTAGTGTGCGCCCTGATCCACGTCGTCGGCATAACCGGCCTGCTGTTCGAGGCGTTTCTCCATTTCATTGAGTTTGAACAGCGCGATGGCCGATACTTGCGGCGCTGTGCCTGTGTCTCCGGCCAATTGCATGAGCCGATTGAAAACGAGTTTTTCGTTGGCGCGGGCTATTTCCTGCTCAAAGGGCGTTTGCGCTTTTTGCACTTTCACCGCCGAGAGAATTTGGTCCATCATATCATTGACCGACAAGCGTTTAGGGTCGCGGGCGCGGTGTTCGATCATGCGGGCGAGGCGTTCGGGGTGTAGCAGCAGTTCGATGCTGAACGAGGCCGAACTTTGCGCGGCAGCAATGGGATCGAAAACGAGGCCGGTTTGGGTTTTGAACAGTTCGCGGTCGCGGGGATAGAGCGGCGGCTGCGGAGGCAGATTGCGAAGGATGCTTTCGGGCAGGGCTAAGTTTTTGGGATCGAGGGTGAGGAGCAGGGCTGCCAGAGCATCGCGCTGGAGCTTGTCGTCCACAGGCAGGGCGGGCGTTTGGCCGTCGCCGCGCATGGCGTAGCTGTACTGTACGCCACCCACGACTTTGGCAGCAGCCTCCACCTGATAGCGATGTGCCAGATAGAGCGGCACGAGTACGCGCTCCAGATCGGCCATGGGCGTGCCGGTGGGAATGTTGAGTTCTCCGAAGCGGCCGAGAGCAGTTTTCCTGACTTCCAGTAAGCGGCGCAATTCAGCAGCTGCGGATGCGCCGTTGTCCCAGAGGTGGGCCTGCGGATGCGCGCTGCCTTGTGGGCGGGCATCCTGATCGGTGAGGTAAGGCAGGTTCATTTTTTCGGTTTCGCGGAGGATGTCCTGAAGTGCTTTGGTCTCGTCGGTACCTGCCGGAAAGTGCTGATAACCATAGATAACGGCACGTTTGTCCCAAGCGCCGATACCGGTGGCGTAGGCTTTGCTGAAGTCGAGGTTGCCCAGCGCATCGAGGGTGATGTAGGGGTGCGGGTAGTCCATGACCGAAGCGCGGTCGTTGACGCTGGAGATGTAGTTGTGCATGAGGCCGATGGTGTGGCCTACCTCGTGCGCCGAGAGCTGACGGAGGCGGGCCAGCGCCATTTGCAACATGCGCGGATCGGGCTGCGTACCTTTTTCATACGCTTCGATGAGGCCCTGCGCGATGAGAAAATCCTGGCGCACCCGCAGAGAACCGAGCAAAACATGGCCTTTGATGATTTCGCCGGTGCGGGGGTCGGAAACGGTGCTGCCGTAAGACCAGCCGCGCGTGGAGCGGTGTACCCAGTTGATGACATTGTAGCGCACGTCGAGGGGGTCGGCGTCGGCGGGCAGTTCTTTCACCTGAAAGGCATTTTTATACCCTGCCGCCTCAAAAGCCTGATTCCACCAGGCGGCGCCTTCCATGAGGGCCGATTTGATGGGTTCGGGCGCGCCGCGGTCCAAATAATATACGATGGGTTCTACTGCCTCGCTGATTTTGGCGTTCGGGTCTTTCTTTTCTAAACGGTGGCGGGCGATGAAACGCTTGACCAAAGGCTGGTCTATGGGCGTTGCATAATCTTGATACTGAATGGCATAGTAACCAGAGCGCGGGTCGTAAGCGCGGGGTTTGTAGCCGGCATCGGGCAGTTCGATGAGCGAGTGGTGCATGCGCACAGTGATGGATTCGGGCGTGGGCGCTACTGAGCGGAGCCAGGCGCCGGCTCCTTCGCCGGTGAAGGTGACGGCAGCTTCAAATTCGCTGTTTTTCGGGAAGTTTTTGGTGCGTTCCATGTAAATGGCCGAGCGACTGTCTTCGACGCGGTAAGTGCCCTGATTGGAGGACTTGAGCCGGGCAACCACGCCGTGCGCATCCCGCAGCAGAAAGGGGGTGAAGTCCACCAGCACGCGGCCGTTTTCTTCTGCTTCGACCTTGAAACCCCAGATGGCAGACTGTGCAAAGGCATCGGCTACAGAGCGGCGCTCGTCGGCGTTGTTGCTGACGGCACGGAAATCGTAGTTGGGTTGTACGAGCAGGATTTTGGGGCCAACCCTGTGAAACTTGACAATGCGGGTATCGCCCAGTTGATTGCGGTCCAAGCCGATGTCATTGGAACCCACACCGGCAGCTAAGGAATTGACGTACAAAATCTCTTCATCCCAACGATTGATTTCCAGCCAGATACGGCCCTCTTTTTCATCCCAATAAAACCGAAAATAACCGTCGAAGGCTTTCATACCGGCAGTTTTGGAAGAAATGGAGGTCTGCGCGGCGAGGTTGGCGCTGAAGGCAACAGCCAGCGAAAGAAGCAGAAAGAAACGCATGGTATGTAGATTTTGAGCGCCGAAATTAGAAAATTCCCAAGCTTCTTCCGCAACATACCGACTGCTTTCTTGTTTGGTTTGTCATTTTGTATCAAAAACAAAAAGGCCATGCAGTCTCCTTCCAACCACATTTTCACCTCTGCCTCAGTGGGTATAGACGATCTCAGCGTTTATATTCCAAAGCTCTACCTGCCCATCGCCGATCTGGCGAAAGCCAGAAATATTGACCCCGACAAGCTCCGTCACGGGCTGGGACTCATAGATATGGCGGTGGCCGATGCCCACGAAGATGCTGCCACCCTGGCGGCCAATGCTGTGAAACAACTCATAGACCAGAACGAATTGGACCCGCGCAGGATAGGACGCATTTACCTCGGCACCGAAAGCGCACTCGACGGCGCCAAGCCCACTGCCACTTATATTTTGGAAATGCTGCGCCGCCACTACCGCGCACAGTACGGCCCCGATTGCTTCCTGCACTGCGATGTGGTGGACCTCACCTTCGCCTGTGTGGGCGCGGTGGATGCCCTGCACAATACGGTGGACTGGGTGCGCGGCGACCAAAATCGCATCGGCATTGTGGTAGCGAGCGATGTGGCCAAGTACGAACTTGCCTCTTCGGGCGAATACACGCAGGGCGCCGGAGCTATGGCCTTACTGGTGAAACATGCTCCCCGCCTGATGGTCATTGGCTCCACTTGGGGCGTGGGAACCCGCAGCGTGCATGATTTTTTCAAACCTAAAAAGTCTGTTTCCAAACTGCAATTGGTGCAGGAAGTGCTCCAGTTGGCTGGTTTAAAAGAAATGGATGCAGAAAAAATCCTGGCCAAACTCCCCGAAACATTAGAGGTACATGGCCTTCTGGACGAAAACGACGAGGCGTTCAGCGTGCGCAAAGACACGCCCACTTTTGACGGTCCATACTCCAACTGGTGCTACCAAAATCGCATCCGGGAGGCGTTCCAGCACTTCCGCCAACAGGAAGAAGCCCGCGGAGGCATGACTGAAAGCGCTCAAATCTTAGACCGCTGGAGCCGCCTGATCTTCCACCTGCCGTATGCTTTTCACGGCAAGCGCATGTTTTCAGAATTGTTCATGTTGGAAAAGCAACGCGACGGCTCCTGGGCCGGCTGGGCTGAGATCAACGGCTTGCAGGAACCCGACCCTGCCGACTTTGACGACAAAAATGCATACAACAAAGCTTACGAAGAATTCTTGCGGCTTATTACCAAAACAAAAGATTATCAGGCTCTTATCAAAGAACGGGTAGATCCGTCTCAGTGGGCTTCGAGCCATGTGGGCAATGTGTATTCCTGCTCCATTTTCTTGGCGCTGGCTTCTGCATTGGAGCGCGCGGCAGGGCAGCCCGAAGACATGACCGGCAGCATGTTCGGCTTTTTCGGCTACGGCAGCGGCTCCAAAAGCAAGGTATTTGAAGGAGTACTCCAGCCGGAATGGCGCAGCATTGCAGCCGGCATCGGCATACAACAGCAACTCGACTGCCGCACAGTCATTGATTACAAAACGTACGAAAACCTGCACCGGGGTCGCACCAAAACCAGCGTGATGGCGCCCGAAGCTGAGTTTGCCCTGCATCATATCTCACAGCAAGGCAACAAAACCGGCGCGCGGTATTATCACTTTGTGCCGGCGGAGGTGGAAGTTGCGGAGGCGGTTGTGATGGAAGAAATTGCAGCCAAGTAATGCTTTGAAATAGTATAGTGAAGGGGTGACTACGAAATTGTATCCGGCGGATTCACCCCTTCACTCTGCATAAAAACTACGCGCCACCTTTCCCCTCAACGCACTATCTTGCGCCCTAAAAACATCATGCGCGCAGTCATCCAGCGAGTATCCGAAGCGTCCGTCACCATAGACGGGGAGGTATTTTCAGCCATCGGGCCGGGATTGCTCATTTTATTGGGAATAGAAGACGCAGACAATCAGGAAGATACGGATTGGCTCTGCCGAAAAATTGCCGCGCTCCGCATTTTCAACGATGCCGGGGGCGTGATGAACCTGCCGGTGACCGAGGTGGGTGGCGAGTTGCTGGTAGTGAGCCAGTTTACCTTGCACGCAAGCACCAAAAAAGGCAACCGTCCTTCTTATATCCGGGCCTCCAAACCCGATGTTGCCGTTCCTCTTTACGAGGCGTTTGTCAAACACCTGCACGCTGTTTCCGGCCTGCCGGTACGAACGGGCGTTTTCGGGGCAGATATGAAGGTGCGGCTGCTCAACGACGGCCCCGTCACGATCATGATGGATACCAAAAACAAAGAGTGATGAGCATTGAGGAAGCACAACAACGCGTGGACGAGTGGATTCGCACGGTGGGCATTCGCTATTACAACGAACTGACCAACACGGCCATTTTGATGGAAGAAGTGGGCGAGGTGGCCCGGCTGATGGCGCGCATCTATGGTGAACAGTCGTTCAAAACCAAAGAAGCCGAAGCAACGGCACAGGAAGACCTCGCCGGCGAAATGGCGGATGTGCTGTTTGTCCTGATATGTCTGGCCAATCAGACCGGCGTGAACCTGAGCGATGCGTTGGAAGCCAGTTTGGAAAAGAAAACCCGCCGAGATGCGCAACGACATGCGGAGAATAGGAAATTGAGGTAGGAGACTTTGGGATATTTTTTGATATTCCCCCAAGCCATGAGCTACAAGCTTCAAGCCGCAAGCTCGTTTTTGAATAAGAAATTAGATTTTCCGCTTGGGGAAATTTCAAAATGTGCTTTTGAAAATGAGTTCTATATTTCACTTTTGGAAAACCAACTAGGCGGGTTTTGTCAAGGCAAACGGCTTATCAGTCTTTTGCGGCGCTCAATAAATACAAATATTCATTGCACTTATTGCACTTATTGCATTTATTGCGTACATTGCAGCCAAAAAGAACCATGACTTCAAGCATTGCAGCCAATAGCAAAGAGGAGCAAAAACTTGCAGCTCAGTCTGTTGCCACACTAGAGCGGCTCGTTCTGCATAGCAAAAGCCCTGACCAACAAGCGGTGGACATCACGTTGATGGAGGCGCCGGATACTCCTATTGCCATCCCTGCCAAAGTGTTTGACGCTTTACAGAAAATGCTGCATCTGATGGCAGGCGGGCAAAGTTTCGCTCTTTTGTCGGATGATACGGAACTGACAACCGTACAAGCTGCTGAAATACTGCACGTTTCCAGGCCGCACCTGATAAAATTATTGGAAGAAGGCCAGATTGCTCATCGCAGGGTGGGCAGACACAGACGGGTATTGCTTGGCGATTTATTATTGTTTCAAAGTCGCCAAAAAGCGTTGAGAGAGAATGCGTTAAATGCACTCGTTCAACAAGCTCAGGAGTTAAATTTAGGCTATTGAATAATGGAACCCCAAGCTATAGTCGCCATCCTGGATGCCAATGTGTTGTATCCTGCCCCACTCAGAGATTTTTTGTTGAGTTTGGCTTTTCGGGGAGTATTTGCTCCTAAATGGTCATCCGATATTCAAGAGGAATGGACGCGCAACCTCATCAAAAATCGCCCTGATCTAACACAAGAACAACTCAACTACACGGTTAAATTGATGAATACAGCATTTCCCGATGCCTCAGTTACTGATTTTCATTCTTCTACAAACTCTTTTGTATTACCGGATGAAGGAGACCGGCATGTTCTGGCTGCGGCGGTTCACACAAAAGCAAATTTCATAGTCACATTCAATCTCAAAGACTTTCCCGAACAGCCTTTAGAAACACTGTTTATTAAAGCAATTCATCCCG
Organism: Saprospiraceae bacterium UBA2329; assembly: GCA_002344975.1. Classification (GTDB taxonomy): domain Bacteria; phylum Bacteroidota; class Bacteroidia; order Chitinophagales; family Saprospiraceae; genus UBA2329. The sequence continues at coordinate 14,079 of DDUV01000081.1, read as the reverse complement.
ATGACTTTATTCATAACATACTGATAAACAATGAATCAATTTGTATAACCGCCTTTAAAGATATGGTAGGACGCCTCAAAAATCCGCCATTACAAATTGAAGATGTTTTGGAATCACTAGCAAAGAGTCAATTGATCAAAACGGTAGCATCTATCGGGATAATAATGAAACAGAATTGAATACAAATTTACTTTGGGCGTAACTTTCTGCACCGCTTTGCATTATGCAACCATTCACTCCACCCAAATCCAGTACGGCCATGATGTATCGAATCGCTTTCCTCCTTTTATGGTTGCCCGTTTTTGCCCCGGCTCAAAACAAAAACCTCGTGCTCAATCCCGGCTTTGAAGAACTCAAAGGGCCGCACCAGAGCGTCACGCCCTGCCGTTTTATGAAGTATGGCAAGGATTTCAACAACGTGGCCAAAAACTGGACCTCTGTCAGCGACCGTACACCCGACCTCATTCATTACGACACCACCGCCGGCCCCTGCATCTATCCGCCGCCACATTCCGGCAATCGCTATGTGGGTCTCATCACGTTTTTGCCCCGCCAGGATTGCGGCTATACCGATGACTATCACGAGTTTATAGAGGGAAAACTGGCTCAGCCGCTCGTGCCGGGCATGCGCTACAAGGTTTCTTTTTGGATCAATCAGAGCGACTCGGTATCCAAGGCGCATCTGCGTTCTGTGTATGGCGACAAAGTGGTGGTCTATCCGGTGGCGGCCAACAACATCGGCATTGCGCTACAAAGCGCGCCGCTCAATGTCTCTGCGGGTTTTTCGGAACAAAAGGAATGGATCAATATGGAGCCGGCTTTTGAAACCAAAACCGTTTTGAGGGCCAACAACGAACAGTGGCGACAGGTGCAGGGCTGGTTTACCGCCACCGAGGCGTCGAAATATTTCATCATCGGCAATTTCCGAAACGACGTACAAACCAGCATCGAAAGCCGCTATGACCTCTCCAAACTGCCGCCCTTGTCTGCCGAAGCGAAAAAAAATGTTTTCCAGCGGATGATGCGCATCGCCTACTATTGCATTGACGATGTGAGCATTGTGGAAGACCCCAACGGCAGCGCGGTGCAGGAGGCGATGGAACGCGAGGGCAAATACACTTTTCAGGGCGTGCTTTTTGCCACGGGCAGCCATCAGTTGGCCGAGGCTTCTTTGGAGGAACTCGGCGCACTCGCGGCCTGGCTGACCGAACACCCCGAAAAGCAGGCCGAAATAGCCGGTCATACCGACAATGTGGGCAGCGACGAATCGAACCGCCTGCTCTCCGAACGCCGCGCCCGCTCAGTATTTGAATATCTGATACAGCAGGGCATTGATGCTGAACGACTTAGTTATAAAGGCTACGGCAAAACCCGCCCGGTGGCTACCAATGCCTCCGAGGAAGGACGCCGTCAAAATCGAAGGGTGGAATGTGTGCTGAAGTGAAGAAAACCCTCCACTGGCTCCAACGCAGCATCGCCGTACATGCCGGGCGCGGTTCAGCAGGGTATTACCACTTGTGGCGCGGCTGGTCGGCAGCCTATCCTGAAACCACCGGCTACCTCATCGAAACCCTGTGGGATTACTACCGTCTGACCAGTGACGAAAGCCTGCGCCGCGATGCGTTGTCCTGTACTGATTGGCTCTGCGACATCCAACAGGCCGACGGGGCCTGGCCGGGCGGCATCGGAGGCAACCTCGCTCCCCTGCTGTTCGATACGGGCATGATTTTGTTTGGAATGACCCGCAGCGCCTTAGAAACCGGCGACCCGCGATATGCCGAATCTGCGCGTCGGGCAGTGGCCTGGCTGATTCAGGAGTTTGCAAAAGCGCCCGCGCTACGCAACTCCGACTACGTCTCCGGCTACGATCCGGCGTACAATGCCCGCGCGCTGTGGGCTATGTTGTACGCTGAAAAGTACCTGCCCAATCTGACAGAAGTACGAACCATCGTTTCCGGCGCATTAAACCGCTACACAGGCGGCATCCGCCCCGAACTGAGCGTGGCCGACTGGTCGTTTCGGCCCGGCGAGCCTGCGTTTACACATACCATCGCTTACATCTGGCGGGGTTTTCTGGAAGCGGCCTGCTTGTTGGATGACAAAAATTTGCAAGAAAAAGCGCTGCTGTTCGGACATAAAATAGCCGATATGCGCCTCCAAAACGGCCCCTTAGCCGGCACTTACGACGAAGCCTGGCGCGGCGATTTTTCCTTTCAATGCGTGACGGGCAATGCGCAATTGTGCATCCTTTTGCGCCGGTTGGAGCAGGTTTTCGGAGCGGATGAAAAGCTGCATAGCGCTGCTGCTTTGTTGTACGAGGATGCCCGCTCGGCAGTGTGGCCGGGCGGCGGCGTGCCGGGTTCCAAGCCTTTTTGGGGCAAGTATCAAGGATTCAGATTTCCTAATTGGGCGGCGAAGTTTTTGTTGGATGCGGGGGGATAGGGGGGCAAAAACAAATATAATCTATTCAAGTCTTTTCAAAATACAGTTCGGGAAGAACAATTTTCACTTCTTGTTTTTTGTCTTCCCCTTTCCAAAAAACAACGAAATTCACTTTTGCTTCTTTCGGTCCAAAACCATGTTGCCTTATTTCTGCAAGTTTGACAAGGAATTTTTGGGAGAATTTTAAAACCAATTCACCAGCTTCGTTTGTGCAACCTTCCTCCGTTATTTTCAGTACATCGCCGCTGCTCAAATCATGAACGCGCCTTTGTATAAAATGAAAAAAAAGCAGGTTCAAATCCCTGTGCGACAAATGCAGCACCAAAGAATCCGGCGGCTGAAATACAGCGTTATTTTCTACTCTTTCTAAGTCCTCTGTCTGAAATGCGTCGAGATAATGGCCGTTCAGGTGAACAACAAGTCTTTGTCTGGCTCTTGTCATAGCTACATACAACTGCCTTTTTTTCTCCTGATTACTCGCGTCAAAGTTTTCAAGCAAAAGAAATACATTATCAAATTCTTTTCCCTTTGCCTTATGAATAGTTGAAACGAAAATACTCTCCCCATTTTCACTCGCAAAATCCTCTAATTTAGACTCCCGAACAAATACCTCAAAGTCTGATTTATATTTTCGCTTGGTGTGAGTGGCTTCAAAGTCTTTAATTAATTGATTGCAGATTTCAAATTTGGAACTGCCTTTATATCTGTCAATAAACTTTCGTTTGGCATTTCCCCACACATCGTCGCTGATAGTAAATACATTTTCACCCATATTCAGTTCATTGATAAAAAATCGTAACTCGACGAGATTGAATAAATTAAAGCTGTCATTCGACTGAATCAATTTCGCAGGCATCCCGTTTTTGAGCAAAAATCCCGCCACCTGAAAGGCTTCTTCGTTTTTGTGAGTCAGTACGCAGGTGGTTCCCGAAAGACCTGCTGCAAGAATATCGTCCACCAAAGGCGCAATAAGGTGGCCGCTGCGGTAGCGTACAATTTTAATTTTGCCATTATCGGTTTGGTGCGCTTCAATCGGAGTTTGTTTAAGACGCCCGTCAATGCTGGTTATGAACTGATTGCAAAAATCTATCAGGTTGTTTTTGCTTCTATAATTTTTTATCAATTCATACTTGGTTGCATTTTTTTCGGTAATAAAACTCAACAGGTATTTGGATTCGGCGCCGCGCCATTGATAGATGTTCTGATCGTCGTCTCCCACCGCAATAACCCGCATATCTTCATTTTTATCCATCAGCGTCTGAATCAACGCAAATTCATCTTCATCCATGTCCTGCGCTTCGTCTATCACTAATACCGTTTTTGTAATTCTGCTGATTTCCACCTCATGGTTTTTGATTTTTTCAACGGTTGTCTGAATAATTTCACCTGCTTTTTCCAACGTTCCTATCTTGCCCAATAAATCGAAACAATAAGAGTGGAAAGTTTTGACATCAATAAAATTGGCGGCATTGCCAATCAACTCTGTCAGACGTTTTTTAAACTCCGTTGCTGCCGCCCTTGAGAAAGTAAGCATCAGCAATTGCTCGTGTTTTACGTCTTCCATGAGCAGCAGGGAGGCAAGTTTGTGAACCAACACCTTTGTTTTGCCACTTCCCGGCCCTGCTGCAACAACGATATATTTCGACTGCCTGTCGTCAATGATTTCGCGCTGAATTTCAGACAAAGTACCGAAAAGCTGCCTGTATTTATTAGGGGTAATATTTCTTCTTATTTCGGTTTCTCTGGCGCCGGGAAAATACCTTTTCAGGAAAGAGAAAAAATTTAATTGAAAATAGTCGTCAACAAAGGTCAGTGCCCCGGCATAATCATCCAGCATTTTTTTGGCATACTCTCCAACAATGTGAATCTGCTGAACTTTATGATCGTAGTATTGGCTGAGTTTTTGATAGTCCGTTTCTTTATACTGCACGCGCGGGTTTTGTTCAAGGCGGTCAATGGTGAGCTTGTTGTACACAACGAGGAAGCCGCCTTCTATTTTAAGAGCTTCTATTCTCGATAAATAAAACAAGGCATCCTCAACATCTTCAATATCGGGCCGAAATTGAAACAATTGCATTTGACGACTAAATGCTTCCTGTAATTCGAGAACAGAAAATTCAACCAGTATTTCTTCTTTCGGTCCGGAGCTTTCTTCTGTAAGCGTCAAACTCTTATCATATAAATGATTCACAATAAATTCGGCTATGATATGCCTTTTGTCAATTTTTTCTTTCAACAACTCCGCAGGCAGACAACTGATGGCCACTATGTGATTTTTTGAGTAGTCTTTATTATGCCTCCTAATCCAATTTTTAATGGCCCAAAAATTGAAAATATTTTTTATCTTATTTGGGGAGGTGTCTGTGCAGGCTTGTTTTTCAGCCTGTTCATTCAATTCTTTGATATGAAATGATTTTTCGACTTCTTCCAACAAGGGAGCCAAAAAAATTTCAATCTTTCCATAGCAGCGGGCAATTTCGATGGAGCCTTTTTTAGAGTCGCCTCTTTTGATAAATGCCTGCAAATCTTTGGCATCGGCCAGGATTTTCTCGTCGCGCAGGAGTTGAATAATCGAAATTACGTTTTTTATTTCAATGCCCAACGTTTCGGCTATGTAATCCACCCTTGACTCTGCGGTATCTTCCAGCGAGTTTTTTCTGCTCTTGCTCGAAAACAAGGATTTGATAATTCTCACAGCGGCCATTTTTTGGGGCTCGCTGAATTTATGCGACCCCATGATTTTGTCAATGGCTTCCTGTGCATTTTTCGACATTATGCTGTTGGCAAAAACCCTCGGCACATTTTGGTTGCGCTTCAGATAGCCCGCCTGCTCAAGCGCCGCTATCGCCGTTGTCACTCTGGTTTCTATTTCTCTCAAACCCTCATCCCAGCCAGCCTGGCGCGCTATTTCCAGTGCCGATTTTTGAACGCTTGAGTTGAATTTGGTAATCCATTTTATGGCCCTCCAGATTTGCTGAATTTCATTGATGTTGAGCTTTGTCTGGTTGAGTAAAATGAAATGCTTGCCCAAATCCTCTTCATTAAAAAGAATATAGCAATCTGCCGTGATATTTTCATCCCGCCCGGCCCGTCCGGCTTCCTGCACATAATTTTCGAGCGAATCGGAAATTTCATAATGAATCACCATACCCACATCTTTCTTGTCAACGCCCATGCCAAAAGCAGAGGTGGCCACCATGATCTGGACTTCGCCCGCAATAAAAGCATTTTGATTTTCGGTTTTCTCCCGGCTTTCCAACTGTCCGTGAAATGCCCTGGCTGTATAACCATCTTTGCGCAGTCTGGAGGCAATATCCTCAGCGCGCCTGGTTCTTGAAACATAAATAATCACAGGGCAGTCTTTGTCCTCTATTAAATCGCGTACTGCGTTATATTTTTCTTCGTCGTTTCCTTTTTCAAAAACCTGATAATGCAGATTGGTTCTCGTCGCTTTAGAGGAAAATATCTCCAATTTAAGCCCCAACTTATCTTTAAAATAAAGGCAAATATCTTCAATGACTTTTTGTTTTGCCGTTGCCGTAAAACAAGAAACAGGAATGGGATCTTCGAGGTTTTTATTTTTATGAAGCGAATCAATAAAGTCGCCGATGTATAAATAATCAACCCTGAAGTCTTGCCCCCAGGCAGAAAAACAATGCGCCTCATCAATCACAAAGCGCACTACTTTTCTGCTCAGAAGCAATTGTTCGATGGTCTTTGAACGCAGCGACTCCGGCGATATATAAAGTATTGATGCGGAGCCGTCTCGAACCCTGTCAATGGATTTTGCCCTTTCAATCGGGTCGAGCAGGCCATTGATCGTTACGGCGGCTGTAATTCCATTTTTTTCGAGGTTGTCCACCTGATCTTTCATCAAAGATTGCAAGGGAGAAATCACCACGGTCAGTCCTTTTGAATTTTCGCCACTCATCAAAGCGGGCACCTGAAAAGTAATGGACTTGCCTCCGCCTGTCGGAAATACCGCCAGAATGGATTTGTTGTCCACCGCTGCCTGCACGGCTTTTTCCTGTAGCGGCTCATCGGCATAAGTTCTATACGCATCAAAACCAAAATGAGTTTTCAGCGCCTTGTGTATATCCAAAGCCTGCCTGCAATATGTGCAGCCGGTCAGGCAGGGCTTGTTCCTGAGCAACAACATAATTCTTTCCACTTTGGGGTAATTTTTCAGCACCCAGGGCGGCGTAATGGAGTAGCGATTATTAGCGTTGATTAGGGCCAGGCAATAAGCCAGTTCGAGTGGATATTCCGAAATAATTTTTTTCAAACCGGCATTTTCGCAAATGGCGTTTTCAAATTTTTCTCTGATGGCTGTTTCCAAGTCAGTTGCTCCATCTGCATACTCCATAAAGCGAAAAAAAGCGTGGAATTCTTTTTTGTCATTCAGCAGAGTATAAAAAATGCGTTTCAGGGCATCATCCGTTTTTTGAAAAGCCGAAACTTCATCCCCAAAAAGGTCTTTGGCTTTTACCGCATCATTGAGCGGGTTGTTAGCTTCCTCGGTTTGTAGCTTGTCGTCTTTGAGCAAGGCATGGTAGGGTTTCGACGGAAATAAAAGTGGCGAAAGAAACAAAGTGTCTATGATGTGGGCAGATGAAATACCAGCTTGTGAGAGGCTGTTTTCGATATATTGTAAATCGTGGCGAATGATGTTGTGTCCGCAAACAAAGGCTGTTCCGCGAAGAAATCGGGTAAAATCTACAAGCGAATGCCCATGAAAATATTCGCCGTTATCCTTGATACTTCCCATATCAAGAATCACCCGGCGTTTGGGTTCTACCTCAGTATCAATGAAGGCTATTGAGTTCATTTTTGATAAGTTCACAGCGGCCACAGCATCAATATCAGCGGTATGCCGATGAGCACAATGAGTATTTCCAAGGGCAGGCCAAGGCGCCAGTAATCGGTAAATTTATACCCGCCCGGCCCCATGACCAAAGTGTTCGACTGGTGCCCGATGGGTGTAAGGAACGCGCTGGACCCGCCAATGGCCACCGCGATGAGAAAAGGATCAACCGACAAGCCCAGCCCTTTGGCCACTCCTATCGTAATGGGCGCCATGATGACCACCGTAGCCGCATTGTTGATGACGTCCGACAGGCACATGGTGAGTACCAGCACGATGGTGAGTATGCCCCAGGACGGGATATGGTTTGCCATTTGTAGCACGGCATCTGCAATGCGCTGCGCGCCGCCGGTCGTCTCTAATGCCGTACCCACCGGAATCATGGCCCCCAGCAGCACTACAACCGGCCAGTCAATACTGGTATAAACCTCTTTGATTGGCAAAATTCCGGCCAGCACCATCGTCATGGCAGCCAAAGTAAAGGCCACCTCTACGGGCAGCAGGCCGGCCACTACTGCGGCAATAGCGGCTCCGAATATGCCCAGAGCCGCCGGTATTTTGGCCCGATAACCGAGGCGCAATCCCCGTTTGGCCAAGTGCAGGCAGCCCAGGGAGGCAATGGTCTCATGGAGGCCGTCTTCCCGCCCTTGCAGCAGCAGCACGTCGCCCGTTTGAAAAATGATGCGGTCTAAGCGGCGGTGAATTTTTTGCTCCCTCCGGGCTACCGCCAAGAGGTTGAGGCCATGCTGCCGCCTTAGCCCGATGTCGGACACAGAGCGCCCCAAAAGGGATGAACCGGCCATGACCACGGCCTCTACCACGGCGATATTGCCGGCGCCCTGAGAAAGATCAGGTACTTTTTTATCGCCGATGAGCGCTACGCCTGTGTTGTCCATCACGGCTTTGAGTTCGTCTGCATCGGTTTCCAGAATGAGAATATCGCCTTCCAGAAGCGTCTCCTCCGGGTCGGGGGCATGAATGCGGCGATTGGCCCGAATGAGGCCCAAAATCTGCACTTTGGTCTGCGAGATTTTGCCCCAATCGGAGACGCCTTTACCTATGAGCTTTGAATTGGGTACCACTACGACCTCTGTGATGTAGTCGTTGATGTCGAACAAATCGGCGCCGCTTTTTTGAGACTTGCGGTGGGGCAGCAGCTTGAAAGCGGCTAAGGAAATGAACACAACGCCGGCAAAGGCAATCACAACGCCCACCGGCGCGTAGTCGAACATGGCGAAAGTGCGTCCGGTAGCTTCCTCCCGGAAAGCGGACACAATGATGTTCGGCGGGGTGCCTATGAGCGTGGTCATACCGCCCAGCAAGGAGGCAAACGCAATGGGCATAAGTATGAAAGAAGGCGAGTAGCCGGTTTTGCGGGCCAGGTGCAAAGCGATAGGCATCATAATGGCCAAGGCGCCTACATTGTTCATAAATGCCGAGGCCCCGGCCGTCAGCGCAGAAAGCACAAATACCTGTAAATAAGGATTATTGCCGATGCGCATCACCCCTTTGCCTAACCACTCCGTGAGGCCGGAAAATTCGAGCGCTTTGCCGATGACCAGCACCGAGGCTACTGTGATGACCGCCGCATGGCCAAAGCCGATAAATGCCTCTCCGGCCTTCACGATGCCGGTCAGTACCAGTATCATAAGGGATATGAGCGCCACCAGATCGTGACGGATACGGCCCCAGGCGAACAAACCCAACGCCAGCAACAGCACTGCGAAAACAATGAGTTGGTCCATAACGAGGGTAAATATAATACAATGCTCACAAATTGCACGCGCTTGCGCTATTTCGTTTGGTCTGCATTGTTGGTGGTTTTTGTTGTTTTGTCGCCGTGTCTTTCACATAAAGCTGCGGTTCCGGTAAGAGCGGGTTATTTTTTGACAACTTTTCCCCTGTTGTCAATATAAAACCACTCCTTACTTTGCATGCGGGTATGTTCATGCTCTGGAATCAGGTCACAACGAAGAGCCACCTTAGCCAATCCATTTTCAAATTGTGAAGCACATTCAAATTGAGGCTCAATTTGAATAAAACCATTCTTATCGGCGTACCCTATTTTACCGTTTCTCATAATTCGGAACAGGCCTTCCTCTAACCAATCCGGCCCGTTGTCATAATAGTGAATTTCGTACAGCAGCCGTTCTTGTTGATCTATTCCTATAAATTTAGATTGAGTCGGCCCGCTGCCTGTCACGATGCCAAAGCTCCGGATTGTATCGGACCAGCAAATACTGTATTTCCCAATGGGAATGACCGTATCTCCTTTATTGCTGACATAACCGCAGGGTATTCCCGGTTCATACCATTCGCCATCAAAAACCCGAAGTAAATAAGAGGAGTCCGTTACAGGCAGTGGATCATGGTACTGCCGCATCTCTGGGGAGACTTGCTTTTCTATCCTCGAACAGGATAAAACCAACGCCAATAACAGGAAAATGATGCTTTTCATTATTCAGCCAATATTCTGTTTAGCAATTTTTTCATGCGCTCTATTCCCATTTGGCTTAAACCGCCATATCTCATATTCGGTGAAAAAGGAATTGATTTTGTCATTCCGCAAGCAGCGTTGGCATAATGCTAATTTCTACTAATGAACTAACGCCTGATAAATCCTCTGAGCCACCTCTGCATCGCTAAGATAACCTGAAATCCCATGTTTGTTATCAGTTGAATTATTGACATTGTTTTTATTTTCGATGGTCATATTAATATTAAAATGAGTTCTGTCTAATGGATTCAGGGCAACAAAGTCTCTTTCGTCATAAGCATTGTACCAATTACCCAATAAACATGTTGGTTTTATCAATGGTTGAATATATTTTTTTACGGCTTCAGTTCCAAGTGGCGAACCAAGTGTAATAAACTCTTTAACTTGTAACTCCGGACTGTTTTTCAGGATCAAATAACTGATAATTGACCCCAAAGAATGCCCAACGATTACACAAGGCTCTTTAGGAATAGCCGATTTAACCAACTTATTGATTTCTTTATGTATAAAACTGACATTCAGATACATAAACACGTCTTCGGTTATCGTTTTGAGAACAAAATTGTTCAAAATCTTTTTCTTATCCAAATACACCATGAGCTTTTGAACGAACTCCCAATTTAAAGGGCCTCTTTTTTGTCCTTGCGGCGCATTTAGCTCTGCCCTGTCAGCAATGTTTATATCCGTTTTGTAAGCAATTTCACTCAAAGCACTTTCGTAATAAGCTATTTGCTCTGCTTCGTTAACGAATGAATGGGCTCCGCTCCTCACCGGATTCAATTCATCAGATTTAGATGCCTCTGCTTTTCCTATATACTCATCTAATTGTTTGCCATAAAAGGGAAAAGCAACAATTTCTTCTAAATTGAGATGATAGCCTGATTTATCTAATCCGGCATTCAAACTATCAATCCATTCTCGCCTGACATCCTCCTCGATTCTATCCCCTTGTGCACGTCCGTGAATGAGTACTAATTTCATGATCTAATTATTTTTGGGTTATTAAAAGCCAACAGACATTTTCTTGCCATCTTTAAATAAAGCAAAATAAGACTCATCAGCTCCATCCATACCGGCGCGGGTAATGCCGGCATTAAAGGCTTGCTCGATAGTGCCGTTTTCAGCCAATTTGTAATAGAAACCCGTACTAAAACCAATAGCAGCAGTATCGCCGATATTCAAGGTTGTTCCAATGACATAAGGCACATGCGCACATATAGCCTGAGCTTGCTCTTCTGAGTAACAAGCGTTTAAAAGGGCAACCCTGATAGCGACATTCTCGCTTTTAAAAAAACGAAACAAAAGGTTCAATCCTTTTGGGGGCAGTATATCTTCTCTGCCATCTGTATCCTGTAAAATTAAGCCTCCTACACCATATTCTGCGCTTTCGCCATGTCCTGAAAAGTGCAATACGTCAGGCTTTTCCTGAACGGTTAATTCTTGAAACTCTGATTTACTGACACCTTTTTTTATCACAAAATCAAATCGCTCTTGCTTACCCTGTAATTTTTGAAGAATATTGGAATGTTCTGAATCCAACCTCAATCGCGCCAGATTTGTTGGATTAGCCGTCAACATCAGGATTTTTAATTTACTGGCTTTTATTGGTTCCGGCTGGCTTGATACATCATCATTAGATATTTTTTCTTCAAGGGTGCTTAGTAAATCCAGTAGTCGAACATTTACTTTTGCCTGTTCTCTCATAAATTCTTCAAAAGATACAGTACCCATTATTTGTTGCTTATTCAGGGCTGACAACTGGCCTTTTAAGAGATTTATGTCTCTTTTTAATTGCGCCTGATTGTTTTCATGTGCCCATTCGGCCACTACATCCATCGCTTCCTGTGTTCTTGCTTGGCTGATGTAGTTATTGGCCTCATTTCTCAAGGCTTGAAGCGTTTTTGCTATCATATTTTCTGTTCTATTTTTATGTAAGTCAAGGCATTATCGCATTTCTACATCCGTTAAGTCGGCAGCAATGTCTATGACAAAGGTAGGAAGTATAGAATAAACGAGCAAATCATTTGTGTGTTTGGATACTTAAAAGTATCATAAGATTGCAATTTGATTTATACTCGATAGCCAGTGGTTTGCGAATTTTAGTTTTTGCAAACCACTGGCTATCAGTTATCCCGATGAAAAATGGTTTATATTTTTTCGCAAACTATTTTTCATCGGGTATAACCCGTGATTGTCTATTTAAAAAAGTGCTAAAACATTGGTTTTCAATATAGTGCATCGAAGCTAAAAATCAAGTAAAATTGTCTCAAAACCTCAGCCCATATCTGGCATGAGGAATAGGAACGGGCAATGCAGACACGGACAACAGACCGAAATCAACGCGATGCCGGGCACTGAACCAGGAAAACGATAAGGAGGGCAAAATGAGGGCATCGCCGCGAATGGGCGAATAAGCAATATCGGCCATGAGCCGCCAATTGCGATGAAAGCGATATGCGCCGCCGCCGCTGAAAATGGGCGCCCAATCGCCGCCGAATCCTCCTACTGCCCCTACTGTGAAGTTGATGAATTTGTCGGGCGCGCCTTTGCTGAAGGCTCCGTAAACATGCGCGGCGGCTCCTAAGTCAAAAAAAGCGGTGTATGCCGAGCCGCCGACGGCAAGGCGTGTGCTTGGCGACAAATTCGCGCTGGCCTTCACCTGAACGCCCGCAATAATGGGCAACAACAAGGTGGCGCCCAACGAAAAATGATCGCTCAGGCCCACATCTACTTGATTGAGAGACAGCAGCGTATTTCGGAATTCCCCCTGCCCTTTTTTGAAATTGAAAGCCGTGGGGCTGAACAGGAGGTATTCGGGCGCCGGCTCAGGCTCGGCGGCGGTTTTGCGGGGCCTCACCGGGGCCGCTTGTTCGGCGAAAGCCAACCGGACGCTTTCCACTTCTTCGGCAGCAAATTGAATTTCCAGATTGGACCGCAATTTGAAAAAAATACTGTCGGCAGTCTGTCCCAGCAGCGTGCCGAAAAATACATCGCCGCGACGGGTACGCAGTTCGTGCAGTTGTGCCGCGTCTCCTTCCACGATGCGGGCGTCTATGGTTTGGGCAAGGACTTGGGCGCAAAGCAGCCAAAAGAAAACAAGAAAGCCGGTAATCCTGTACATGGTTCGAAGTTTGGTAAGAATCGGAGGCGAAATTGCGATGTTTTTCAACAAGCGGGCAGGTTTTGGTATTGTATTGTCTAATTTTAAAAAATCTGCAACCGATGTCCTCTTCACCACATTCCACCACCCCCGATAACGCCGGCGCGGGCCGGGGCGCTGCCGACGTGCTCTCTTTGCGCTCCGGCAGGCTGTTTATTTTTCTGGGAGGTTTTTTTGTTGCCAATGCAATGGTAGCAGAATTTATTGGGGTAAAAATCTTCGCTCTGGAGCCGACGCTGGGCCTCAAACCATTCAATTTCAACCTGTTCGGGCAGCAGGGCGCGCTTCAGTTTTCGGCGGGCGTACTGTTGTGGCCCATCGTTTTTGTAATGACCGACCTCATCAACGAATATTATGGCAAGCGCGGCATCCGGCTCTTGTCGTTCCTCACGGTGGGTCTCATCGGGTATGCGTTCATTATGATATTTTTTGCCATTCAACTGGCGCCTGCCGACTGGTGGGTAGCACAAAATCAGGCGCAGGGCGTGCCCGATATGCAGGCGGCTTTCAGTGTGACGCTGGGGCAGGGTATGCTCATTATTGCAGGTTCGATTTCGGCCTTTCTGATGGCGCAATTGGTGGACGTCACGGCCTTTCACCGCATCAAAGCCCTGACCGGCGAAGGGCGTATCTGGCTGCGGGCCACGGGTTCTACGCTCATTTCACAGTTTATTGACAGTTTTGTGGTGCTGTACATCGCCTTCAAGGCCGGCCCCGACCTGTTCGGCACAGTGACGCCCTGGACCTGGAGCCAATTGCTCTCGGTAGCGGTCATTCAATACACCTATAAATCGGTGATGGCCGTTGTACTCACGCCGGTGTTGTATGTAGCACATGGGTACATCGAACGGTATTTGGGGCATGATGCGGCGGCAGAGATGAAGCGCCGGGCGATGGAGCAGTAAAAAAGAAGCGGCCTCCCGGGGTTTTGGGGGAGACCGCTTAGGAAAAAAAATATTCGCTTTTACCAGCGCCGGGAACCAAAGGAGCTTAGTTCCCTCGTCGAGGTACTGCATACGGTAGTTTTATCTTCCGTTGCCTCGTCCCGAAAAAATTGGGTTTCAGGGCTATAATGGATAGAAAGGAAATGCTTATGTAGTGGGGCAAAAATAAATG
>DDUV01000091.1:937-4682 GCA_002344975.1 Saprospiraceae bacterium UBA2329 | reverse complement strand
TTTCTTTTTGTGGGGGTTCAATTATAGCCGCATACCATTGGAGCAACAGCTTGATTTACAACCCCAACCGCTCACTACCGAAGAATTGCGGGAAGAATTTGACCTCGCTACCACAGCCCTCATGGCCGCCAGAGCACTCATACCCGAAGCCTCCGACGCGGCATTGGATTACCGGCCCGAAGCCCGCCCGCTCGAACAGCAACTGCGCGGAGAAGTGGCCGCTTGGCTGCAATCGCACGGCTACTACGCCGGTGGTCGCGTGCGGGGCCGCCAACTCTATCCCAAAGGTGCGCTGCTCCGCTTCGGCACTGCGGGCATTTATTTCCCTTTTTCCGGCGAAGGCCATGCAGATGCGGGACTGCACCCACTACAAATGCCGTCTGTGCTGGCGCACGAACTGGCGCACGGATTCGGTTTCGGAGATGAGGGCGTGTGCAATTACATCGCTTATGCGGCCTGCGTTCATTCCGATGATCCGGTCATTGCTTATGCTTCCATCCTGAGTTTCTGGCGCACCCTCGCGGCCCAATACCGCGCCCGCCGCCCCGACGACTATCGCCAATTGAGAGAAGCCCTGCCCGCCGGTATCCGCGCCGACATAGATGCCATCAACCAAACCATGCTGGCTTATCCCGACATTTTTCCCCGTTTCCGGGATGCCGCCTACAACACCTACCTCAAGGCGCAGGGCGTGCGGGAGGGCATGCTCAGTTATGATAAAGTGGTGATGCTGGTACGGGCCGAAAGGCTGGCTGCTGCGGGACGTTAGTAGCAGTCGCGGGGTACAGGCCGATAGGTGTTAGCTGCTGGCTGTTAGCCTGATTTTCAGTAAAATAGGGTTTTATACCTGATATTTAAATGTAGAGATTCCACAATAGAAGTAAGGTAAAACGCAACTCGAAGCTCACGGCTCGAAGCTATAAATATCCTCACTTCCCATCTCCGTTTTCCATTTTGGCGATGTATTCTTTCCAGCCGGACTGTTCGCCCGCCATGATTTCTTCCGACTTCAGAACGAAGAGTTTAAACGGATCGGCCGCTTCGGTATAATCCCCGGAAAGGGTTTGAAAAAGGAGTTTTTCGCGCTTGAGCGCCTCAGAAGTGCCGCGATATTCGAGCCACAATTCCCTGTTTTTGTACAAAGATTGTATGCCCTCGACAGCGGCAATGGCGACGCCCAAGGTCCCTATGACGTATTTCATCCAGAAGATTTCCTCCAACAGTCCCGTGAGAAACGGGATGAGTACCGCGCAAAGTAACGTAATGACTTTGAACAGTTTATAGCGTTTTTGAGCGGCGCTGCTTTTGTTGGAGTACCACTTGATCTGGCCTTCAACGCGATCTTTGATGTAGGTTTCCTGATCGAGCATGATGATGAGATTTTACCCAAAGGTAAGGATTCTCGTCAAAGCCAGAAAACTTCTCCTGTTTCTAAATCATAATTGGCGCCCACGATGATGATTTCGCCGTTCTTTTCCATGTTTCTGAGCACAGAGCTTTGATTGCGGATATCCACAATGGCCTGTTCCACATTCCGGATGGTCAGTCGCTCCAGCAGGTCGTGGTTGGCTGAACTGCGCTCTTCGCCCGGCTTCATCACCGAATGGATGCAGGTATCGAAACGATGCACCAAATGAGAGAGGTTGTCCATACCCAGATCGTCCACTTTCACGGCGTCAAGGCCACCTTTGAGCGCGCCGCATTTGGTATGCCCCAAAACGAGGACCAGCTTGGAACCGGCCACTTTGCAGGCAAATTCCATAGAACCCAATATGTCCTGATTGACAAAATTGCCGGCAATGCGAATACTGAACACATCCCCCAAGCCCTGGTCAAAGATCAACTCGGCAGAGGTGCGGCTGTCAATACAACTCAGGATGCAGGCGAAAGGCCACTGACCTGAGCGTGTATCATTCACCTGTTCTAAGAGATTGCGATTGAATTTTAGGTTGTTCACAAAGCGCTGGTTGCCTTCTTTGAGAAATTGCAATGCCTTTTGCGGCGTTACGGAAGACTGTGTTTCGGCTGAATGTGCTCTCATGTTATGGTTGTTGTTTACAGTTTAAAAGTTTCGGGTTCAAGGTTTCGGGTTGCATCCGCCGTACCACGCCTGTGGCGTGGGAAGGCGGGTTCCGGGTTTAAGATTCCGGGTTGCCGATGAACTGCGCAGGCAGCTTACCCCGAAGGGAGATAAACTGCCGAAGGCAGCTTACCATTGCTCCTCGCCCCTGTACGGATTGATTTTGGGCCGCAGATGGAAAAAATCCACATAGCTGGGCGGATTCACTACCACACCGCGCTCGGAGATCAGTTCCACATCAATATTTTTGTTTTTGGCCTTGATGGCAAAATCATCTAAGATTTCCATCACATCGTAGTCCAAATAGCGCGTGGCGCGCACGTCCAAACACAGGTGGGTGTTTTCGGGAATGCTGTTCAACTCTTTGAGAATGGTGCCTTTGTTGATGAAGGTTACTTCTTCCGCCAGGGTCATTTTCATTTTCTGCTTGCCGTTGCTTTCGTCCACTTTGTGCAGGAAGTGTGAATTCTGAAAGCTCTTCAACAGGATGATAAAAATGCCGATGGCCATGCCCAATCCTACGCCCGACAGCAGATCAATCAACACAACGCCTGCCACCGTGACGATAAAGGGGATAAACTGCTTCCAACCTAATTTCCACATCTTCGCAAACAGTGCCGGTTTGGCCAATTTGTAACCTACCACCAACAACACCGCTGCCAATACAGACAATGGAATCATATTGAGTACGGAGGGAATAAGCACCACAGATAATAACAGGAACACAGCATGTAAAATGGCCGATATCTTTGTTTTTGCACCCGACTGTATATTGGCCGAACTGCGCACAATCACCTGCGTGATGGGCAAACCGCCGATCAGCCCGGAAAGGATATTGCCCGTATCCTGTGCCAGAAGCTCCCGATTGGTGGGCGTAACCCCTTTGTCGGGGTCCAATTTGTCGGTCGCCTCTACGCTCAACAGCGTTTCAATACTGGCCACCAAAGCCAGCGTTAATGCGATGACCCACACATCGTACCGCATCACTGCGCTGAAGTCGGGAAAAGTAAACTGCCCCAAAAACGACGAGAAATTATCCGGCACAGGTACACTTACCAAGTGAGTAGCCGAGATGGACAAAGTACTGTGAGACCTCGTAAATATATAAAACACAATACCTAATGCGACCACTACCAAGGGGCCCTGCACCACTTGAAATATTTTGCCTTTTTTAGACAACACCTGATCCCATAGTATGAGAATGGCTAAACTGACCGCCCCGATGAGTGCGGAGCCGGGAATAATTTTGTCGGCAATATTCAACAACTCGGAAAAAGAATTTTCACCATCCACCTGATGAAACGCGAAGTCTCCCTCAGGGTCGGCATCATACCCGAAAAAATGAGGTATTTGTTTCAAAATGATGATGATGCCGATGCCCGTCAGCATCCCCTTAATAACAGAAGACGGAAAATAATAGCCAATGATGCCGGCCTTGGCAAAACCGAGAATCAACTGCATGATGCCTGCCAAAACCACGGCTGTCAAAAACAACTCGTAACTCCCCAACTGGGCAATCGCCGCCAACACAATGGCCGCCAAACCTGCCGCCGGACCGCTCACCCCCAATTTGGAGCCGCTCAATCCGCCTACAACGATGCCTCCTATAATACCTGCAATAAGACCTGAAAACAAAGGCGCGCCACTGGCCAAAGCTATACCGAG
>DDUV01000091.1:428-695 GCA_002344975.1 Saprospiraceae bacterium UBA2329 | reverse complement strand
AGCTATACCGAGGCACAAAGGCAGGGCTACAAAAAATACAACTACAGATGCTGGTAAATCGGACTTGAGATGCTTCAGGTAGTCCGAGGCGCTTGTTTTTGACATGGTGACGAGTTAAATAAAGATTGCAATACTATCATTAATACGAATACAACTATTCGCAAGCATAAAAACCACAAGTCGAAAAAAGGGTTCAGCTATTTCATTATTTTTTTCTGAATACTGCTCTCTGAAAACTAATTATTTCTGCCTGCATACAACTTTCAA
>DDUV01000091.1:0-204 GCA_002344975.1 Saprospiraceae bacterium UBA2329 | reverse complement strand
TTTCTGCCTGCATACAACTTTCAATAACATTGCTATCTTTGCTCCCTCACGTGAGATCATTTATTTCACCATGGACACTGGAAACACTACAAAAACACACATCCACAACCGCGCCGAGCGTGCCCTGCATTTGCTGGAAACGCTCCAAAAGCCTGATACTTCGGGCATTCTGCGCCTCCTGCTCGATCACGGGCCATCCTCCTT
>DDUV01000030.1:1864-2613 GCA_002344975.1 Saprospiraceae bacterium UBA2329 | reverse complement strand
AAATGTAAAACCCAACCGTAGGGCGACCGCAGGGTTTTCATGCGACACCTTCCCGCAGCCCCGCCCCGCGTGCCTGATTTTCCAAAAGAAAAAGAATTCATTTCCAATCGCACATTTTAAAATTCCCCGAATGGAAAATCTTATTCCTCAACAAAAAAACGACTCGTAGCTCACGGCTCGTAGCTCGTAGCTTTTGGAGACTCGCTGAATAGTAACGAAAAAACAAGCTAACAGCTAATAGCCAGCAGCTTGTGGCTTTGAAAAAAATACTGAGTAGTTACGATCTAACGTATATTTACATCCTGTTACCTTCATCAACACACACCACTATGGCAAGCTTCTCTCTCAACATCAACGGCCAATCCCGACAAGTGGACGTGGACCCTTCCACGCCGCTGCTCTGGGTGCTGCGCGACCACCTGCAACTCGTGGGTACCAAATACGGCTGCGGCATCGCCCAATGCGGAGCCTGCACCGTCCACCTCGGCGACGTGGCCATGCGCTCCTGCATCCTGCCCGTCTCGCAGGTGGGCAACCAAAAAGTCACCACCATCGAGGGCCTGTCGGAAAACGGCGACCACCCGCTGCAAGAGGCTTGGCTGGAACACGACGTGCCCCAATGCGGCTACTGCCAGGCCGGCCAGATCATGACCGCCGCCGCCCTGCTGAAATCCAATCCTCGCCCCAGCGACGAGGAAATCGAGGCTACCATGCACGGCAATATTTGTCGCTGCGGCACCTACACCCGC
>DDUV01000030.1:0-1470 GCA_002344975.1 Saprospiraceae bacterium UBA2329 | reverse complement strand
CCCCGAACAACTTTTGGAAATGCCAAAGGAGTGGTTCAATATCAACGGATTTTTGAAAATCGGCGAAAACGGCGTCGTCACCATCATGTCGCCCAACCCGGAAATCGGGCAAAACGTCAAAACCTCCATGCCCATGATCGTGGCTGAAGAATTGGACGTGGACTGGAAGCAGGTCATCGTAGAGCAGGCGCCGCTCAATACCGACGTGTTTACCCGGCAATTGGCCGGCGGCAGTCAGTCCATCCGGCAGGGTTGGGAATCGCTGCGCATGGCCGGCGCCACCGCCCGCAAAATGCTCCGCGAAGCAGCCGCCAAAGCCTGGAATGTTCCCATAGATGAAATCAGTACAGAGGCGGGCATGTTGCACCACAAAAACAGCGGAAAATCAGCCGGTTATGGCGAGATGGCTTCTGCCGCCGCCGCCCTGCCCGTACCCGAAGAGGTGGAATTGAAAGACCTCAAGGATTTCAAAATCATCGGCACCTCGCGCAAAAACGTGGACGGCCGCAAAATCGTCACCGGACAACCGCTCTTTGGCCTCGACTACCACCGCGAAGGCATGCTCATCGCCATGCTCGTGCATCCGCCGGCATTCGGTTTGAAACTCAAATCGGTGGACGACTCCGCCGCCAAGGCCATGCCGGGCATCAAGGACGTCTTTACCATGAAAGTTTATAACGACGGCTACGAAAAACAATGGAGCGATACCGAGGCCTTCAATGAAAAAGTAGTGGTGGTGGGCAATACCACCTGGGAAGTGATGCAGGCCAAAAAAGCGCTGAAATTGGAGTGGGAGGCTGTTGCCGGCTATGCCGAAAACGTGCAAGGCTGGGGCGGCCCGCAAAAAGTGAATGTGCCCGGCGGCTTGGAAAGCTCCGGCGCTCACACTGCCCGGATGGCCGAACTCAATGCCAAACCGGCCACTCTGTTGCGGAAGGACGGCAATCCGGAGGCTGCGTTCAAATCGGCGGCACAAGTCATCGAGCGCACCTATACCGCGCCCTTCCTGGCCCACAACACGATGGAGCCGATGAACTTCTTCGCCCACGTCACTGCCGACAAAGCCGAACTCGTGGGGCCGATCCAGACACCGGAATTTATGGAAAAAACGGTAGCGGCCCGGCTCGGCCTTCCGCTCGAAAAGATTGATATTCAGATGACAAGACAGGGTGGCGGCTTCGGGCGCAGGCTCTATGGGCATTTCGTGGTGGAAGCAGCAGCCATTTCCCAAAAAATGAACGCGCCCGTCAAACTCATCTATACCCGTGAGGACGACATGACGGAGGGCGTTTACCGGCCGGCCTACCACGTCACTTATCGCGCAGCTTTGGACGCCGACAAAAAACTCATCGGATTCCACATCCGGGGCGGCGGTATGGGCGACAGCGCCGTGCATGCCAACCGCTTTCCCGCCGGAGCTATTGGCAACTACTTGGCCGAAGAATGGATATTGGATACCAACATCAGCAC
>DDUV01000072.1 GCA_002344975.1 Saprospiraceae bacterium UBA2329 | reverse complement strand
GCGTGAGTATATCACGAACCATTGGTATAGACGAGGTGGTTTATTCCCCTATAGCTCTCTCTACGTCTGTGGTATTTAACTGCCCGGCCAACCAAACAGAGGCTACTGGGCAAACGCAGGCACAGATTAATGCAGCTTTCGCAACCTGGCTGGCCACTGCATCGGCATCGGGCGGCTGCAACGGAGCATTGAGCAACAACAACACAGGTGCGCCACCGGCGTCAGGTGGCACTACTACCGTTACTTTCACCTATACCAGCACCTGCGCACCTCTGACGACGACTTGTCAGGCCACTTTTACGGTGGGCGCCTCATCGTTAAATGCGGACTTAGCATTGGTAAAAACGGTGAACGACAACACACCCGACCCAAACCAAGTCATTACCTTTACCTTGGTGGTTTCAAATGCTGGCCCAGGCCCCGCCACTAATTTTGAAGTGACCGACGTGGTGCCTGCTGGTATGACCTATGTAGTGAATTCAATGACAGGCCCCGGGACCTATGTAAATGGTGCCCCCACCACGACAGGTTTGAAATGGCAAAACCTCTCCCTGCCAAGCGGCGGCTCTTTGGAGCTTACCTTTCAAGCCACGGTGACTGCTGCCGGCGGCGCCGTTATCACCAATTTTGCCCAAGTGAGCGCCAGTGCAGAGGTGGATCCCGATTCCTCACCGAACAACGGCAATGTCGGCGAAGACGATGGCGATTCCGAGACGGTAACGGTCAATGTTCCCAACCCGTCTGTGGTACTAACCTGCCCGTCCGACCTCTCCAGCGCATGCCTGACCCAGTCCCAATTAGACGCTGTTTACGACGCATGGCTGACCTCGGCCACTGTATCAGGCGGCTGCAACGGTTCATTGACCAATGACAGTCAGGGCGCACCGTCTATCTGCTCAGCAACGGCCGTGACCCGCACGTATGCCTGGACGTACACCGACTGCGAAGGCAATACGGCTGTCTGGAGCTTTGTATATACCATTCTTGATAATGAACCTCCGATGGCCACTTGTTCCAACTCAACGGTGACCTTCAATGGTCAGCAAAGTATTACATTGAATGCCAACGACTTTGTGACGGCGACGGACAACTGTGGCATCCAAAGCATTGCACTGAATCCAACGGCTATCACTTGCCAGCAAGTAGGCCAGCAAGTGCCTGTAACAGCAACTGTAATGGATGTGAACGGCAATACCGCCACCTGCACCAGCATGATCACCGTAGGCGGCCTGCCCTGCGGCTGGAGCCAAAACCCTGACGGCGTGGGCTGTGAAAACGGCAACAGCATTTCGTTCAATACAACAACGAGTGTTTATACCGCCACGAGTACGGGTTGTTTTTATGGCCCGCCTTACACTGCAGATGAAACGGCGTTGGCACAACGCACGCTTTGCGGCAACGGCAGCATCACGGCCTTGGTGACGGGTATTACCGGCAGTGCTTTAGGTTGGGCCGGTGTAGTGATGCGCGAGAACAACGCCGCCGGGGCCAAAAAGGCGCAATTGATGACCAATCTGAGCACCCTGAGCCGCCGGGAGTTCCGCACGTCTACCAATGGCGCATCGCAGCCTCAGCAGTTCCCGAGTCAGGACCGCTACTGGCTGCGGATTACTCGTGTGGGCAATCAGTTTACGATGTTTGTCTCCCCCAATGGAGTCAATTGGTACCCTGCGGGCGCACAAAACATCGTGATGGGCAATTGCATTCAGATGGGCCTGGCAGCTACCAACTACACCGCCAACAGCACCGTGACGGCGACATTTTCCAATGTGAGCTTTACGGGCAGTAGCGGAACACTGGCATTGCCCGGAGGCGGTGAGGCAGCACTCGCTCCTCACTCCTCACCCCTGACTTCGAGGTGTATCCCAACCCGACGGGCGGCGATCTGAATGTAGATTTGACCAACTATGTGGGCAGAGCGGTGAGCTTAGAGGTGTATAGCTTGGAAGGCAAGTTGTTGCAGTTCAACAAGATAGATTAGGTGCAAACGACTGTCGTGCAGATGAATATGAGTGATTTGACAACGGGCATGTACCTGATAAAAGTCAAATCGGCCGGCTTGCCGGATGCAGTGCAGAAGGTAGTTTTGCAGCGCAAATAAGATCGAAAAAATGAAGATCAGAAGCCTGTCGGTTCAACCTGAACCGGCAGGCTTTTTGTTTTTATTCGTAAAAATCAGCGTTTCCAATGGCTTTTTTGATTCTCTACGTCACGCATTCTTCCGAGGAAGAAGCCCGTCGCATAGCCAACGCAGCAGTATCTGCCCGCCTGGCTGCCTGCGCCAATTTGTTTCCCATTCAAAGCTCTTATTGGTGGGATGGCAAAATAGAGTCTGGAGCTGAATGGGTGAGTGTTTTGAAAACTGCGCCGTATTTAGAACAACGAATGGAGGAGTTTATAGAACGGCTTCATCCCTACGAGACGCCCTGCATCCTGCGATGGGAAGTAAGGGCCAACGAGGCTTATGAAAACTGGATTTTGGCTTCTGTACTAAGGAAAGAAGAAGTGGACGGAGCAAAGGTTGACCGTTTTTGATCCGTTTTTGCTCCGCCACTTCTGGTCTTTATTCATCAATCGTCTTCCGGTACCGGTTCTCCGTGGTACATGAGGAAGGCTTTGAGAAAATCGTCTAGATCGCCGTCCAAAACGGCATCTGTCTGGCTGGTCTGATGCCCGGTTCGGTGATCTTTCACGCGGCGGTCGTCGAGGACGTAGCTGCGGATTTGAGATCCCCACTCGTTTTTCATCTTGCCGGACTCAATCTTGTCGCGGGCCTCTAAGCGCTTTTTCAATTCCAGTTCGTACAATCTGGATTTGAGCATTTGCATGGCCTTGTCCCGGTTCTGATGTTGCGAGCGTTCCTGCTGACATTCCACCACCAATCCCGAAGGAAGGTGCCGCACGCGCACGGCCGATTCCGTCTTGTTGACGTGCTGTCCGCCTGCACCGCTGGAGCGGAAAGTATCCCATTCCAAATCGGCAGGATTGACCTCCACTTCGATGCGCTCGTCCACCATGGGGTGAACAAAAACACTGGAGAAGGAAGTCATGCGCTTGCCTTGTGCATTGTACGGACTGACGCGCACCAAGCGATGCACGCCGTTTTCCCCTTTGAGGAGGCCGTAGGCAAAGTCGCCGGAAATTTCCAATTCCGCAGATCGGATGCCCGCCACATCGCCGTCCACACGATTGAGTTCGCTGATTTTGAACCCTTTGCGTTCGGCCCACATCTGGTACATCCGGTACAGCATCTCGGCCCAGTCGCAGGCTTCGGTACCGCCGGCGCCCGCATTGATTTCGAGCAGACAGTTAAATTCGTCTTCCGGCTGGTTGAGGGTGGATCGAAA
Source organism: Saprospiraceae bacterium UBA2329 (assembly GCA_002344975.1). Taxonomy (GTDB): domain Bacteria; phylum Bacteroidota; class Bacteroidia; order Chitinophagales; family Saprospiraceae; genus UBA2329. Next base: position 35,109 of record DDUV01000072.1, on the reverse strand, counting down.
TTCGGTATCGTCCACTACGGCCAGCGCTTCGGCGTATTTGGCATCTACTTCTTCTTCAGTGGCTGCGCCTTCGCGGAAAAAGTCGAGCAGCAGCTCGGCGTCGTCCACCACGGTTTCCACGTCTTTGTACTGTGACACCCAGTTTTTATAGCTTTTCAGCGTTTTCAGGGTGCTTTCCGCTTTTTTTGGATCACTCCAAAAGTCGGGATTCAAGGTCTGTTGTTCAAGGTCTTCTATCTTGATAAGTCGTTCATCGACGTCAAAGATACCTCCTCAAAGCGACCAGCCTCTCCCGAAGATCCTTCAGTTGCTCGTTCGTCATCGTAGTTTTTGTTTAAATGTTATGTTGTTACAAATACCTTAGCTTCAAGCTGTATGCTTCAAGCTGCAAGCTTGGTTGTTGGTTGGATAGAGAAAGTTTCCATCAGGGGAAATTTTATCAACCATTTGGAACAAACATGCTTGCAGTTCAACGTTGTTACTTCACCGAAACGACTTCGATGTAGAACACCAATTTGCTGTTGGCGGGAATGACCGGAGGAGCGCCTGCCTCGCCATAGCCCAATTCAGAAGGAATGTAAAGAATGGCCTGACCGCCCTGATTGAGCAAGTCAACGCCTTCGGTCCAGCCGGGAATGAGACCCGGATCGCCGAGTTTGAAAGGCAGCGGTGTGCCACGGCTCAGCGAGGTGTCGAACAGGGTGCCGTCGGGCAGTGCGCCATAATAATTGACCTGTACGTCCTTACCTGGTTCGGCAGCGGCGCCGTCGCCTTGCTTGAGGATGACGTATTGCAAGCCGGATTCGGTGCTTTTCATGCCTTCAGGTTGTTTGCCGTCAGATACTGTTTTGGCAAATTCATTGACCAAAGCTGCTACCCGGTCTTCTTCGGCTTTGAGGTCAGACATTTTTTTGATGTCCACAATGACGATATCGTAGTAGAGTTCTTTGGCGTCTTCAAAACCCATAGGTTTTTGGGCCATTGTATCTACCTGATATACCACGGTGGCGCTGTCGCCGATGCTGAGTACGCGGACTAATTCGAGTACAGGAGATGCCGGTTGGCCGGGAATTTCCTCTGTAGGAATTTGCAGGCTTGGCATGTCCTCGCCGCTGGAGCGGGTATCATAGTATATGGAGTCGGAGCCGTCTCTTCTTACAGTGGCGTGAAAGAAGACGATATCGCCGGGCGCGGGCACGTCGCCGTCTTTGTCCACATGAACGGTGTAGCGGAACCCGGAGGCAGTAACTTGCTCTTTAGGTTTGTTGCATCCCGATGCGAGGAAGAGCAGGCCGAGTGCCGCGAAGAGGAAAATTCTCATAAAGTGTTGATTGATAAAGTGATGAAATGAAACTGCTATCAGTAGTTATTGAGCGCGTCTTTATACTCCGGGAGCAGTTCTTTGAATTTGCGAAGTGTAACCTTGAGCGGCTGAAAGGAAAAACCGCCGGAGGCATTGCGGTGGCCGCCGCCTTTGAAGTGTTTGCGGCAGATGTCCTGCACGGAAAAATCACCTTTGGAGCGGAGGGAAATCTTGACGATGCTGGGCTGCTCGGTGATGAACGCGGCCATGGTGATGTCGCGCATTTTGAGCAGGTAGTTGACGATGCCTTCGGTTTCGCCGCGCACAATATCGAAGTGTTCGTAGTCTTCTTTGGTGAGCGTGATGATGCCGGTGCGGTATTCGGGCAAGATTTCCATGCGGTTGTAGAGGCAGTGACCCAACAGGCGCAATTGCTTCTCGTCCAAGCTGTTGAAGATCAGGTCTTGTAGTTTGTAATCGTCCACGCCGAGTTCGAGCAGTTCGGCTACGATGCGAAACAGCTTGGGCGAAGTGCTGAATTTGAAAGAACCGGTGTCGGTCACAATGCCGGTGTAAACGCAGTCGGCAGTGGCGCGGGAGATATCCGGCCTGTGCCCCATGAGGACGATGAAATCGAACACCATTTCGGCGGTAGAGCTGGCCGTCGTGTCGGACATGACATAGTCGGCAAAGGGTTCGGGGTAGAGGTGGTGGTCAATCAGCACTTTGACCGAGTTGAGCGGCTGTATGATTTCTCCTACTTTGTCAATGCGGTCGAGCGAGTTGAAGTCGAGACAAAAAATAATTTGTGCCCGTTCGCATACTTCGCGGGTTCGCTCCTGATCGCTGTCGAAAACGATGATGTTTTGAATACCGGGCATCCAGAGGAACGCATCGGGATATTCAGAAGGCAAAACGACATGCACCGCGTGGCCCTGGCTAAGCAGGTAGTGGTAAAGTCCTAAAGATGAGCCTATTGCATCTCCATCGGGATTGCGGTGGGAAATGATGACAATATCTTTGGGCGATGCCAATTGGGCTTTTAACTCGTGTATATTCTCCATGGCTGAACGAAATCGGGGGCGAATTTCTCAAAAAAACGAGATTTCACCAAAATATTAAATCCGCAGTGTTGCCAAATATTATGTATTGAGTAGCTTTGCGCCGCATTTAAAAACAAAATATCCTATGGCAGGCAACAAGACCTTCACGATGATTAAGCCCGATGCAGTAGAAAGCGGGCATATTGGCGCTATTCTGGCCAAGATCAACGAAGCCGGATTCCGCATCACGGCTATGAAAATGATGCAGCTTTCTGCTAAGAAAGCCGGCGAATTTTACGCGGTACACAAAGAGCGCCCGTTCTACGGCGAATTAGTGGCCTTCATGTCTTCCGGCCCGATTGTGGCAGCCATTCTTGAAAAGGACAACGCTGTGGAAGACTTCCGCACGCTGATCGGCGCTACCGACCCGGCCAAAGCAGCGCCCGGCACCATCCGCGCACTCTATGCCCGCAACGTGGGCGAGAACGCTGTACACGGCTCCGACTCTGACGAAAATGCCGCCATCGAAGGCGCATTTTTCTTCTCCGGCCTCGAGCGTTTCTGATTGTAGAGTAGTTCGGTAAAAGACAAAACCACTTGTCGGGCATTTCCGGCAGGTGGTTTTTAGTTTTGCCTCGCTACTACTGTTCGCCCGCCAGTTCAAACACCTCGCCCAGCGTGTAAATGGTTTTGCCGGGAACGGTGCTCGTTGCGCCGCGAATCATCGCTTTGGCTACAATATCTGTGTGTATGGGCCGCCAGGGGCGCAGGAAAGGCAGCCGCCCAATCCAGCGCATCACCATCAGTCCAATCTTCTCTCCGGTTCTGTTTTCTTTTCTTTTTCCATCCAAAAACCCCGGCCTCAAGATGACGATGCGCTGAAAATCAAGCTGTTGCACCGCTTCGTCCAATTCGCCTTTCATGCGGGTGTAAAAATTGGAACTGCGGGCATTGGCGCCCACCGAAGACACTAATATATAGGTGGAAATGCCGTTGTCGGCGGCGGCGCGGGCAAATTCATACTGATACTCGAAGTCCACCCGGTATTGAGCGGCCTGGCTTCCGGCCTCCCTGATGGTAGTGCCGAGCGTCGAAAAAAGCACATCGCCCTGCACGAGATGCCGCCAGGTGTCGGGTTGCTTAAAGTCAATGACGTGTGTTTCCAATTTGGCGTGTGTGACGTACAAGGGCCTTCTCACAAAAGCTCTTACTACGGTAAAGCGCTCGTCATCAAGCAGTTGTCGGAGCAGGGAGGAGCCGGTGAGACCGGTAGCGCCTATGAGATTGGCGATCATGGATGTTGATTTTTAGAACAAGGCTATCTGATTGACAGCCGGTTCGGATTTTTCTTTCCAGGCAGCGGGAGTTTCGACTAAAGGGGGCAGCAGCGACTTGATGACGCGGAGGCGGTGCGAGTACTTTTTGCTTTCCTCGTCATAGACGCCGTAGTGATCGAAGAGATCAATGCGCACCTTGCCGAATGCGTGCATGATTTTGTTGTCGGGCAGGATGATGCCGCAGTGGACTACCCGGCCCAGATTGTTTTCAAAAAAAGCCACGTCGCCGGGTTGCGCCTGCTCGGTGAAGTCTATGTTTTCACCTTCAAAAACTTGTTTGTCAGCCGTTCTGGGCAATCGGAATCCGCAGAGTTTGAATGCCATTTGCACCAATCCGGCAGCGTCAATGCCCATCGGCGAGCGGCCTCCCCAAAGGAAGGGCGTGTGCAGGTAGCGGCGTGCCAGTTTGACGAGCATTTCGCGGGATGAAGCGCCGGCGCCGGGCGTGATGGCCTGTCCGCTGAAGGCATATTCGCGTTCGCCGAGGCGGAAACGAATGCCGTCGAAGATGGGCAATTGCGCGCCCAGCGGAATGGGCAGGAAGTGGTCGTTGGAGGAGGCAGCTTGCAGGAGTTCGAGGCTCATGGCAAAGTGCTGCCGATAATCCTCGTATTCTGTAGGCGTCACGGGCATGAGCTGATTGGTGGCGGCCCAGCCTACCAGGTCATCCCAGACGCAGCGCACTTTGGCCCAGGCCCGGCCTTTTTCTTCCATGATTTCGACCAATTCGCCCAAGAGCAATTGAGAAACCATTTCACTGCGCTGCGACGGGTGCGAGCGAACAGCGACAACACTCAGAGGACAAACGGCGAAAGTCATTTTACAAAGTTGGTTGTGGCTAAAGAGAGCGTCCAAAGATACTAAGTTTTCCAAAAACTCCGTTTTTTTGGGGCTTGTTACACCATTTACCAAATCGAAATGTCGAAAATCAGCGCGTTTTTGTTGCCGGCTACACTTGTACTGCTGCTGCAATCCAATTTATTACTCGGTCAGGATCAACACTTTACCCAGTATTACGCCTCTCCAATGACCCTCAATCCGGCGCTGACGGGCGCTTTCAGCGGCACCTATCGCATGTCGCTCATTTATCGCGACCAGTGGCGCAACGCTCTTACCCAGCCCTTTGCCACCTATTCTGCGGCCATTGACTACCGGGCGCAATTGAAGGTCAAGAAAAAAGTCCTGAAAGACAATGTAGGGGTGGGCGTACTTTTTTACAACGACCGCGTGCCGCAAACGGGCTTTTACCACAATCAGATCAATGTGGCCGCCGCATATCATAAGTCGTTGAATTACAGAAAGAACGAATTTCTTACTTTCGGTTTGCAATGGGGTTTGAACCAGCGCAACTTCGATTACGAAAATTTCAGTTTCGACGATCAGTTCAACGGCACCAACGGCTACACGCTGCCGGGAAGGGAAAACCTGCCGAGGAACAACTTTGCCTTCGGAGATATGGCCATCGGTTTGCATTATACCTCAGCGCCCGATCAAGGCATCGGACTGTATGCAGGCGTGGCCATGCACCATATTCTGGAGCCTGAAATTAGTTTTTATCAGGCGGAGGAGAATTTTTTGGGAATCAAAACCAATCGCCTGCGCAGAAAATATACGGCTCATGCGGGGCTGAAAATCCCTCTGGGCGAGCGGGTACAAATGTTGCCAAGGGTGCTGGCTTATAGCCAAGGCCCTCATTTGGCGGTGAATGCCGGCTCGAATTTCCGTTTTTTGGTAAGCGAAATCAATGGCGCGGCGGTGCATCTGGGCGCTTGGGTGCGGCCGGCCAAAGATGAGCAAAACATCATGCGGATAGATGCCCTCATCGGCATGGTAGGCTTTGAGTATCAGAGTTTTCTGGTAGGTTTCAGCTACGATGCTACCGTGAGTTACTGGACGACCGCAGGCCGGCGTACGGGCGCGTTTGAACTCTCGCTGGCCTACCTCGGCGCGTTTGAAAACGAAACGGTGCTGTGCCCGAAGTTTTGAGAATTACATAGAAATATGCTCCACAATTTCCAAGCCATACCCAATCAAACCCACCCGGCGCTTGGGGTTTTGCGTCATCAGCCGGATTTTGGTAATGCCGAGATCGCGCAGGATTTGTGCGCCGACGCCGAAATCGCGCTGCGCCATGTCGGGTGTAATGGTTTGAGTGCGAATCTCTTCCGGTGAAATTTGTTGCATGGTATTGAGGTGCGCCAACACCGCGTCGCTCTTTTCGCTGTGCCGCATGTACAGGAGCACGCCTTTGCCCTCTTCCCCGATTTTCTGCATGGATTTTTCGAGCATCACGCCGTAATTGCCAAACAAAATGCCCAGCATATCGCCCGTTTCCGAGGAAGAGTGTACCCGCACTAACACCGGCTCATCCTCCTTCCACTGCCCGGCACAAAAGGCCAAATGCAGATCGCCGGTCGTTTCCTGCCGGAATGCCCGCACGGTGAACGGACCGTATTGAGTATTGACCTGAATCTCCGTTTCTCTGCGCACAATGCGTTCGGTGCGCATCCGGTAGGCTACCAAGTCTTTGATGGAGATGATTTTGAGGCCGAATTTCTGAGCAATGGCGCACAATTGCGGCAAACGCGCCATACTGCCGTCTTCGTTGAGAATTTCCACCAAAACGCCGGCAGGATAAAACCCCGCCAACCTTGCCAAATCTATCGCAGCTTCGGTGTGGCCGGTACGACGCAGCACGCCGCCGGTTTTGGCCCGCAGCGGGAAAATGTGTCCGGGCCGCGCAAAATCGGAGGATTTGATATTCGGATCGAGCATAGCACGGATGCCCGTAGCGCGGTCGTAAGCCGAAATGCCGGTGGTGCAGCCATGCCCGATGAGGTCAATGGACACCGTAAAGGCTGTTTCGTGCAGGGCGGTATTGTTCGATACCATCAGGTCGAGGCCCAATTCCTCGGCGCGTTTTTCGATGATGGGCGTACAGATCAAACCCCGGCCATGCGTGGCCATGAAGTTGATGATTTCGGGCGTGATGCACTCGGCGGCGCAAATGAAATCGCCCTCATTTTCGCGGTCTTCGTCGTCCACAACGATGATGACTTTGCCGGCGCGAATGTCCTCGACGGCTTCTTCGATGGTGTGCAGGCAGATGGCCTCAGTGGCGTTTGGTGGGTTCCCAGACATTGGATCGAATTCCTTTTAAAAACTTGAAAAATCCTTGAAACAAGGCAATGTTCATCAATAAAAAGTACCGCAAATTCCTCAGCAAAAAAACATGCACGCCCATGCGTTTGAGGGCCACATCGGCCAATGGCGCCAAGAGTGCTGCAACGGTACCGCAAAGGAACAAAATTCGGCTGAAGTAGTTGCCCTGCCACACAACGAGGGCCATGCCCAGCGCCATGCCCAGCAAGAAAAACGGCCCCAGCCAACGCAGGATTTTGTGCGAAAAAAAGGCGAAAGACAGGGCGGTAAACGGTGGCCACCACAGGCGGCGAAACAGCAGCATGTTTTGAAAATTGCCCGCCGAAATACGCGCCTTGCGCCGGTACTCCTCGCGCCACTCGTGCGATACGGGTTCGTGACAGACGGCCAGGGGTTCATTGATGGCCTGTGCGCCCCGCTCGAAAGCCCGCATGGTGATGAAAAAGTCGTCCACCAGAAAATTGGAAGGCACCGGACTGAAATAATCCGAGCGCAGGGCATAACAACCGCCAAACGGGCCGATCATCTTGCGCCACACGATGCTTTCCAAGTGTTTGAGCCGTACCTCGCCGGAAATGTAGCGGTCTTCGGAGCGCGAAATGCCCGCGTCTTCGAGGCCGGTGTGGGTCATAAAGGCGTCCACCACGGCGATTTGCGGATTTCTAAAATGTTTGGCCAAGTGAAAAACCACCTCCTCGCGCAGCATCACGCTGGCATCGGTGACGAGAAAAACGTGATCGGGACCGGCGGGGCGGCGCTCCAAGGCCAGGCGCACCAAATGATTGATGACTTCGGGTTTGCCGCGCCTTTGTTCAAACGGAAAAAACTGCACCGATGCGCTGCCGGCCACCCGTTGCGCCACGATCTCATTGGTGCGGTCTCCAGAACCGTCGGAACCGATGATAATATTGTATTTATCAGTGGGATAGCGCTGCCGGAGCAGCGTTTCGAGCTTGGGGCCTATGACTTTTTCCTCGTTGTACAAGGACATGATGACGGTGACGAAGGGCAGGTTTGAGTCGTCCGGGGCAAAGACGTTCGTGTTGTTGGTTTTGCCTTGGGCCAACCATTTCAACAGCAGCGGATAGAACACATAAGAATGTGCCAACGCCAAAAAAGAAAGGGAAAAAATGATCCAGCCAACCATCATACCCGCACCTTAACAGACTCTTCGAGTAATGCCGAATACGTCTCCATCAACTGCCGCCCCACCTCGGCACTGTCGAAATGCCGCGTCACAAAATCCACAGCGCGGCGGCCCATCTGCTCCAACTTGCCGTTTTGCTGCTGACAGTACCGAACGGCCTCCACAAACTCATCGGGCGTATCGGCCACCAAAACCTCGCGGCGGTGTTTGGCAGGAATGCCCTCCAAACCAATGGTAGTAGAAATGACGACCTTGCCCAATGCCATGGCTTCCAATATCTTAGCCCTCATGCCGCTGCCCGACAAGAGGGGCACCACCATGATGCTGTGCTGATTGATGAACCGCGCCGCGCTGCGCACTTCGCCCATGAAATGGATGTTGCGCTTTTTGAGTTTGCGAATCCAGTCGGGGGCGTTTCTGCCGGCAATGTAGAGTTGCAAATGGCCGAATTTTTTTTGCATCGGCCCCCACACATCGTCTAAGAACCAGCGCACGCCTTCCTCGTTGGGACGCCAGTCCAAAGAACCGATAAAGCTGACGCTCAATTCTTTGCGATAGCTCTTGAAATCCGGCTTGTACTCTTTGATGTCCATACCGATGGGCACCACCACCGCTGCATTCTTGTAGCCCAAGGCCCTGAAACAGTTCAGATCGCGCTGAGAAATGGCCGCCAGCAGATCGTATTCCTGAAGGTGCTGCACCTCGAAACGTCTGAGTTTGCGGGTCAGCAGCGAGAGGTAGGCTTTTTTGAGCGGAAATCCGGTATTGTGTACGATGCGCTCCCAGATTTCGTGCTCCACATTGTGCGAACGCATGACAATCAAGGCTTTGGAATGCTTGCGGATGATGGGGATGTACGGCGCCAGATACAGCGTTTCCAACTGCACCACGTCGTATTCTTCTTCCTGTAACAGATAGATGAGTTGCTGCTCAAAAGCCGGCGAGATGAAGCGGGAAACATGGTACGAATCCTGAGAAAAGAGATTGAGAAAAGCATCCCAAGGCTTGATTCGGTTGTCCACGCCCACCGTATGAATTTCTTTATAATGTTCTAATTCTCTGGGTTTTCCGACAAACTCTACATAGTGTTTGCTCGTATTCATGGCCAGCAGCGTAATCTCCGCGCCTGCCCCGCTCAATGCCCTGCTAAGCCCTGTTACCGCAATGGATTCGCCATCTTTTAACGGAAATGGAAATTTTTTGCACAATTGTAGTATCCTCATGCGGGTTGTATTGCAGGGAGGCAAAAATAAACTTTTGTTCCACTATTGTAATACATACAGGCAAGTTTTGTGTTCGCGTCAGGCTTGTTCCATTTCAAAAAGAACGCCTTTGAGCGGAATGCGGAGCCACTCCGGGCGGGCATTCATTTCATAACCAACCTCATAGATGGCTTTTTCCAACAGGTAGGTTCGCAGCAGCAATCGGGCGGCTTCGGGGTCGGAAGGCACAAAAGGCTGCCCGGCCACGCGGTCTAAATACGCGCTCAGGAAAATCCGGCTCACATAATGATACCACTGCCTCGCCCATTGCTCCAACCAGGGCATGTCCTCGCGGCGTTGGTTGGCGTTGAGCAACAACTTGCCGTAAGCCGCATAGTGAAATGAGCGAATCATGCCGGCCACATCCTTGAACGGCGTGCGTTTGAGCCTGCGCTCGCTGATGGAAAGCATGGGTTCGCCCTCAAAATCAATGATGTAGAAATCGCGGCCGTCGAACAGCACCTGCCCGAGGTGGTAATCGCCGTGTATGCGGGTTTTGACGGCATCCATCGGCGCCTCGTGGATGCGGCTAAACGTGGAGAGGATTTGCTCCCGGAGGTCCAGCACGGCGCGGGCCTCGGCGGCTACATGCGGCGCAAAAGAGGGCAGTTTGTCTTCCAATGCGTCCAATTTTTCGCTCACCAATTTCCGGTGCGCCGAATACACAGACCGCTGGTAATGAGGCGTAAAGTGCTCCGGTTTGAAGGCAGGATCGATCTGCTCGGCGGCCAATGCCATGTGCATTTCGGCGGTGCGCCGGGCCAGCAACACGACGCGCTCGGCGGTGACGCTGCCGATGAGTTGTTGCAGCAGTTCGGGCGCCTGATCGAAGTACAAACGCTCGGCATGAACCAGATGGGGTAGGGGAGTGCTGCGCTCGGTTTGGGCCGTCACCTGTTCGTAGTAGCGGCCCAGGGTGTCGAGCATGGCGGTCCAGGCTTCGCCCTGATTGGGGATTTTGTTTTGCAACAATCCCAGAATCGTGAACGACTGCCCGGCGCGCTCCTCGTACTGTATGCCGCCGCCGTATCGAGGCGCGTTGCGGAAGGAGGTGCGCTCCGATAGGTATCTCACCAACTCCAGATCGGGGTTGATGTCGGTGTCCAACTTGCGGTATATTTTGAAAAAATACTGGTCGTTGTAAATCACCGAAGTGTTGCTCTGCTCGGCCCTCAGCACATCCGACTGAACCTGATCGTCGGGGATGGAGGGTTCCTCGGTCAGGATTTTGCCCGCCTCGAAGCGCAGCACGCCGCCGGGCATTTCTATCGAACGGTTGTCGCGAATGAGCCGGAACAACTCGTTTCTGAACGATGCCTCGTAAATGGCGTCTATGAGCATGCCCTGCGTGTCGCCCACTTTGAGGTAACAGACCACGCTGCGCGGCTCGTTTTTCAAAAAATGCACCATGCGCTCGGCATTCGTTACCAAGGTCAGCGGCAGGAAGTAGGTGTCGGGCAGGCCCTCGGCGTAGCGCACGTCTATCAGCGCCAGAAAGGCTTTGCCGGCCTCGGTTTCCACCATCGGGAAGCGGTTGAGTTCGAAGGAAACCGCCGTGCGCGACTTGCCTCCAAACCAGCGATTGGAACGAATGTAACCCGGCAGAATGCGCCGCTCCAATTGCCGCCGGTAGTTGTACTGCTCCAGCACCTGCTGCCAGTCGCCCTGTATTTCCAACTCCGGTATGGCGCGCTCCAAAGCATCCTGCTCGCCGCTCTCGCTTTTTTCCAACTGGAACCAATAGTAACCATACGGCCCCAGCGTGATGGGGTAGCCGCCCTCGCCCACGGGCTGGAACCGGCTCTGGCTGAACACCTCCACCGGCTCTATGCCCTCGTAGCCGCTCAGGTCCAACTGCACCGCCTGCGAGAATTTCGAGAGGTTGGCCAGCACCAGCACGCTTTCGTTTTCAAAGGCCCGCACAAAGGCCAGCACCTTGCTGTTGCGGGCGTTGAGGAATCGGATGCTGCCCTGACTGAAGGCTTTGGAGCGCTTGCGCACGGCAATGAGGTTTTTCATCCACCACAGCAGCGAGGCCGGATTGCGGTTTTGCACGTCCACGTTGACGGCCTCGTAGCGGTACTGCGGGTCGCTGATGACGGGCAGGAACAGCTTTTGCGGGTTGGCCGCCGAGAAGCCCGCGTTGCGGTCGCCGTTCCATTGCATGGGGGTGCGCACGCCTTTGCGGTCGCCGAGGTAGATGTTGTCGCCCATGCCGATTTCGTCGCCATAGTACAGCACGGGCGTGCCGGGCAGCGAAAACAGTAGCAGGTACATGATTTCCAACTTGCGGCGGTCGTTGCCCATCAGCGGCGCGAGGCGTCGGCGGATGCCCTCGTTGATGCGGGCGCCGTGATCCTGGGCCAGCACCTTATAGAGGTAGTCGCGTTCTTCCTCCGTCACCATCGAGAGGGTGAGGTCGTCGTGGTTGCGCAGGAAGAGCGCCCACTGGGTGGTGTCGGGAATGGCCGGCGTTTGTTCCAGTATGTCCACCACCGGGTATCGGTCTTCGGTTTGCAGTGCCATGTACATGCGCGGCATCAGCGGGTAGTGGTAGTTGAGGTGGCATTGGTCGCCCTGACCGAGGTATTCGGCGGCGGCTTCGGGCCAGAGGTTGGTGTCGGCAATGAGGATTTTGCCGGGGTAGTGCTCGTCCACATGCGTGCGCAGCTCGCGCAGGAACTGGTGAACTTCGGGCAGGTTTTCGCTGGTAGTGCCCTCGCGCTGGAACAAAAACGCCACCGAGGTGAGCCGCATCCCGTCCACGCCGAGTTGGAACCAAAAATCAAACACCTTGCGTATTTCGCTGCGTACCAATGGATTGTCGTAGTTCAAATCCGGCTGATGGCTGTAAAACCGGTGCCAGTAGTAGGCTTTGGCCACATTGTCCCATTCCCAGTTGGAACTCTCGTAATCGGAAAACAAGACCTCCGCGCCGGCAAAGCGTTCGGGACTGTCGCTCCACACATAAAAATCCCTTTCGGGCGATCCCGGCGGCGAGGTTCTGGCCCGCTGAAACCACTCATGTGCCGTAGAAGTGTGGTTGAGCAGCACATCTATCACCACGCGGATGTTGCGGGCATGGGCCTCCGACAGCAGGCGGCGAAACTGCTCCAAAGTGCCACATTCGGGATGCACATTGCAATAGTCGGCCACATCGTAGCCGTCGTCGCGCAGGGGCGAGGGATAAAACGGCATCAGGGCCAGACAGTCCACGCCGAGGTCTTCCAGATAGTCCAATTTTTCAATAAGGCCGTTGATGTCGCCGATGCCGTCGCCGTCGCTGTCGTAAAACGAGCGGACATGCAGCGAATAGATGATGCTGTTTTTGTACCAAAGCGAAGCAGTAGAAGGCGTCATGGCGCTGTGTTTTGTGTGCTGTCTGATTTCGGGCGTAATGTTACGAAAAGTGTGGGTGTGGTGCAAGTACGGGGTCTGAAGCGCGTGCAGATTCCGGCGAGGAGGGGGAGTTTTTTGGGTAGGGGGTGTTGGAGGTTTGGGGAGAGGGTGGTATCTTTGCAGGAGAGGGGGGATGCTTTACTTTATATCCGTCTGGAGACGGTGAGATAGGCGTCCCGGTCAGAGAGCGTGGACGAGCGATGATTTTTTTGAGAGAAGAGTGGGCGCGAGGGGGATGTTTTTCTTTACATCCGTCTGGAGACGGTGAGATAGGCGTCCCGGTCAGAGAGCGTGGACGAGCGAGCGATTTTTTTAAGGAAGACTGGGCGCGAGCGGGGTGATACTGGGATTGGTTTTTTATAAGCGGATAGAATCCGCATAATACTCACGCGAGATGGAATCTCGGCGCGAGCGGGGTTTTTTGGGTAGGGGTGTTGGAGGTTTGGGGAGAGGGTGGTATCTTTGCAGGAGAGGGGGGATGCTTTACTTTATATCCGTCTGGAGATGGTGAGATAGGCGTCCCGGGGAGACCGTGGACGAGCGATGATTTTTTTGAGAGAAGAGTGGGCGCGAGTGGGGGTACTAATAAAAATAAATAAAAATGGCTCTTGGAGATTTTTTTAGAATCAATATGCCATATGGCATGAAGAAAAATGATAAAAACGAGTGGTTCGTTTTCAATCGTGAGTACAAGCCATTGGGCTGGAACACACGCGAACATATCCGAGAGGAAGACTACCCTGTTTTTAACCAATATGAAACTTTGACAGAAGCCAAGATTTTAAAACTGGCTTGGTCGGATACTGAGGGTGTGAAGAGAAACGATGAGGGTGAAATTTGTATGTTTTGGCTTTATAATGACGCCACTAACCCTAAAGACAAGCCTAAATATTGGAACGACTACTTTGAAAAAATTAAAACCTTATCTCAACTTGAATATGCTCGATCATAAAAAAAATATACTTGAACTGATTGCTGAACTTGAAAGGCAGGGTTTTTCAAAGACGGTAGATAGTAACAATGACTACTCTACCGAAGCGGACTTGTATTACCGATATATCGGGGACAATCGCTATATTGTTTTTAATCATTACAACAAGAATAGCAAGTATGATTTGCAAGGCTTCGATTGTAGGATAAGTACCTATAATTCAGAAAATGAAATAGGTAAAAAAGAGGCAATACAAATTGAGGGTGTTCTCCGCAGTTTTCAAGTTAAACGTGATTGGAATTTGATTGCCGGCCTATTAATATCAAGTGATGAATTGTAATCATAAGCAAAAAAATGGCAAATAACAGAGACGATTTCTCGAAATCGACAACATTATTGATGGCAAAACGAGTCGGATTTTCATGTTCAAATCCCAACTGTAGACAACTAACAGTAGGTTCAAATGAGATCGAATCCAAATCTACTTCAATTGGGATTGGTGCGCATATTGCAGCGGCATCGAAAGGTGGACCAAGGTATGATGAAACAATGACGCCAGAACAAAGAAGTAGTATAAGTAACGGCATTTGGTTATGTAGCAATTGTGCTAAACTTATTGATACGGATGTAAATAAATATAGCGCAAATATATTGAAAACTTGGAAACAAAATGCAGAAGATGAAACAAGAAAAAAGCTAAATGGTGAGTTAAAAAATATCACAGTCGGTTCACCATATTTAGAAGTTGATTTAATTTGGCGTTGTGCTGGGAGGTCAAATAGAGGTTATAGCGATAATAATCCAATTGAGGTATTGGACGGTGTACCTCACTTTGTTATTAATCATAAGCCTATCATTCTTTGGGATATATATTGGCACTTCGATTTTGTAATTTACAATAATTCGAATTATCCTGCATATAATATCCTAATTGAAAGTATAGGTGGAATACACTTTAGATATATCGATAAACTTCCAAAGATTAATAACCTCGCACCTTTGCAGAATATTAATTTAAATGCAAAATATATTGAATATGTCGAGGGGGATTATACTCTTGCTGAAGAAATTACAAGACCACGAATTCCTTTGAAGTTTAAAGAATTAGTGCTTCGAATCAAGTATTTTGATGATCAAAGGATAGAACATTATACATATGTAGAATTTAAAGATGGAAAAATTATTAATAAAAAGGAATAAAAGTCTGCCGATAGCACAAGGTCTGCTACCTCTGGTGCAAGGTCTTCTCTTTCAATCAGTGCAAATTTCAACCGCTGGCACAAAGTCTTCTCTTTCAGTTCAATCACATAAAAAAACAATCGCTGGCCCGCTGGCACAAGGTCTTCTCTTTCAGTTCAATAACATAAAAAAAACAGCCGCTGGCTCGCTGGTGCAAGGTCTTCTCTTTCACTTCAATGACATAAAAGAAACAACCGCTGGTTACGTGGACGCCCGAAGCGTACCTGAACCGATTATCCGCACGTTTCACAACATGCTATCTTGAAAATCAATTTTTATTCACTCCTTCACAGTTTATATTAAATTGAAATCTTATGATACCTCTAAATGTGAGTTTTGGAATTTTTGCTTTTCTTCCACAGGGCTGGATTTTTATGGTATTTATTATTTTGATTGAATGTTTGATCTTGACTAAAGCATTCAAACAGGCTTGGTTCAGTAAGAAAACTTATGGCTTGACTGCATTAACGAATGTAATTAGCGGAATAGTTGGGATAGTCATTTCAATGATTTTAAATGGTGGTTGGTTGATGGTTGTTTGGTTTCCTTGGGTTGGTAGCAATGAGATTGACCTTTTAGATAAGGAAAATATTTATGGATTGATTGTTTTTTATTTGCTTGCTTTTATTCTTACAATAATAATTGAAACATTCACAAATTGGATGTTTTTCAGAAAGCTTTATACCGCAAAGTTGATTTTGATTTCAACATTGATTGCTAATATTGTAAGTTATGCAATCGGGACAATTGTATTATATTCATATAGTTTCGGATTAATATAAATAACCCGCTGGCACAGAGTCTTCCCTCATCCAAAAAAACAACAAAAAAACACAATCGCTGGTAGCGTGGGACACCATAAGGCGTCAATTAGCAGAAAAACAAACATCACTTATCCTACGCCGCATCATTCACGAAAAAAGAAAAATAATGGAAGAAGATGAGTTGTTGGAACTGGCAAAAAAAATGGCCTACCAAGGTAAGAGCTATGAGGAAATAATGAAAGCAGTGCAGCGGTCCACAACGGATTCAAATGCTGTTCAAAATGTATCGAGTAGCTTGGATCAGTTTATTGTCGAATACCAACTTGCTGTTCAGGGGAAAGCAAAAGCGCTCTACCTGATAATAGCAGGCGCCGTATTTTTGGTGATCGGATTAGGGATCACGGTATATACCTTATTGCTTGGCCAAAGTCAGTACATGTTGTTATATGGAGCAATCATTTGGGGAATGTGGGCAATAATTGCCGGGTATCAAAAATACAAACAGCCAATTGAAAACTTTATTCCACGACGGATTAGAATCAGAAGGGATTAAATATTCCCGCCGGCACAAAGTCTTCTCTTTCAGTTCAACAACATAAAAAAACAACCGCCGGCCCGCTACCACTATCCGTTTGTATCGAGGCAACTTATTGAAAAACAATTTTTTACATCAAAGCGGAACGGCTCGCCCATTCGCGCCGCAAAAGCCTTACCTTTACCTCGTTAAACCGCCGGACCATTTTTGGGTCTCACAAAAAAATGCGAAGATGAGAATACTGATATTTATTGCACTTTTTCTGGTTGCCTGTAGCAAGGAGGAACCGGTAGATCCGCCGAGGGCATACCGGAAAACCCAAACCATATCCTACAATAATATCAATGTGGATGTGGTGATTGATAAACCGGCATTGCATGATCTGGATGTACTCATTGTATTTCACGGCACGGTACAGTTTGACAGCAACATTCTCAGCGCCGCCAATACAGTGCTTGACAATTTTAAGGGTATTTTGGACAGAAAGGACATGATGCTGGTCAGTGTGGCTTATCCGGGCGAAAACCTGTTATTCGGCGATAACATTGTCTATGCAGAAGCTGCTCTGTTGTGGGTGCAAAACAAAGCAAGCCGGGAATTAGGCATCACGGTAAAAAAAGTGTTTCTGGCGGGGCACTCGCAAGGAGGCTATTTGGTTACGCGATTGAATACCATGCACTCCACCAATGGCGTGATTGCAAATGCCCCAGGCCCCTTGAACTTGGTGTACAGATGCCAGTTGGAAGAAAATGGGCAAATAACATCGGGCGCGGTATGCACCAGGCTGAGAAATGCGTATGGCGCCACTACTGCTGACTCAAACGCGTATTTTCAACGCTCTTTATTGAATTTCACAAGTGATTTTAAATCGGATATTCTGTTCGTTCAGGGGCTGAATGATGCTCCCATTCAGATGTATTCCTGGCCGGTATTCAAGCAAAATGTGATGAATTGCGCCAATTGTCAAAACAGGCAATTGGTAGAAATTCCGGGCGGAGAACACGCGGCTCTTTTTACAAGTGCCGTTGCAAAAAGTGAATTTAATGTATTTATCAACAGCAGGTGATGGGCATGGAAAATCACTTCAGCCCTACGCTCCAAATCCCCCGCACCTCATTCTCCGAGTACCCCGTTGCCTTGTCGGCAGGGTAGAGCGAGCGGATTTTCTGCGCTACATCAGGTTTTAGTTCGGTGCTTTTGCCGTGACATTGCAGGCACATTGAGTTGGTGACGATGGGGTAGTAAAACTGTGCGATGCCCTGGCGTTCCAGCACCACGGGCAGCGGGTCCTGGCCGGCGGCTACCTGTTTTTTGAACAGTTCGATGTATTTCAGTTCCTCTGCATTCGCTTCATTATCAGGGTTTCTAGGCTTGTCTGATACGCGGCGGATGCTCGTGGCGTAGTGTTGGGCCATGCTGTCGGTGAGCGGAATGGCGCGGGTATTACAAAACTCTAATGCGTGCAGAGGGCCTTGTGATTGTATGGCCTGCATGAGGTTTTTGCCGAGCACTTTTTGGGTTTCTAAAGCGTATTCCAGACCTATGGTTTCCATCTGTTTTTTACCGGGATGGGCTGCGACTGCCTGGTCGGCGGAGGGCTGATGTTGGCAGCCGTAAAAGGATAATGCGATGATGAGCAGGAGAAAAAAGTACTTCATGCGAGCGGAATTTGAGGCAAAGATAAGCCTGCTGCTCCGGCGTGATTTGTAATGCCCGTCACAATTGGAAGAGAACATAAGGCGCTTTGTCGTATTCAAACCTGTAATACACCGTCCTCAATGGGGCTGAATGGTCGTCTGGAGCGATGTAAAAAACGCCCTTTTTCGCTTCCGCATTTCTTACCAAAACCTGCCCGCGCAGCCGGTTGAGGTAATACACGGTGGTGAAAGAAATTCGCTCATCGCCATAGATGTACAAAGGCTTTCCGGCGGTGATGCGGGCTATGTCAACGGCCGTTTGCCGGTCGTATTGCGCCCCGCTGTGCTGTGCTCTTTGTGGCAACACACTGAGATCGAACACGATGCGCAAAATGGCCATTGCCAGCACAAGCGCGTACAGATCGGGCAGTTTCCGCCGCAGCCAAGTCCAAAACAACATGCCGAACACCGCCGCCGACCCGAAACCGAGCCAGTGCCGGTAGGACAAAAAGGCCAGATCATCTGCAAAACCAATGGCCGGACTGCCGAGCGCCAATGCCCCGACAAAAACGCCGACCAAAACCCTGAATGCCTTGCTGCGCCAGGGTTTCAGCTCCTGAGCATGCCGCCAGGCCCAGACGAGCGCCACGATGATGAGCGGAAACAACATATAGAGGTAGCGCTGTTTGGCGCCGGGCGAAAGCCAATACACCGGGAAATTGGCCGCAAAAATGAGCGCCGAAAACCCCACCCAGGCATTGCGTTGAAGCAAAGGCAGCCAGTCGCGGCGCAGCAGAAACAGGATCAGCAGCGAAAAGGGCAGCAGGTCTTTGAGGGTATCCAAAGGATAATGTACGAGGTGAAAGGCCAATTTTTGCCAACCTTGCTCGGCCACCGTGCGCTCACCCGCCTGCCCGACCCATTGCGGCAACAGCAAAGCGAGGCTGTGGAACCGGGAGTATTGGTACAAATACCCGCCGATGAGCGCCGCAAACAGCCCGATGCCCGCCAGATGCGCCCATGAAAAAAATCGCCTGAAATCGCGCTGCCAGGCAAACCAGGCGCTCAGCGACAAGGCAATGAACAGCAGCGAAGGCAGCCCTTTGGTGAGAAACCCGACGGCATGGAGGGCATAAAATACGAGGAACAGCAGCCCGTCTTTCCGAATCTGGTAGAAATGAAACAGCGCCGCAAAACCGCCGAAACTGATGAAGGCATAAAACAAGTCTATCTCGCCCAGATGCGAAAAAAAGAGGAGCACGCTGCCGCAGGACAGGAACAACAGGGCGCTGATCCTGCCGAATGCAGCGTCCACATAGCGCTGCCCCATGAAGTACAGCAAGGCGGCCATGCCCAGCGTAGAGAGCACTGTAGGCAGGCGCATGGCCCACTCGTGGAAGCCGCCGAGGAGGGCCGCGCTCAGCATCAGTATCCAGTTGAAAAACGGGGGTTTGTTGTAGTAAAAATCGCCCAATTCGGTAGGTACCCACCAGTTGCTGCGCTCCCACATTTCCATCGCGATGAGGGCGCGGCGCGGCTCTTCCAGATACAAGGGCTGTGTGCCCAAATTCAGCAGCAAGCCTGCCGGCAAGAGCAGCGCTGAAAGGATGAAAAGGGTATGTTCTGAGCGGTTATTGGCGGGCATTGCAGCGTATTTTCAGGCGACTGATATTCACTTTCCAGGCAACAACAGACGCATCTGCCCCGGCTTGAACCTCGCTTCCTCCAAATGCCCCATTTGCTTCTTGTCTTCCGTCATCAGGTGCAGGTGCATAAAAGTATCGTGGTGCGTAAATACAGCCTGATGTTCGGTAGAAAAAAAGCCGAGCATCAAAACCTCTGTATTCGACACGGTATAATGCTGAATGCCCTGATGCGCTTCGTCGGGCGAGCTGACCTTCGTACCCGGCGGCAAATTGACGATGTGAATCTGCGCTGTTTCTACCTGCCCTTTCACCTGAAACGCAAAAGGTCGCCGCATCTTGCGGGTGTTCTGATTCAGGTAAGATTCCAACTGCGGCAGGCTGACGATGCTGTCGGGCAGCGCCGATTCCTTCCACGCGGGCACCTTGGCGCGAACAAAAAAAGGCGCTTTCACCGTCCATACTTCCTCTACTTTCATCTCCTCAGCCGACACGACGGTAGCTCGGTAGCAGCGCCCATCGGCAATGAGCAACTCGCCGGAGAGATATTCCACCGGCCCCAATCCGAACAAATGCGTTTTGTCGGAAATGGTGTCCATATTGATTTTGCCATAGATTTCGCCCTTCCACATAGCATCGCGCATAGCGCCGGTGATATGTACTTCTCCGGCCCCGGCCTTCCCGAGTTTGGCCCCTGAGCTACAAGCTGCTACCGAAAGCGCGGCCAACAGCATGATGATGTTTTTCATATTGTCCACTTTTCAGGCGGCAAACTTATGACAAAAAAACGGCTACCTTTGCCCGCCGGAGCGAGAAATCACAAGCCCGTGCGAGGTTCTACCTCGTGCGGATTATCCGGCGGGTTCTACCCGCCCACCAAAACATAAATAATGCCCGACATCCTCATCATCGGCGGCGGCGCCGCAGGCTTTTTCGCAGCCATTCGCTGCGCCGAATTGTACCCCGACGCACAAGTCGCGCTCCTCGAACGCGGCAAAGAGATCCTCGGCAAAGTCAAAATTTCCGGCGGAGGTCGCTGCAACGTCACCCACGCCTGCTTTGTACCCAAAGACCTCATCAAAAACTACCCGCGCGGCAGCAAAGAACTCCTCGGCCCCTTCACCCGCTTCGCCTGCGGCGATACGATGGAGTGGTTTGAATCGCGCGGCGTAGCCCTCAAAATTGAAGACGACGGCCGCGTCTTCCCGGAGTCCGATTCCTCTCAATCCATCATAGACTGCCTGCTCGACGCCGCCCGCCAGGCCGGCGTTCGCATCCTCCTCCACCATCGCATTGACGACATCCTGCCGCCCGCCCAAGCCGGCGAACCCTGGCAGATCAACACCTCCGAAGGGCCGCTTTCCGCAGATCGGATACTCATAGCCACCGGCAGCAACACCCGCATCTGGGAGCAATTGGCCGCATTGGGCCACAGCATCGTGCCACCCGTACCTTCGCTTTTTACCTTCAACATCAAAGACCCCGCCCTCGCCGCTCTGCCCGGTCTCTCGGTACCGCAAGCCGACGTATCCATTCCCGGCACCGACCTCGCCGCCTCCGGCCCGCTGCTCATCACCCATTGGGGACTCAGCGGTCCGGCCATCCTGCGCCTCTCCGCCTGGGGCGCCCGCATCCTCGCAGGCAAGCAATACCGGTTCAACTTGCGCGTCAACTGGACCGGCCTTTCCATTCCCGACATCGAAGAAGAACTCGAATGGCTGCGACAGCAATACGGCAAACGACAGGCCGCTGCGCACCCGCAATTCGACATCCCCACCCGCTTGTGGCGCGCACTTTGCCTCTCTGCCTGGGGCGAAAGGCAGTTGGACAGCAAATGGGGCGATCTCAATAAAGGCATGCGCGACAAGCTGATCAACAGGCTCGCCGCTTCCGAATACAGCGTCAACGGCAAAAGCACTTTCAAAGAAGAATTCGTCACTGCCGGCGGCGTTGACCTCCGCGAAATCAATTTCAAAACCTTTGAGAGCAAACTGCATCCCGGCCTGTTTTTCGCCGGCGAAGTGCTCGACATTGACGCCATCACCGGAGGATTCAACTTTCAGGCAGCCTGGACCGGCGGCTGGATTGCCGGAGAGGCGATGGGAGCATTCTGAAATGGAAGATTGGATGGCTCTTCTTCAGGAAAAAGGGCCGATAAATAGTAATAAAAAAGGCGATGGCGACAACGATTTGGGCCTGAAAATGTTACTACCCTGTTTCTGCGCCGGATGCGCCGGAGCCTCGACACCTGACATTGATCAAAACAAACAGAAATCATGAAAACCATTCTGCTGCTGGCCGGCTTGCTGCTCGTCAATATCTCCTTTGCCGGCATTGTACCTCAACATATTCAACAGGCTTTTGAAAAAGATCATCCCGAAGCCGAAGCCGCGTTTTGGGAAATTACCAAAGAAGGATATGCCGCTACTTTTCAGGCGGAGGAAGGACTGAAAAAGGCGATTTATTCGGAAGAGGGCGGCTGGCTGGAAACCCGTACCCGCATTTTACTGCGAGACATTCCCGCCGACGTGCAGCGCGAAATTCGCAAAGAAATCGGCTACACCAAAACTACTTACATCGGCAAAGTACTGTCGCCGGAAGGTCGCTTTTACCGCATCGAATCCGAAACGGCAGAGGCTGTGGTCGTGCGGATTTTTGACGAAAACGGCCGGCTGATCTCTGAAAATGAATTTGCTTTCAGTACCAACAGCAAAGCATAAAACAATGGAATACAGGCAATTTGGAAAAACCGACTTGAAAGTAAGCGTCGTAGGCTTCGGGGCCTGGGCCATCGGTGGTCCGGCGCAGGTGGGCGATATGGCCATCGGATGGGGGCCGAGCAACGATGCGGAATCCGTCGGGGCCATCGAACGCGCTATCGAATTGGGAATCAACTTTTTCGATACCGCCGATTTTTACGGACTGGGGCATTCCGAGGTATTGCTCGGCAGGATGATCGGCAACCGGCAGGATGTCATTGTCGCTTCCAAAACCGGCCAGAAAATCGGCGACAACGGCAACGTCGCTATTGATTATTCCAAAAAACACATCCTCCGAACCTGCGAGGAAAGCCTGAGCCGATTGCGCCGCGACGCCATTGATTTTCACCACCTGCATGTGGCGCGTATGCAGCATTTGGAGCAGGGCGAGTGCATCGAGGCGATGGAGCAGTTGGTGCAAGAAGGCAAGGTGCGTTACTGGGGCATTTCGCTCAATACTTTCGCGCCCGAACCGGAGGCCGATTTCTTTTTGCAACATCAGATCGGACACGGGTTTCAGCTCGTTTTCAATGTCATCAATCAACGCGCCGCCGGCATCATCGAGCGCGCCCGCAATGCCGGCTATGGCGTCATTGCTCGCATGCCCCTGCAATTTGGCCTGCTCAGCGGCAAATTCGCGCCCCAAACCACCTTCCACCCGGAAGACCACCGCGCCAAACGCCTCCGCCCGGAAGTGCTGGAACGTGCTTTATCCGACCTGCAACCTTTTGCAGAAATGGCTAAAAGCAAGGGTGTTACGCAGGCGCAACTCGCGTTGAGTTTCGCGGCTCATTACCCCGGCATCACCACCATCATACCCGGCATTCGCACGCCTTACCAAGCCGAACTCAATGCCGAGGCCCTCCTTGCGCTCAACGCCGATGACATGGCACAGTTGAGCTTGCTGTACGAGGAGCATCTCGCGGACCTGATGAGTTTTTTGGAAACAGCGGGTTAGGGAGCGTTTGAGACTGTGAGAGGGGGAGGCTGTGAGAGGGCTTTTACATAAAAGCTCCGTGAAGGCTCCGTGTCCTCCGTGCCTCCGTGGTGATTCAAAAAATTCACTTGTACTGTTCATCCGGCCTCAGTTCGGTGCGAATGCGGTATCCTTTGTATTTTCGTAAGACTTGCGTTAGTTCCTTGATGCGAATATAGTCTTCAATAGAGAGGTCGAGACCTATGCCGATCAGGTATTTCCCTTTTATACTCAAATTATTCCTCAATTCATCAATTTCTTCAGGTGTATTGATTTGGATTAGCTCTGCTCCCTGTGATAGGTAGTATTCGCGAGTTTTCTGGTATGGCGGCGGCGGTGGAGGAGGATAGTTTTTGATTCTTTCTGCATTTTGCATAAATATCACAGCATCCTCATACCATAACTCTATGTTGTCTTCGAAGTATTCAAAATGCCCCGGCCCGCCGGTGTACAAAATCAGGCGGACAAGATGCTTATTATCTGCCCTTTGTAGCAATCCCAACAGTTGAGCCAAGTCGCGCAGTTTTATTCCCTCCCCGATCATCACCCCAATGTAAGGAGTCGGCCAGCAGTCAAAACACGATTCCTCCCGGATATCGCTCAAGGGTTTGAAGTATTCCCCGTTGCTCCAGACAGTTTCTCCTTTTTCATTCTTTAACAAGGCGATACCGCCATGCACCCGCACGCCGGCGCGCTCAATACGCTGGTCCAACTCATTACCGACTGTCAAACCCGTGCGAATACCAATCAGAGAAAAGACAGGCGGAAACCTGTATTCATAATCATACCTGTAAAAAAGGCTCGTATCTCCTTCAAAGCGCAGGCTGTCCGGTGAAAAAAAGGCGATCCGTTTTTGAATCGTACCGCCGCCATCCAATCGAATGGTCAAATCCCGATCCTGCAGCCGGTAAGTACCTGTAAAAGTAAAGGGCATTGATGACCTCAATTGCGCACTATCCCCTGATAACTTGAATTCTGTTATAGAAGAGGAAACAGGGCAGCTATGGCACAGCCATACAGCGTCTGTCAGTTTTTCTTCGGGGATGGAAGTGGTGCAAGCCGTAAACCAGACAACCGGCAGGCAGCCAGGCAATAGTAGGAAAAGGTTTTTCATGCGGTCGTTTGTTGCTTTTCAAAATGAAAGATGCAAAGTGGAGCGAAAGAGTTGGGATGCCCGGCAATTTTTCAGTAAGTTGAAGCGCAGGTATAAGTTTTACAAAAGAATAAAATTTGGAATCCCTTCATCTGCCGATTTATCCCTACCTTTGCGCCCTCATTTAAAAAAGCATCCATGCTGAACATTAGAAACGTAGCCATCATCGCACACGTTGACCACGGAAAAACTACCTTAGTGGATAAAATGCTGCTGGCCGGCCGGCTCTTCAAAGAACATGAAACTCCCGGCGAACTTATTTTGGACAACAACGACCTCGAACGCGAACGGGGCATCACCATCCTTGCCAAAAACGTGGCCATTACCTACAAAGGCCAGAAAATCAATATCATAGATACTCCGGGTCACGCAGACTTCGGCGGCGAAGTAGAGCGCGTACTCAACATGGCCGACGGCGTGCTTCTGCTCGTGGATGCCTTTGAAGGTCCCATGCCGCAAACCCGCTTTGTGTTGCAAAAGGCCATCGAACTGGGACTCAAGCCCATCGTGGTCATCAACAAAGTGGATAAGGACAACTGTACGCCCGACGAAGCCCACGAAGCCGTTTTCGACCTCATGTTCAGCCTCGGAGCTACCGAACAACAGCTCGATTTTCCGGTGCTGTTCGGCTCCGCCAAACAAAATTGGATGGGCTACGACTGGCGCAATCCTTCCAACGACATCACCCCGCTGTTGGACACCATCGTGGAGCACATTCCACCGCCGGTGATCGCAGAGGGCAGCACCCAGATGCTCATTACTTCTTTGGACTACTCGGCCTACATCGGTCGCATCGCCATCGGCCGGCTCTATCGCGGCAGTCTCAAAGACGGGCAACAGGTAGCGCTCATCAAAAAAGACGGCGCTGTGGTAAAGAGCAAAATTCGCGGCCTGTATGTGTTTGAAGGTTTTGAAAAAATCAAGGCAGAGCGTGTAGAAGCGGGCGAAATTTGCGCCATCCTCGGCGTGGACGGCTTTGAAATCGGCGACACCATAGCCGATCCTGAAAACCCGGAAGGCATGACCCGCATCGCTGTGGACGAGCCTACCATCAGTATGGTGTTTACCATCAACGACTCTCCGTTTTTCGGCAAAGAGGGCAAGTTTGTCACCTCGCGCCACCTCAAAGAACGCTTGGAGCGCGAGTTGGAAAAGAACCTCGCTCTGCGTGTACAACCCACCGCTCAGGCCGAAACTTTCAACGTGTTCGGTCGTGGCGTATTGCACCTTTCTGTGCTCATCGAGACCATGCGCCGCGAGGGCTATGAGTTGCAAATCGGTCAGCCTCAGGTGATTCTGAAAGATGTGGACGGCCAGGTACACGAACCCATCGAAGAAATGACCATTGACCTGCCGGACAACATGTCGGGTACGGCCATTGATATGGTGACGCGCCGCAGGGGCGTGCTGCTGAGCATGACGCCCAAAAACGAGCGCGTGATTCTCCAATTGGAAATCCCGTCGCGCGGCATCATCGGTCTGCGCAGCCAAATGCTCACCGCCACTCAGGGCGAGGCCATTATGACGCACCGTTTCAAAGAATTCCAGCCGTACAAAGGTGACGTACCGGGTCGTACCAATGGCTCGCTCATCTGCATGGAAACCGGTACTGCTATTCCTTACAGTATTTTCAACCTTCAGGATCGCGGCAGTTTTTTTGTGGATGCAGGCGAAGAAATTTACGAAGGTCAGGTGGTAGGCGAAAATACGCGTGCCGGCGACCTCATCGTGAACCTGACGAAGACCAAAAAGCTCACCAACATGCGGGCTTCCGGCTCCGACGAGAAGGTGCGCATCATTCCGCCCATCAAGTTTTCGCTGGAAGAAGCGCTGGAGTACATTCAGGAAGATGAATACGTGGAAGTGACGCCGAAGTCCATCCGCCTGCGGAAGATTTTGCTGAAAGAACACGAGCGCAAGCGCGCGAAGAACTCGGCCTTGTCGTCGCAAGTGGGTTAATCCAGCTTCCCAAAAAACTGTATCAAGTGGACGACGTGCTCTTCAATGGGCACGCCCAGATGCTCGCATCCCAAGAGGATGGTGCTGCGGTCTATTTTGGCGGCGAAGGCTTTTTCCTTCAGGCGGCTCATGATGGATTTGACCTTCATTTGGCCGTAAGGCACGGGATTCACTTTGCGGTAGGCGAAAAAGATGCCGCTGATTTCGTCGCAGGCTAACAGGGCTGCCGCCAGCCGGTTTTGAGGCAGCGTTTGAAAGCCGTTGTAGCCAAAGGCATGTACCTCTACTGCATGAATAAACGTCTCCGGGTAGCCCCATTCCCGAAACCATTGCAGTGAAACGGCGGGATGCTGTTCCGGAAACTGCTCGAAATCCAGATCGTGCAGGTACCCGGTGAGGTACCACAAATCTTCGTCCTCTCCGAAATGCCGGGCATAACCTTCCATCGCCGTCGCTACCATCCGTGCGTGGTAGCGCTGATAGGCGTCCTGAACGTGATGTTCAAGAAGTTGTGTAGCTGCTGATCTGTCGGGAAGTGGCATGGTGTATCAATTTTAATTTCTACTCACAACCCACTCAAAATATCCTGTTGCCGGCGGCTGAAGTGAAACGCTTCGGACAGGGTAGCCGACAGCACGCCTTCGAGATCGCCGTAAGCCTCGTTGTAATCGGCCTGACTGCGGCGGATGACTTCTAATGCCTCCTCGCGGCCATACACATGCGTGATTTCGCAGTTGATCGGTTCGCCGGGCAATTGCTTGTACGTCAGGAAGTAATGTCGCAGGCGATTGATGATGCTGGCCGGCAGTTCGCTGATGTCGTGCCATTGGCCATACACCTCGTCTTTGGTCAGCACGGCGATGATTTTATCGTCGGCCTCACCGCCGTCAATCATTCGGAAGCCGCCGATGGGCGTAGCATTCACGATGATGTTGCCGTGTGTGACCTCGCGCTCGGTGAGTACGCAAATATCGAGCGGATCGTCGTCGCCCACGATGTTGGCTCTGCCGGTGGCCTGCATGCAAAATTCGGCTACCTGCGCCTTACAGTAGGTTTGCGGAATAAAGCCGTACAAAGCCGGCACGATGTTGGAGAACTTTTGCGGGCGGTCAATTTTCAGGTAGCCGCTTTGTTTGTCCACTTCGTATTTTACAGTATCAGAGGGAATTACTTCGATGAAGGCCGTCACTTTTCGCGGCGCATCCGGCCCGATGGGGATGCCGTGCCAGGGGTGCGAGGTGTATCGCAGCCCGATCATTTTCCACAGTTTGCTAAAGGATTCCTGACTCATTATTCATTGGTTGTTTGAGGCGACAAAGGTAAGGGATTTGGTCGGCTCTGCGCCGAATTGCGCATCGCATAAAAATTTCACCTCCCCAGCAAAAACACCAGTGGAATATGCAGCCGCCCGGCCCATGCGCGCTCCGAGTGGTCTTCGCCGGGAAAAGCCTGCGACAACAGATTTTTGACGCCGTAACCTCCTGCTTTCAGGATCACATCGGCTTGCGCCTGATACGGCGGGTACAGCGCATCTAAGGTTTGATCGCCGTGATCGAAATACATAAGATGCGTTTTCGGGTCGGGCAGATGTGTTTTCAGGTATTGCAAAAATGCGCCCGGCACCGGATTGTTTTCGATGGCGAAAATGCCCGGCCAATGGGTGGAAATACAGGCCGCTCCGCCGAACACTTTCGGGTATTCGCAGATAGCGTACATGGAGATGAGGCCGCCCATGCTGCTGCCGGCAATGAAGGTGTTTTTGCGATCTTTGCGCGTGGCATATTGCTTGTCAATAAAGGGTTTTAGCTCTGTTGTCAGAAATTTCAGGTACTTGTCGGATTGCAGCAGGTCGCTGTTGAAAACCTGCTGACCGTTGCTCCTGACTGCCGAAAACACCAGCTCTTTTTCCTGAGCGGAGAGTTGTTCAAAAGGCTTCTGCGGGAAATACTCGGTATGCCGTCCCTGCCCGCCGTTCCAGATTCCGACGACGATGCAATCGCGTATTTTACCTTCCGCGAGGAGTTTGCCCGCTATTTCGTCCACCTGCCATTCCTGTTTGTTCCAGGTGCCCGCGCCGTCGAAGAGCATCTGCCCGTCGTGCATGTACAGTACGGCGTACTTTTTGCGGGGCGAGTAGCCTTCCGGCAACCAGACGTCCACATTTCGGGCAGAGACGAATTGTGAGGGAAACTGCTCGTGGCGCTCTATCCGGCCGGCAGAGACGGCGGGCGTTTGGGCTTGCGCCGAAATAGCGAGGAGGGCGCATGATGCTGCGAAAAACCAAAGGTGCATTTTTTTCATACGGAGAGCGCTTGAAGTGAGCCGTAAAGTTCGCACAAAATACGGCAAATTCATAGCTATTGCATGCTCGTTTTGCGCTTCCGGTTGTCGGCCACGAATGCCTCTATGCGGCGATGCGCCAGCCAGCGATGCCAAAGCTCGCCCAATGTGAGCGCGCCGAGGCCGGCCCCGAACAGCAGCATACGCACGGTTTCTACCCAGTCGGCATATCGGGCGTAGAAAGGCCGTACGAACAACACTTCGATACTTATGACTAAGGCCGCCGTCAGAAAAAACAATATGCCCGCTGCCCGAAACACCTGCAAAGAGCGGAAGTGTATGCTTCGGAAGCACTTTTTGAGGAAAGATACGGCATCGCGGTAGTCGGGGTCCATGCGCACCAATTCGCGCAGAATATGTTCGGCGTGGTGGTAGTCGGAGGTGTTGTACAGAGAAGC
Source organism: Saprospiraceae bacterium UBA2329 (assembly GCA_002344975.1). GTDB lineage: Bacteria > Bacteroidota > Bacteroidia > Chitinophagales > Saprospiraceae > UBA2329. Next base: position 6,122 of record DDUV01000072.1, on the reverse strand, counting down.
GGCTTTGCGGAAAAGGGATTTTTTGAAAATGTCTTCCTGTTTGTAGGTGTGGATGTTGTGGCATATCGCCGCCTCAATGACTTCGTCCACCATGACCAAGTGTTTTTGGTAGGCGCCCACCTCAAACAAGGCGTTGACATAAGCATACAGCAGCTCGAAGTATTCGTCGAAATCAAGAGCGCGGATGTCCGTTTCGCGGCGCTCAAAAAAGTGGATGATGTCTCGCCAGGCGGAGGCATCAATGCTCCTGAAATCGCGGTAGAGCTTGGAATGATATGTCGGTTGTAAGTACGGCATCAATTCAACAATTCTAAAGCATACAAGACAGGTTTGGACGGTGAAGCATCCAATTGGATGGAAGTAATTTGCAAGTTGAGCAAGTATAATCCATCCGGGATGAAATTGTTTACAAAAATAAGCTCTGTTATCGTAGCATCTATGCGCGGCGCCTGCGGAAAATTCCAAAAAGTTTTGTGCGCAGCCAATTGCCCCCCGTCTTCCTCTCGGTCCACCGAAGGCAAATCGAGCAAAAGGTGCTTCACGCCGGCCTCGCGCAGCCAACGCACCGCATCAGGATGCAGGTAAGGCGGGTTGGTTCCTGAGTAATGACGGCGGCATTTATCGGTTGCGTTGGGCAGGGTGCGCAGGATGTAGGCTTCCGCCTCGCCGGGCATCAGGGTGTCTTCCAATTGCTCGCGCATGACCACGCGGTCGCCGTCGGGCTGCATTTGCGGCAAGACGCTGTGCAGTTTGGCTATAAAATGGAAATTGGTGAGGCAGTCATTGAGCGAAAAATGTTCGGGCGCTATGTGGCCCACACATTCGGTGTGCGTGCCGTTGCCGTGCGGATTGAGGCGGACGTTGAAAAAATTGACCGGCCCCCCTTCTTTCACCGAACCGACAAAACTGCCCATGCGCACCGGAGCAGTTTCCATGAACGGCGCGTAGAAGCAGTTGACGGTATCGGGGCCTTCCGACAAAGGAATGGAGATGTCGAGCGCTTGGTCGAGCTTGGCGGCGTAGCGCTTTCCGAGGTGCGAGAGTTCGATGGCGGGCATGGTATTGGTTTGGAATTTTTATTGAAACAAAGTATCCGGCCTCTAATCATTCCTCTTATCCGCACCCCAATTCAGCTTTTCGCGCATGGTTTCCAAAAATCCGGCGCCGGGAATTCGGATGAGTTGAATGTCGAAATCGTTTTTTCGGATGGCCAACTGATGCGCCGAAGTGATGGACTCCGAACGCGAATCCAGCGTGCAAAGAAAACTCTCGGCCCGGCCTTCCACCTCGAACGAAATGACCGAATCATCTGAAATGACAATGGGCCGCACGTTGAGGTTGTGCGGCGATACGGGCGTGATAACGAAGGAGTTGGAGTTGGGAAAGATGATGGGACCTCCGCAACTGAGCGAGTACCCCGTGGAACCGGTGGGCGTGGCTACAATGACCCCGTCGGCCCAATAGGAATTGAGGTACGCGCCGTTGATAAAGGCGTGGATGGTAATCATGGAAGAAGTGTCGCGCTTGAGGAGCGTGCAATCGTTGAGCGCAAAGGGCGTGTCGCCGAAAAGCGGCAAATTGGACTCCAGATAGAGGAGGCTGCGGTGTTCTACCTCGTACATACCGCGTTTCAGCAACCCGATGGCCTGGCTGATGCGCCGCTTTTCGATGCCCGCCAGAAAACCGAGGCGCCCCAGATTGATGCCCAAAATCGGTACCTTGTTGTCGCGGGTGTATTGAATAGCTGCCAATATAGTGCCGTCGCCGCCTAAGGTGATGCAGTAGTCTAATGGCCTGACAATGAAATCTCTGTGGTTTTCAAAAACGCCCACATCCCGCCTGAAAACGATTTTTCCTTTGAGCTGATCCAAATAAGCCCGGAAGACGAAAGCATTGATGTTCTCTTCGTGCAGGGCATCGAACAGCGACTGAATGCAGGGCAAATCTGCTTCCTTGACTACCTTGCCGAAAACCGCTACTTGCATCAGATATTCATGTTGAGGTGTAAAAATAAGCCTTTTTCGCCGAGATGGTTGAAACTGTATTCTATCAGCAGCACTTTGTCGTAAAAAAATACGAGGTGCAAAGCTGGTCCGCCGCCCCACAAGGGCCTGTTGTTGAGCGGATTGCCGATGCGGCTTGCAAACGGATCATTGATGTAGGCCCAGCCCGCATTCATGGCCACATAAGCTTTGAAGGGTATCTGCCGGTAAGATTCCAAAGGTACCCATTTTCCAAACTTCAGCGTTCGGTCTATGAGTTTGAAACGAAAAAGCGAGCGAAGCAGCAGCATGTCGGGACCATCGGCGATATAGTATTCGTAGCCCGGCAGATACACTTGTCCGAAACCCAAAGCACGGTTGTCGTTGTAGGGTTGTTGCTGCCGGATGAGGGAGTACTTGCTGTCGGCCATAAGGGCTGCGCTCCACCTGCCTTTGGCCGGCAAATAGCGCTCGTACCGGATGGTAAATGTCAGCGCGTTGCGGTCGGAAAAGATGCCGAGGCCGTCTTTGAGCAGGCCGGCCCGGAGGTAGTGGCCATTGAGCGGGTATGCGCGGATGTCGCGGAAATCGCGGGTGAATTCGTATTTGAACGAAAAATAACGTTGCAGGTGCCTGCCGTCGAGGAAGAAGCCTGGATTGAGGCTGTCGGCTACAATGGGGTCTATTCTGTTTTGGTGAAAACCCAGTTCTGCATAGTGAAAAGTGCGTGCGCCGGGGCGGTAGTTGAGTCCCAACTGTGTGCGGAATCTTTGGGAAATAAAGCGGTCTTCGAGCCTGAAAAAGAGCTGTTTATTGCCTTCGGTGGCATAGTTGACCTCGCGGTTTTGGGCATACTCAATGTAGGAATAAATGCCCAGCGTCTTTTTTCTGTTGATGAAAGGCAGGGTGTATCTGAGATTGTATTTTCGGGTGTAACCAAACTGTATTTTTGCTTTCAGGGGGTCGTTGTTGCCGCTGAAATTGGTGTGGCTGAAGTCCAATCCGTAGTTGACCCGCTGCAAAGATCGTTTTTGTTCTACCCACCACACATTGAAATTTCGGTCGGCCAGATCGAATACCGGTACCGGATAAATGTACCACGATTCATCCACCTCCACGCGTATATGCACCCTGTTGTTGCGGGCCTCCCAGTCTTTATAGTAAATGTCCACTTTGGTAAACAAGGCTGTGTTGACCAACATCAGGCGGCTTTCTTCCAACAGGCGGGGCAGTTGATCCAATGGCAGCGTATCACCTGTGCGCACTTGCATTTCGCGCAGTATGATGGCGTCTTTGGTGCGCTTGTTGCCTGTAATGCTGATTTCGCCGATGTAGCACAGGCTGTCGGTTTGGGCGGTGGCGCTCCAGCAAAAAATCCAGACGAAGGCAGATATGGACAAAATTCGCTGCATCTCAAAACAAAGTAGGGGTTCCGGGTGTCGGGCGGTGCAATTCGGGGCCGTTGCTTTTCACCGAATTGACCAATTCGCTCACCTGATACATGCCCAGCAATCCATCGGGCAGCGGCTGCATCATGGCCAATACCGTGTCAAGGTCGGGTTCTGCCAGCCATTGCTCTTGCTGTTCGGCAGTGTGCAAAATCAGCGGCATTCTATTGTGTACCAAGGCCATATCTGTGTTCGGCTCGGTAGTGATGATGGAAAAACTCTTCACGGCATAGTCTCCGTGATACCACACATCCCAGATGCCGCCCATGACGAGCAGGTCGCCGTTTTTCATAAAAATGCGCATCGGCACGCGGCGGTCGGCCTCGGTGCGCCACTCGTAAAAACTGTCGGCCAGCACTAAGCAACGGCGCTTGCGAATGGGCAATCGGAAAGAAGGCTTGGCAGCGATGCCCTCCGAACGGGCATTGATGAGCTTGCCGGCGTTGGCCCCGTCGTTCGACCAATGCGGAATGAGGCCCCAGGTAATGTATTGAAGGCGGGCCGGTGCTTCATTCGTGATGACATAAGCGTGTTGTGTGGGCGCAATATTGAAGCTCTCGCGCAGGTTTACCCCCGTGTCTATGTCGCCGAGTTGCTCGTGTACTTTTTCTTTTGTGGTCGAAAATGAAAATCTGCCGCACATTTTCCGCTGTTTATGAGTTTACAAATCCGGATGATGCCGGTGTCAAAGGTAATAAACGCAATTGATACGGGAAGAAAAGTGCAATTTTGCGCGCTGTACAGTTAAGTTTCTATGAGTAGTGAAGGGGTGAATGCGGACTGTAATTCTGGCAGAGTCACCCCTTCACTAACCTGCCCAAACTCACTTTTTTATACTGCGCACATCACCCAAAGCAACCTGAAATTTTCTCAAAATGAATCGCAATTGTTCCGCTTTTTGTCTTTTGCTACTCTTGCTCGGAGCCGGTAGTGCTGCGGCGCAAAGCACTGCCGCCAATAAAGAACAGACCGTCAATTTCGGCCTGCAAGCCGGCGCCATCTTTCCCAGCCGTCTGTTTCGGGTGCGCAGCAATGAGGCGGTGAATAATGGATTCACTTACTCCATCCGCGCCGATGTAGGCGTACAGTTTGGCGGCATGGCCACGTTTCAGTTGGGCAAGCGCTTCGAGTTGCAGGGCGGGCTTATGTTGTTGATGCGCAATTATGAGGTCGCAGTGAGCGACGGCGCCACGCGACCTTCCATCCAACTCAATACCACCATCTACGAGATACCGCTGCAAATGGCTTATTACCAGCCCGTCGGCAACCGCGCCCGCCTTGTAGTGGCTACCGGTGTGAACATGCAGTCGCTGCCCAGCAATCTCCGCGTACGCGACGGTATCCTCGATGTGTTCGCCCGCAAACGCGCCTTTTCGGTGCCCGCCTCGCTCACCACCGCCGGATTGGATTTCAGAAACCGCGCCAAAGGCGGCTGGATGGTCGGCATCTCGTATTGCATCACGCCCTTCCCGCTCTACGATACCGGCATTACGGCCCGTTTCGACGGCAAAGATGAGTTCTTCGTACTGCCGCATATCGGCGATTACTTCTGTGTAGTGGGGAGGTATTACATAGATTGAGGTGGTTTTTAGGCATCGCCATTCCGGTCATTGCGCTGATTGCTGCCATCAGCGAGGAGGAGGAGGCGCGGGTACTTGGGGAGCAGGATGATTTGTTTTTCAGTATGTTATCAGAGACCGGTTACCAGCGATGGTGTTTTTTATTTTCTGGATGAGAGAAGACTCTGCGCGAGCGGTTACCATCGCCAAGTATAATTTTTTTCAATATATATCTTGTACATTTCTTCCCAGTTTTGATGTTCATTTAGTTGGATATAAGATAAAAGTTTGTCAAAGCTTTCTAAAGACTCTCTAATAGTCTGAGTCCTGTAATCATCTATAAATAATTTGCAATCATTTTCAAAAAAAGAAAGCAAGCGTTTAACGGAATATTTTATTGAAACATTGAATCCAAATTTTACCTGTAACCCCTTATAAAACATAACTCCTTCCGGTTCATATCTTTCAGGAAAATAATTAAAAATAAGGGTATTAGTATCAATTCTGAAAATAATTTCGTAAGTTGACATTGAGGCAGTGTCAAAAGTAAATTTTTTGTCAGGATATACTTCCATTAGAATGACACTTATTTTATGACATTCTTTAAACACCATTTCAAGGTTTTGCATCTTTAGTAATTTGTTTTAACTACTTACGACAGTGTACATTCGAGCATTTTTTCTGAGCCTGAATTTGGTACTATCCCGCTTGCGCCCAGTCTTCCCCCCACAAAAAACATCATCGCTCGTCCCGTGTCTCTGACCGGGACGCCTATACCCCTGTCTCCTGACAGACTTGAACGGAAAACACTCCTATTTACAAATCCCCCACCAACTGCGGAGGAACAAGCCCCGTCGCATCCCATCCATTCTACCTCTAAAACGCCGGCATTTCCGGCATAGTTGACTGCGCTGCTGTAAAGATAATGTTCCGGTAGCGCTACAATGCCTGCCATGACTATGCTACCGGCTCGCGCCCATTCTTCCCCCCGCTGTACGCGGCAACGGATGCCGACTTTTTTCAGATGCAAAACACTTGCGATACCGGCAAAAACAGCTTAGCTTTGTAGCAAATTGGAGAATCGAATGAATAATAGTCGCCCCTTAGTGAGTTTTGACTGGGCCATCAAAAGA
>DDUV01000117.1:30605-30894 GCA_002344975.1 Saprospiraceae bacterium UBA2329 | reverse complement strand
GCAAAACTTCACGAGCATCCAATCCTTCCAAACGACGCTGACTTATAACTCTACGATGTTGCAAAATCCGGTGATAAGCAACTTTGGCGTTGCGGGCATGACGGCGGCGAATTTCAATACGAGCACACCGGGCACGATTGTAGTGAACTGGACGAACGCGACGGCGCAGACAGTGGCTTCCGGCGGCGTTTTGTTCCGGGTGTGTTTTACAGCGAATGCAAGCAGCGGCTCGACGCAGGTGACGGCAGGCACGAGCACGGCGACAAACGCAAGCAGCCAGTCTGTTACG
>DDUV01000117.1:0-30246 GCA_002344975.1 Saprospiraceae bacterium UBA2329 | reverse complement strand
CCTGAACGTAACGGCAGCCAATTTCACGAATATAGTAGGGATGCAGTTCAGCATCAGCTACAACCCTGCGATGTTGCAGTTGACCTCGGTGGCCAACTTCGGATTGCCGGGTCTGTCGGCCGGCGGTAACATCGGTATGCCGATAGCAGGCGGAGCAGGCTTGACCTCGGCAGGAACCATTACACTGACATGGACAGACCCGAATCAAACCGGGGTAACAGTAGCCAACGGCACTACGCTGTTTACCTTGTGTTTCAACGCATTGGCGAGCACGGGTTCCACGCAGGTGACGTTCACGGGCACGCCCACGAGCATAGAAGTCATCAATACGGCGCTGCAAAATGTGCCGTTCAACAGCGTGCCGGGCACGGTGACATTCGGCAGCAGCAATACTCCCACCCCGATAGCCTTGACGGTGGGCAGCCAGAGCAACGTGATGAACGGCGCGCAGGCATGTTTGGATGTGACGGTACAAAACTTCACTAACATCAACTCCTTCCAAACGACGCTGACTTATAACTCCACGATGTTGCAAAATCCGGTGATAAGCAACTTTGGCGTTGCGGGCATGACGGCGGCGAATTTCAACACGAGCACACCGGGCACGATTGTAGTGAACTGGACGAACGCGACGGCGCAGACAGTGGCTTCCGGCGGCGTTTTGTTCCGGGTGTGTTTTACAGCGAATGCAGGCAGCGGCTCCACACAGGTAACAGTGGGTACGAGCACGGCGACGAACGCAAGCAGCCAGTCTGTTACGGTGAACAGCACGGCGGGTACGGTGAGTTTTACCGTTCCCATCAACCCACCAGTTATTGCCACGCCTGCCAACATCACCAATGTGAACTGTTTCGGTGCCTCTACCGGCGCCATTGACATCAGCGTGTCTGGTGGTACGGGCAATTATACTTACATGTGGAGTTACCAAAACAGAACTACGCAAGATTTGACCAACATCCCGGCGGGCACTTATTCTGTGACCGTTACCGATACGGGTACCAACCAGACTACGAGCGGTTCGTTCACCGTCACACAGCCTGTTTCAGGGATTTCCATTATTGCCATTCCTACCAATGTAGCTTGTACCGGCGCTTCAACCGGGGTAATTACGTTGAACGTAAGCGGTGGTACAGGTTCTTATAACTACAACTGGAGCGGCACCTTGCCCGATGGCGTACCGAGCCAAAGTAATCTCGCCGCTGGTACATATTCGGTGACCGTTACCGACGGCAACAACTGTACGGCTTCTCAAAGCGTCACGATTACCGAGCCTGCCGGCACGCCTCTGACCATCAGCAGTATGGTGCAACCGGTGGTTTGCGGCGGCGCTTCTACGGGTAGAATCACATTGACCATTTCCGGGGGCACGCCCAATTATTCCATCAACTGGTGCTGTGGCCTTCCGGCCAATGCCACGACGGTTTCCAACCTGACTGCCGGCACATACAACGTCACGGTAACGGACAACAACGGCTGTACGGCCACTCGCAGCATCAACGTGGGCGAGAACCCTGTGTTGCAAATCAGCACCATCACACCTACGCACATCAATAACGGCAATGACGGCGCCATCAACATCACGGTGACGGGCGGAACGGGCGGTTATAGCTTTGTGTGGACCGGCCCCGCAGGTTTCAACGGCTCTAACCAGCCCAACCTGAGCGGGCTTAATTTCCCCGGCCAATACTGCGTAACCGTGACCGACAACAGCGGTTGTACCGCAAGTCGTTGCGTACAGTTGGATGAGCGCTTGCGTTTTGGCAACGTGGTCATCGGGCGTTCTTGCGCGGGCGCTTCCTCCGGTAGTATTCAGGTGAGCGTGCTGGGAGGCGTGGGGCCTTACAATTATAACTGGAATCCTGGAGGCCAGGCTGGCTCCAACCGGACCAACCTCGCTGCAGGCACCTACAATGTTACGGTTACCGATCAGGTAGGAGGAGTGCTGGCCGGCAGCTTTGTAGTAGAAAACTTCCCCACGGCCGTAGTATCGGGCACGGTAGTGAATGCAAGCGGCAATATTACGGATGCCAATGGTTCTGTAACGCTGAATATCTCAGGAGGCACTCCAGGTTATACCATCAACTGGGCGCCGGGCGGCACTACCGGATTGGTGTTGAGCAATGTAGTAACAGGGCAGTACTGTGCTACCGTGACCGATATGGCCGGGTGTAGCGTGGTGCAATGTTTTACGGTTGGCTTCAATCCGGGGCCATTGGCCATTGTCAATACCCAAACAACTCCCGTAACCTGCCCCGGTGATCAGAATGGCGCCCTGAACATCACGCTCAATGGAGGTTTGCCTCCGTTTACTTTTGCCTTCAGCGACGGGTTTAACCAAACGATAAATGGCGTAACCCTGAACCGCAGCAACCTGCCGGCCGGTGCGCTCACCTATACAGTAACGGATGCTCAGGGCACGGTTATCAATGGCTCTGCCACCATCACAGCTTCGTCGGTAGTGACTACCACAAACATTGCCGTGGTTCACGATTCGGAAGAGCCTGGCTGTACCGGTTCTGTAACGCTGACCCTGACAGGCGGAACGCTGCCTTACCAGTTGCAGTGGAACACGCCCAATACCGGCGGCCCGGCCATCAATAACCTATGCGCAGGTACTTTCATTGCCACGGTGACGGACGGCAACGGTTGTATTTTCGTACTGCCCGGCATCGAAGTGAATACATTTGGACTTTCGTCAACTTCTACGGCTACCAACTGTCCGGGAGACGCTACCGGCGCCATTAACCTGGTTGTGACCGGTGGCCGAGCGCCCTACACTTACGAGTGGCGCAATGCCGCCGGAGCCATTGTCTCCACAGATGAAGACCTTGCCAATGCAGCGCCCGGCACTTACACGGTGCGTGTTACCGAGGGGTCGGGCAATGTGCTGACGCGTACTTACACCATTGCTTCGCAATCAGCGCTGGCTTTGGATGTGGACGTGACGAGCAATTACAACGGTTTTGACGTGCGTTGCCACAACAGCACAGATGGCTCAATGGCGGCTACTGCCTTCAACGGTCAGGGTAATTATACCTTTGAATGGCGCCGCAACGGCACAGTAGTGGGCGGTTCGGGGGCAACGCTGACCAATGCAGCTCCCGGCGAATATCTCGTGCGCGTGACCGACGGTTTAGGCTGTACCGTGACGGAAACCCTTACTTTACAGGCGCCACAGCCTGTGACGGTGACGGCCAATACCCTGCCGACGAGTTGTACGGGCGTCAACGATGGCCAGATTTTTGCGGCTGCATCCGGAGGGGTATTTGCCCTGCCGTACAACTACGAATGGAGCAATGGCGCTTTTGGCCCTCGTCTTACGTTCCTGCGCGTCGGTTCTTATACGGTCACTGTAAACGACGTGAACAACTGTACCGCCACGGCTACTTTTTCAGTAAGCAATCCCGCCCCGATCGTAGTAACTGTGAACAGCACGCCGGCTACCGATGGTTGCAACGGCTCGGTGCTGGCAGTAGTGACAGGAGGCGGAGAGGGGCCGTTTACGTTCACTTGGTCAACCGGGCAAGTGACGGCAGAACCCTTCCTCACAGGTCTGTGTCCCGGCGAGTACTTTGTAATGGTAACCGACAGCCGCGGCTGCCGTCCTGATCCTAACCTTGCTTCCGGCACTGTAAGAGACCGCAGGACGCCCTGCCTCGACATTCGCACCGTTATTACGCCCGACGGCGACGGCTTGAATGAGGAGTTCATCATCAGTTGTGTGGATGAATTTGCCAATAACCATCTGGAAGTTTACAACCGTTGGGGTCAGTTGGTATATGAAACGGACAACTACGACAACACCTGGAGAGGCACTACGCGCAACGGCAGCGAACTGCCCGATGGGCCGTATTATTTTGTGTTTGAATACACCGACATAGACGGCATCAGGCAGCAATTGAGAGGTTCCATCACGATTTTGCGCAGATAAACCGAAACAATGCGGTGCGATGCAGTACAATGAAGACTCCGTCGCACCGCACATCTCAAAAACCATTTTTCACCATCAACCGATTCCAAAAACATGAAAAAGATTCTTTTACTCTCCATAATCGCCGTTGCAGCCTTGATGCAGGTTCAGGCGCAGGATCAGGCAATTTTTTCGCATTACAACATCAACCCTATTTTGATTCATCCGGCAGCGGCCGGCTTTAGCGGGCAACACCAGTTGTTGTTCAATGCGCGGATGCAATGGACGGGCTTCCCGGATGCGCCCAAAACCTTTATGGCGCAGTACAATGGCCCGTTGAGCAAGAGTTTCGGCATTGGTTTCGGCGTGTTGTCGGAATCGGCGGCGCAATTGCAAAGGACGCGGGCGCAACTCAATTATGCCATTCGTTTCCCTTTGGGTAAGGACTGGGAAATGGCGGCAGGTTTTTCTACCGAATTGCAGCAGATCAGATTGCATGGCGATGTGGCCGGCGGCAGTTTCGTTGATTTAGGCGACCGCATCATTGATGCCAATATGAGCGGCGTTCGTTTTTTGGATGCTTCGGTAGGTATTTACGGCACTTACAAAGAAAACACATTCGGTGGCCTGTCTTTTACCAATTTGGTGCGCTCCCGATTGGACGGCTTGGTAGTATCTGATGAGAAGGAGTCCCTGTTTAACTACTATGTGTTTTATCTGGGGCACAAGTTTGAGGTAGAAGACCTGAAGTTTACACTCGAACCCTCTGTGATGGCTCGCCAGATCAGAGATGTGCCGTTTCAGTTGGACATCAACCTGAAGGCCGGCTTTTTGGATGATCAGTTGCTGGCCGGCGTTTCGTATCGTTCTTTGGGTGTGATGGGGGTGATGCTGGGCGTGCAGGTGTCCCCGTTCAACTTATACTACACCTACGATGTTTCGTTTCAACGTTTCCAGCAGTTTAATTCCGGTGCACATGAAGTCACCATTGCGCTGAACATGAAGAAAAAGGGTAAAAAGTAACCCGCCCCGGTAAAGATTATATCGGTTTTTGGGATAGCCTCTCTCTGCTTCGGCGGGGAGGGGCCTTTTTTTTGTAGCGGCCATAGACGGTCGGCTGCCCATGCGCTCGGTGGGCAGCGAGTTATTGCTGGCCGATGTGTATGAACACATTGAGTTTCCGGTGCGGACAGCAGGCCGGCAGTTGCGGAATCCCCAAAAGTAAGCCGGTATTGTGACTGCCCCGCGCGCCAGGGGCAGAAATGAAAATGGCCGCTGCGCAGAGCCGTTAGGGTTGCACAGCGGCCATTGTAATGGATGACCCGCAATAAGAACTTGCCCGTGGCGGGGTGGCGCCCTATTCCATCATCAGTTTCTCAACGGTTTATTGGTTTGGAGCATGTGTTGGATGCGCTCCAATGTTTTCTGTTCGCCGCAGAGGCTGAGGAAGGCTTCGCGTTCGACGTCCAAGAGGTATTGTTCGGAGACCTGTTGCGGAGCGGTGAGATCGCCGCCGCAGAGGACGTAGGCGATTTTCTGAGCTATTTTGATGTCGTGATCGCTGGCGTAGTTGCCGAGGCGCAGTTCGTTGGCGGCCAGGAGGAGGGTGGCCAAGCCCTGTCTGCCGAGGACATACACGTCGTTGCGCTGGATGGGCTGCACATAGTTGTAAGACAGTTCGAGCACTTTTTTCTTGGCTTCGGCGATGGCGCGGTCTTTGTTGGGCGCTACGGCATCGCGGCCGGGCAGGAGGTAGCCGTAGTTGTAGGCTTCGTGGGCCGAGGTAGCTACGGAGGCCATGGCGATGGTTTTGAACTTGTCTATGAGGGTGGGCATGAATACGTCGCCTTCGCGGAAAGCGTCGGAGGCGCGCAGGGCGAACTCTTTGGTGCCGCCGCCGCCGGGGAGCAGGCCTACGCCCACCTCGACGAGGCCGATGTAAGATTCGGCAGCGCAAACGGCTGCATCGCAGTGCATGAGGGTTTCGCAGCCGCCGCCGAAGACGTAGCCCTGCGTGGCCACGACCACCGGAATGGAGGAGTAGCGGCAGCGCATGGTGGTTTGCTGGAAGAGGTTGACGGCCATGTTGAGGTCGTCAAATTCTTGCTGATAGGCCAGCATGGCAATCATCATGAGGTTGGCGCCTACCGAGAAATTGGTGGCATTGTTGCCGATGACGAGGCCCCTCCAATCGCCGTCTTCGGCAATTTGGATGGCTTCGTTGATGCCGCGCAGCACGCCTTCGCCGATGGTGTTGTGCATGCTGGTGAATTCGAGGCAGAGCACGCCGTCGCCGATGTCGTGGAGGACGGTTTCGGAGGTGGTGTGTACGGGCGCCGCGTCGCGGAGGTCGTTGAGGATGATGAAAGAATCGAGGCCGGGAATGGGCAGGTAGCTGCGGCTGCCGGCATCATAATAGAGGCGGCGGCCCTGTTGGCGTTGGTAGAATGAGGTGTGGCCGGCGGCGAGCATTTCCTTGACCCAGGGGGCGATGATTTCGCCTTGTGCTTCGGCCAGTTCCATGCCTTTGGCCACGCCGATGATGTCCCAATATTCAAAAGGGCCGAGTTCCCAGGCATAGCCGGCGCGCATGGCGTCGTCAATGCTGTAGAGGTTGTCGGAGATTTCGGGCACGCGGTTGGAGACGTATGCGAAGAGGCCCATGAGCGAGCGGCGCAGCAATTCGCCGCCTTTGTCGGGCGCGTCCACGAGGGCGGGCAGGCGCTTGGCCAATGAATCAATTTGCTTGCTGAGGCCGAGGCTGGCGAGGCTCGACTTTTGGGTGGGCTGGTATTCGAGCGTATCTAAGTTGAGCGCCAGGATGATGTCTTTGCCGTTGGCGTCTTTTTCGCGCGTTTTTTTGTAAAAACCCTGGCCGGATTTATTGCCGAGGAAGTTGTTGTCGAGGAGGAATTGGAGGTACTTCGGAATTTCAAAAGTAGCGGCCTGCTCGTCGTTGGGGCAATTTTGCTTCAGGCCCATGATGACTTTGGCTGCGGTGTCGTGACCTACCAGATCACCGAGGCGGAAGGTGCCGGTTTTGGGGCGACCGATGGCCGGGCCGGTGAGTTTGTCCACTTCATCAATGCTGAGGCCCAATTCGGTGGTGAGTTGGTAAATTTTGGCCATGGCATATACGCCCACACGGTTGGCGATGAACGCCGGCGTGTCTTTACACAACACAGTTTGTTTGCCCAATTGAACGTCGCCGTAGTGCATCAGAAAATCAACGATGGCGGGGTCGGTGTCGGGCGTGGGAATGATTTCCAGGAGGCGCATGTAGCGCGGCGGATTGAAGAAGTGGGTGCCGAGAAAATGGCGGCGGAAGTCGTCGCTGCGGCCCTCCAGCATGAGGTGGATGGGAATGCCGGAAGTGTTGGAACTAACGATGCTGCCGGGTTTGCGGAGGCGGTCCACCTGTTCAAAAATCTGCTTTTTGATGTCCAAACGCTCTACGACGACCTCGATGACCCAGTCGCAGTCTTTGATGCGGGCCATATCATCTTCGAAGTTGCCGGTTTGGATGCGGGAGGCGAATTTTTTATCGTAGAGCGGCGCGGGCTTGGATTTGAGGGCGTTGGCCAGCGCGGTGTCGGCCATGCGATTGCGGGCGGCGCGGTTGGATTTTTCGGCGTCGGAGAGGTTGGGCGGGAGGATGTCCAAAAGGAGAACTTCGAGACCGATGTTGGCAAAATGGCAGGCGATGCCGCTGCCCATGACGCCGGAGCCGAGAACGGCTGCTTTTTTTATTCTTCTGCTCATAATGATGCGGATATTCGATGGTTGAAGATGAGTTGGCGCTGCGAAAGTAAGGCGTTTTTTTCTAATTCAGCGAAAATTCGCCAAATGTAAGTTCTAAACTTCTGAAATGAAAAGCCGGTTCACCAATCTGCCTTGTTTGCGGATTTCAAAAACAACTATTACATTTGTCAGCCTCCCAATTAGGAACGGCTTTGTCCAATTGTTTGAAACCAGATCAAACCATTCAATATGAACAAGATACACTTTTTTGTTGCTGCATTTTTGTGCTTTGCGGCATTCTCATTGACGGCGCAGGATCCCATCGGGTACCAAATGCCGCCTGCCGCCATCACTGCTCTGGCCGACGCGCCTGCTACGCCCGGCGTCAGTTTCAGCCCCGACCGCAAGTGGATGATGCTCATGGATCAGCCGGGCAATCCTTCCATTGAGGAGTTGTCGCAACCCGAACTTCGCTTGGCCGGTATCCGCATCAACCCGCGCACCAACGGCCCCAGCAGAAGCAATTACTACACCAACCTGACCATCAAAAACATCGCCAACGGCGCCGAAAAAAAAGTGCAGCGCCTGCCCGCCAAGGCTCGCATTCAGTATGTGTCCTGGTCGCCCGACGGCTCCAAAGCGGCTTTTGTGAACGCAGTGGAGGCAGGCTTGGAGTTGTGGGTGGTGGATGTTGAAGCTGCCACGGCTCGTATCTTTTCCTCCCCCGCAGTGAATGCTGCCATGCCCGGTTCTCCGTATAGTTGGATCGGCAATGACCAGATTCTCATCAGTATGATTCCGACAGGACGAGGCCCCGCGCCGCAAGCGCCCCTTACGCCTGCCGGCCCCATAGTGCAGGCCAATGAAGGCAAAGCCGCTCCTGTGCGCACTTTTCAAGATTTGCTGACCAACGCCCATGACGAAGCGCTGTTTGAACACTACGGCGCCTCTCAGCTCATGTTGGTGGACCTGAAACAAGGCACGAGAACCGGCATGGGCGAAGCGGGTATTATCACCGATTTCAACGTCTCGCCCGATGGCAAATATTTGCTGGTCACTGCTTTGCAAAAACCGTTTTCCTACATCGTGCCGTATTCCCGCTTTCCGCAAACTACGGCCATCTGGAACATGCAGGGCCAGGTGCTGAAAGTGATTGTTCAAAAACCATTAATGGACAAACTGCCGCAGGGGTTTGACGCCGTAGCTACCGGGCCGCGCAGCATTTCCTGGCGTGCCGATGCGCCGGCTACGCTGTACTGGGTAGAGGCGCAGGATGGCGGCGACCCCAAAAAAGAAGTGGCCGTGCGCGATAAAATGTACGCTCTGGAAGCTCCGTTCGGCGGGCAGCCGAAAGAAGTCATCTCCTTCGCCTTGCGCTATCGGGGCATCAGTTGGGGCAAGGGCGATCTGGCGCTGGCGTATGAAGGCTGGTGGCAAAACCGCCGTCAAGTCACGAGCATCTGGCAGCCCGACAACACAGCCGCAGGCAAAACCTCGCTTTTTGAACGCTCAACGGAAGACCGCTACAACGATCCGGGCGGATTTGTGACACAGCTCAACGAATATGGCCGCTCGGTGCTGCTCATGGCCAATGGCGGCAAGACTTTATACCTTACGGGGCAGGGTGCATCGCCGGAAGGCAACCGTCCTTTTATTGATCAGATGGAGGTAGCAACCAAGCAAACCAAGCGTTTGTGGCGTTCGGAAGCACCCTGGTACGAAACGCCGGTGGCTTTTGTGGACTTGGGCAAGGGCCAGGTCATTACGCGGCGGGAATCGGTGCAGGAACCCCCCAATTTTTATCTGCGCAATCTGAACAAAAACGAACTCAAACCCCTGACGAAATTTGCCAACCCTTACTCGGCTCTGACCGGCGCCAAAAAAGAACTGATGCGGTACAAACGCGCCGACGGGGTGGAAATGACCGGCACGCTGTACCTGCCTGCGGGCTACGACAAAGCTAAAGACGGCCCGCTGCCTACGCTGATGTGGGCCTATCCGCGCGAGTTCAAAAGCGCCGACGCGGCCGGGCAGGTGTCGGGTTCGCCTTATGAATTTATTCGGCTGAGCTGGGGTTCGCCTTTGTATTGGCTGACGCAGGGCTACGCCGTTTTCGACGATTTCAGCATGCCCATCATCGGCGAGGGCGATGCCGAACCCAATGAAACCTTTGTGGAACAATTGCGCTCCAACGCCGAGGCCGCCGTCAATATGTTGGTCAACATGGGCGTCACAGATCGCCGGCGCATAGCCGTGGGTGGGCACTCTTACGGAGCTTTTATGACGGCCAATCTGTTGGCGCACACCGACTTATTCGCTGCCGGGATTGCTCGCAGCGGCGCGTACAATCGCACGCTGACGCCCTTTGGGTTTCAATCGGAAGAGCGTACATTGTGGCAGGCGCCGGAGGTGTATTCCAACATGTCGCCGTTCAATTTTGCCGATAAGATCAAAACGCCGATCCTGCTCATACACGGCGAGGCCGACAACAATTCCGGCACTTTCCCCATCCAAAGCGAGCGCTTTTATGCCGCGCTGAAAGGGCATGGCGCTACGGTGCGCTATGTGGTGTTGCCGGCGGAGAGTCATGGCTACCGGGCCAAAGAATCGGTGCTGCATTGTTTGTGGGAAATGGATCAGTGGTTGGATAAGCATGTGAAGAATAGGAAGGGGTAAGCGGCTGTAAGCCGTCATCTGCTGCGCAGTTCATCTGCTTGTGGCGTCTGTTACAAAGTTCATACAGAGAAACAGGGGTGAACGGCTCCAAGCCGTAAGCTACACGGTTCAAAACTCGAATGCTATTGTGAAAACATTTCTGTCTT
This sequence comes from Saprospiraceae bacterium UBA2329, assembly GCA_002344975.1. Classification (GTDB taxonomy): domain Bacteria; phylum Bacteroidota; class Bacteroidia; order Chitinophagales; family Saprospiraceae; genus UBA2329. The sequence goes on along the minus strand of DDUV01000117.1, from coordinate 19,773 downwards.
TGTTGTTGGCGATGGTGCTTTTTGTGCTGGGCGCCTGGATGGTATGGGAATTATCTGCCTGGATTTACCACCAAAATGCGCGGCTGATGGAGCGGTTACTCGGCTTGCCGGCCCTGCATCTGGGGGCGCGGATATTGCAAAGCCTGCTGTTGTTGGCTGAAATTTGTGTGCTCATTTTGTTGGCGGCGGCGGCCCTCATTCGCTACCGAAAGCCGAGGGTGTTCATTTCTTTCAAATACCTGCACGAGGAAAAAGCCAAGGAAATCGGTCGCCAGGTGGAGCGCGCCGGCATGGAGGTACTTCGTCTTCCTTTCGGCAGTTACGGCCACGACGAAATTGTGGAATTTGTGCGCGTGGCATTGCGCAAAGCCGATGCGGTGGTGGTCATTCCCGATGCGGAAAGCGCTTCGTTTGTGGATTCCGAATTGCTGGCGGCCTCGGTGCGGCGCATTCCCATAGCGCTCATTCAGTATCAGGAGCGGCAGTTTCAGCCGCGCACGCTGCTGCGGGGTTATCCGGTGTTCGACTACGCCTGTCTGGAGGCGGGTGGGTTTGAATCGCTGAACCGGTACCTGTGGTTTTCGGCGGGGCATCCGCGAGAGTATGTGCGCATGGCCGGGCGCATTTTTGCGGTATTTCTGGAGCCGGTAAATTGGATCGTTTTCAGTCTCATGTTGGTCGCAATGGCGCTGATGGAGGGCATCAAATGGTTGATCAACGCGGCTTCTTATGCCTTGTTGCAAACGGCAATTTTCCAGCCGGACATGGAAAGCGCGGTGTTTTACAATACGGTTTTTGTGATGCTCCTGCTCGGCTACGCTTTGTATTTGTTGTACCGGCAGTGGAATGTCTTGCGTACTGCCCGGCAGATAGCCTCCACAGGCACAGAGAGTTATCAGGTGTTTGCCGAGGCATTCTCCATCCTGAAAAGCGACCAGAAAATATTGGCCTGCATCCGGGAGAATTTGTTCATTCCGAGGGGAAAGGGGTAGGGGATGTGTTGTAATTTATTTAGCGAATATATCCATTTCGGGCCTCCCTGAAAATCCACTACTTGCGGAGGAATCTTCAGCGAGGCCCGAAATAATTGCTTAGAACTTCGGAGTCAATCCCATATTGTAAAAGCAGAAAGCATACATATCGGCCACTACTTCCAGCGATTTTTTCAGGTTGCTGGCGCCGTGCCCGCTCTCCGTTTCGATGCGAATGAGTGCGGGGCGGTCGGTACGCGCTTTGGACTGCAATTCGGCGGCGTATTTGAAGGAGTGCGCAGGCACTACGCGGTCGTCATGATCGGCGGTGGTAATCAGCACATTGGGGTAGCTTGTGCCGGCTTTGATGTTGTGCAGCGGCGAGTAGGCATACAGGTTTTTAAAATCCTCCTCGGTAGCTTCAGCGCTGCCGTATTCTGCAATCCAGTTCCAGCCGATGGTGAATTTCTGGAAGCGCAGCATGTCCATCACACCTACCTGAGGAATGGCCACGCCGAACAAATCGGGCCGCTGATTGATGACCGCCCCTACGAGCAGACCGCCATTGGAACCTCCCTGACAGGCCAAATACTTCGTGCTGGTGTATTTGTTGGCAATGAGATATTCCGCAGCAGCGATGAAATCGTCGTACACATTTTGCTTTTTCAGGCGCATGCCCGCTTCATGCCAAGCCTCGCCGTACTCGCTGCCGCCCCTGATATTGGCCGACACATAAATACCGCCCTGCTCCAACCAGGAAATCCGGCTCATGCTGAAACTGGGCGTCACGCTCACATTGAAGCCGCCGTAAGCGTACAAAATCGTCGGATTTTTGCCGTTCAGTTCCAATCCTTTTTTGTGAATGATGAACATGGGTACCTTCGCGCCGTCTTTGCTGGTATAAAAAACCTGTTTGGTTTCGTAGGCATCCGGATTGAAGTCCACTTCCGGCGCCCGGAACAGCGTGCTCTTGCCCGTAGCAATGTCGTAGGTATAAATAGAGGGCGGATAGGCAAAGCTGGTGAAAGTGTAGAACACCTGCTTTTCTTTGCGGCTGCCGCCAAAACCACCGGCCGAACCCAATGCGGGCAGTTGCACCTCGCGCTCCATTTTGCCATCCAATGAATAGACATACACGCGCGTGGTCACGTCTTTGGAATAGCTGACGAAGAGCTTCCCGCCCGCGCTGGATACCGAAGTGAGCGGTTCTGGCTTTTCTGCAATGATGGTTTTCCAGTTGGCCGGAGCGGGGTTCTTAGGGTCTATCAATACGACCCGCCGGTTTTTAGCGCCGTCGTTGGTACTCATCAAAAACTTTCCTTTCACCACATCAATGGGGCTGTAGGTAAATTCGCCCGGCTCGGCAATCAGCGGTTTGAAGGGCGCGGCGGGGTCTTTGCCTGCGCGATACCACAGCGCATTGCCCTGTTTGCCCTTGCCCCGGTCGGAGATATTGAGGAAAGAATACTTTTCGTCGTCGGAGGTAAATACACCGTGAAAGCGCTGCGGATTGGCGGGGTCCTGATATACCAGCACGTCCTGCGATTGCGGGGTGCCCACTTTGTGAAAATACACCTGATGGTTTTCGTTTTTGGTGCTGAGTTCCTTGCCGGGTTCGGGCTGCGGGTAGCGGCTGTAGTAGAAGCCGTCGCCCTGCCAGGATACGCCGGTCACTTTGGCCCATTTGATTTCGTCGCTCAGATTTTTGCCGGTGCTCATGTCTCGGACGTACATGGTGCGCCAGTCGCTGCCGCCCTCCGAGGTGCCTACGACGGCGTATTTTCCGTTTTTCGACAGCGAGAAAATAGCCAATGAAGTGGTGCCGCCGGCCGAGAGCGTATTGGGATCAATCACGACTTCGGGGGCGCCGCTCAGCCCTTTCTGGCGATACAGGACGCTCTGGTTTTGCAGGCCGTCGTTTTTGTAAAAGTAGTAATAGCCGTTGTTGCGCGAAGGCGAGGAGTATTTGGGGTAGTTGTTGGTTTTTTCCAAACGATCCAGCCAGGCTTTCCGGAAAGGGATGTTGGCCAAATATTTGAACGTGACTTCATTCTGGGCCTTCACCCAATTTTTGGTTTCTTCGCTGTAATCATCTTCGAGCCAGCGGTACGGATCGGCCACCTGAGTACCGAAGTAAGTGTCAACGGTTTCTGTTTTGCGCGTAGCCGGGTAGGTAAACTGCGCTTGTGTGAGGCTCGGCATCAAAAAAGCCAGGCCCAGTGCGCTTAGAACAAGAATAGATTTGAGTTGCATGGTTCACATTATGGTTGGTTGAAAAATATTTTATACAGACCTCTGCTCCATTGAATGGTTGCTTGGCAAGCCGGCAAAAACCGCCGTCAACTCGCTCATAATCATGGCTGTTGCGCCCCACATCACCCGGCCTTCCACCATGAAGCAGGGCACATCCTTGAGAACGAAGTTGCCTCCCAGCACCAACTCGGTGATTTGTATAGACTTTTCATCGGTAAAAAAAGAAATCGGCGCCGTGAGGATGGCGCTGACCTCCTCCTCCTGAGGGACGAAAACGGGCGCCGCGCGCAGGCAGGCTACAAAGGGGAACACATGAAAATTGCTCACCGGGATGTACAGGTCCGTCAAGGCCCCCAACACTTCTGCCTCTTTGGGTTCTATGCCCATTTCTTCGTGGGCTTCACGCAATGCAGTGTGCAGCAACGAGGGGTCGTTTTCAGGGTCGAAACTGCCGCCGGGAAAACTGATCTGGCCGCCGTGTCTGTCGTTGGGGTTGTGAGAACTGCGCTCCATCAGTGCCACATGCCAATCGTCTTTTTCGGGGAACAACAGCACCAGAACGCCGGCTTTCCGGGCATCGGCAGGCGCTTCCATATAAGCCCTGCGCCCTACATGCGCCATGCGAAACTGCGCTTCCCGGCCGGGCAAGGGCTGCTTCAGAGCCTCTTTTAGCGATTGAATGAATTCGTACATGTTCTTTTGCTAGGGCTACCCGCTGTTGAGGCAACCCAATTTCCCCAAAACAGCAAAGGCCACAGAGAAGTTGATGCTTCGCTGCGGCCTTTGCCAAACCGGTGTGCTTTCTCAGAGTATTACACCCTGCCCAAAAGGAACTCTCTGGTGAGATAGATATTCAACTCCTGATGAACTACTATCTCGGCTGTTTTCAGATTGTTCCAGCGCATGATGTCTTCCACAGTGCATTGAAAGCGGCGCGCAACGGCGTCAATCACATCACCGGGAGCTGTAACGTAAGTAGTATGTAGAGCCTTCTTGTCAGCAAATAATGCGTGGTTGTAAGCCTTTTGGCGGCTCAGCCATTCCTGAAAAGGCTTGCTGGAAGCCATGGGAACAGCGAGGTAGAACCCTTTGTCGGAAGCAGAAATGACATTGCCCGGAAACGCAGGATTCAGATTGCGGATCACATTGGTCTCCGTTTCACAAGCATTGGCAATCTGGCTGATAGACATGGTGGTAGAGATGTGGAACACCCGTACGCCCTGCTCTGCTTCTTCGCCGCCGCGAGGCGCAAGTCCGTGATCGGCATGGTGTTTGTGGATGTATGCCGCCGCCACAAAAGCAGGCACATAGCGCTGCGTTTCTGCCGGGAGGTGCTTGCTTACTTTCCAGTAGTCTTTGCTGCGAGCCAAGCGGATGGCCTTGTTTACCCGGCCTGGGCCACAATTGTATGCGGCGATGGTGAGCGGCCAATCCTGATATTGGTCGTAGAGGTCAGACAACAAACGCATGGCTGCCTCGGTAGAGCGATAAGGATCAAGGCGCTCGTCTGTACCGCCGCTGACGCGGAGTTTGTACTGACGGGCCGTCACTTCCATGAGTTGCCACAGCCCGCGGGCGCCTGCCGGCGACTGGGTATCGGTTTTGAGGCCGGACTCAACGATGGGGAGGTATTTCAGTTCTTGAGGCAGTTGATAAATGCTGAGGTAGTGTTCAAAAACGGGCAAAAACAGATTGCTGCGGCCCAGCATCGTTTCGGTTTCCTGTATGCCCACGGCTGCGTAGTCGTGGATGTACCGAATGATACGGCTGTTGTTGGTTTGGATGGAGAACGGAAGTCGGAGTTGTTCGAGGCGCAATTGAATATCCCTTTCGTTGGATGCTGTCCATTCGGATTCAGACATTTCACGCGGGGGGGCGCCGAAACTTAGCACGCTATGGAGTACCATAACGGCTGTAATCAACCATGGGAATTTCATCGTTTATCTTGTTTTGTTCATGGGTGTTTTCCTCAAACATAAGTGTCTTTCGGAAATTTCACGCTGCAAAGGTATGGGCATTTACGACTCCGCGCAATATTTTGTTGCATAAATGCCGGGCAAGACAGAAAATTCAATTTCAGAAAGCAGTGGAAAAGCCGGGGTTCACCAAATATAATTAGCCGAGCGCTCGTACTTTGCTCCAGAGTGGTGTTTTCTTAACAATTGCTTCCCGTTTTTTCCTTCGGAATGTTAAAATTTGAAAAAAAATGCTTTTTGCTTCAGTTTTTTGATGGAAAGCGAAAGAAAAAATGGGTTTCGCCTATGATTGAACATGGCTGTTTGTTGATATCAATCCATCTGAGGGTGTGCTGGAAAGGAGGTAGAAAACAGTCGGATCGCGCCCGGTTTTGCCTCAAAAAAACAATACGTTCATCACGGGATGCTTATCTGGAAGGAGGCCGTCCTGATTGAAGTCCGAGAAAGTGAGCCTTGTATTGCCGAGGTGATCCGTTCGGAAATATTCGGCGCAGTAGCTGGCGATGATATTCAATGTTTCCGGCATAAAAGCGACAGCGCAGCCTGCCTTGTGATATGCTGATAGCGTGCGGCATGGTGCGAAGATACGCACGGCGTGGCGGATTTTAGTGCTAAAATGAAGTGTTTTTACTACTCGTCAGGAGACGAGGTGATAGTGGTAGCGGGGACGCCTTAAAGCGTCCCGCGCTACCAGCGATTGAAATATTTAATTTTTTTTCGACTAAATAGAAGACTCTACGCCGGCGGGGGTGATAAGGGTAGCGGGGACGCCTTAAAGCGTCCCACGCCACCAGCGATTGATTTTTTTAAATTTTTTCTGGATGAGAGAAGACCCTGTGCCAGCGGTTACCATACGTCAACTTTGCACAAATCAATGTTGACGCTAATTCTTAGCGTATTTTTCTCATAATATTCACCGAAGCCAATAAAATATTCTTCTCCCCAACCCTCAAATTTCTTCTCAGCTATTTTTTTATTTCGAAAATTAAGTAAATTAATGATGACATTAATACGCCCATTCTCATCTTTAAAACCCAAGTATTGCCTATTATAATACCAAAAATATTTCTTTATATTCTTGTTGTTAAAAAATGCGAGAGTTGCATTTTGGGAAAATTGATTTAAAAAAATCAATTCTGAAATATACACCTGTTCTTTAGTGAGATTTATTATTTTTGCATTTTTCGGCAATTGGATCGGGGGAGATAAATTCTCTACAAATATCACACCTTTACCTTTAAAAAGCGAAGGGTCGATAAATTCAATAACAGAACCGATTTGAGAATAAATACCTCCCTGCATCAGCAAGAATACACATAAAAAAACAGATTTCATATTGTTAGTATTTAAAAGGTATTTGAATAAGCGTTGGAACCTTCTGCGTTTGCATGTAATGGGCGCTCATTCGAGTACCGGGTATTAACAGCCGACCAACTCCTTTGCCTTGATCAATACCATAAAATTCCCTTAATGGGAGATTGTTTTCGGCTCTAATTTGGTTCTCTACATGGCTGGCATATATCTCTGCACGAGTTGACGTAGTCTTATTATCACTGTAAGTGATCCATGTTCTGGTATCAATTGATCCGTTATCCCAATCTAGAGCGTGGGCTAATTCATGTGCTAACGAGACAAATGGAGATGTGTTTCTCGATCCATTAACATCTAAACCCGCCTCAAAGCTTGCAGGATTGAAGTGAACTGCTCTCCCTCTTGCATCGTTAACGGGTCCTTTAGTGATAACGAATATGTCATTATCTTTTTCTAAAGTTGAAACTAAATTACTTCCGACTGGCCCTCCAGATCGTATTTTATCTAAAGCGTTGACTGTTTGCTTCAAGAATCCTTGTAATTTCACAGAGCCGTCTTTTCTTTCTTTAACACCCTTTCCTGTATATTTAGTACCATCTCTATTTGTAACCACCCCATTGTCATATAGCGCAATATTTTCTTTTCCCTTGCCTGTTCGTATAAAAATACTATCCCCATTCACATCCACAAATTTCATCGGGTCATTGGCGGCCATCACATAAGCCGACTGGAAGGCATACTTCTCCGCAAACCTGTCCACCGTAGTAAACCGTCCCAGCGTCGGGTCATGCCAGCGGTTGCCGAAGTCATACAGGCCAAGCCCCCACTCATCATTCCACTCCTTGCCGTTGTAGCGGTACTTATTCTCCGGCGCCACGCTCGCATACCAAGGCCCCTTCTGGCTCAGCCCAAACGGGTAGTAATGATTTTCGGATGTGATCTCGCTCTCCTGTGCGGCAGGCCCTGCGGTGGGCAGTTTCCAGGAGATGAGGCCGTCCTGATTGAAATCCGAGAAAGTCAGGCGGGTATTGCCGAGGTGGTCCGTGCGGAAGTATTCTGATCTATAGCCTGTTACGCTCGTGCCGGATGTGTTGTATTCCGCCACAAGTCTGCCGTCCGGGAAGGCGATGTGCTGTATTTTTCCATCCAAGTACTCGATGTTTCCTGCGTAGAAGCGGATGCCGTCGGGGCCACTCTTGGCCCACTTTCTTCCGGTGGCATCGTACAAAAAGTGCAGTGTGCCCTGTGTTGTAGTGATATTCAGCGCCAGATTGAGGAAATTGTAGTCGAACTGCATGTTCTTGTGCGCGTCGTCGGTCAGGTTGCCGTTGTGGTCGTACTGGTAGTGTGTTGCCTGTGGCCCGCCCGCTGCGGCAGGCTTGAAGCCCTCCTGTCGGTAGGGTTCGGGCGCTGCGTCGCTCACCGCCGTCAGTCGGCCTTCATCGCCGTAGGAGTAGCTCAGATTGTCTATCAGTCCCGGCGTGAAGCAGTCGGCTGCGGGTATCAGTCCCCGGCGGCTCAGCTTTTTGATGTTGCCGATGGGGTCGTATTCGATGCCGAACTCGTTGTAGTCCTGCGTGTTCACGCGCTCTATGTAGGCCGCGCCTATGGCCGGCTGCACTTCGCGCTCTATGCCGTAGTTGCTGCCCAGCAGGCGGTTGATGGGGTCGTAGTCGTTTTCGTAGTATTTTACATCCTGGCGGGTCACTTTCCATTGCAGTTCGCGGATGTTGCCGTTGGGTTCGTAGCGGAACTTCATGGCCAACAGGGGCCGGCGCCGGGTGACGACTACCGTCAGGGCCTGATCGGGGCCGGTGATGGGGAGCTGCGCGATGATCTGCACGGGTTGCGGCAGCATTTGCAGTTGTTGTTGCCCCAGAATATATGCCGTGCCGCCGTTGCACAGCGCCACCTGATACAGCGTGACGGGGTAGCTCAGTTGTGCGGCGTTGGTGCTGCACAGCAGGTTTTGTATCTGCGCCAGGGCGGCGTTTTGCAGTTCTGTCTGTTTTTCACTGCAATTGAGCGGCGGCAGGGTGCAGGGATTGGTGTTGGTTTTTTCTATCACCCGCTCTATGGAGGCCACGCCCGACAGGCCGTTTTGCTGCCGTTGGGTCAGCAATTGGGCCAGTGTCCACACCACCGGAATGCTGTCGCCGGTCATCAGGATGCTGAATCGCTCCTGTGCGTTTTGCACCGGAATGCGCAGTTCGCGGCGGTAGTTTTGCCCGGCGGTCACGAGTTCGCCTCCGAAGCGCCACACGGGTGCCGCGCTGTTGTCCATGCGCACCCTGTACAGCGCCGTAGGGTACTGCAACTGCGAGGTGCTCTGCGCCAGGCCGATGATGCGGGGTTCCTGTTCGGGGGTGGGAATGGCCCGGCAGGCTACAAAGCGTATGTTTTCCTTGCGGACCGTCACGCGGCTGTAGGGCGTCTGGTTGTTGATGCTGTAAAAGGCGTGGCTCAGCGAGAGGTTGGTTTGCAGGATGCTCAGGCGCAGACCCACAGTGGAAGATTTTTGGTTCCAGTCGGGCGGCAGCAGGCGCAGTTGCAGGCTGTCGAAGCGGTAGCCGTTGGTTTGCAGCCAGACGCTCAGGTCGCTCAGCAGGGCCAGACTGTCGTTTTGGGTCAAGCCCGCCGGCCCGAAGTCCCAGCGATAGGGCAGTCGGGGCAGCCCGATGGGCGTACCGCCGATGTGCAGACCGTGCAGACTGAGGGTCACGGTGGGGCGCGGCCCGCCGAGGGCTACCTCGTGCCGGATTTCGATGATGCGGTCGGCCAATTCATCCGTGCAGTCGCCCTGCGCGCAGGGGTCGGCGCCTTGTACGGCCACACTTTCGCCCCGGCACAGCATTTGGAGCAGTTCGCTCAGGGGCACTTTTTCTTCCTGCTGGGAGGTTTCCTCCTCGCCGGCCTCGCCCTGGCAGATGGCGTAGGGCGTTTCCCAGCGCTCGCGGATGACGTCGTTGATGTCGGTGAGCCAGCCGCGTTCGTTGTAGCGGTAGCCGATGAGGTCGAGCGAGAGGTTGCCGGCATAGCCGAGTTTTTTGGAAGTCATCTGGTCGCGGTCGTTCCAGTTCATGGCCACCGCTGCGCCGGAGGGCTGGCCTGCGCCGAAGGAGTAGTAAAGCTCGCGCCCGAAGTGGTCGTATTCATGCGAGTGAGTGGTGGAAACGGAGGCCGCGCCGGCGTGGCTGCGGCCCTCGAATTTCAGCCGGTCGGCATGGTCGAACAGCAGTTCCCAGGTGTCGGTACCCGTGCCGCTGCCGGGCAGCAGGGGAAAGGTCTCGCTGCGGTTGATGGCGCGCCCGAAATTGTCGTAACTGAAGGTGGTCTGCGTAAAGCCGGAAGCCGTCACCGGGCCGTCGCCAAAGAGTTTGGCTTCGGTTTGGCGCACCCGGCCTTTGTAAATCTGCGGCAGATCGGGGAACTCCTCTCCATAGCGGGTGATGAGGATGTCGCTGCCGGGCGCTCCGTGCGAGGCGCTGCTGCTTTGGGGGTCCCAGTTGGTCACTGTGGCCAAGGTGGTGCGGCGCTCGCGCAGGTACTCGTCGTAGTAGTGGTCTATGCGCTGCCCCTTGCCGTCAATGGTGTATTTCAGCAGGTTGTTCTCGTCGTAGTAGCGGAGTATCTGCGCCCGCGCGCCGGGTATTTTTTTGTAAATCAGGCGGCGGCGGTTGTCGTATTGGTAGGTATAGGCGCTGCCGGAGGGAGGTTGTACCGTTTTTACCCCGCCATGTTTAAAATATTTGAATGTCGTATTATGGTTCAGTGCATCCTTTATCTTGCTTTGGCGTCCCAGAAAATCCTGATACATCTGCGATGTATTTCCTTTTTCGTCCGTCACTGCTGTTCCCGGGCAATTTTCCGATACTGTAAATTTGTGTTTGCGGGTGGCGCCATCGGGCAGTAATTCCAATATCATTCGACCAAGCGGCGAGCCGTCGTATTCAAATGCGACATAATTGCCCGGCAACAGGGTTTGCCGTTGTACCCTGTCTGATTGGTCGTAAACGATATGTTTTTTCAAAACACCATTGAGTATTTCCCTGACAGGACGCCCTAAACCATCAAAATGTTTTTCTACAATCCGGCTCGGAGCATCCGAATAAGTAGTTTTTGACCTGACCACATTGTTACCGCCCATCTGGTAGGTAATTTCCGTCTGTATGTGGAAGTTCGTTGATCCCGGCTCGAAAGGTCTGGCTTTGATTTGGTAAAGCCGCTGGTAAGGATCATAAATAAACTCAGCCTTCTGCCCATCTATGCCCTGCGAGCTTTTCAGTGTTCTGTTGGTGTAATAATCGAAATGATGTTGCCAGTTCAGGTAAGATTTTGACTCCAACAAGCCGTTATTCCAAACATACGATTCATTGGATGGAAAGCCAAATATCTGCAAGGATACAGGATAGCCCTGCGTATTGAACTGTAAAACCTGACTTTGAACAATGGAGGTTCCGTCTGTATAGGTCTCTCGAAACAAGGAGGGTACCAAATAAGTACAGTTGTATTGTGTGGTGGCTTTTACTCCGTCGGGAGCTGTAATGCGCACGGGGATGCCGGTGATATGACGATCTACCATACAGGTAAAGTCGGCGCCAAGATCGCTCGCATACTCATAATAGCCGGGATTTATCAAATTTCCCCTGGGGCTGCCCGACGCATTGTTGCCGATGCCTCGCTGATAATAATTTTCGAATGGCGCATTGACACAATGCCCGACATGATCTCCGAAATCGTCCAAACCTCTGATAGCGCGCGTTATGGAACCGCCGGCCTGAAGCGACCAACCTAAGCCCGTCCATTCTGCTTCTTGTGCTACCCGCACGCCGCCTGTGTGGTAATTCAACGATATGGGTACAGCCCCTTGTCGCGTTTGAATCTCATAAATCGGAACGCTTACATTAGCTGTTCCTGCGTGTTCCCCAACGGGAATATCGCCGTATTTGCCCATGCCGGAAGCTTCCGGTGATGGTGGCAATTGTATGCCGGACGAGGTCACTTGTGCCGTCAACAACCATGCATTCATCATCAATAGGGCTGAAAAGATAAATCTATGGAATGGTAATAACAGGGCCGTATATGCCTGATACTGAGTTAAAAAATTTAAAGCACTCCAAACAGGGGGGGGGGCAAAATAATCTTCTGCATGAGGTTAAATATTTTCGGGTTAAAGAACTGGTGCAAAAATAGGGGCGAATTTTTAAAAAGTCAAGAGGGCGAGGGAGGTTTTTTGGGAGTTTAACATTTGGGGGGGCAGCAGCGAGACACTCCTTTTTACACGACGCCTCTAATCCGCCAGATTTAATACGAAGTGTCTGTTTTCCCCCCAAAAAACAGCCCGCAGGCTATTCCCGCGGGCCGTGTAAATGAAACCTAATGTATGATGTCTGCAAAAAAAACTCAGTTCAGCGCGATGGACTGGTAGTACGTTTTGTGCGGAGTAGTGAATCGCAGCGTGTATTGCCCGCGCGGCAGGTGTTCGAGGCGATAGCGGCGCTCTACCCGAAAGACGTTTTTGACGGCGTCCTTAAAAAATGGAACTCCGTTATCATCCAAAATGACGACTTCCACTTGCCCGACGATGCGGCTGCTGAACCAGTTGAAGTCCAGATTGCGGCCGCGCAGGAGTGCGGTAGGTGCAAAAAACTCGCGGCGCTGCCCCTCTGTCAGGATCACATCGGCCTCCGTGACCGTCAAAGGCTGTACTACATCTTTGGTCTCAGAACCGACGTGCAACTCGTAACGGCCGGCCGGCAATTGAGACAGGTTGAATATTTTGGCGAAAGCCGCGCCGACCGGTACCGACTCATTCACTAAGATTTCTTGTTTTTCCGACTTCAGCATCAGTGATACAGGTCCGGCAAATCCGGCCAGTTCTACCGACACCTGCTTATAGCCGGTGCTTACCTTTTCGATGCGCAAAGTGGCGGCCGGAGTGGCGCTCAGGGTACTTAAAGTAAGGGCGAAAACAGCCATAAAAAGCGTTTTCAAAAGAGCATTTCTCAAAATCTTCTTCATTTTCAATGGTTTAATGAAACAATTGGGTGATTTTTACGCCGCAAAGTTACCGGCACAAAGAAGCCGGGCGCTACTGCTTTTTTAACAGCTTTTGCGCTCAAATTGACCACAACCATGAAAAATTACCGCTGGGGCATACTCGGAATTGGAAAAATAGCCGAAAAATTTGCCGCCGATCTCGCTCTCCTGCCCCAGGCCCGACTAACGGCTGCCGCTTCCCGCTCGGAAGATCGCGCTGCCGATTTCGCCCGCAGGCACGACGCCCCCCTGCATTTTGGTTCTTACGAAGCCTTAGCTGCTTGTCCCGATGTGGACATTATATATATTGCTACGCCACACGTTGCTCATTGCGAAGCTGCCATGATGTGTCTGGAGCAGGGCAAGGCCGTGCTTGCGAAAAGCCATTGGCCATGAATGCTTCGCAGGTGGAACGTATGATGGACGCGTCGGCCCGGCACAATGCTTTTTTGATGGAAGCAGTGTGGACGCGATTCATGCCGCCTACCCTGACGATGCTGGAACTCATTCAATCCAATGCCATAGGGCAAGTGACGGCAGTAAAGGCCGACTTCGGTTTTGCTGCCCGCTATGACCCCGAAGGGAGGCTGTTCAACCCCGCGTTCGGCGGCGGCGCCCTGCTCGACATCGGCATTTATCCTGCATTTTTGGCATTGCTGGTGTTGGGAATACCCGCACGCATACGGGCGGCTTCTGCATTCGGCCCCAGCGGCGTGGATGAGGATACAGGAATGATGTTTGAATACGATAATGGAGCATTGGCCCATCTGCATGCCAACATCCGCTACGACACGCCGATAGAGGCGCAGATTTATGGAACTACCGGCCATATTCATCTGCACAGCCGCTGGCACCATGCCCGCGAACTGACTTTGCACCGGAAAGGCAGTACGCCCGAAGTGTTTCGGTTCGATTACCCCGGCCTGGGGTATCAGTTTGAGGCGGAGGAAGTGATGCGGTGTTTAGACGCCGGGCTGCGGGAAAGCCCGCTTTTGCCGCTCCATTTCAGCCTGTCTTTGGCAAAACTTCTGGATCAAACAGCATTGGAAACTGTGCGATAACCTGTTTTGTCGCTTATTTCACATTTCATTATGAAACCAGGGCTTGATTCTTAGAGATATTAATCGGAACTTTGCAGCGACGCCTAAATGTCAAAAACGAAATGATGAAAAATTTACTACTGTTTGCACTGCTGATTTCCACTGCGCCATTCCTCGTTGCGCAAAAAGTGGCCCTCACATTTACACCTGCTGTCGTTAACGTGGACGATGTGATTGATATGAACGACCCCGCCTTCGAGATGGTAGGCTATGCCACTGTTACCAATACCTCCAATACGCCTATCTCCGTTCGCTGGAATCGAGTGGCGCCTCAGCTTCCGATGGGTTGGGAAGTGCTGGTTTGCGACAACGAATCCTGCTACCCTCCATTTGTCTATTCCAATGTCATTCCCGAATTTGACCTCAATATGCCTGTCGTGCTCCAGCCCGGCGGCACTACCAATATGGACGTCCATGTGAAGCCCAACCAATTGCCCGGCAGCACCGTTGTGACCATCCAACTCACCGCAGCCAACGATACGACGGTCATCGCTACCGGCACATATAATTTCGGCGCCAGCATTACCAGCAGCAGTTCACAGCCCTGGGGCGCGCGTCAGGACATCCGCGTATTTCCTAATCCTACCACCGACTACTTCCAACTCTCGCCGGGCAGCAAAGTGAGCCGCGTAACGGTTTACAATACTTTGGGTCGTCAGGTACGCACTTTTGATGCGTATGATGGCCGCCGCTACAGCCTCGCCGGTTTGGCCGACGGCATGTATTTGGTGAGCCTGATAGACGGCGCCCGCGGCAATATCAAAACGATTCGGGTCATCAAACGCAGCTTCCGACCGTAATGCTCTATAAATGAAGTACAAAAAAGCCCGGCAACCTTACTGTCGGGCTTTTTTGTTGGTGGAAGTAAAGCCTCCTTGCCATTTTACGCCGGTCGTTTAGTAGTAGGGCAAAAATGACCACTTTATTTTTTTATCGCCCTTATCTTTGAGCCGGTTTCCCCAAAATATTCAAAATGAACGCGAACGCTTTCCTCTCTGATCAAACCATCATCATGGCCATCGGCAACGACGCCCGGCAAGACGACGGCTTGGGCTGGGCTTTCGCCAAAGCGGTCGAAACGGATGGCCGATTCGCCGGACGCATCGAGTACCGCTATCAATTGCAGGTAGAGGATGCCGAGCTGATTGCTGGTTATGATGGCGTTTTGTTTGTGGATGCCTCCAAAAGTGTGTTGTTCAAAGGGTTTGAATATCAAGAGCTTGAGCCTGCATTGGAGTTCGCCTTCAGCACGCACGCTTTGTCGCCCGCATCCGTTTTGGCTTTGTGTCGGCAGGTATATGAGCGCAGCCCCGAAGCCTGGCTCATGGCCATCGGCGGAGAGGAGTGGGAACTACAGTTTGGGCTGAGTGCAGCAGGGGGCGCGCATTTGAAAGCAGCGCTGGAGTTTTTTTTCAATCGGGTCGGCGCGGCATAGTACAGGGGTAACTTAAATTTATTTTTTATCGTCCCTTTTTGAAACAATACCCTATATTCGCTTTCGCACAGCGACGATTAGATGAGTATCAGCATACAGTACCGGGGTTCGATGGCCAATACCGCCGAGGTGGAAACACTCATGGAGGAGGCAGAGGACATTGCTAATATCATGCGATGGCCCTGCGAAATCTGGGACGAGGACTGGAACCGGCCGCCGGATGTACATTTTGAGAGCATTCGCGGAGGCGGCATTCAGATCGTGGGGCACAGCGCCTTGCGCGGTATCAGCCTGCAGCCGCATCCTTTGTGCGAGCCGCTGCTGCTGCTTTTTCGGCCCGACGGCTCCATGAGTTCGCCCTTCCAATTGGCATTGGATGCAGGCGAGGGCTATCCTCAAAAACAGTTATGGCTCTCTACCGAGACATATAGTGCGGGCTATCTGGCCCATGCCGCCATCGTCAGGCTGCTTCAGCATCTCAAAAAGCGCTACCTCCACAATCTCGAAATCCGCGATGCCACCGGATTTGCCGACTCCGGCGACGAGACCCGCTTGCAGGCCTTTTTTCACGCGCTCAGTGCCGTATCCGGTTGATATAAAAAAGCGGAGGCTACGATCATCGCGCCTCCGCAGAAATATTCCTGTATGAGAAACCCTTGCAATTAAGCCGGCATCGTCAGTGCAACGCCATAAGGTAAAAAGGGAGCCCCCGCTTTGCTTCAGACAACCGCAGCCAGGCCGCAGCCACATCGGCGCTACCGGCCCCTTCAACCGGCAGTTGATCGGGGACTCCGGTGACATCTACCCTAACGTCGCCAGGTAATGTGCTGGTAAGCAGGAATTTGGACAAAAAATAGGAATGTATCGTGTTCATGGGAATATACATAGCTCCGTCCGGTTCCAGCCTCGTCGGACTGGAAAAGCGCGAATGCAGATATGCCTGACGCAGCATGGCTCAGGCAGGAATCAACATTGGAATCAATGGTTGGAAGCGACGGCCGGGAAAGGCCAATGTATAGAAAATGAAAAGCAGGCGGTTAGCTGGCTTGTTCATGGGAAAACATGTTTTTGGGACTAAAAATATCGGTTTCTACATCGTATCTGGTTTCCCAGATTACTTTTGCAAAGATACAGTCATATATCTCATCACAATATACCCTTTTCAGGGTATTTTTTGCTGTAAACCTTTTTATCTGGCTCCCGTTGTACCTGCCAAAATGATTCTTCTATGCAAGTAAAGAGAAAAGAGTGGCAGCAATGGATACCTCGCCCGCTGAACGATGTATGGCATTTTTTTTCCCGACCGGAGAACCTCAACGACCTGACGCCGGGTGATATGTCGTTTCAAATTTTGTCGGACATCAAAGACACGCCCATGTACGAGGGCATGATGATTTGTTACAAAGTCAGCCCGTTTACCGGCATTCAGATGGACTGGGTGACGGAAATAACGCACATCTCGGAAGGGCGCTTTTTTGTGGACGAGCAGCGCTTTGGCCCTTACTCGATGTGGCACCACGAGCATCACTTCGAAGCGCGCGACGGCGGCGTCTTGATGCGCGACATCCTTCACTACAAAGTACCATACGGCCCCATCGGCACGCTGGCAGACGCGCTGTTTGTGGACAAAAAAATAGAGCAAATATTCGGCTACCGGCAAAAGGCGGTGGAAGAGATGTTTGGCACAAAGCCATAGTAGTGGGGCAAAAATAAAGTGTTTATTTTTGGCGAAAATGATCACTTTATTTTTTTATCGCCCCATAGGTTCAACCAAAAATACAGTTCAAAATTTTGATCGTAATGAGATAAGTAGGCTTCACGCCTTCCACGCCGAGGCTGCCCGATGCCAGCGTATGGCCGGTGAGCAGCGGGTTGTCTGAGGCGTAGTAGGCGTAGCGAAGTTCCACATCGGGCGCAATGCTGTTGCGGATGCGGGAAGCCGATTGGATGGCCTTTTGATAGTGCGCGCCCTCCATTTCCAACCCGATGGCCTGCCAGGAAGACTGGAGAAAATAACTCAGTACATCTTTGTTTTGTAACGAAGTGCCCAAAACGGTAATCATCGGGCCTTCAAACACGCGCAGGCCCTGACCTTCAAAATCGGCTTTCGCAAATTTGTTTTGCAGCGGGTAGTTGTCTGCTGTGCCTTCAAAAACATGGGCGGTAGGCACCATGATATCGCCTTTTTCGCCCTCCAGAATACCGGCTTTGCCCATAATACTGACCGATTGCACCTTGAAACGCACCTCGCCTTCCGGGGTCTGGCAAGGCTTGAGCAGCTCGTCCATCGTTTCGTAGGCCTGCTCTCCGAAGGCATAATCCATTACAATCAGTACCGGTTTTTCCTTTTGTATGCGTTTGGCATCCCAACGGAGTTCTGCCGGCAATTGAGCGGCATCAACCTGAGTGGTATCAAAAATCTGAACGGAAATATTGGTGCCGCTGGTGTCGTCTATCTGGCGCATGCCGTGGCGCAGGGCGTAGGCCAGCACTTTGTCGCGCAGCGGGCCGTTATCTTCCTGGCTGAGGAGGCCGGCCAACTCTTCCAGACTCTTGTTTTTGCTTTGTTCCGGCAGTGCTGCCTTGGCGTAGAGCGCGTTCATAAAGCTGTGCGGGTTGGCGCTCACGATGTGTACCGGACGGTCGAGCATATCTTTTTCGACGATATAATCTTTGATGTGCGATGCCCAGAGGTCGCCGTAAGTATGGTGCCCCACGCGTTCGCGCAAAGCAGAGGAAAAGGTGATTTCCCGGTCTTTTTTGAGGTGAGCCTCCTCCGATGACAGGCGCCCCAGCCAGTAAGTGATTCGGAAGAGGTCGTTCACCGTTGGGTCGCTATCGAAGCGGCGGGCGGCATACACGGTTTCTTCATAGGTGCGCCCCAACAGGTTGCTCAGATAGGTGTAGGCCACTTCTTTGCTGATTGGATCGGGGACGTCTTCGGACTGCAGCACAATGGTCTCCAGCATTTCCCAGTCGCGTTTTTTGCGGCCCCGGTTGTCCTCGCTGTGCCGGCGAATTTTTTCCGCCTCTACATACAAAAAGGTGAGGTGGGTGAGGATGTCGTAAATATCGCTTCGGCCCCGCGTCATTTCTATGAACATCTGCTCTGAGTCAATGCGGTAGCAGTTGCGTTTTCTGCGTGGCGGCACAATGGCATGGAAATTAGCCTGTTCGTGCCCTTCTCTGGAGATGAGCCTGATGTATCGGCACTCTTCAATGCCTTTGGGCAAGCGTTGAAAAACGTAAAAAAGCCCGTCCAATTCCACGCGCTCCGGGTCGGCAATAGAGCCGTAAATCTCGGGGCGCAAATCTATCAGCGCTCTGATCATAGCCTCGCCCGACATGCCCAGCGGCTTGTACTCTCCGCGAATGAACAGGTGGCGCATGGCAATGTACAGCCGCTCTATGGCAGCTCTCGATTCTTGTGCGCGGGTCAGTTGTAGTAAGGTTGAATCCATTGGTGGTTGTTATTGTCGTGCAATAATGAGTAAATTAAGTTTCTGAGCTTAGTGAAGTGTTTTACCTAAGTAGTTTAGTGAAGGGGTGACTCAGTCAAGTTCACAACCCGTAGTCACCCCTTCACTACACTTAAAAACTCAATTTACACCGTACTCCTTGTCCTTCAAAAAGCGGATCAGCCCGCCCATGTACGTCGTTTGGTCGTCCCACATGGCCATGTGCGCGCCGTTGGGACAGAGTAAAAAGCGCCCGTTGGGAATGCTCTTAGCCATGCTTTCCATGTATTTCGGGTCCATCGTATCGTGGGTGGCGCCGATGACCAATGCCGGCACTTTGATCTCCGGCAGGCGCTCTGCTACGCTCCAGGTTTCGAGTTTGCCGGAAATGCCGAACTCACTCGGCCCCTGCATGGTGACGTACAAATCCTGATTGATTTTGGAAAAAGAACGAATCACCGGTTCGGGCCACTCGGCGGGCGGCAAGCGGCACACATGTACCGGATAGAAGTGTTCGTTGAGAAGTTCCATGTATTTCGGATTGGCAAAATCGCCGGCAGCTTCCAGCGCCCGGATGGATTGGAGCACCGCAGGGTCCATGAGTTTGGCCAATTCCGTTTCGGCATAGCGGTCGTAAGCCACGCAATCGGCCATCATGTTGGAAATGATGACGCCTTTGAGATGTTGCTGGTATTTCAGCGCATACTCCATAGCCACGATGCCGCCCCAGGAATGGCCCAGCAGGAAAAAATTGTCCTTGTTCAGCCCCAGCGCCTGCCGCACCTGCTCCACTTCTTCCACAAAGCGGGGCAAGTCCCACATATCTTTATCGGCGGGGTTGTCGGAGTTGCCCGAACCGAGCTGATCGTAATAAATAAACTCAATGCCTTCTGCCGGCAGGAAGCTCTCCATGCACTCAAAGTACTCGTGCGTGGCGCCCGGCCCGCCATGCAACAACAGCAACTTGATGCGCGGGTTGTTGCCTATGCGCTTGGTCCACACATTAAAGGCGCCTTTGGAAGTCTGAATGGGAATCATCTTCACGCCGCCGCTGCGCACCCCGGTTTCGGTTGGGGCAAAGTATTCAAGACAGGAAGTATCAGTGGTTTCCGTTTTCTGGTTTTGCTGTTGGCAGGCGCTCCCGAAAATGGCGCTCAAAGCAAAAAAAAGAAGCAGTTTTTTCATGGCTGAAGGTATTTTGATGCAATAAGTAGTGGGGCAAAAATAAAG
>DDUV01000043.1 GCA_002344975.1 Saprospiraceae bacterium UBA2329 | reverse complement strand
CTATGTGCCTATTGTGTTTAAAAACAAACCGCGCAGGAATAGAAGTGGCGGAAACCGTGGATTTGGTATGGATAGGAAACAGCTCAGAACACATCTCCGGGCGGGTGTTCCTTAAGCAGGAAAAGCGCTCTCCGCAAATTGATCAATTTTTCGCGATTCAGTCTCAGGGCTTCTATGGTAGCTCGTCCGACAGGCGTTTTTCCAACCATTTGAGTATAAGATTCATCCCACGAAAAATGCTCCTCCCAAGACTGGTTTCTTGGATGGAATAATGGACATTTGACATCTGTTATCGGGTCTGTCGCTTCGGTTTTGTTGTATTTGGCGTTGTTGCATCCCTGACATGACGGCGCGAGATTATCTAAAGAATCGCTGCCTTGTTTACTGGTAGGAATGATGTGTTCGATGGAGAAATCGTGCGTGGCGAACCGCTCTTGACTGAGGCAGTATTCGCAGCAACCCTTTGCCCGCTGCCGGACCATGCGTTTGATGCGAGCAGAAAATTGACTTTTAGGCATAAGGTTTTGGCTGAATTCCGAGTTGTTGCATCAACTCTCGTACAGGAATACCTTTTATACCCGCTAAGAAACCGAGGTTTTGGACCCTCTCAATATTCAACTGTTCCAGTGCCTCGGTTATGGCGTTTAGTTCCTCCATTTCTGCTGTCGAAAGCGTCTCGCTCTTGCGCTTTTCGTTTAAGTCAAGCAGCCGAAGCAGCGTCTTTTGAGGTAAACTCCTGTTGATCTTTTTTAGTAATTCTGCCTCTTGGGGAGACAAACCCGGCATGATGCGGTTCGCACGCAAAGCGAGTACCTTGTCAACAAAAGCATCCAAATCAGGGGTATCTAATTTAGAAACTCCGTAGAGAACATCCTCTATCTCAAGGCGCGTATCTGGTTTGATCTCTATGACGGCCATCTTCTTTTTTGTTGCAAAAATAAGGTTTTATGATGCTCAAAACAAATTATCCCGCAAAAGAACATACACTCGCGCACCGAGGCTCATACCGTATGCCTCGCTCCACGCAGCGAAAATCATAACAATCATAAAGATCAGCGTCTTAAAAACAGGTGTGGGTTTCGGGTGATGACGAGGAATGGAAGTGGTGTTTTTGAAAATTGACTATAAAAAAAGAGGGTGCAGGTGTATTTTTTTATAAAAAATCAGACATTGCATTTAAAAAATAAGGGGGTGTGTTTGAAATTTTATCCAAAAACCTACATTTGCCCCGTCATTCATCAAAACAACCAAAAACATGGCAACAATAAGATTTCAGGCACTCCAGGAAACCTTGAACAGAAAACCGATATTGGTGGAAGAACCCAGCCTGCGCAGGTCGGAACTCTACGGCATCAACGTATTCAACGCCGGCACCGCCAAACACTACATGCCCAAAGAAGCATACAATGCCGTGGTGGCCGCCATCACGCACGGCTCGCGCATAGACCGCAAAATAGCCGATCAGGTAGCTTCCGGCATGAAAGCTTGGGCCATGTCGCGCGGGGCCACGCACTACACACACTGGTTTCAGCCCCTCACCGGCACCACCGCCGAGAAACACGACGCATTTTTTGAACCCGTAGGCGACGGCACCGCCATTGATAAATTTGACGGCGGGCAGTTGGTGCAGCAGGAACCCGACGCTTCCAGCTTCCCCAGCGGCGGCATCCGCAATACGTTTGAAGCGCGCGGCTACACGGCCTGGGACCCCACCTCGCCCGCTTTCGTGATGGGCACCACGCTGTGCATTCCCACCGTATTTGTGTCCTATACCGGCGAGGCATTGGACAACAAAACCCCGCTGCTGCGCGCCCTGCAATCGGTGGACCAGGCCGCTACGGAGGTGGCCCGTTATTTTGATAAAAATGTGAACAAGGTCATTTCCACCCTCGGTTGGGAGCAGGAATACTTCCTCGTGGACACTGCGCTGGCGGCGTCGCGGCCCGACCTCGTCATGTCGGGGCGTTTGTTGCTGGGCCACTCGGCAGCCAAAGGCCAGCAATTGGAAGACCACTATTTCGGCTCCATCCCCGACCGTGCGCTGGCTTTTATGCGCGAACTCGAAATCGAGTGCATCCAGTTGGGCATTCCGGTCAAAACCCGTCATAATGAGGTGGCGCCCAATCAGTTCGAAGTGGCCCCGCTTTTTGAAGAAGCCAACCTCGCGGTGGACCACAACTCGCTGCTCATGGATGTGATGGCCAAAGTAGCGGCCCGCCACCATTTCAAAGTACTGCTCCACGAGAAGCCCATTGCCGGCATCAACGGATCGGGCAAGCACAACAACTGGTCGCTCGCTACCGACACTGGCGTGAACCTGCTCAGCCCTGGCAAGACGCCCAAGAGCAACCTCATGTTCCTCACCTTTTTCATCAACACCATCAAGGCGGTACACGACTACGCCGACCTGCTGCGCGCCTCCATCGCCTCGGCGGGCAACGACCATCGTCTCGGCGCCAACGAAGCGCCCCCGGCCATCATTTCGGCCTTCATCGGGCAGCAATTGACGGCAGTGTTGGACGAATTGGAAAACGTAACCGACGGCAACCTCTCGCCCGAAGAAAAAACTGAGTTGAAACTCAACGTGGTAGGCAAGATTCCTGAAATCCTGCTGGACAACACCGACCGCAACCGCACCTCGCCCTTTGCCTTCACCGGCAACAAGTTTGAGTTCCGCGCCGTGGGTTCATCGGCCAACTGCGCCAAGCCCATGATGGTGCTCAATACCATTATGGCCGAGACTTTGCGCAAGTTCAAAAAAGATGTGGACGCCCTCATCGAAGGTAAAGGATTGAAAAAAGACGACGCCATTTTCAACGTGCTGCGCGAGTACATCAAAGCCTCCAAAAAAGTGCGTTTTGAGGGCGACGGCTACAGCGACGAATGGGTGGAAGAAGCCGAAAAGCGCGGGCTTTCCAATTTCAAAACCACCCCCGAAGCCCTCAAGGTGCAGGTGGCCAAAGAAACCATCCGGCTCTTTGAAACGCACCAGGTGATGAACAAAATAGAGGTGGAGGCCCGCTACGAAATCGAACTGGAAGAGTACATCAAGCGCGTACAGATTGAAGGCCGCATTTTGGGCGACATCGTTACCAACCACGTCATTCCCACCGCCATTGCTTACCAGAACACGCTCATCCAGAACGTGCGCGGATTGAAGGCAATCTTCGAGAGCGATTTTGAGCAGTATGCTGTTCAGCAAATCGAGCTTATCAAGGAGATTTCCGGCCACATCGGCAAGATCAAAACCTTTGTGGACGAAATGGTAGAGGAGCGCAAAAAGGCCAATGTGATCGCACATGCCGAGGAGCGCGCCGAAGCCTACTGCCACCATGTAAAACCCTACTTCGATCAGATCAAATACCACTGCGACAAGCTGGAGCTGCTGGTGGACGACGAGTTGTGGCCGCTGACCAAAACGCGGGAACTACTAT
Organism: Saprospiraceae bacterium UBA2329; assembly: GCA_002344975.1. Lineage (GTDB taxonomy): Bacteria > Bacteroidota > Bacteroidia > Chitinophagales > Saprospiraceae > UBA2329. The sequence continues at coordinate 22,009 of DDUV01000043.1, read as the reverse complement.
TTACGCGTTGATCGCGCTGTTTTTCTAAAGGAATATTTCCCCCGTTCGGCGAGTGTGCCGGGCGGGGGATTTTTTTTACAAAAACGGATTGTGTACCCTTTCAAAACCGATGTTCGTAGCCTGGCCGTGCCCGGAATACACCTGCACGTCGTCGCCAAGCGGGAAGAGCTTGTTTTCGATGCTGGAAAGAAGCGTGGCGTGGTGGCCGCCGGGGAAATCGGTGCGCCCGATGCTGCCGTAAAACAGCACGTCGCCGGAGATGAGAAAGCGGTCTTCGCGACAAAAAAACGAAACACTGCCGGGCGAGTGGCCGGGCGTGTGAATGACCTCTAAGCGGGTATGCCCAAATTCGATGACTTCGCCCTCCTCCATAAATCGGCCCGGCTGAGGCGAGGGTTCCGGTTCGGTCAGGCCGTACATGCGGCACACCTGCGGCACGGCCTTGAGGATGGGCAGATCGTCGCGGTGAATTTCGAGCGGCAGGCTGTAAGCGTTGGCCACAAAGGCATTGCCGAAAACGTGATCAAGGTGGCAATGGGTATTCAGCAGCCGCACGGGGCGCAGTTGGCGGCGGGCAATTTCACCGGCCAGTTCGTTGCGTTCGCGGGAGTTGTTGCAGCCCGGGTCAATGACGACGCACTCGCCGGAGTCGTCGAAGATCAAATACGTGTTTTCAGAGAAGTCGTTGAAAATCAATTGAACAATCTGCGCCATAATTTTTTCTTTTTGAAGACGGTAGTTCCCGCGCAAAGATATTATCTTCGGGCAGGAAAGGGGCGATGCCGGTGCAAAAAGGCGGCACATCAGCAATATTCATCATTAAATTTGAAGGAAAAATGACAGCTTCCATTGAAAAAAAATACAAATTGATCCAGTTGATAATGGCAGAAGACGACGATCATCTCCTGACACAAATAGAGGATTCTCTTACATCTCAAAAAATGCAGGTTCAAGAGCCGCTACCTTCTTTTTTTAAAGCGGTGATTCCGGCCCGTAAGGGGCTGAGTTTTAAGAAAATACTCGAAGAACAAAAGTATCAGCCTCTCACTTATGAGGAGTTTAGAGAAAAGGCTGCCGATGTTGATATTCAGGAGCCTTTAGATGAATTGTTGGAAATGTTGACTAAGTAATCCTCTTTGATTATGAACTATCTTTTAGATACGAATATCGTACTCATCTACACCAGAGACTCTTCTATCTCAAAAAAGATGGAAGAAGAATTAAAAATTTTTACTCCTGAAAATAATGTCGCCATTTCAGTGGTAACCGTGGGTGAACTATTTTCTATCGCCAAGCAAAAACAGTACAGTGATCATCGTATTAGAAGACGGAGAGCACTACTATCCAGTCTTGCTGTTATTGACATTAATATTGAGGAGATTATTGAACAATATGCTGAAATTGACGCATATAGCCAAGCCAGGCACTCAACTTTGCAATCAGGATTTACAGCAAGAAACATGGGTAAAAATGACTTGTGGATTGCAGCCACTGCAAGTATCTACGATCTCACATTACTCACGACTGACCAAGACTTTCGCCACCTTGATAATGTCTTTCTCCGGCTAAGACAGGTAGATTTAAGCCTTTATAAGGATAGGTAATATTCTGTTTTTCAATCCAATAACATCCTCCATGCGCATACTTCTCATCTTTACAATTTTGATGTTGGTTGCCGCCTCCGCCTCCGCCCAGGGCGCCCAGGTCGAATTCGGCAAAAACCGCGTGCAATACCACCGCGACTTCGACGAGTGGAGCGAATACGAAAGCGAGCACTTCATCACCTACTGGTACGGCGAGGGCCGCAACATAGGCCAGGCTGCCGTGCAAATTGCCGAGCAGGAGTTTCTGGCGGTGCAAGGCATCATGGAGCACCGCATCAACAATAAGCTTCAGTTGGTCATCTATGTGGACCTCACCGACATCAAGCAGAGCAACGTGGGCAGCGAGGAGGCATTCACCAACACGGGCGGCCAGACCAAAATCGTCGGCAATAAAATTTTCGTCTATTTCGACGGCGACCACAACCACCTCCGCCGCCAGATACGCGAGGGTATTGCCTCTGTCTTTCTGGAGGCCATGCTGTTTGGGGCCAGCTTGCAGGAAATTGTACAAAACGCCGTCATGCTCAGTCTGCCGGAGTGGTTCAAACAGGGCTTAGTAGCCTATGTGGGCGAAAGCTGGAACCCCGAACTCGACAACGAACTCCGCGATGCTTTGCTGCGCGAGGACTTCCCCGGCTTCGAGCGGTTCGCCGCCGAAAACCCGCGCCTTGCCGGCCATGCCATGTGGTATTACATAGGCAGCAATTTCGGCAATAATTCCGTATCCAATTTGCTCTACCTCACCCGCATCAACCGCAGCGTGGAAAGCGGCTACCAATACGTCCTCGGTAGTCCTTATAAAGAAGTGCTGAGCGTGTGGGAGCGCTACTTTCGCCGCCGCTACGCTCAGGATGCGACCAACCGGGATACGCCCAATCGCGGCGCGCTCAAGATCAAAAACCGCCGCAATGCGCCCATTACGCACATCAGTATGCACCCCAACGGGCGCAGCGTGGCTTATGTAATCAATGAACTGGGCCGCTTTTCGGTGTGGACGCAGGAAGCCCGCAGCGATGAGCGCCAACGCCTGTTCCGGCACGGCTCCCGCAATGCTTTTCAGACCACCGACTACAACTACCCGCTCATTGCCTGGAACCCCAACGGCAAGGAACTGGCCGTCATTTACGAGCGGAGGGATGTCATCAAGTTGCTGAGAATCAATACGGAAAATAAAAAAACGGAGGTCAACGACATCACCTCTCCTTTCCAGCGCATCCACAGTTTGGATTACAGTTCGCCTACCTCGCTGATCTTCACCGCCACCGTGCGCGGCTTCTCCGATGTGTACCAATATTTCATTCCCACCACCCAATCGGAGCGCATCACCGGCGATATTTACGATGATTTGGACGCCGCGTTCGTGCGCATCGGGCAGCAGCGCGGGGTGCTGTTTTCGTCCAATCGGCCCGATTCGCTGCTGGCGCCCGTTCGCCTTGATTCGGTGCTGCCGCTGGGCCGTTTCGATCTATTTTTTTATGATCTGGATCGCCGTTCCAACGAGTTGGTGCGCATTACCAGCACACCCGATGCCGACGAGTTCAGCCCCGTAGCCGTTGATTCTGCCCGCTTTGCGTACATCAGTACCCGCAGCGGCATGGCCAACCGGGAAGTGGCTTTTTTGGAAGAATACATCCACCACTACGACCAGATATTGCAACTCAAAGACGGCTCAGAAATCATCCTGCACGCCGATTCCGCCTGGATCGGCATTGACAGCGCCGCAATAGATTCGGTCATCATCAGGCCGGTAGTGAAGCAGCGCGCCGTGGCACATGCCAATACGAATTACGACCGCAGCCTGCTGAAACAAAGCGCCTCGCTGCGTGCCGGCCGCATAGCAGAACTCATGCTGCGCGAGCGCCGCCACCGCATTTTTGTGCGCGATATGTCGCCCGATTCAGTAGTTCAGACCGCGCCCACCTGGTTCAGGCAACCGCCTTTATCGGCGGCTCCGCCTGCCGCCGACAAAACCGCGCCCGCCTCGGCTACACTGCCTGCATTGCCCGCGCCGCCGCCCGCCGCACCCGATACCGGCAAGCTCAATATTGACACTTACCTGTTTCAGACGGAATTTGACCCTGCTGAAAAACCGGTCGTCACCGTAAAGCCCGCCGATGCCGAAACGACGGAAGACATTCGTCTGTTTGTGCCGCCGCCTGCCGCCGCGCCCGCCGCCCGCCGCTCCGAAATGCACCGCTTCCGGCCGGGCCTCATCACCGCGTCGAGGTTGCAGTTTCACACGGATTTTGTGACCACACAAATGGACAACAGCATTCTTTTTGAGGGTTTGGAGAGTTTCAGCCTCAATCCGCAGCGCTTCACCTACCCTGTGCCGGGCATGATGTTCAAGGCCAATTTTAAAGACCTCTTTGAGGATTATGAACTCGAAGGCGGCCTGCGCCTGCCCACCACCTTCAACGGAATAGAGTACTATGTGACCTACCAAAACAAAAAACGCCGTTTGGATCAGCGTTTCTCGGTCTATCGCCGCAACACGCGCATGTCCACCGAGGGCGCCATCCTGCCCAGCCGCAAAGAACTCAACACGATACTCGGCCAGTACGGCGTTCGGTATCCGCTCGATTTGTTCACCAGCCTGCGCGCCACCGCCACGCTGCGCCGCGACCGCCTCACGCAACTCGCCACCGACCTGCCCACCCTGAACACGCCCACCCGCGCGGAGCAGCGCATCGGGCTGAAGTTGGAATACGTTTTCGACAACACCATTGACGTGGCCACCAACATCAAAAACGGCACGCGCTACAAGTTCTACGCCGATTTTTACAAAGCCTTCAACTTCCAACTCGCCAACGGGACTGCCTTCGAGTTCGACAAGGGCTTCCTCGGCGTACTCGGTTTCGATGCGCGGCACTACATCCGCCTCGGCAAGTACCCCGTGCTGGCCCTGCGCGCAGCGGGCGCCACCTCGTTTGGTTCGCAGCGCTTCCTGTACTACCTCGGCGGCGTGGACAACTGGCTGCTGCCCCGCTTCGACAACAGCGTGCCGATAGCGCAACCCGGCTCGGAGTTTGCGTTTCAGGCGTATGCCGGCCCCATGCGCGGCTTCGATCTCAACATTCGCAACGGCAATTCCTACGCCGTCGTCAATACCGAGTTGCGACTGCCCGTGTTCCGCATGTTGTCGCGCCGCATCGGCTCCAATTTCCTGCGCAATTTCCAGATGGTAGGCTTCTTCGATGTGGGCACGGCCTGGGAGGGCGCCAATCCGTTCAGTACAGATAATCCGCTCAATTCCAGCGTCATCACCAACGGCAACCGCGTGATTGTGAAGATCAACTACTTCCGCGAACCGGTGGTGGCGGGCTACGGCGTGGGCATCCGCAGTATGCTTTTCGGCTACTTTGTGCGCGCCGACTACGCCTGGGGCATCGAAACCCGCACGGTGCAACGGCCGAAGTTGTTTTTGGCGCTGGGGTTAGATTTTTAGGTCACTCTCCCGCCTCCCACACCTGCACCTTCCCGTTCATCTCATTGGCCAACAGGCGGCCGTCGGGCGTGAAGAGCAGGTTGTACACCGGCTGCCGGCCCAGCAACAGTAGCGTACGTTGGCCGGTGCGAGCGTCCCATAGACAGGTACTCAGATCGGCGGATGCGGTGGCTACCCGGCTGCCGTCGGGCGACCAGGCCACAGACCAAATCCGCTGGGCGTGGCCTTGAAGGGTTTGTGCCAACTTGCCCGAGGGAAATTCAAAAATGTGCGCCGTTTTGTCTTCCGCGCCGGAGAGCAGCCGTTTGCCGTCGGGCGAAAAATGCAGCGAATAAATGCTCGATCCCGTCGCGTGTGCCTGCCAGGAGGAAACCTTGGAAACCAATCCCTGTTCTGCCTGTGTCATATCCCAAACCAAAATTTTCCCGTCGTTTCCGGCGGTTGCAAGTCGGCGACTGTCGGGGGAAAACTGTACAAAATAAGTGCCTGATTCACAGTTGATTTTTTGTATCAAACGCCCGGTCTCAGCCTCCCAGACGAATACGAAATTGCGCCGGGACGCCGCTGCGATCCATCGCCCGTCGGCACTCCAGGCACAACCGCTGCTGCCGCCTTCAAATCCCTCCAAAGTGCGAACGGCGGCTCCGGTACGGGCATCCAAAATCGGCACTTTTGCACCCCAGTTGACCGCGACCAATTGGCTGCCATCGGGGTTCAGGGCAACGGCATTGGCGCCTTCTTCCAGACAGGGAAACTGATTTTTCATCGTGCCGGCCTGCGCATTCCACACGGAAACCTGACCGTTCGGAGCGCCCATGGCCAGCGTTGTCCCGTCGGGGCTGCCGGCAAAAGCATACACATACGTATCGCTGCTTCTCGGCGCGTCGAAAGCGGCATCTGCGCCGGCCGTCCAGCGCCGGATGGTTTTGTCGTCGGAAAGGGTGAGCAAGGCTTTGCCGTCAGATGTGGGCCGTATGCGAGTCACGCGACCTGCATGACCGTGCAATTGTGTGTTCAGGTTGCCGGTTTCGGCATTCCAGACATGAAGTACGCCTTCGTCTCCACCCGTATAAATTCGGCGTCCGTCGGGGCTGAAAGCAATGGCCATCACAGCCTGCCGATGCCCCCGCAGTTCGGCGATGCGCTTTCCGGTTTGGGTGTTCCAGATGCGGGGTTCGCCACATTTGGAGGCTGCCGCCAGAATGGAATCGTTGGTCGGATGGAAGGCGATGTCGTCAATGGCAGTGTAATCGTTGCGGTCTGAAAAATCCAGTATGGCCGGAGCTTTGGTAGGTTGTTGCAAATCCCAGACGCCCACCTGCCCGTCCCAGTTGCCGGCGGCTAAATACCTGCCGCTGCTGCTGAACGCGAGGCCCAGTGTGGGTTTGACGCCGAATTCAGCGCTCCATTTTTCTTTGCCGGAATGAGCATCGAACAGTTTTATCAAGCCGACGACGCCGCGCGCTTTGTCTCTGAACCAGCTTGCCGTTGCTACGGTGCTGCCATTGGGAGAGCAGACCGTCACCGCGAATCCATGCCCACCCGAAGAGGCCGTCCACAACTGCCGGCCGCTCCCGGTATCCCAGGCGCGGATGCTGGAATCGCGGGACACCGAAACAATGCTGCTGCCGTCGGGGCTGAACGCGACTGAATAGACTGCTTTGGAGTGCCCCTCCAATCGAAGCCGGGTTTCCATGCTCTGCGCGTCGCGGATTTCCACCGAGCCGCCGGGCATGGCCAGCGCCACAGAACGACCATCGGGGCTGAGACTGAAGTTGGCGGGTTGTTCGCCGGAAATCTCATAAGTGCCGGTGCTCTGGTTGCTGTATTTGTTCAAAAAATGCCATTCCCAGCCCCGGTGTTTGACAGGCGCTGTTTCCAACCATTGCCGGGCTTCCGGAGAGCGATTGAGCAAAATGGCCGAGTTGGCGGCAGCTATATGAGCCAGATAAGACTGGTATTCCTGCGCGGCTTTTTTTTGAGCGACAAGCGGCGTTGCCAAAAGCAGGAATAAGATGAATTGGACGGAGATATTCCGCGCAGGATGAAACAGAAATTGCATGATTGGGCAAATTTGGAAGTGGTGGATTTTGGGTTCAACCGGCTTGGTCATAAGCGGCTTTGAGCCATTCAAAAACATCAGGTGTCAGGTCCGGGGATTGCTCCAAGCGCACCCGATGTGTACACATGGCGTTGAAACTGCTGGTGTTCTTTTCCAAATTGGCGAGCATGGTTTCTAAAGCCTTATCCATAGTAGATTGATTTTTGTGCAAATTTGCACATTCGGTGCCGCTATTGCAGTTCCATTTTATAAATTGCCTCCACAAAATGCGCTCATGTATTCATCGCCGGCCATCACTATGCTCACTTTTGCGCTCGGCGCAGCCGCTTTGCACGGCTTTTGGTTGAGTGCGCTGTGTGTTGGGCGTGCCCATACCCGATGGCTGAGCCTGGCATTGCTGGGGCTTTCCCTGTACTTGCTCAATTATTTGTTGTTCCTCACCGGTATCATTCGGGCATTGCCCAATATGTTGGGCGTGCTTTTCCCTTTTGTTTACCTCACCGGGCCGGCGCTTTATTTATTCATATCCGATGCGCTCAACACCGACTTCAGATTCCAGAAAAATCATTGGCTGCACCTGCTGCCGTTCGTTTGGGGCTGGTGGCAGATGCGCAATGTCGTGGGAATGCCGGCGCAGGAAAAAATGGCTATCATTGGCTGGCTGCTCGATCCACAGGCACTGCTCCCGCTAAGGTCGGTACTGTTGGGCAATTTGCACATTTATGCACTGTTGGGATATGGTTTTGCGGCCTGGCTACTGGCACATCGCGCCCAAAAATCAGCCGAAAACGAGTCGCATCAAAAAATTGCCCGATGGTACCGTCTGTTCGCTCTACTGTTCATCGCCGTTTTGCTGTTGGATGTGGCAGCTAAAATAACTTTCAGCAGCTTGAGCATTCCGGGAAGCAACGCCGAATATGCACTGGCTCTTTTGCCGGCCCTCGCTTTGCACGCCGTGGGGTATTACGCTCTGCGGGCAACAGGCGGGTTTCCGAAAATACAACCCGAAGCAGCGCCTGCTGCCAAATACAAAACATCGCCGCTGGATGCAAGCCGGTTGGCGGTTGGCAAACAAGCCCTTTTGCAATGGATGGAAACAGAGCGCCCCTACTTGAATTCTAATCTAAAAATCACCGACCTGGCCCGACAGATGAACATGCCCTCACACCACCTTTCTCAGATTTTGAATGAAGCTATTCAATTGAATTTCAATGATTTTATTAATGCGTACCGCATCAGCGAGGCCCAACGCCGACTCAAGGACGAGCGTTACCGGCACCTCTCGATTGAAGCGCTGGGGATGGACTGTGGATTTGCCAATAAAACGACCTTCAACCGGGCTTTTAAAAAAATTGCGGGCACAACACCGGGGGAGTTTTTGAAAAAAAACACTGAATAAGCCATTCAACAAATAGGAAAGGAGGCAACTTCCTACACGGAAATAACCTCCCTCCCCCAGATTGTTCGATGATTCTTTTTGATCAATGATCTTCGCCCCGGCAAATCCCCACGATGGTGTGGAACGTATCGTGCAGAGATACCAATTGCTTGCCTACGACTTCATCGGCAGCGCCTTTTTTGACCACTTTGTCCAATTTTTTACTGCCGCTCTTGAGGGCTTTCACGGCAGAAATCATCGCCGGCTTGTTGAATTCGGCAGGAATGGCAGATTTGGCCAAAGCCGCTGCCTTTTCGGCCATCTCGCCGGAGCGCTTCCGAATGGGATCAAAATTGCCTTCTTCCATCGGGTGGAAAGTCTGCGACATCACGCCGTGAAAGGTTTTCAGCTCGGGCCATTTGTCCATAGCCGATTGGCCGGATGCGCTATTGCTGAACGCAATGGAGAGGAGGAATGCCAGTGCAATTCCTGAAATGATTGTGTTTTTCATGGTTCACTTGATTTTGCGGCAAAGCTATCAGTAGCAACTTTCAACAGGTATGACTTTTGTCATTGGAGGGTATAGAATCGGCAGTTACATTGGCGGCCAAATTGGGGCATTTGTTTGTTTTTTGGGTTGCCGGAATACCATCTTTATCCCTAAATTGCAGCATTTTACACAACTATTATAAAGCCACGAACCATGAAAAGAAAGTCTCTACTGTTTTTGTGCAGTTTTCTATCTGCATTTGCCCTCGGGGCACAACCGCTGAACCATGTTTACTACCGAACCATTGACGGTACGGCCAACAACCAGCAGAATCCCACCTGGGGAGCCGCCGGCGCTCAGTTGCTCCGCTTTTCTGGCACTGCTTATGCCGATGGTATTTCTGCTCCCACCGGCGTCAACCGCCCCAATCCCCGCGCCATCAGCAACATGATCTTTGCGCAGGGCAATTTTATGCCGGCTCCGCAAGGACTGAGCGACTACATGTGGGTGTGGGGGCAGTTTATAGACCACGATTTCGGCCTCACACCCGACATCAACGAAACGTTGCACATTCCTATACCTTCCGGAGATGTGCATTTTGATCCGTTCGGCACCGGGCAAGTCTCCATTCCCGTGCATCGCAACCTTTTTGATGTGACAACGGGCACCGGTATAGCCAATCCGCGACAGCACATCAACATCATTTCTTCGTACATAGATGCTTCCTTCGTATATGGCGACCGCAATGCACGCGCGGCCTGGTTGCGCACTTTTACAGGGGGCAAGCTCAAAGTGTCGGAAGGTAATTTGCTGCCTTACAATACTTTAAATGGTGAATTCTGGGGAGAAATAGATGCCAATGCCCCGGCTATGGCCAATCCGGTTGGACTTTCCAATAAGTTTTTTGTGGCCGGCGATGAGCGCGCCAACGAAAACCCGCTACTGGCAGGTCTTCATACGCTCTTTGTGCGCGAACACAACCGGATGTGCGATGAATTGGCCAAACAGCACCCCGATTGGAGCGACGAGCGTTTGTACCAGCACGCCCGCAAGTATGTCGGCGGCTTTGTGCAGGCCGTCACTTACAGGGAATGGCTGCCGCAATTGGGGGTGAACGTGCCGGCATACACCGGTTATAAACCCAATGTAAATGCCACTTTGGCCAATGAATTTACCGCTGCGGCTTTCCGGCTGGGACATACGCTCCTCAACGGCAACCTGCAACGGCTTTACAATAACGGGGAGTCGCTCGAAGAAGGCCCGGTTGCTCTGCGCGATGCTTTTTTCAACCCCTTCGCCATTGTCACTACGCCGGGCGGCCTTGATCCGTTCTTCAAAGGCATGGCCGTACAAACCATGCAACAATTTGACGCCAAAGTCATAGACGATGTGCGCAATTTCCTTTTTGGCCCTCCGGGCGCCGGCGGTCTCGACCTCGTTGCCATCAATATTCTGCGCGGCCGGGAGCGGGGGCTGCCCGATTTTAACACCATTCGGGCGGCTTACGGGCTCACGCCTTACAGCTCGTTTCCTCAAATTAATTCCTCTTCTCAGGTGTTTTCTGCCCTGCACGAACTATACGGCGATATCAACAACATAGACCCCTGGGTAGGGTTTGTGGCCGAGCAACAGAACAGCCCTCAAACCGTAGTAGGCCCTACTTTGCAGCGCATCCTTCAGGTACAATTTACAGCATTGCGCGACGGCGACCGTTTTTATTATGAAAACGACCCGGTGCTGACTGACGAAGAGAAAGACATCATCCGCAATACCAAATTGCGCGATATCGTGGTGCGCAACTCCGGCCTGCCCATGCTGCAAGACAACGTGTTTAAAGCCATGCCGCACAGCGAGATTTGCGACAACATGCACGTCAGGATTTATGGGCGCTTTCGCTCCGTTTTGGACGCTCCGGTACCCGGCGTTCAGCTTGCAGTACAAATGACCGGCAACGACCTCGACGGCCAATCCGACGCTTTTGGGGCATATGATTTCAATGATGTCAAAGGTTGTGATGTGCAGGGATTTACCGTTTCCAAAAACGACCCTGCGTCCACGGGGGTTTCTACGCTGGATATCATTCTTATACAGAGACATATCCTCGGCTCTGAACTTTTGGACTCGCCATACAAACTCCTGGCTGCCGACGTCAACAGATCGGGCAGTATCTCTACATTAGACATCGTGCTGATGCGGCGCGTGATTCTGGGCATTGCCACAGAATTTCCCGACGGCAACGTTTGGCGATTTATTCCCACCGCTCACTCCTTCTCCGATCCGGCCAACCCCTTTGCCGACAACATCATAGAACCGCCGATGCATTTCGATCTCATGGCGCTGAATTACAACGGCGATTTCGTTGCCGTGAAGGCCGGCGATGTGAATGGCAGTGCAGTATCCGGCTTCCATGAAGATGAGGTAGAATTGCGGCAGTTGGCGGCACTTCGGACTTTGGACCAATCTTTCCGTCGGGGCGAACAGCTTGCCATACCTGTTTTTTGCAATGAAATCAGCGGGCTGTCGGGTATTCAGATCGAATGGAACTATGGCTCGGAATTGGAGCTGACCGACATTGAAGTACATGGCAACAGCGGGCTGAGTCGCGAACATTTCGGCAGGTTTGCCACAGAGGGCGTGCTCACCATGAGTTGGAACCAGTCGGACTTATCCGAAGCTTTGGCAAACGGAGCTTGGTTTACCCTGCATTTTACTGCATTGAAGGACGGGCAACTGAGCGAAACGCTGAGACAAAGCGACACTAAAACACCGTCCGAGGCTTATACCAAAGGCTTGGAAACCCGCCATTTGCTCTGGTATTTCGACACAGACAGCAACGCCGCCGCTGCCGGATTTGAACTGTATCAAAACAGGCCCAACCCGGTTGCGGACGCCACGCTCATTCCTTTCCTGATGCCTGAATCGGGGCAGGTGCGCCTCAGCATCGTAGATGTAGCCGGGCGCGTGCTGTTTACAGCCGACCGCCATGCCGAAAAAGGATACAACGAGTGGCAGCTTGAACGCGCTCAACTTTCTGCAAGCGGCTTAGTATTGTATCGGATGCAAACTCCGCATGGCACGCTGACGCGCAAAATGTTGCTGGCGGATTAAAAGAGTTATTATTGAATGCAGAAAAGGAGGCTGTCCGCGCAGGAAGCCTCCTTTTCTAATTTATCACCCGATGAAATTCATCATCCGGTTATTTACACCGTTTCTGCCACTTTGCCATACTTGAGCGAAGCCTGAGCGGCCGCCAATCTGGCAATGGGTACGCGGTAAGGCGAGCAGCTCACATAGTCGAGGCCGGTTTTGTAGAAAAACTCTACCGATGCCGGGTCGCCGCCGTGTTCGCCGCAAACGCCCACATGCAAGTTGGGATTGATCTCGCGACCTTTCTTCACGGCTGCATCCACCAACAAACCCACGCCTTTTTGGTCAATGGATTTGAACGGATCGGATTCCAACAGGCCGCGCTTGACGTACAGCGGCAGGAATTTGCCGGCGTCGTCGCGCGAGAAGCCCATCGTGAGTTGCGTCAGGTCGTTGGTGCCGAAGGAGAAGAACTGAGCGCCTTTGGCAATGCTGTCGGCTACCATAGCGGCGCGCGGCGTTTCCACCATAGTGCCCACCAAGTAGTCAATGCGATCCTTGCGTTCAGCGAAGACCTGTTCGGCTACTTTGCGAATTCTGGCTTCCTGTTCTTTGAACTCACGCAGCGAAATGACCAAGGGTATCATGATTTCGGGGCGCACCACAAAACCTTTGGCTTTCACATTGAGGGCCGCCTCGATGATGGCGCGGGCCTGCATTTCAGTGATTTCCGGGTAGGTAATGCCCAAGCGGCAGCCGCGGTGTCCCAACATGGGATTGAACTCGTGCAGTTCTTCCACACGGTGTTTGATAGCTTCGAGCGAGATGCCCATGTCGGCGGCCATTTGACGCTGATTTTCCTCTTCGTGCGGTACAAATTCGTGCAGCGGCGGGTCGAGCAGGCGAATGGTGACGGGCAGGTCGTGCATCGCTTCAAACAATCCTTCGAAGTCGCCGCGCTGAATGGGCAGCAGTTTTTCTAAGGCTTTGCGACGGCCGGCCTCATCGTCGGCGAGGATCATTTCGCGCATGGGGACGATGCGGTCGCCTTCAAAAAACATGTGCTCGGTGCGGCACAGGCCGATGCCTACGGCGCCGAATTTGCGGGCGATCTGAGCTTCCTCCGGCGTGTCGGCGTTGGTGCGCACATCCATGTTGCGGAAGCTGTCGGCCAGAGCCATCAGGTTGCCGAAATCGCCGGTCAGTTCGGCTTCGCGGGTTTCGATTTGTCCTTCCAGCACCTCGCCGGTAGAGCCGTTGAGCGAAATCCAGTCGCCTTCTTTATAAGTTACGCCGTCCACAAACATAGTGCGGGCGTAGTAGTCCACATGCACGGCGCCGGCGCCCGATACGCAGCACTTGCCCATGCCGCGCGCCACTACGGCAGCGTGCGAGGTCATACCGCCGCGAGCGGTGAGGATGCCTTTGGCGGCGTTCATACCGCGCAGGTCTTCGGGCGATGTTTCGGTGCGTACCAAAATGACGGCTTTGCCCTGATGCGCCCATTCTTCGGCCTCGTCGGCAAAGAACACGATCTGTCCGGTAGCGGCGCCGGGAGATGCAGGCAAACCGCGAGCGATGACCTTGCCGGCTTTGAGCGCTTTGAGATCGAATACGGGGTGCAGGAGGTCGTCCAAACGCACCGGATCCACGCGCAGTACGGCGGTGCGCTCGTCAATCATACCCTGGCGCAGCATGTCCATGGCAATTTTGACGGCAGCCGCGCCGGTGCGTTTGCCGTTGCGGGTTTGGAGCATCCAGAGTTTGCCGTCTTGGATGGTGAACTCCAAATCCTGCATATCGCTGTAGTGATTTTCGAGCGTTGTTTCGGCCTCCATGAGCAAGCGGAACGCATCAGGCATCAGTTCTTCCAAAGAAGGATATTTGGCTTTGCGGTCTTCTTCAGACACTTTGGCCAACACAGCCCAGCGGCGCGAGCCTTCGAGCGTGATCTGTTGCGGCGTGCGGATGCCTGCCACCACGTCTTCGCCCTGTGCATTCACCAAAAACTCACCGTTGAAAAGGTCTTCGCCAGTGCCGGCATCGCGGGTGAAGGCCACGCCCGTAGCGCTGTTGTCGCCCATGTTGCCGAATACCATAGCCTGAACGTTGACGGCGGTGCCCCAGCTTTCGGGAATGCCGTGCAGACTGCGATATACCTCGGCGCGGTCGTTGGTCCAGCTTTTGAAAACCGCCATGACGGAACCCCAGAGTTGTTCCCAGGGATCGTCGGGAAATTCCCTGCCCAATTTTTCAAGGATGAGCGCTTTGAACCGGCGCACCAATTCTTTGAGATCGTCGGCAGTCAAATCTGTATCCAATTCTACGCCGCGCTCTTTTTTGATGTGGTGAATAATGACTTCAAACGGGTCTTCTTCTTGTTTTGATTCGGGTTTGAGGCCCATCACCACATCGCCGTACATTTGTACAAAACGGCGGTAGGAGTCCCAAGCGAAGCGTTCGTTGCCCGACTTGAGCGCCAATCCTTTCACCGCCTCGTCATTCAGACCGAGATTGAGGATGGTGTCCATCATGCCTGGCATGGAAGCGCGTGCGCCGGAGCGTACAGAAAGCAGGAGCGGGTCGGCAGGGTCGTTGAATCGTTTGCCCATTTGTTTTTCCAAAAAAACAACGCCTTGTTTCACTTCCTTCGTGATGAGTTGGCGCACAAAGTCGCGGCCTTTTTCGGTATAAATGGTGCAGGCTTCCGTTGTGATGGTGAAGCCCGCCGGAACAGGAATGCCCAGCAGGCACATTTCGGCCAGATTGGCTCCTTTTCCGCCGAGCAAGTTTTTCATACTTGCATTGCCGTCGGCAGTACCGCCGCCGAAGACGTAAACATATTTTTCCTCCGTTTGCATGTCGTACTTTTTTTCGTTGATAAATGCTTGAAAAACAAGCACGAAGTACGATGTATGCAACCTTACTGGAAATGATGTATGTCAGATGCAGGGGTGATTATTGTCAGTGAGGAATGATTCGGGGTGGAACGGGCGAGTTTCGGGTTTCGGGTTCAAGGTTTCGGGTTGGAACCGCCTACCGCCCACTGCCTACTGCTTTCCGCCTACTGCTTTCCGCCTACTCCTCGCTCCCCATTTGATTATCCTTGTACAACTGATCGAACATAGAGTCTATGCGATACATTTCGTCGAGCGTGTCGTCGAGGAAAAGAGAGATTTCCGGCATGCGGCGCAGATGTTTGCGCAGCCGAACCGCCAGGCCTTGGTGCAACCTGCGCAATTCGTCTTCCAATTGCAGCATCACGGCCTGTTTGTTGTCGGTATTAAAAACGCTGAGGTAAATTTTTGCCATCGAGAGGTCGGGAGTCATTTTTACGGAGGTAACGGTCACCATGATGCCGCTACCATATATATAGGTGCCTTCCTCCATCATGACGATGCTGAAGTGGCGCTTCACCATTTCGGCTACTTGGAGCTGTCGCTTCGATTCCATGTGCTGCAATTTTTGGCAAAGGTACTTTTTTTTAAAGAAAGGATAACAAGGCATATTCAGATCAAATACCTACATTTGTGGCATCATGACATTCATAGATACGCACGCACATCTTTATTTACAGCAGTTCGACAACGATCGGGATGCCATGCTTGATCGTGCCATGACTGCCGGCTGCGAGGCTTTTTTTCTGCCCAACATTGATTCAACGACGATTGAATCCATGTTGGCACTGGAAGCCACCCGCCCCGATGTTTGTTTCGCTATGATGGGCCTGCACCCCAGCCATGTGAAAGAAAACTTCCGGGAAGAATTGGCCGTGTGTGAAGAATGGCTCAGTCGCCGCCGTTTTGCTGCGGTCGGCGAGATCGGTATAGATTTGTATTGGGACAAAACCCATCTTCAAGAGCAATTGGAGGCCCTGCATATTCAAATGAGCTGGGCCAAGAAACTCGATCTGCCCATTGTGCTGCACACCCGCGAGGCGATGGACATTGTGATAGAAGCCGTTGCGGAGGCGTATGATGAACGGCTGCGGGGAGTATTTCACTGCTTCAACGGCAATGTAGAGCAGGCGCAGCGCATTGTAGAAATGGGTTTTCACCTCGGCATCGGCGGGGTGCTGACCTACAAAAACGGCGGTTTGGAACCTGTCATTGAGACGCTGGGGCTGGATCATGTTGTTTTGGAAACCGATGCGCCGTACCTCGCGCCCATACCGATGAGGGGCAAGCGCAACGAACCCGTGTACATTAATCATGTCATTGACCGGCTGGCAATATTGACTGGTCTTAGCCCGGAGGCCGTGGGCGAAACGACTACTGCAAACGCCCGCCGTTTGTTCGCTGAGGCATTCGTTTCGGTGCCTGCAATGGGCTGAAATGTCGTCCGGCAGGAAAATTTTTATTTTTTGTGATAACTTTTTGCAATTTTTGCAGCGTCGGAGTTGGTGGTAATGAGTGAATAATTATTTTTGCTCCGATTTGCAGAAGTACTGAACGCAGTACTGAGGAATTTGTAAGATTTTCCCAGGCAAGAGGGCAAGGGGTGAAAATGAAAACTAAAGTCTGTTTTCGCCCACTGCTAATGAAGGAGAGGTGGCCGAGCGGTCGAAGGCGCACGCCTGGAAAGCGTGTATACCCGGAAGGGTATCGCGGGTTCGAATCCCGCTCTCTCCGCTGTTTTGACAAACGAAACAATCAACTTAATCATTTAAATTTCAGGCAAAACTACGTCAACTATGCGCAAATTATTGACCTTCCTGTTCGTAATGTCTTTGGGCCTTTTCGCTGCCAATGCAGTGTACGCTCAAGATGCCAACAATGGACAACCTGCTACTGAAGAAACTGCTCAGCCAGCAGCAGAAGAAACCGCTCAACCGGCAGAAGAAGCAGAAGTCGAGCCGGTTGCTGCTGATGCTCCGGTAGAAGAAGTAAAGGGTTTCCAATTGCTCAAAAAGTACTTCATTGATGGCGACCCTGGCTTCATGAGCCTCGTTTTGATCGCTCTTATCCTCGGCTTGGCTTTCTGTATTGAGCGCATCATCACGCTCAATATTGCTACGACCAATACCGAAAAGTTGCTCTCCCGTATTGATGAAAACTTAAAATCAGGCAATGTAGACGGCGCTATGGAAGTATGCAAGTCCACGCAAGGTCCTACCGCCAGCATTCTGTATGAAGGCTTGAAAAATGCCAAGCAAGGGCCTGATGCAGTGGAAAAAGCTATTGTTTCTTATGGTAGCGTTCAAATGGGCTTGTTGGAAAAAGGTCTGGTTTGGATTTCTCTGTTCATCGCTTTGGCGCCCATGCTTGGGTTCTTGGGTACGGTAATCGGTATGATCCAGGCCTTCGACAAAATCGAAGCAGTAGGCGATATTTCTCCTACGGTGGTGGCCGGCGGTATTAAAGTGGCTCTTTTGACCACGGTATTCGGTCTTGTGGTAGCCATCATTCTTCAGTTGTTCTACAACTACATCGTTTCCAAAATTGACGGTATCGTCAATAAAATGGAAGATGCCTCCATCGCATTGGTGGACATCATGGCTGCGAACAACATTTTCAAAAAGTAATCCATCCATCCAATGTATAAATTACTATCCAAAAACGGACAGACGTTCGGCTTTCTATTAGGAGCCGTAGTCACCGGCCTATTCCTGCTCATAATGGCGGGCGGTTGGAGTAAATTCTCCGCATTGGGGGATTCCGCCGAAAAGTATGATACCACTATTTTCAATTTCGGCATCTACGCATCCATCGGTCTGATTATCGTTGGCTTTGTCCTTTGGGCCTTCTTTTCAATTTTTCAAATGGCTTCCAACCCCAAAGCAGCAGTACGCGGTTTACTGGGCGGTGTAGCCTTGATAGCACTTTTTGTTATTTCATACTTGACCGCGAGTAGCGAAGTGACAGGGCCTCTTGCAAAGTCTGTGGAAAACATGGGTGTAGGTCCTACGGGCCTCAAGCTGATCAGTGGCGGAATCACTACCAGTCTGATTTTGACTTTGCTCGCAGGCGTTGCGATATTGCTGTCTGAATTGAGGAACTTCTTTAAATAATGTTTCATGGCCAATAAGTCAAAATCGAAAGGACGGGCAAATAATGAAATCAATGCCAGCTCTATGGCAGACATTGCTTTTCTGTTGCTCATCTTCTTCCTTGTGACCACTACCATCGTGGAAGACAAGGGCATCACGGTGAAACTGCCGCCGTGGTCGGAAGAAGAACCCGACATTACCCAGCTTAAAACGCGCAACGTTTACTCTGTTTTGGTTAATGCCCAAAATCAGTTGCTGGTGCGCAATCAACCAATGAGTATTCGTGATCTTCGCAAGAATGCGGTCGAATTTATTTCCAATCCGTATGGACGCGAAGATTACGCGGAGAAGCCTACCAAGGCGATCATTATGTTGAAAAATGACCGGGGTACGAATTACAAGACCTATTTGGAGGTTTACAACGAGCTGAAAGGCGCGTATAACGACCTTTGGAATGAGGCCAGTATGAAAAAATACGGCGTTCCGTATGACGAAGATAAACTTCCGTTGGCTTACCGCAAGGCCATCAAGGCTGAGATTCCTATGGTGCTTTCGGAAGCAGAACCTACCGCATTCGGCGAAGAAAAGTAAATCAGATAATGACCTGCCCCTCCGGCAGAGCAAAAACAAGAGATCATGTCAAAATTTGCTAAAAAAAGAGGCAAGGCCGATCCGAACATCTCTACCGCTTCGCTGCCAGATATCATTTTCATGCTGTTGTTCTTCTTCATGGTAGTAACCAAGATGCGGGATTCAGAGTTGAAATTGACTATCATCACACCTTTCGCGTCTGAATTGACGAAATTGGAGGAAAAATCTTTAGTAGCTACCATTTACGTTGGTCGCCCTATCGAAAAATACCGACCGATTTACGGCACCAAGCCGCAAATTCAGCTCAACGACAAGTTTGCAAAGGTAGGCCAGGAAGAGGCAGACATCCGCTACTTCATGGAAAGCTTTAGAACCAAAGTACCGGAGAGTCGTCGCCCTCAAATTACGACTTCTCTAAGGGTGGATGGCAATGTAACCATGGGTATCGTGGCAGATGTAAAAACGGCATTGCGCAAATCAGGCCAGCTCAAGGTGAACTACTCGGCCAAGCGTCGTCCGGATGCTACTTTATGATGACTGATTAGTCAAGGGTGTTGCTTCGGCATACCAGATAAAAAAAGACAAGCCGGTTCTTGCATTGCAGGGCCGGCTTGTTGCATTTATTGGATTTTTGAATATCGTCTCATCTTGTTTTAGCCCTATTTCCTTACTTTTGCTGAAAAGAGAATACATGGAAATTGTTTTCGCCACCGGCAATGCCCACAAAATCAGTGAAGTATCTGAGTTGTTGCCCGAAGGCATCCGGCTGATCGGCCTGCCGGAAATTGGCTGCCCGACCGACTTGCCGGAGACTTCCGACACCATTCCCGGCAATGCGCTGCAAAAGGCTCGGTATGTGTATGAGCATTTCGGAGTTAATTGTTTTGCAGAAGACACCGGCCTGGAAGTATATGCCCTGCATGGCGAACCCGGCGTCTATTCTGCCCGTTATGCCGGCGATGACAAAGACCCTGCTGCCAATACCCGTAAGCTTTTGGATAAACTCGCCGCACACAGCGACCGCAGCGCCCGTTTTCGCACCGTCATAGCATTGATTTTGGAAGGCAGGGAATATTTGTTTGAAGGCATTGTGGAGGGGCGCATTGCCGAAACGCCTGCGGGAGACGGCGGCTTTGGGTATGATCCGGTGTTTGTTCCCGAAGGTGAAACGCGCAGTTTTGCACAAATGAGCAACAAGGAAAAGGGGCGTATTAGCCACAGGGGAAGAGCCGTGGTAAAATTGTTAGATTTTTTTCAATCATAAAAAAATGAGCAAACTAACCATCAAAAGCGGCAAGGCCGAACTTAACTTGCACAAGAGTTCCACGTTGGTAGGTGTAAAAACTACCGGCGAGGCCGGCGAACAGGAGTTTGTAGATGAAGAAGTTTACAAAAATCTTGGCGGATTCAGCGTGGTGACCCTCAAAACCGAAGGCGAAAGTGTAGACGACAAATTGGACGAGGTACGTCGCTTGGATGAGGTGGAAACCGGGGCGCATGTCTATTACGCGGAAGGCAGCAACCGCCCCTTGATCGCAACCGGCGAAATTTTTATCACTTTCCAGCCGGGCGTCAGCGAGCCTGAACAGGCCATTGTATTGGAGGAATTTCATCTGGAACTGACAGAGCGGCGCGCGCCCGACCGCATTGCCGTGCGCGTAACTGCTCAGTCGCCGAACCCGCTGAAAGTGGCTGCCGCCTTGCAACATATCTCAATGGTAAAGTTGGCCGAACCCGATCTTGACACGGTTTTAGACGAATATGCCTTCGCTGCTCCGCCCGATAATCTGCTGGGGCAGCAATGGCACCTGAGCAATTCTGGCCTGCTGCCCGATACCAACTACCCCATTCGCAAAGGCGCCGACGCCAAAGTGATGGATGCCTGGAAACGCTTAGATGGTTTGGGCGCATCGAGCGTGGTGGTGGCTGTCATTGACAATGGTTTCGACACCTCTCACCCCGATTTGAAGGACAAGATTTTTAAGCCCTTCGACCTCTGGAATCAATCTTCACAACTCATTCAGGGCGACCTCCGATATTCGCACGGCACACCCTGCGCCGCTATTGCCATCGCTGCCTCCAATGGTCAGGGGGTAGTTGGCGTGGCTCCCAACGCGAAATTCATGCCTGTGAGCGGCACCTCTTATGCGGTACGCGCCACCGAGCAAATGTTTGATTATTGCGTAGCGAACGGCGCCGACATCATCAGTTGCAGTTGGGGCGCCACCGATGCGGCCTTTGCACTTGGTACCGATAAAGAAAATGCCATAGCCAAGGCAGCCCGGCAGGGGCGGAACGGCAAAGGTTGCGTCGTTCTTTTTGCGGTGGGCAATGAAGGCTACGATTTTGTGAGCTTTTATGCGGCTCATCCCGACGTGATTGCCGTTGCTGCCAGCACCAGCAAAGACGAACATGCGCCCTACTCCAACCGGGGCCGGCAGGTATCGGTGTGCGCGCCGTCGAATGGAGACTGGCCCATCATCAGTGCCCGCGCCTGGTGGGACCCCGGCGTGGACGGTGAATCGGGCAATTACAAATACTGGCGCGACGGCAAAGCTCGTGGCCAGTATTACAAACACTTTGGCGGCACCTCTGCCTCTACGCCTTTGGTGGCGGGGGTGTGTGCCCTGATGTTGTCGGCCAATCCTGACCTGACGGCCAAAGAAGTAAAAGAAATCCTGCAAAATACGGCGGATAAAATCGGTTCGCCTTCGGATTATGTCAATGGCCATTCGCTCAAATACGGCTACGGCCGCGTGAATGCCGACCGGGCTGTGGCCGAAGCGCTGCGCAGGAAAGAAAGTGCTAAGCCGGTGACTGAAGTACCCGCAGTGGTAGGTTCCGGCAAGGGGCTGTTCCGTTTTGATGTGCAAAAGCAGGCGCCTGAAGGTTGGGGTGTTCAAATCGGCGTGTTTTACGATTATGGCAACGTACTGATTCAGGCCGAGCGCATGAAAAGCCTTTTCGGTCAGCCGGCCATCGTACACATCAGCGAATTGCAAGGAAAGACGGCATATCGGGTTGTCATTGGCGCACTGAAAAATATTAATGATGCCAAGGCGCTTGCCGATAAGATGAAAGCCGGCGGAGTGAACGGTTTTGTAAAGAATTTGAAGGATATGGCGTAGGTACAGGTTTCAGGTTGGAACGGGTGGCTGCTGGCTACTGGCCGCTGGCTTCAAGCCGCAAGCCGCGCAGAGCGTACAACTCGCGTTTTCCCTCGCTTTCGCGGAATTTCGCGCCCTTCGCTAAAATTCGCGTTAAAAAAGCTTCGCGATTCGGGTTCGAGTTTCAATGTTTCCGGGTAGTGAAGGGGTGACTCGGCAAGTTTCAGCGCCGTTAGTCCCCCCTTCACTAAGC
>DDUV01000082.1:28345-48531 GCA_002344975.1 Saprospiraceae bacterium UBA2329 | reverse complement strand
CTGACGGTGTGATCGACACTACCAAACTGACGGACGAGCAGAAGTTCCGCTTCTTTGTCCAGACCATCTTGCTCGATCCGCTCGCCTACGAAATTTATGGCGTTGATAACGAAATGTCCCGCTATAGGCGCCCACAGGCTGCGCGTCCACAGTAGCAGGTACCCCAGACCGGCGCCGAGCAACATGCGCGGAATAAATCCTGCAAACTGAAAATGAATGATGCTGAACAATATGGCCGTGACCCACACCGCCGCAACAGGCTTGTTCCAAAGGCGCGAAATCTGCGGCTGCACAATGCCCCGAAACAACAACTCTTCGCCCACCGCCGGCGCCAGTGCAATGACCAAGAGCGAAAAGGCCAATTCCCAGGGGCTTTCCATCACCAAAATGGCCTGTATGATACCAGTGGTTTGATTCTCCATATCGGCGAGCCAGGCGGGCAGGGGAATTTGTTTGTTGAGCCAGTAGGTAAATTGGACCCAGGGCAGCGCAAAAAGCATAAAGCCGGCGGCGGCGGCTATAGCAGGCCATCCGGGGAAGCGACTCAGGCCCAATCGGGTGGCCCATTCCTTTCGGTAAACAAAAAACATAACGGCCACAGACGCTCCGGTGAACGCCAGCAAATGGCTGACTAAATTGGAGCCGCGCAGAATATCCCGGTGTCGCTGTGTGTTTTCCGTTTCAATCGTGTTCATAATATCAACGAGATCGTAATGGAAAACTATGCCCAATACATGTGTGATGACGCCGCCCAAAATGACGGCCATGATGATGGCTATCAGCGTCAAGGCCAGTACCATCAGGGGCGGCGGCCAGCTTTCGGGCAGCCTGCGTATAGGTTGCGGCTGTTCTGGTTGGATGTCTGCATCGGGTGAATCTGGCACCATAAAACGATTGTTTTGGGGGCCGAAAGTAGGGAAAAGAGAGGCATCTACGCAGGTTTTATCTCGACATTTATAAAAATGCGATTTTTTTAGACTGATAATCAGTTACTTACAAATAATGTGGAAAACTTTTTCCCTTCAAATTAGTGCGTTAAGGCATTCCGTGTCTATGTTTGCAATACGGCTCGGCATTTTTTTGTCTTCAAAAACAGCATAAATCATTGAGCCACAATTGTTAACAAAATCAATTATTATGGAGCCAGGTAGTTTACAAAAATTCCTGACCGTTCTTTTTCTCTCCCTTTTTCTCCCCTCCTTGTCTTTTGGGTCTGTTTACAACGGTAGCATTGAGTTGGAATTGGAATATGATGAAAACTCGGTAGCAGAACGCATGCTCGCCATGCCTGACATGACGATCCGCCCGCGCCGCGATCCTGTGGCAATGGGGTACATTCGAAATTATCTGACCCGCAGTCGCCGCACGGCCGAACTCATCATAGGCCGCAGCATTTTGTACTTCCCCATGTTTGACGAACAACTCAAGCGCCATAATCTGCCCAAAGAGTTGAAATACCTGCCCGTAGTGGAATCGGCGCTCAATCCCAAAGCCGTTTCTCCGGCAGGCGCGGGCGGTTTGTGGCAATTTATGCCCGGCACCGGCAGGCTGGAAGGCTTGCAAGCCAACAAATACATTGACGAACGCTTCGATCCCATCAAGTCCACCGAAGCAGCTATGAAGCACCTCACCCGCCTGTATGAAATGTTCGGCGATTGGGAATTGGTGCTGGCCGCCTACAACAGCGGCTCCGGCAATGTCACCCGCGCCATCAAGCGCGGACGCAGCCAGGATTTTTGGCGCATACAGAGGTACCTGCCTCGCGAAACCCGCAATTATGTGCCGGCTTTCATGGCAGCCACTTATTTGTGCGAGCACTTTATGCTGCACGGCATAGAGCCTGCTGCTCCCGAAATGGACATGCAACTCACGGAGAGCATCAAAGTGTATAATGGGTTCAGTTTCTTTGAGTTGGCTACGCTCACAGGTCTTTCGGTTGAGACTCTGGAGAGCCTCAACCCGGCTTATGTGGGCGGTTATATTCCTCAAAACGCGAATGGTTACTACCTGACCCTGCCACGCCGGGTAATGCCTGCCGTGTTGGAGTTTCTGGCGGCCAAGCTGCCCGACGATTCTGATCCGGAGCCGATTTTCGCCGGTGGCCCTGTAGCACTCTACAATACTCCGGGCGCTGAATCTTATTACAACGAACACGTTTATACGGTAGAGGAAGATGATGAATTCAAATCCATAGATGCTTTGGCTGATAAACTCCGTTGCACGCCGCAACACCTTCGTATCTGGAACCGGCTCAATACGCCAACGCTCGTTCCCGGTCAGGAGTGGAGATATTTTGGCCCTAAAGCCTACAAACGCATGACCCTGAATAAAATGCCCATCGTGGAGGCGCCGATTGCCTTGCCTTTCCGGCAGGTAGGAACGCTGGAATACACCACATCCATAGAGGCTGCCGGTATTGAACCCGACAATGCGGAGCGCTTCCTGTATATTTCTATTTCAGGAGCCGAGCGCCTGCCCGAAATTGCCCGCCGTTATGAGGGCGTTTCTGTGGAAGACCTGCGCCGTCTCAACCGGGTGATGGGCAACCCCGTGTTCCGCGACCGGGTAGTGAAAATCAAAGAATTATAGCCACAAGGTGCGACGTCGCCATTTTCATCGCATATTGGGAGCCGGAGTTGCCGGCGCAGCCTTGGCGCCCTTTGCCTGCGCTGCTGTTCGGGATGTTCCTGTTTCTGAGAATGTTATCAAGCCTCGTCGCCTGAAGCAGGGAGACACTGTGGCACTCATTTCTCCCGGCAGCTATGCCCCCGATGACGCTGTTCAAAAGGCGTATCTCAATCTCGAAGGTTTGGGTCTCAAAGTGAAGCCGGGCAAATACTTGAGAGCACAGCGCGGCTTCACGGCCGGGTCCGATCAGCAACGGTTGGACGATCTGCACGCAGCATTTTCAGATACAGAAGCGAGCGCGGTGTGGTGCGTTCGGGGAGGATATGGCTGCACGCGTTTGCTGCCGTTTATTGATTACCCGCTCATCCGTCAAAACCCTAAAATACTGATCGGCTACAGTGATATTACGGCCTTGCTTCAGGCCATTCATATAGAAACCGGCTTGGTGGGTTTTCATGGCCCGGTGGCTTCGGCTACTTTCACAGACTATGCCAAAGGGCAGTTGGTAAAAGTATTGATGGAACCTGCTGCTATGCACACCATTCCCGTTGCAGAAAGTCAAAAAGAAAAAAAAGATTCTGAATATCAGCCTGTTACTATTAATGAGGGCAAAGCGGAGGGCATCTTGTCGGGTGGCAATTTGTCTTTGTTGGCGGCCATGGCCGGCACGCCGCACGCGTTTGATTTTACCAACAAGCTCGTTTTTATAGAAGAAGTAGGCGAGCGTCCTTACCGCTTGGATCGCATGTTGACGACCCTCTTACAAGCATCCAACCTGCGAAAGGCAGCCGGTGTGGCCCTGGGGGTATTTACGGATTGCCAGCCTAAAAAAGACGAACTTTCGCTTTCTATGATGGACACCCTGCGCGACAGGCTCGAAGGCTTGGGCATTCCTGTGGTTTATGGGCTTTCGTTTGGGCATATTTCCGACAACTGCACGTTGCCTGTAGGCATTTCCGCCTCATTGGATGTTCAGCAACGCAGCATTACGATTCTGGAAACCCCGGTTCTCTGATGTCATTTTGACGCCTGCATGATGCGTTTGACCTCTTCCGAAAGTGCGTCGGGCTGTATGGGTTTGCCTACATAACCTCTGAATCCCGAATTAATACACAAGTCTTTTTCCTCCGGTGAAGGAGTGGAGGTGGTGGCTATGACAGGCGCCTGATTGTGTTTTTTCAGCGCAGCCAGCGTATCGAATCCGTTCATGTCGGGCATTTGCAAGTCGAGCAAAATCAGATCGAATTTATGCTGCCCCGCGATAGAAACCGCTGCTTTGCCGCCACCGGCCAATTCTACGGTTGCATCGGCCATCACATTCTTGACGACGTTTCTGATAGACAACAGGTGCATGCGGTTATCATCTACAATGAGAATGGAAGGCGCGACCGGCAAAAAGAGATTCGCGCCGCCATCCGCTTTTGTTTCGGGGATTTTTACTGGAATGGACAGTTCAAAAGATTCGCAAAGCCCCTTTTCGTCTTTTCGGAGGGCATATTTCCCGTTGAGCGCTTTGAGTAATTGTCCCGATACGGCCATTGTAGTGGCTTTTCGGCGAAGATCGGGTGTAGAGACCATTGAAAAATCTGCGGCATCCATAACGGCTTTGAGCATATCGGCAGGCATTTGCTTGTCGTTGGGAAGATACTCAATCTTCATAGAATGCTGATCACCGGAAACTTTAGAGATGTTAACCTGAATGACAATGGTGCCAGGTCGGCCTTTAGGCGCGAGGGCGCATTTGAAAAAACTACACAGGAGTGTATGTAGTAAGTGCTCATTGCCGATGAGTGTCGTGGGAAAATCGGCTGGGAGGCTGAGATGCACTTTACACCCGGATTTTGCGGCCTGAGCTTCAGTAACTTCTTGAAAATGAGTAAAAAAGGAATTGAATACAAAAGGCGCAGCTTCTTGGGCGGATGCGTTGCGAATGTCTGTTTGCGCCATCAGCAGGGTATTCACAGCCAATGAAATTTCATTGAGACCACTTTTGAACTCCGGCAACAATTCCTGTTGAGATGGGGTAGCTGTTTTTTGTAATAAATGGGCCAGATCAAGGGCCTCAAACAGCGGTTTTTGAATCTGCTCTTTCAGTTCGGCGAGTATTTCCTTTCGCCATAGCTCGGAGACGCCTTTAGAAGAACCCGAAGACAGGATGGGCGTCATTTGTTCAGACACATCCTGTGCGCTTCCGATGAGCAAAACCTGACCTGAATCCTGATCTAATTGAACTTTGGCCCGCAGAGAAAGGTGTTTCACCCGGGTGCCTACAACTATTCGATGTTCTATTTTTTGTATTTCTTCGGCCTGTAGTGCTGTTGTGAAAAAGGTTTCCACAGCTTCTTTGTCGTCAAAGAAAACGTATTGCAAATAATCTCCCAGAGAAAGGGCTGCCTCGGTTTGGGGCAGGCCGAAAATACGATACATTTCCTCGCCCCATTTCATGGCATTGGTAACCACATCCATCTCCCAATTGGCAAAATTGGCTAATTCTTGCGCTTCCTGAAGTCTTTTTTGCTGATGAGATAGTTTTTGTGCAGATTCCTGTAGTTTGGTTTGTGTTTGGAACCGTTGCTGAGCATGGCGAATACTTTTGACCAGCGCTTTGCTGTCGAATTCGCCTTTGACCAAAAAATCCTGAGCGCCGGCCCTGACACACTGAACGCCAAGTATTTCGTTGTTCAGGCCAGTCATTACAATGACGGGCACATTAGGAAATTCGGTCAGGAATTTTTCTAAGGTACTGAATCCGATGCTATCCGTGAGTGTGAGGTCGAGTAAGACGAGATCAATGGAGTGTTCGCGCATAATTCCAAAGCCGCGCTTCAGAGAATCGGCCTGAAAGATCGTATGTCCGAAAGCAGTTTCTTCAAAATAAATATGAATGATGGCCGCATCCGCCGGGTTGTCTTCTATGACCAGAATGCGCTGCTGCATACAACCGTTGTGTAAATTATTGTTGGAATGTGGTGAATGGCGGCCCGAAGGCGTCGCACTATCGCTGCAAAATTAGAGAAAAAAATGGAGATTCAATTGTGTTGAGGCGGCAGGATGGCCGTTTGAAGCCAAAACGAATTGATTCTGTCCACTATTTCCAAAAAATCGTCAAAATCCATCGGTTTGAGCAGGTAGGAATTGGCATTCAATTGGTAGCTTTCCAAAACATCCTGCTCTGATTTGGAAGTAGTAAGGATCAGCACAGGAATGCGCTTAAATTCAGGATGGTTTTTGATTCTGTGGAGTACTTCTTTGCCGCTCCATTTGGGCAGGTTGAGGTCGAGCAGAATGAGATCGGGCAGCGACCGGACGTTTTTTTCAAGAAAAGCCACAGCTTCTTGCCCGTCCATGGCTACATCAAGTGTGGCAGGCACTCCGGCCTCGTGAAAAGCCTCCTGCGTCAGTCGAATATCTCCCGGATTGTCCTCTACAAGTAGTATGTGTATGTGCTTCATTTTGTTTGGCAGTTTGGCCCACAAATAGTGAGCGTTTGGCCGGCAGGGGGAGGCCGGATTGAAAACAAAAATCGAAGATAAGAAGTTTTGCTGCAAACAATGTACAACCATGCAGAAAAATCAGTCTCAACTTGAACAGTTTTTTACAGAGTACCTTGAAAATCAGGTTTTTGATCGGGAGCCTCATACTTTATACGCTCCTATTGACTATATCATGGCTTTAGGAGGAAAACGCCTGCGGCCGCTTCTGACCCTGATGGGGTGTCAAATGTTTGGCCGCCCTGCCGGAGATGCTTTGCCGGCTGCCCTTGCCGTAGAGGTATTTCATAATTTCAGCTTGGTGCATGACGACATCATGGACGAGGCCCCGCTGCGACGCGGAATGCCTACCGTACACCAAAAATACAATGCCAACACGGCCATTCTTTCTGGTGATGCCATGCTCATTGAAGCCTACCGGTTTTTGTGCCAAAGCCCTGCCGATGCTTCCCTGCCCCGCTTGATGCACATATTCAACCATACAGCGCTGGAGGTGTGTGAAGGCCAAGCCGCAGACATGGACTTCGAGAAACGCGATGATGTGTCGCTGCCGGAATACCTGCGCATGATTGAACAAAAAACCGCAGCGCTCATTGGCGGCGCTCTGGCGCTCGGTGCGGTAATCGGCGGGGCATCGGAGGAAGACGCGGCGCATTTGGATGCCTTTGGCCGCAACATCGGCATTGCGTTCCAGATACAAGACGACTTGCTGGATACTTTCGGCGACCCGGAAAAATTTGGTAAAAAAACCGGCGGCGACATTGCCCGCAATAAAAAAACATTTCTGCTGCTCAAGGCTCTAGAATCGGCTACGCCGGCATTGCGACAGGAACTGATGGCTTTGTACAGCGAAACCTCGCCGGCGCTCGAATCCGCCAAAATTGAACGAGTGAAAGCTGTTTTCTCTGAATTGCAAACAGCGGCTTCGGCACAGGCTGCCAAGACCGATTACCAGCAGCGGGCCTTCCAGCATCTGGCGGCCATTGATGCCCCGGAGGAAGGCAAAACTGTTGTCAGAGATTTTGCCAATTGGTTGTTTTCCAGAGATGTATAAAGAAAAAGAGGGGGTATAAAAAAGGAGCGATCGCAAAAACGATCACCCCTCACACTATGAAACACTATATTGATCTTTGCCCGATAAGTGGTTCGGGCGCGTATGCAATTCTTTTGAATGTGTAAAGGTATGGGCTTTTTGAGGGTATTTCAAAATTTTTTCATATAAATTTATTTTATCATTGTGTAAATCTTGCCGTTCCACCAGTTGGTTTCTATCGCGGCATCGTATTTTTTGTAAAAATTCAGGGCCGGTTCGTTCCAATCCAATACCTGCCATTTGACAACCCGGCATTCCTGCACCCGGCATTCTTCGAGAAACGCATCGAACAAAATGCGCCCTATACCCTGTCCCCGGCGGCTGTCGGTTACTACAAAATCTTCCAGATACATCATGCGACCTTTCCAAGTGGAATAGGCAAAATGATACAGCGCAATGCCCACGATTTGCCCGGCGTCTTCGGCCAGGATGACATTGAAAATGCCGGCCTCAAAGTCGCGGCGATAGTCTTCCACGCTTGCGGTCAGTTCAGTTTCGGCGTGTTCATACACGGCCAGTTCTCGCACCAAATCATGCACGGCGGGCAGGTCTTGGAGGGTTGCTTTTCGGGTAGTTATCATCATGGAATTAAAGATTGCGGTGTTCTAACAACTGTTCTAAAAAATGAGATGAAATACCAAACATCTGCTTGATTTCCTGCACTTTGGCCCTTGCATCTGCGTCAGGTTGAGCGCGGGTAGCGGCAATCATCAGGTTTTTGTTGGTATGTTCTATGGAGACAAACTCAAACACTTTGGTCTGGTAGCCTTCCGCCTCTAAAAGCAGAGAGCGGATGCTGTCGGTGAGCAGTTCGGCCTGGCGCTCTTCCAAAATACCGTGCCGGAGCATGGTTTTGAGGATGCCCTGCGGCTGAATTTGCTGCCTGATTTGTTTGTGACAACAGGGTGCTGCAAGAATGATGCCCGCTCCGGCCCTGATGCCCTCGGCCAGCGCCACATCAGTGAGGGTGTCGCAGGCGTGCAGGGCGATGAGCATATCCGTGCTTTTGCCTTCAAAATCGCGGATGTCCTGAGTTTGGAAGCGCAGCCCTTCGAAGCCGCACTGCCGGGCCAGGTGGTTGGCAAACTCCACGAGGTGCGGCCTGATTTCGAGTCCCAGCACCTGAGGCTCCATTCCCAGATTGTTTTTCAGATGATCGTACAGGGCAAAAGTGAGGTAACCTTTCCCGGCGCCCATGTCCACTATATGGGCTTGGCGGGGCAGGGGATGTTTGCGCAACAGGCTGTCCACAATTTCGATGTACTTATCAATTTGCCTGAATTTTTTCTGGCCGGAAGCCGTCACCTCGCCCTGTGCCGACACGATGCCCATTTCGCGGAGATAGATGTTGCCCTCGGCGCTGATGAGCCGCTTTTTGGGCAAATTGTGCGTGGTGGCGGCAGGTTTTTCGTGGGTGGGCGGGCGGTGCAGGAGGCGGGCTTTGCGTTTGCGCGAAAACAACAGGCTGTAATTGCCTTCGGTGGTAAGAAGTTCTGCGTTCAGAAAGTGATGGCCGAGTTGTTGCGAAAGGACTTCATAAATACCTGAAGACGAGTGGTTTTTGGTTTCGTCATTGGTGGTAAAGCTGAAATTGAACGACAGCATAGGCTTTCCGGCGATGAACACCGGGCGGGCGTCTATGCGTTTCAGGTCGCCGGCTTGGGCGGTGGGTTTGCTGATGATGAGCTTTACAATGGCGTTGTTCTCAAACGCAGCTACGGCAGCCTGTATGAAGCCTGCGGTTTCTTTTGATGCTTCCATGCGGCAAAGATAGGGGATTGGTTTGGGTTCAAGGTTTCGGGGTCAAGGTTTCGGGTTGGAACGGCTGCAAGCCATAACCGCGCCACGGAGCGGCACAAGCTGCTGGCCGAGTAGGCACTGCGCGTTTCCCTCGCGCTTACCGCGCCACGGCGCGGCTACCGCACAGCGCATACTAGTTCAATGTTTCGGGTTCAAAGTTCCACGTTCCCCGCGCCGAGAACCTCCCGCTGCTCCAGGTTGTAAAAATCACTACTTTTGAGGCTTAATTCACCCTTGACCATGGAACCAATTAGTGTTTTTGATATGCTCAAAATCGGCGTGGGGCCGTCCAGTTCTCATACGCTTGGCCCCTGGCGCGCCGCCGAGCGGTATGTGCAGGAGCTGCGGGATGCCGAAATACTGCCGCGCGTGGCCCGTTTGGAGGCACACTTGTACGGATCGCTGGCCCTCACCGGCAAAGGCCACGGCACCGATATTGCCATCCTGCTGGGTCTGAGCGGGGCCGATCCGGTGACGATTCCAGTGGAAGATGTGCGGCGCATACCCGAACAAATACGCGAGGAGACATTACTGGCCTTGGGCGGAAGCCACGTCATCGCTTTTGACCCGGCCAACCACCTCGTTTTTTGGTACAACGACGCGCTGCCTTTTCATGCTAATGGATTGACATTCAAGAGTTTTGACGAAAATACTCAAATACTGCACGAAGCCGTTTTTTACTCCATCGGGGGCGGTTTTGTGGTGAAAGAAAACGAGGAGCGCAGCGCCGATACGGTACGCCTGCCCTACCCCATCGAGAGCGGCGGGCAATTGGCCGGCTATTGCGCCGAACGGCAATGTTCGATTTGGGAAATTGTACAGGACAATGAGCTGTCGTGGCGTCCAACTGAGGAAACACAGGCCGGACTGCTGAAAATATGGGACGTGATGCTGAACTGCGCCTACACGGGTTGCCACAACGAGGGCGTGTTGCCCGGCGGTTTGAACGTGGTGCGGCGCGCGCCGGAACTGCACCGAAAACTACTGGGTGCGCCTACCCTACCCTACTCGAATGCGCGGGAATGGCTCGGCGTCATTCGCAACCGGCCCTGCAATTTCAATCAGATACTGAAGTGGATCGGCTGCTTTGCCATGGCTGTCAACGAGGAAAACGCAGGGTTTGGGCGAGTGGTGACGGCGCCTACCAACGGCGCGGCCGGCGTGATACCGGCAGTGCTGTTATACTACGTCTGCTTTTCGGGGCAGGATGTGGGCGATGAGGAGATCATCCGGTTTCTGATGGTGGCCGGCGAGGTGGGCAGTATTTTCAAAAAAGGCTCTACCATTTCGGCGGCGATGGGAGGTTGTCAGGCCGAGATCGGGGTGTCGTCGGCAATGGCGGCGGCAGCGCTCACTGAGGCATTGGGCGGCTCGCCCGATCAGGCGCTGATGGCCGCGGAAATAGCGATGGAACACCACCTGGGTCTCACTTGCGACCCCATCGGCGGCTTGGTGCAGATACCCTGCATAGAGCGCAATTCCATGGGCGCGGTGAAGGCCATCACGGCGGCGCATATTGCAGTAGAGAGCGATCCGGCCAACGCAAAAGTGTCGCTCGACCATGTCATCAAAACGATGTGGGAAACGGCGCAGGATATGAATACGAAATATAAAGAGACCTCGCAGGGGGGATTGGCCACGCAGATTTCGATTGTGTTGCCGGAGTGCTGAGGTGTCAGCGCGGGTGGAACCCGCATGATATTTGGATCGAGGTATGAACCTAACGCCGGCAGGAAGCTCTTACTTATAACCATAAAGGAAAAGACATGAATCTATTTCGAGGTTGGATAGGAGAAAAAAAAGCTGCTTTCTATTTGTGGTTATCACTATCCGGTAAATCGTATCACATTTTTAACAATATCATCCTTCCTTCGAGGAGCGGCACAACTCAAATAGACCACCTTATTATTTCTGTTTTTGGAATCTTTATAGTGGAGACAAAAAATAAAAAGGGGTGGATTTTTGGCTATAAAAATCAACCCAACTGGACACAAGTAATATATGGCGAGAAGTACTCTTTTCAGAATCCACTCAGACAAGCCTTTCGGCAAAAAAAGATTCTATCTGAGTTCTTGAACTTAGATGAATCAAAAATATACACCGTGATTTATTTTGTTGGAAGCTGTGTATTCAAAACTCCTTTACCTGAAAATGTTATTAACAAAGGTATTGGTAGCTTAATCAAACGATTTCGAAGTCAGGTATTATCAACTGAAGATGTTAATCGCATTATTAAATTACTCCGCAAACATTTATCTGAATCTTCACTCTCCAATAGAGATCACATAAAATCTTTACGAAAACGTCATTCTTCAAATACCCTTTGTCCAAGATGTGGATCGAATCTTATAGAGAGAATGGCAAAATCGGGATATAAAGCCGGCACGAAGTTTTTGGGATGTGAAAATTATCCGCAATGTAAATTCACAAAAGACTTATAATCAGAGAGTGGAAATGCTACAGCGACTCCATTAAGGCAGCTCTTCGGCTTTAAAACTATCAATCTTCAAATCGCCTAACCATTACACATTCCTTTTTTGCACCGCCCACTGCAAACTGCCGACTGCATACCGCCCCCCTCACAAGCGACGCAGCTCCGGCGGCAAAGCGGTGATAATTTCTGCACGAAGCGCTTCCAATATCTTGATTCTGGGGTAATTGCGACGCGTGACCAAGCCCGCCGTGCGACTGGGAATGGGATGCGCGAAGGCATATACCTGTCCGCGTTTGGACTCCGACAATTGCTCGACGGCGAGATGCGGCACGATGGTGACGCCTTCGTAATGATCCACCAACTGAATGAGCGCTTCAATGCTGCCGGCTTCGTAGGCAAGTTGTCGGTGCATACCGGCCTCATTGCGCAGGCTGCACAGGTGCATGACCTGGGTGCGGAGGCAGTGTCCCTCTTCGAGCAGCCAAAGACGGTCGGTGTCTAAGTCGGCAGGGAGGAGGTATTTTTTGAGATGCTGCTGCCCGCCCTGCGACTGATAGACGTAAAACGGCTCCTCGAACAGCGGGATTTCCTGTATCTCCGATTCGGCCAAAGGCAAGGCGAGTATGCCGATTTCGACCTCGCCGGATTGGAGCTTTCTGATGATGGAAGCGGTCGTCAACTCATTGACAACAAGGTGAATATCTGGGTAACTGCGAAGAAAATTGCCCACAAAGAGCGGCAACAGGTACGGCGCCAGCGTGGGTATGACGGCCATGCGCAGTTCGCCGGAAAGGCCCTGATGCAGTTCTGTGGCATAGTGTCGCAGTGCAGCGGTTTCGGCCAGGATTTTTTGTGCGCGGGCGATGATCTCAAGGCCGGCGGGGGTGGCTTCAACGGGCTTTTTGCTGCGGTCGAAAATGACGATGTCCAACTCTTCCTCCAGGCGTTGAATCATAGAACTGAGGGTGGACTGCGTGACGAAGCAGTGCCCGGCCGCGACGGTGAAGTTGCGATGGGCGTGCAAGGCTACGATGTATTCTAATTGTTGGAAGTTCATTGGGCGCGTAAATTGGCGGTGCAATGATACTGAGTTTTTGTAGAGAATCCCGCGAAAGCGATGAACCTCGTGTGGTTGCTTCAAAAAGCAATCAACCTGAGTTCCAGCGCCGTTTTAATCATGGCGGCAGTGTTTTTTACTCCAAATTTGGCCAGCAGATTTTTCCTGTGGCTGTCCACAGTGAGGATGCTGATGAAGAGTTTATCTGCAATCTCCTGATTGGTAAGCCCCTCTGCAATGAGATGCAGTACTTCTTTTTCTCTGGCGGTGAGCATTGGGATGGCCGATGGAACACTTTGAGCAACAGCCAATGTGGCGGCTACTTCCATGCTTAGATATGCGCGGCCTTTATTGGCAGCCACTACGGCATCTTCGAGTTCTTCCTTAGAGGCATTTTTGAGCAAATACCCCGATGCGCCGGCTTCCATCATACGGGTGATGTAGCTGCGCTCTTTGAATGTACTCAGACCCAGTATTTTAAGTTTTGGAAATTCTTTTCTCATCAAAACACACAGATCTATTCCGTTCATGTCGGGCAAGTTAATGTCCACCAAAACCACTTGCGCAGTACTCGTTCCGAGCATTTCCAAGGCCGTGCCTGCGTCATGGGCGGCGCCGCAAATTCGCACTACTTCAGAGTGGTTGAGCAACGCCTGGATACCTGCCACCACCATCGGGTGATCGTCAATGATGAAAACTTCGATCATGGTAAAGGAATTTCTATGTGAACGGAACATCCTTCGTTGGGCGCCGATTTCAGATCGAGATTGCCGCTAAGGTAACTGACTCTGGAACGAATATTGAACCATCCGACGCCCTCTACTTTCGCCAAATTGGGGGTATAAAACCCTCGTCCATTGTCTTCTACCGTGAGGCTGAGGCGGTGACCGTCGCGGAGTAGTTGCACCAGCACTTCCGAAGCACCGGCGTGCCGAACAACGTTATTGAGCAACTCCTGCGCGATGCGAAAGAGCACCACTTCTGTCTCGCGGGCCAGGCGTCCGGTCATACCAAATGATTGAAAATGAATGTGTAACTTGTCCGGTTGTTGCAAATGGTCGCAGTAATCCTGAAGCGCATCCTGCAACCCGAACCGGACCAAGGCTTCGGGCATGAGATTGCGGGCGATGTGCCTCAATTCATGGATAGACTGATCAATATCCTGAACGATTTTATGAAGTCCGGCGGCCGTTCCGGCCTCCTTAGGAGAATGCCCGATGAGACTAAACACAGCCTGTTTTATCCCGGAAAGCATGCCCCCCAAACCGTCGTGCAAGTCGCGAGCCAGCCGCGAGCGCTCCTTTTCCTGCCCCTGCATCACCGCATCGGCAAAACCAAGCTGGCGTTCTTGCTCCAGGTCTTTGATTTTTTGTTGCTGAATGAGGATTTCCTGCCCCAGGATTTTTCTTCGGCTTTGGAACACATTCCACAACAAAGCCGCCAGTACCAGCATAGCCGTTGCGGCAGCGGCAAGACCGATGATGAGTCCGTTTTTTTGGCGGATGCGCAGTTGTTGGAGTTCCTTCTGCTGCCAAAGCGCCACAATCTGCTGTTCTTTTTGGGCTGTTTCATATTGGGTTTCCAACTCTTGGGTAGCTACCACGAGCTGATTGTTCATAAGGGTATCGCTCATAAAATTGAAGCGACGACGCATATTCCGGTACTCGTCCATATTGCCCGTAGCCAATGCAATGTCTGAGAGGAGCGAATAGGCCGTAGCTACCTCATCGTCCATACCTTCTTTTCGCGCTTCGTCCATCGCTTCGAGAACCAATTTTCTGGCTTCTTGAGGACGACCTTTCCAAATTGCAAAACGCGCCGTGACGTACAACGAGCCGATCTTTCCGAACAAATCCCCGCTTTGCTCTGCCACCGACAGGGCTTCCCGAATGTCTCTCTCTGCCTGAGCAGGGGTTTCCGGCCATGTAATGACAGCTATATTGTTGAGCGCAAAAGTAAGCAAGATAGGATCGTTGACCTGCCGGGCCAGCCTTTCCACCCGGCGGCAATGGCTCAGCGCTTCCTCGCTGCGCCCCAACGACAAAGCAGCGGATGCCAGATGATGTACCGCCGAAGCCACCAAAGAAGAATCGCCCAGCAACATGGCATCCTCATAAGACTGGAGGCTGTAATCGTAGGCTTTTTGGTGCAAACCCAGATTGGCGTATTGACGCGTGATGTTGTTTTTTACTACAATCGGAAAATGTGGCGGCAAACCTGCGGCATCCAATTCTGACAGTGCATTGGAAAAAGCGTCAATGGCTTGCCAGCGGTTGCCCATATAATCCCAGGCATTGCCCATATTGTTGTAGGCTGCTACCAGTTCTTTCTTCATATAGAGCTTCCGGCATAAAGGCACAGCCACAAGGCAGTCGTCCACGGACTTTTTGTACTTTCCCTGATTGTTGAAGGCAAAAGCCCTGTTGATGCGGCACTTGGCAACACCCCGTTCAAAACCCGCTTTTTCAGCAATATGCAGGGCTTGGTTGAGGTATAACTCGGCCGTATCGGGCTGCGATTGCAGATATAATTTTCCAATTTCCATCCAGGCCCAGACCCGGGCAGTATCGCTGTTGGATTGGCGGGCAACCTGCAACAGGCTGTCCAATTGAGACATTGCCGGCTGCCCAAGCGCCGAAAGCAGTACCCACAAAATGGCTATCCCTGTACGCATGTGCCGAAATTTTTTCCGAAGATACGGAATCCTAATCTTCCTGTACAAGGCGCGAGGATAAAATCCCCTTTTTACGGGAGATGAAAAGCCTGTTTTTACGGGATTGATTTCGAGGATGTTGCGAGCGCATCTTTGCAGTGTTCAAAGCGCTGAAAAACATAGCGCCTTTTTCACTCAAAAATCAATGACCAATGACCGCTGTTTTTGAAAACCAATCGGCAGAAGTTGCCAAGCGAAATTTAGCCGCCGCCCAGCTCATCTACAACCTCTTCCTGCAAGGCAATATCCCTGCTGTATTGGAGATGTGTTCTGAAGATATTGTATGGAAGCACGGCGCCAATCCACACATCGTACCTTTCGGTGGGACGTATGAAGGAAAGGCAGGCGTTTTGCGCTTTTTTGAAGCCGTTTCCCAGTCTGTACAAATGACCCGATTCGAGCCACACAACTTCGCAGCCGAAGGCAACTCGGTGACCAACGATGTACATGTAGAGCTGATGGTCATACCTACCGGAAAAACACTTTACCTCCCGGAGTCTTCCGTCTGGACTTTCGGAGATGACGGTCGCGTCGTACAATATGAAACCTGTGGAGACATGAGTACTCTGGAACGGGCATTTTTATGAATTTCCACCTCCATGCAATCATTTAATTCATTCATTATCAAAATTTCATTCATCATGAAAACCCATTTTTCTTTTTGCGCTGCGCTTTTTGCGCTCCTGTTTACCTTACCGTTCACTGCCTTTGGAGGCAAGTACGCAACTTCGATTACTGCATTTTGGGCCGGTGTGGACAACGGCCAGTTCGACAAAGCCGTGACGTATCTCAGCCCCGATCTGAAAGTATATCTGCCGCTTTCGCCTACCCCGCTCAACCGCGATGCCTATCGCCAACTGGGCGAAGGTTTCCGTATGGGATTTCCCGACATCAGCCACAAAGTACTTGAAGTAACCGAAGGTAAAATGACTGCCGCCGTGAGAGGCATTTTCTCCGGCACCAACACCGGTTCGCTTATGGGCAATCCGTCTACGGGCAATCGCGTGGAGCTTCCTTTTTTGCAATACTGGACTTTTGACGCCGACGGCAAGGCAGTCAGAATAGAGATATCTTTTGATTTGGCAGCGTTTAATGCACAACTCATGCAGGGGCTGCCTGCCCCGATCAACAAAGCAACAGAATTGGCCTTGAAAATGATGGCAAATTTACGCACACACGATTTAGACGGCGTGATCCAATATTGTGCGGCAGACGCCCGATTCAACGGCTGGGGACCGCAACCTCTCGACAGCAAGGGATACCGGCAAGCCATGACAGAAATTTTGGAGTCCTTCCCTGATGCTGCATTCACCGTATCCGATGTTGTATCGGAAGGTGACAAAGTAGTGGTGCGCCACCAATTGGAAGGCACGCACACGGGAGCTGCTTTTCAGGGCGTACCCAAAAGCAATCGAAAAATAAAGGTATCGGCAACCGTCACCTTTTATTTCAACAACGGTAAAGCACAGGAACTCTGGCTCAATGCAGATATGCTGGGGCTGCTAATACAACTGGGGGCTAATCCGCTGACTAAGAATTGACGCGCGCTTGATAAGTCAGGAAGTAACCCGAAGTTACTTCCTGACATCTATACATTTGAAAATCAGCGCTTCGGCAACCACCAGCCGAGCCAAACACCTACAAGTCCCCATTGGACAACCGAATCAATCAAAAATCCGATGGATTTGGTCTCATACCAGATGCTGTCTAAATAGGGAATGGTAAGGTACCCTATAAAACCCACGGCTAAAGAGCTTAACATCGCGCTGGAGAAACTGCGCTTTTCGGCCTTCATCAGCAACCAAACCAATAGAAAAGCGGCCGCCAGATCTGCTACAAATCCGCGAAACAGGTTCATGCCCATATTGGTATTGAATGCTTTGCGATAGCTGATCTTGGCCCAGGGTTTTCCGGCCTGGTTTTCCATAAAAGCCTGTTCCTGATCCATTGGAGTACCGGGCGCCACGCCGGGAAGAAAATAGTCTCCGTTTTCGCTCAGGTTGGCATTTAATGCTTCCAAAATCTTGTCCTGATTGGGCGTGTACTTGTATTCGTCCTGATGTACGCCCAGCATAGACCAGGACAGGAATTGCCACAAAAACAAGAGTACGGCGCTTACTAATACGGCGAAGATTTGCTTTGTCATGTTTTGATATTTTAAAGTGAAATAGTGCAGAAATTGGAATAAGCCACAAAATACAAATCATTTAAAAGCGAATGTACTATTATGACAAATTTTACCTTTGTGGACTTTTAATTCCCAATTAGTGGTACAGCAATAACGCCTCTCCCCCTTTTCCGGTAGAAAAAAAGCCTGTTTTCATGGGATTGCCCGCCGGGTGGTTGCGATGGTATCTTTGTATCATAAGAAGATACTGAAATCCGGAAGGTATTTCTTCGAACTTGCCTTTCACCGTTTTTGTCCCACCCCAAAGAACTGGCGGATATACTGCTTTCATTGTAAAAAACCTGCAACATGAACATCGTCAACTCAGTACCCGTATCGGATAAAAAGAACACTTACCACTTCATCACCCGTTGGGTTGTGAACGCTACCAGCGCAGAGGTATATCGCACTTTGGAAGCCGTGGAAGACCTGGCCAGGTGGTGGCCCAGCGTTTACCTTGATGTGAAGCAATTGGAAAAAGGGCAGCCCGGCGGGGTGGGCAAATTGGTGGCGCTTTACACCAAAGGCTTCTTGCCCTATACCCTGCAATGGAAGTTTCGCGTCACGCAGACGCAATTCCCCATCGGGTTTTCCTTGGAAGCCATCGGCGACTTTGCCGGCACCGGCGAATGGACGTTCAGAGACATGAATGAAGAGCAATGTGAAGTCATTTATGACTGGCGCATCCGCGCAGAAAAACCACTGCTCAAAAAACTCACATGGCTGTTGCGCCCGCTCTTTTCGGCCAACCACCAATGGGCCATGCGAAAAGGAGAAGAAAGCCTGAAATTGGAGTTGCGCCGCAGAAAAGCCGCTTCCGATGCAGAACGCGCCGCCGTCCCCTCGCCGCCCGGTCCTGTTTTTCCGCACAATGTCACCAACAACAAAGTCCTCTGAGGCCATGAAGTTCATCGTCGGCATCGGCATCGCAGCAGCCATATTCAGCATCTGGATCGCCGTTGATCTCCTGTATCCCGTGCAGACTGATTTCAGGCGTTTCGATGCGCCGGCCGTCGGTCGTTTGGAAACGGAGATGTGGCGCAGCTATTACGAACGCAATCATTTCCGGCTGTTCCGGCAGTTGGCCCGGCTGATACGCGTGCAGTTCAAAGCGCCGTATTGGCGAAGCTACTTGCTGGCTTTTCATGCGGCTCGCGCTGCTGCGGTGTTTCAGGCGGGCAGCAACCGGGAAGAATATGGCCGCGCATGGCCTCACCTGAACAGCTATTTTTCAGCGCTGCGCCAGATGAGCGACAAGCCGTTCCAACCGGAAACGGTGTCTGCTTATGAATTGGAGTGGTGGATCGTTCGCAGGGAACCCGACCAGTTCTCGCCGCAGGACTGGGAGCGATTGCTGTGCGCCACTGCCTCCGAGTTCTATGGCATGCCCGCCGCTGGTTTCAGAGAGTACGCAAACCTGCGCGTGCAGGCTATGCTGCTGCGGGACAGTAAAGGAATGGGAATGTCTGAACAAGATTGGCAATCCATCCGTAACTTGCTGGAAAACTCTTGGAGTCATTTGCACAATGAGTTGGAATGAATCTGTATTGCAAATCCCTCACCGCCCCAGCCACACCCGCGCCAAATCTTCGGTGAAGCGGTTCCAGACAATGAGCTGTGCGTAGTTGCTGTTGCATAAAACGACGATTCCGAAATCGTGGTCGGGATACAACAAGAGTATAGAACTGAACCCCGGGTTGTTGCCCACATGAAATACCATTTTCCCGAACGGCTCATCGCTGATCCACCAGCCCCAGCCGATTTTGGCCTTGCTATCGGTAGCAGATTGGTGCGTATCCCACATATCTGCCAGGCGCTGCCGGCCCAATACGCCGTCTTTTTTATCGTGCCGATAGATGTCGAGCAAATGCCGCATCCACAGGCGCAGTTCTGCTGCCGATGCAATGGCATTGCCGCTCGCATTGTGTTCGTACTCTTCGCCATACACCGGGTGCGTGATGGTTGGAAAGGGCCAGGGACCGGAAAAGGCTAAGCTGTCGTAATGTAGGCCCCGGTTGAGCATCCTGACTTTTTGGGAACGGCCCTCCAGCTTTTGAGGCAGGGCCAAAAGCGCTTTTTCAGCCGTTTCGTAATAAAATGTGGCGCCGGCTATGCCTGCTTGCGACCATATCCGGGATGGGATATACTGATCGTAAGACTGCCCCGACACCCGCTCCACAACCATCCCCAGCAAGTCGAAACCGGCATTGCTGTAGGTGCTGTACGACATCTTTTCGCCGGGCTGAAAGGCTAATTTTTTCTTTTTCAACTGATTGATAAACAGCGGCATGGAGCCGGCGTCATCGGGCGAATTTTTTAGCTTATTGTCCCACATCAGTCCGGAGGAATGTGTGAGCAAATGCTGCAACTGAATATCCCGGTATCGCTCATCGCGCATGGAGAACTCAGGAATATGTTTCGTCAGCGCATCGTCGAGGCGGAGTTTTCCGGCTTCTGCCAATTGCAGGATGGCTGTGGCGGTGAACAGCTTCGTCACTGAGGCTAAATGAAACAGGGTGCTGTCGGTGACGGGAAAGCGCCCGCTGTGATCGGTGGCGCCGGCAGCAAATTGATAAGCCTCATCGCCGTGTACAATACCAACCGCCATGCCCACTTGCCGGTATCGCTCGAAATAGTGCCGGCAGATGCTGTCGGTAGCGGTGCTTGTACAGGCCTCCTGCGCTTCCGCCCACAAGGCGCCGAGGAGGAGAAAGCCCCAAATGAAGAGGTGTTTCATGCTGCAATGTTTTTGAAAAAAAAGGTAAAGGCCGCCCGCAGAGCTAAGTAGTGGGGCAAAAATAAA
>DDUV01000082.1:8897-28053 GCA_002344975.1 Saprospiraceae bacterium UBA2329 | reverse complement strand
CACTTTATTTTTTATCGCCCCTAACAGGTCTTCTTTCTATTGCCGGATAGACCTGCCAGCTCTATGCCAGGCGGCCTCGGAGGACTCAGTTCCTCTTACTTCTTCGGCACAAAAGCCAGCGTATTGCCCCTGCCGCCGATCATGGACAACTCTAAGCGCTTGGCAGAAACCTTTACAACCGTATAGCACAGAATGTCTTGCCCCATCAATTGCAGGCAAGGCGTCGGCGCCACCGGCGAGCAGTCTTCCGGGCAGGCGTTGAAGTAGCGGTACGGCGTGGAAGAAACCTCCTTGCCGTCATATATTTCCACATACTTGCCGTTGCCGATGACTACCTCCGACTTGACATCCGAAGTGCTGACCCAGTGGCCCTCCAACCCGGCGGGAGCAGGGTCGCCGCCCTCCGCTGCGAAGGGATTGAGGTCGTCCGTCAGGGTGTAGGTGCCGTCGGCGCGCGCATTGTTGCCGAAGCCACAGGCAGCCGCGTCTCCACTGAGGGTTTTGGCCGTCAGTTGGCCATCGGCAAAAGTCAGTTCGATGACGCAGTTACCACCGAATTCCGTATTGGTGATGGTAACTACATTGCCTTTCAGTGGCGCGTTCCCCTCCATCATGCCCTGATTGAAAGCGGGTGCAGATCCCACCACCGCAATGGCGTAGCGCACCGTGCCGTCGTCGGAAGGATAGATTTTGATTTCACCGGAACCGCCGTCGTTCGGCAATTCGTAGGTATAAGTGCCCGTGATGGGTTGCATCTCAAGTGAGATAGACAGCGGCTCTATTTCCATAAGAATAGACTTGGCCCAGGAACCGTATTTGGCGTCATTTTCGTAAGGGCGGGTTTTGTCCAAAATGGCCGCCTGCATTTCCGAGCGATCTACATCGGAAGCAAAGTTCGGGTTCATCAGCACGCTGTCGCGCAAGAGGTACAACCAGCCTATGAAATGGTCTTCGCCGCGTTCATCGGTCTTGATAAATTCCTCAAACAGCACGGTCGGGTCTTGCAGGTACAGGTCTTTCACGGCAGCCACCTGGGTAGTACAATCAACGCCGGCACAATCCATGAAC
The DNA here is from genome assembly GCA_002344975.1 of Saprospiraceae bacterium UBA2329. Taxonomy (GTDB): domain Bacteria; phylum Bacteroidota; class Bacteroidia; order Chitinophagales; family Saprospiraceae; genus UBA2329. The sequence goes on along the minus strand of DDUV01000082.1, from coordinate 26,985 downwards.
TGTTGCCAGGCGGGCGGCGCGCTTTTTTTGCAGGAAGAAAAGAACGTTGCGCACACAGCGATGCACAGCAACACATTGAAAAAGCGATGCATAAAAAAGGAATTTTGGTGATAAAAAAAATGATTTGGCAGGCCACAAAAGTAAACAATTTCCGCAAGCAGGCAGGCTTTTGCGCTGAGGCGACGCAGCCTTAGGCCGGGATGCGCTATCGGGCTGCGCTACAAACAAAAAGCACTTACAACAAAAATCGTCGTAAGTGCTTCATTTTCAGTGTCGGGATACCAAGATTCGAACTTGGGGCCCCCTGCTCCCAAAGCAGGTGCGCTACCGGGCTGCGCTACATCCCGAATTCTTTTGCAGGGTTCGACTGCGAGTAGTTAAATTATGGCGGTGAAGGCGGGATTCGAACCCGCGGTACCCTTGCGAGTACGGCAGTTTAGCAAACTGCTGGTTTCAGCCACTCACCCACTTCACCGACTGAGAACGAGATGAATCGTCTCGACTTTTGATAGCTGTTTCAAAAGCGGATGCAAATGTAGAAGGTTTTTCATTTCAAACAAACAATTGCCGCGCTTTTTTGCAGAAAAAATTTCTTTCAAATAAGGTCCCAGTTTCAAAAAATGACCACTTTTTTAACCTTTCTCGTTGAGGCTCAACTTGATCTTGCGTTCAAGTTCGGTTACGGTATCTTTGAAAAAAGGATCGGTCTCCATCAGGTCTTGCACCGTTTTGCAGGAGTAGATCACTGTGCTGTGATCTCTTCCTCCAAAATTCTCACCGATGGCCTTGAGCGATTTATCTGTCATGTTTTTGGCCAGATACATAGAGAGCTGCCGGGCAATGACGATGGAGCGCTTTCTGGTTTCGCCCTGTAGCTTTTCTACGGGCACTTTGAAATGTTCGGCAACGAGTTTTTGGATGTACTCTACCGTAATTTCTTTGTTGATTTGTGTAACGAAGCTCCGAATTACTTCTTTTGCCAGGTCTATATCAATTTCCCGGCGGTTGAGCGACGACTGAGCAATCAACGAAATGAGTACCCCTTCGAGTTCCCGGATGTTGGACTGTATATTGTAACAAATAAACTCCGACACATTTTGCGGCATATCCACCCCCTGACGCGCCATTTTGGTTTCGAGAATGGCGATGCGGGTTTCCAGATCGGGCGTTTGCAAATCGGCGGTAAGTCCCCACTTAAAGCGGGAAATAAGGCGGTCTTCGATGCCTTCGAGGTCTTTGGGAGGCCGGTCGGAGGTCATAATGATCTGACGGCCGCTTTGATGCAACTGATTGAAGATGTTGAAGAAAATCTCCTGCATCTTGAATTTGTTGGCAAAAAACTGAATGTCGTCTATGATGAGCACATCTATTTGCTGGTAAAAATTGACCACATCCCCGACAGCATTGTTCCGAATGGCGTTGATGACCTGATTCGTGAAATTTTCGGAAGACACATAGAGAACCGACTTATCATTGCTACCTGCTACAATCTCGTTGCCGATGGCTTGGGCCAAATGTGTTTTCCCCAACCCGGTGGCGCCATATACAACTAAAGGGTTGAAGGCCGTTCCGCCCGGCTTTTTGGCAATGGCTAATCCGGCAGAACGCGCCAGACGATTGCAGTCTCCTTCAATAAAAGACTCGAAAGTATAAGCCGCGTTCAATTGCGGGTCCACTTTGATCTTCTTGATACCCGGAATGACAAAAGGATTTTTGATGGCATCCGTTTCAAAAGACCCAGGCGTGAACGGGCCGGACTTATCGGGAGCGGTAGCGATGGGGCGCTCGTTGGTACCCATCAAAATCTGATACTCCAAACGGCCGCGGTCGCCCAGTTCGTTACGGATAGAGCTTTTTAAAAGACTGACATAATGCTCTTCCAGCCATTCGTAGAAGAACTTGTTCGGCACCTGAATTGTAAGCGCGTTGTCTTGCAACCTGACGGGTTTGATCGGTTCAAACCATGTTTTGTAACTTTGGCCATTGACATTTCTGCGAATCACTTGCAGACAACTGTCCCATACCGTAGCATGATCTCTCATCATTCTCCAGTGCAATTTTTGGAGGCATCAAAATGCCTCAATAATGAAATAACTCTCTCGCAAGAGCCAAGTCAGCGTGGTATCAGTAACTTAGTACAAGTCGGTCTCCGACCGAAAGACAGGTGCTATAATTTCCTCGTAAAGTCGCGCCGTTCGAGCACGGGTTTTTATCGGGGCTACAAAGATGGAGCAAAAGGATTAAAGCGGCAACGTAATTGCAGTACCTTTTTTAAATTTTTTTTTCTCTAATCTCAAGAACCATTGAATGTCTTGGTTTTATGAAATAAAACAATCAACTTGCGCTTTCAAGTGTCGGAGAGGAGGATTTTGGTTTCAATTTATTTCTTTGAAAGCTAATACATTGTAAAAAAATGACTCGTAAAAACATTGTTAGAATAGGTGTCGCAGCACTCATCTTAACCCTTTGCGGCTCTGCGATTTACACCTTCTGGAGCAAAAAAACGAATGAAACGGAAACGGCTGCCGTACTGAAATACACAGTCAAAAAAGACGTATTTCATGTGCGGGTAACGGCCACCGGCGAACTGAGCGCCAAGCGATCTGTCAAAATCCGGGCGCCACAGGGCATGAACGCTGCCGGCATCTGGGAAACCACCATCACCGATTTGGTCACGGAGGGGTCGTTGGTCAAAGAAGGCGATTATGTGGCTACGTTGGACCGCACCGAATTGGCCAACAAAATGAGTACCATCCAAACCGAAATAGAGAAGATTCAGACGCAATTGGAACAGGCCCGCATTGATACGGCCATCGAACTGCGCGGCATCCGCGATGAATTGGTGAACCTTGATTTCAACAAAAAGGAAAAGCTACTGTACTTAGACCAAAGCCGGTACGAACCTCAATCGGTCATCCAAACGGCCCGCCTTGATCTGGAACGGGTAGAGCGCGATTTTAGGCAATTGGAAAAAAAATACGATTTAAAACGTCAGCAGTCTGTTGCTAAAATACAGGAAATCAATGCTTTACTCAGGCAAAACCAACAACAATTAGACATTTTGACCAAGCTATCCGGCGAGTTTTCCATTCATGCTCCCAAATCGGGCATGATTATTTACGCCCGCACCTGGAACGGCAAACGCGAACCCGGATCGCGCATTTCCAGTTGGGACCCCGTAGTAGCCGAACTGCCCGACCTCACCGATATGATTTCAAAAACCTACGTCAACGAGGTGGATGTGAGCAAAGTGCAACCCGGCCAGGATGTATCCATTAAAGTGGACGCCTTCCCCGACCGCAGCTACACCGGCAAAGTCATTTCGGTGGCCAATATCGGAGAGCAAATAAAAGGCTACGATGCCAAAGTGTTTGAGGTCATTGTGCAGGTCAGCGAAAGCGATTCCATCCTGCGCCCGGCCATGACCACCGGCAATGAAATCCTCACCGGCTCTTATCCCGACAAGCTCTTCATCCCCTTAGAGGCGCTGCAATCGGACAGCGTCACCTTTGTTTATAAAGAAAAAGACGGCAAATTGGTGCGCCAGGAGGTCATCACCGGGCTGAGCAACGACAACCAGATCATTATAGAGCATGGCCTGGAAGAAAACGACGTGGTATGGCTGGCCCCTCCACCTGACACATCCGAACTGCCCATGATTCCCATCGCCCCCGACATCAAAGCCGCCATCAAAAAAGAGCAGGAAAAGGCTGCCGAACGACGGCGGAAGGAAGCCGCCGAGAAACGAAAAACGGTGGAGGGAATAGACGTTCCCACCAGCGACGGCGGAAGCGGAGGCGATTTCATCATTATCATGGAATAGAGCGCATGGAACGATGGCTTTTTAATTTCGGACTGGCATTGCGGGGCATCAACGCCAACAAACTGAGGTCGCTTCTCACTGCTTTAGGCATAGTGTTCGGAGTGGCCGCGGTTATCGCCATGCTCTCCATCGGCAGCGGCGCCAAACGGGCTATTTTGGATCAGATGCGGCTCATCGGCGCCAACAACATTGTACTGGAGGCCATTGTGCCCGACCCTGAAAAAGAAGCTTCATCGGGCGGCAGCAACGCAAACGGGAACAACAAAGACAAACGCCCCTGGTCGCCGGGATTAAGCCTTGCCGATATACAGGCCATCCGGGAGAACGTGCCGGGCGTTGAATCTGTGAGTCCTGAAATCGTGTTGCCCACCACCTTCGTCTATGGCGGCAAGCAGGAAAAAGGACGTTGTATCGGGGTGGAAAACACATTTTTCTATCTCAATCGTTTGGAATTGGGAGCAGGAAAGCTGTTCCATGCCGAACACTTCGAAGCGGGCAGGCCCGTGTGCATCATCGGCAAAGACGTACAGAGCCGCTTTTTCGCCGGGGCTGATCCGATGGGGAAAAAATTCAAATGCGGCAACACCTGGTTTACGGTCATTGGTGTGTTGCAAAAGCGAAATGCCGGTAAGGAAACGCTTGACAATCTGGGTATTAAGGACTACAATACGGATGTTTTTATTCCGATTCAAACAGCCTTGCTGCGTTTTGAAAATCGGGCCGTCATCAGCAAAAGCGATCTGGGTCGAGGCAACGACGAGGGCAAATCGGCCAATTACCATCAAATAGATCGGGCCGTCATTCGTATGGAATCATCCAAGCTGCTGCCTGCCGCCGCCGATCTGATGGCCCGCATGCTCAAGCGTCGCCACCGCGATGTGGTGGATTATGAGGTGGAGGTGCCGGAACTGCTGTTGCAACAGGAGCAAAAAACGCAGGACACCTTTAATATGGTGTTGGCCGCCATTGCCGCCATTTCGTTGCTGGTGGGGGGTATTGGTATTATGAACATTATGCTGGCTTCGGTGCTGGAGCGCATACAGGAAATAGGCGTGCGGCGCGCATTAGGCGCCCGGCAGAGCGACATTGTGCAGCAGTTTTTGCTGGAGGCCGTGATGATCAGCCTGTTTGGAGGTATGATTGGAGTGCTGCTCGGCGTTCTGGCGGCCCGCATTATTGCCGCCTCGGCAGATATTCCTACTATCATTGCCCCTTGGTCGGTGCTGGTTTCGTTTGCAGTGGCGGCGGCGGTAGGTTTGATTTTTGGCATTTTTCCGGCCAGAAGAGCAGCATTGCAGGATCCGATTACGGCGCTGAGGCGGGAGTGAGACAGTCATCAGTAGCCGCGCCTGTGGCGAGGGGTGGGCGGTTTGCGGTGGCGGTTATAAGTGAGCAGTAGTAAAATACTGTTTTTCAGATATATAGCAACTATTTACTTTTTGAAAACAAACACGAGAGGATGCGATCATACCTGATTTTGTTGATGCTGGTTATGTGCAGCCGGCTGGCCTCGCAAAGCATGGACACCATTCCGCTGAGCCTGGCTCAGGCGGTGGAAATATCCCACAGCGATGCGCCTGATGTGGCCATAGCGCGCACCATTTATTCCAATAATTATTGGCGATACCAGTCTTTTTTGGCCAATTACAGGCCGGCCATCACCTTCAACGCTACGCTGCCCAACCTGAACCGGAGCATACAGCCCATCACGCTGCCCAACGGTCAGGATGCCTTCATCAGTCGCTCGTTGATGACCAACGGCGCGGGCATTTCGCTGCAACAAGGTGTGGCCGCTACCGGCGGGAGGGTGTTCATGCGCACCAATCTGGAACGCATAGATATTTTCGGCACAGATGAAAAGCCCGGTTTCATTTCTTACCTGTCCACACCTGTTTCTATTGGTTTTGAGCAGCCCATTTTCGGATTCAATCAACTGAAATGGGGCAAAAAAATTGAGCCGCTGCGCTACGAAGAATCGCGGAAACGCTACTCGGAAAACATGGCCGAAACCGCCCTGCGCACCACCGAACTCTTCTTCGATGTACTGATGGCTCAATACAGTCTTGAGGCTGCCCGCAAAGACAAAGCCGATGCCGATACGCTGCTGTCCATATCCAAAGGCCGTTTTGAAGTGGGGCGCATTGCCTTGGATGAGTTGCTGCAAATTGAACTCAGCGCTATGAATGCCGAAGCCGCCATTGCCCAACAAACGCTGACCATGCAAACTGCTACCGAGCGCCTCCGCGATTTTCTGGGCATCCGCACTGCCGTGGTCTTCCAACTCGTCACGCCGGCCGGCATCCCCGATTTCCGGGTGGACGCCCACAAAGCCCTCCTACAGGCCCGCATGAACCGCAGCGACGTGCTGGCCTTCGAGCGCCGCAACGCCGAGGCGCAAATGACCATTGCCCAAGCCAGAGCCGAACGGGGTTTGCAAATGAATCTGTTCGGCTCCTTCGGCCTCTCCCAAACCGGCCCCGATATTGAAACGGCCTACACGCGGCCGCTCGATCAGGAACAAGTGGTGCTGGGCATTACTTTGCCCATAGCCGACTGGGGGCGGTCGCGGGCCAATCTGGAAATCGCTCAGTCCAACCAGGAGTTGGTAGAAATGCAGGTGGCGCAGGAACGCATCAATTTTGAGCGCGAAATTCTCATCAGGGTGCATCAGTTCGATTTGGTCAGAAACCAGGTGCAGTTGGCGATGGCCGCGCACGACGTATCGAAACGGCGCTTAGAGATGAGCCGCAATCGCTACATGATCGGAAAAATTCTCATCACCGACCTCAACTTAGCCCTGCGCGAGGAGGCCGAGGCGCGGCGCAGCTATGTGTCGGCATTGCGCAATTTCTGGCTGGCGTATTACGATTTGCGTCGCATTACGCTGTACGATTTCGAAAATGACCGCCCTTTGATCGAAACGCCGGAGGAGAAGTAGGTCATTACCGATGAAACACATTACGCGATCCGTCTGGATTTTATCGCTTATCAGTCTGCTGACGGACACAGCCGGCGAGATGCTCTACCCCATTATGCCCATTTATCTGAAAACCATAGGGTTCTCGGTGGTGCTCATAGGCATCCTCGAAGGCATCGCGGAAGCAACCGCCGGACTCAGCAAGGGCTACTTTGGCAAATATTCCGACACTATGGGCAGGCGCGCTCCGTTTGTTCAAGTCGGTTACGCCCTCAGCGCGCTATCCAAACCCATGATGGCCTTTTTCATCTACCCCCTCTGGATTTTTTTTGCCCGAACCATTGATCGCCTCGGCAAAGGCATTCGAACGGGGGCAAGAGACGCCATTCTTTCGGATGAAGCTACCCCGCAAACCAAAGGCAAAGTCTTCGGTTTTCATCGCTCTATGGATACGCTGGGCGCGGTACTCGGCCCTCTTACGGCCCTGCTTTATCTGCACCATCGCCCCAACGACTACAAGACGCTTTTTTACATCGCTTTCCTGCCGGGCCTTTTTGCCATCCTTGCCTCGCTGTTGCTGAAAGACAAGCCCACAACCGCCGCCGGCAGCAGGGCGCCCGTTTCCTTTTTTTCCTTTCTAAGGTATTGGAAAGAAAGCCCGGCCGCGTACAAAAAGCTGGTCGTCGGACTTCTGGCGTTCGCGTTGTTCAACAGTTCCGACGTGTTTTTACTGCTCAAAGCGAAAGAGTCAGGCCTCGACGACACCCATGTGATCGGCGTATATGTTTTTTACAATCTCATTTATGCGCTGTGTGCCTTCCCATTGGGCGCTCTTGCCGACAAAATCGGCCTGAAAACTGTGTTCCTGAGCGGCCTGCTGGTATTCGCAGCCGTATATTTCGGCATGGCGTTCAACACCAATATATACGGTTTTCTCGGCCTGTTTTTTCTATATGGGGTTTACGCAGCGGCCACTGAAGGCATTTCCAAAGCCTGGATATCCAATATTTCTGATAAAAAGGACACCGCAACGGCCATAGGCACATTTTCGGGGCTGCAAAGTATCTGCGCCATGATGGCAAGCACATTGACAGGGTTCCTTTGGTTCCGGTTTGGAGCCGCAACGGCCTTTGTCGCAACAACTCTCGTGACAATCATTACAGCGGCCTATGTCCTCACGAGCATTCCCCGGCCAAGTACCGACTAACACAAAGTGACGGCATCGTTTCAGAGCTGAAGACTCTGAATGGTCTTTTTTTAGTTAAAAATGTAAAATAAACTTGACTTTTGTAAAAAATACTTTACCTTTGTAAAAAAATCTTTACAACATGAAAACAATGCGTTTGCTTCCTGTCACATGGAAATGGCCCGGCGCCATTCTGAGCATTCTGGGTTTGGCTTTAGGCTTTGCCGCCGAACTGGGCGAGTTCAGTTTTAGTTGGCTGAAGTTTATAGTTCGGGAAAAGAACTCTTTTTTAGACACAGCAGAAGAGGATTTCACCAACGAAGTGGCCCTGACACTCACCATTGTCGGCCTGCTCATTCTGGCCTTCACCCGCGAGCGCGATGAAGACGAGCGCGTGCGCCTCATTCGCTTGGAGGCGTTTCAATGGAGCATTCTGGTGAATTTCATCATCGTCCTCATCGGCAATTGGGTATTGTATGGCGGCAGCTTTTTCTGGCTGATGACCTTCAACCTCTTCACACCCTTAGTGGTGTTCCTGCTGCGGTTTTATTATGTATTGTACATCCGGGAGTCCGGCGCCGGAAAGCTAAATTCTATCTTATGAAAAACCGAGTAAAAGAAGAACGCGCCCGCCTCAACCTGCAACAACAGGAACTGGCCGAGCGCATCGGCGTGAGCCGCCAGACGATTCACTCCATCGAGAACAACCGCTATGTGCCTTCTACAGTGCTGGCGCTGAAGATCGCGGCCCTTTTTCAGAAACCCGTGGAGGAGATTTTTGAATTGGAGGAGGGGGACTAGGGGGCGGTATTTATCCATCCTGCCTACATTCCCAGCAAAATCACCTCCTTGCCATCCACCTCGTGTATTTCCCTGCGGATGCGGTCTTCCCAAGACAACTCTTCGGAGGACTTTTTTTCAAAAAGAATAAAGTAGCCTTGCTTTTGGCCCAACTTGTCCATGTAGCGGGCTAATTGGCGCAGGCCATCCGGCTGGGAGCGGGCATTGTGGTGCATTTTGATTTCTATGGGAATGACCTGATCTTTCCAAAAAACAGCTAAGTCAGTACGCCCGTTGCCGATGGCCATTTCTCGCTCTATGCGCCCGCCTCCGTTGATGATGCGTTGCAAAAAAGCCATGAGCAGCAGTTGATGCCCGGCCTCTTTGTACTGAAAGCGTTCGAGCCAGGATTCGGAATTCCAGCGGTAAAAATCCACAAAAGCCTCCAACAGCTTGTCCATGTCCAACGAGCCATCCGGTCGCAGGTACCACGAGGTTTGGGCGATGTCCTGATTGATGCTCTCCTGAAAACCGGCACTCATGATGCGGGTGATGATTTCCCGGTAAATGGGATTGGCAAATTGCACCGGACTCTTGGCTGTAATGATGCCCAGATCGCGGCAATAGCGGAGATTGTCGTCGGCGCCGTCAAATTGTATATCTCCACCGGAAATGATGTTGGTGACGATGCGTCGCACACGTTCTTCCTGTATTTTATCGGCCAGACTGTCCAAATGCGTTTGCCGCTGCGCGATGAGGCGCTCTTTGGCGTCTTCCACCATATCGGGCGTGATGGCACGGGAGTAGTCTCCTTTCAGTATTTTGACCACAATTTGGTTGGCCAATGCGTTGGTAAGCCAGGGTTGCCCGCCGGAGTATTCGTATAGTTTTTGGAGTACCTCCTCTGTAAAAACCTGCCCGGTGTCGTCTGTGTGTTGTTGCAAAAGGCCGCGCACTTCTTCGAGGCTGAAGACGGGTAAGAAAAACGACTCGGCTTTGACATTGAAGGGCGAACCAGCGCCAATGGAGGGATTGTCGGCACGGGCGCGCATTTTGTACTCGCGGATGTCGCGCAGGCCCACCAAGGCTATTGACTGTGGAAACAACTTCGGACGCCGCTGGAAACCATCGCGTAACTGCCGCAGTACCGATATCAGCACGTCGTCGTACAGAGCATCCACTTCATCCAACAGCAATACGACCGGCTTAGGCAGCTCCTCGCACCAGTCCATCAGGTACGTCTGAAAAAGTGAAGAGTCTTTGGTATAATGATCCGGATTCCGAGGCACATAGTCTTCAGTCAGAAAAAGTTTTGCGTTTTGATACAGAGACTTGACCATCACCCAATTGGCATCTGCTACAGTTATGCTGGAGTACCCTGCTGCCTCCAGCGATCCCACTACTGATATATACTTTCCCTCCTGATTCAAACGGTGCGCCAACGAATGCAGGAAGGTAGTCTTGCCACTCTGCCGGGGCGCATGAATGAGAAAATACTGCTCAGCTTCGACAAGCCGCAAAATGTCATCGTATATATCCCGAAAGGGATTGACCATGTAGTGCTTTTCAGGATTACAAAACCCGGTGGTGTTGAAGTATCTTTTCATAAGGGCAAAGATAGCGAATGTTTGACATGAAAAAACAGTGTACTCAACTCAACTGCTTACAATTATGAGCAATGAAGGGGCGCCCCGTCCGAGATCACTGCCCGCAGTCACCCCTTCAAAACTTGACTCACCTCCTCGCTATCCGCCATCTGCCTCCCACATAGATATTGCGACCAAAAATAGGCCCCCATACCAGCGTGCTGTCGAAATACGGCCCGAAGGGATCATTGGCGCCGATGATGGGATGATGCTGTGTGTATGCAAAAATGTTTTCCGCCCCGATGTACAAATCGTACTTATCGCCCCAGCGCTTGCTGATCTGCGCATTGGCCAAGAAGTAATCCGGCGAGCGCTCCAATGCCCGGTACTGCGCCGGATTGGAGGCCGTGGACGGAATACGCCGAGCGCCCTGCCAGTTGAGCGTGAAGTCGAAATGCCAGCCGCTTTTGGTTTCGTAGGCAGTATTGAGAAAAGCCCGGTGCCGAGATAAGAGCGGGCGTTCCAGCAAGCCGGGCGCAAAGGTGGTGCGGGCGTCGTTGAAACGGTAGGCCAATCGCAGGTCCCAGCCCGCCAGCAATTCCACATCCAACTGAGCCATAGCGCTGTTGGAAAACGAGCGCCCGTCCAAGTTGCCGATGTGCAGTTCCTGCGGACCTTTGTCGAAATCAACCACCACCTGATTCACAAAATTGGTGTGATACACGCCGGCCGTGAAAGTAGCCGCGCGGTGGTTTATTTCAAAGCCTTGCGTGAAGTTGAGACCGAAATTCCAGGCTATTTCCGGGCGCAGGCCATAGGGAAGCCCTTCGGCATCGCCATGCAAAACGATGTTGCGATTGGAGGCCCAGATACCGATGTTTTCAGCCCAGACGGAGGCGGTGCGCTGCCCTCTGGCTGCCGAGATGCGAAAGACCGTCAGATCGCGGGGCGTGTAGGAAACGTGCAGGCGCGGCGTAAAAAACAGCCCGTAGTTGTTGTGGTAGTCGGCGCGAATGCCTGCCACGGCCGTCAACTTATCGTCAGGTTTGTATGTGTATTCAAAAAAAGCGCCGGGAATCTGCTCATTTCTGTCATACCAGCGGTTGTTGGCGTTTTCCTCAAAATTGTCCCACTGAAAACTCGCGCCGGTGCGGTAGGTGTGGCGGGTATCGCCGATGATACTCTGGAAAATGAAGTTGGCGTAAGCCGATTTCTGGTCGGCGTTCAGACTGCGCAGGCCGAAGTACGCGCGCTGCTCATGGCGGGTGGCCGATAGTTGCAGGCCGTAGGTAGTGTGGGGTTTATTCGGTAGCACCCTGCCGATTTTGGCCCAGACTTCGGCGCGTTTGGTGGCCACCGATGCGCCCCACCAGTGGCCGGTATGCAGCTCCACGTCTTCATGGAAGCCCGTGGCGCCACTCTTGTCATTGAGCAGTGCGCCTTTGAGACCAAACTGCGCCTCCCAGCCTTTTTTGCCCTGAAAGCCCCAGCGTTTGATGGCGATGAGCGCATCGCTGAGGGGGTTGTCCAAAAATCCGTCGTGGTTGTGGTCCACCTCGCGCTGCTGGCTTTTGCCGTGCAAGAGGACGCCGCCGCTCCATTGCTCATTGATTTTGTAGCTAAAATTGGCGTTGCCCTCGTAGCGGCCCATCGTAGCGGCATAGAGGTTGAGATACATCAGGTCGGAGGTTTCGGGCTTGCGCAATTCCACATTGATCTGGCCGGCGATGGCTTCAAACCCATTGACAACCGAACCCGCGCCCATGCTCAGTTGGATGCCCTCGACCCAGGAGCCGGCGGTGTAATTCATGCCGTACAGGGCCGACAACCCGCGCACATCGGGCATGCTCTCGCGGGTGATCTGGATGTTAGGACCGGCCAATCCGAGCAGTTGAATCTGGCGGGTGCCGGTTACAGCGTCGGTAAAATTGACATCAATGGAAGGCGTGGTTTCAAAGCTCTCCGAGAGGTTGCAGCAGGCCGCTTTGAGCAACTCTTTTTCACTGATGACCTGCACCTGAATGGGCGAGAAAAAGGAAACCTCGGTGGCTTTTTTTCTGTAAAAAACCTCCACCTCTTTGAGCGTATGCGTATTGGACAGCACAATGTCCAAGTCGAAGCCGTCCTTCACCTCAACAGTGTCGGGCCGGTAGCCGATATAACTGACTACTAAGCGATTGCTGCCCGGATGCGGCTCTAATTCAAAATGGCCGTCGGCATCGGTGGTACTGCCCTGCGAGGTGCCGAGCCAATGCACTACCGCCCCGATGAGCGGCGATTCTTCTCCTTTTTTCAGCTCCTCCAAAACCTTGCCTCTGATCGTCTTCGATTTTTGGGAAGGCGGCACATCGCTGCGGTCGTAGTGGCAGCAGGCGTGCAGGTTTTCATACACATCATCGGGCGCTTTTACTTTTTCGGTATCGTGGCCGACTTGTGCAATGTTCTGGTGCAATTGGTCCTCTTTGAATTTGGCCCCGGTGGTGACGGTCAGCATTTTGGTGTGCTCGTCCCAAACGGCCGTGTGAACGCCGGGCGTGCGCAGTGCGGTTTTCTGAATGCGGTCTTCGCACATACCGCAGGCACCGTTTACCCAGATTTTCAAAGTGTTATGATCTTGATTTTGCGCTGCTGCCGACAGCGAGGTAAACAGCAGTAATATGGCGCTGAGCCTGAATATAATGATTCGCATGGTTGGATGATTTTACATATCCACAGCCCGCCGAACAGTTCGCCGGAAGGAGGAATATATGGATGAAAAATAGCTATTCAGTCCCGTCCAAAAGCTACGAGCCGCGAGCTACGAGCTACGAGCTATGGGATACAGGACTTGAGGCATGTAGCTTGAAACTGAATAGTTCTGAGCAACTACAATGCCCCAAAATCATCCCACTATGCGGGGCGGCTGCCAGATGGTTTCTGTGTAATCGAAATGATAACCGGAGCTATAACAGGGTTGTTGATACGCTATCTCTATATACTGAAAATCAAACAGATACGCAATGAAAAACGTAGCGGCATGTCCGCAGCAGGAGCAATGGCACTGGGAGCCGCACTGTCCGTGTTGTTCTTCACCGGAATGCCCACAGGAAGCGCCGGTTTCAGCCAAGTCCGTTTTTTTGCAACCGGATTTGCCTGCTTTTTCTTCCACCGTGGAGGGACGGCTGCAGCAAGACATTTCGCTGTGGGAAAAATGGCGTTGCAACGCAAAACTGAAGACCTCCACGCAGGGCGACAGCGCCATGAGGAGCGCGACAAAAAGCAGTGATATGGACAGTTTGCGTTTCATTTCGGGTGCAAAGATACACTCATATTCGCCAAAATGCAAATCGCTCATTGAACACTCCCGCCATCGGTTTGTTTCAACAGCTTTCAAGAAAGCAAGACATCAATAATATGGATACCATTCTCCAACCGGAAAGCATAAACGCCAAAGAAGCGGCCACGCAATATCCTGTGCATGAGTTCATTCGTCAGCGCTGGAGTGCGCGCTCCTTCGCCGACCGCCCCATCGAACACGATACGCTGATGACCCTCTTAGAGGCAGCCTCCTGGGCATCGAGCAGCATGAACGAGCAGCCCTGGGTATATCTGTACGCGCACAAAGGCGAGCCTGTTTTTCAGCAAATGTATGACTGCCTCCTGCCCGGAAACCGCTGGGCCGACGGCGCTCCCGTGTTGCTGCTGAGCCTTGCCCGCAAGAACTTCGCCTCCAACGGCAAACACAATCGCCATGCCCTGCACGACGTCGGGGCGGCCAATACCACCCTGCTGCTGCAAGCCGCCGCTATGGACATTTTCGGCCATCAGATGGGCGGCTTCGATATGCAAAAAACCATTGAAACTTTCCAAATTCCCGACGACATGGAGGCCGTTTGTTTCATCTCCATCGGCTATTTGGACGAACCTGAAAAGTTGGAGGAACCCTTCCGTACCCGCGAACTGACGCCGCGCAAACGCAAGGAATTGGCTGAATTTGCGTTTGCGGGAAAGATGATATAAGGCCATTTTTTTTGGAACAAAACCTTTACTCCTTTGTTATCCCGATATTCTTTCGCTAATGTTTTTTGTTTGTTTATAGTTTGTGTGGGCGCTTCGGATACGGAGCGCCTTTTTCTATTTCCGGCTCAACTCTGCCTCCGCTGCAATGAACCCGAAAGCCGCCCAGGAGCTGCCCTGCGTGATTTGAGCAAAAACCTGCCGGGCTTCCTGCTGCCGCCCATTGTACCACAGCCAATTGCCATAGCCGTAGCCCAATGAAGCATTGCTCAGCGCGTTGTCGGTAGTCCTCAGCATTTTTTGAACATCCCCCTCCCCTATTCGGCCCTGATACAACTGAATCAAGGTATAATAGTCCTGATTTTCAATAATATCCAAATCCTTTCCGACTTTCTGCAATGCCTTTTCCGCCTTCCTTTGCAGACCCAATCGTCGGGCGGTCATGTAGTACCAATGCGTAGAAGAAACCAGCCCGTCGGGATTTTGGGAAAGCTCCACACAACGTTTCCAGGCGGGCAGGGCTTTTTTAAAATCGCCTTTGAGGTAATGCGCCAGCGCCAGATGGTACCAAATATTGGATTGCAAAGTACTGGTGGGAATGTTGCGGGCATTGGGCAAACCGTCGGGTTCGACCTCGTCGGGAAGGCGGCGGGTGAGCCGGGCGGCAGCCTGAAAATCCTCGATGGCCGCATCAAAACAGCGCACCGTGAGGTAGCGATGACCCCGGTGCCGCAAGAAACGGGCATCAGCGGGATGCTTTTCCACGCCCTTTCCAAACAACTCAATGGCCTCCATGTACCTGCCCAGATATGCGGTGCGACGCCCCATCCATATCAGCGCATCGGCATCATCGGGGCGAGCCTCGTAAGTCGTCTGAGCCTGAGCCAATTGAGCCTCAAAAGTCTTGCGGACTGCATCCGACAATTCAGGCGCTTTGATATATGGTTTATCAGGACAGGGCTGCGCCGTCAGGCAGACGGACAAAAGCAGGCACGGCAGAAAGAGCAAGCTGTATTTCTTCATGGCAATGGCATAAGTTATGAGGCAAAGATACAACTCCTCACCCACTCACCCACTCACCCCTCACCCACTCACCCCTGACTCACTCACCCCTGCCTCACTCCTCCACCTCTATCCCCGCGCCCTGAGCCGACACATAATACGCGCCCTGCAACACGATTTTTGCATCCTTTGGCAACTGCTCCAGCGGCGTCACGGCCACAAAGCCACCTTCCACGGCTCCTGTTTGTACCGCCACTTTATGGAATATGACCCCGTCTGCGCGTTCGAGTTCCAAAATAAAAATATACTGCCCATCGCTCTCGCGCACCACAGCGGCTTCCGGCAATGCCTGGGTTTCGCTGCCTGCGGAGGGCGCAATTTTCGCGTCCATGTATGCCCCCGCAGCGAGCTTATCAGGCGACTGCTCGAAACGGGCAAAAGCGCGCAGCGCCCGCCGCTCGCGGTCCACGGCGCCGTCCATGTTGGTAATAACAGCCGGGAAGGTACGGCCGGGGTCGGCGGCAAAAAACAACAGCACCCGTGCGCCTACTTTCACGCGGTGAATGTCTTTTTCAAAAATATACACCACCGGCTGAACGCGCGAATAATCGGCCATGTCCACCAGCGCAGCGCCGGGAGCCAAAGAAGCGCCCAGTCCCGAATGGATTTTCGTAACGGTACCCGAAATGGGCGCGCGCAACATGATTTGCGTTTTGAGATTGGATGTCGTAACCAATTCAGGATCAATCTGGTATTGACGCAGTTTGGCAGCCAGCAGGGTTTGGGAGGTTTGCGCCTCGCGGAGGTCGGCCTCGGCTTTTTGCAGATTTTTTGTGGCGGTGGCATTGTCGGCAGCGAGGGTTTTGTAGCGCTCCAACTCCATTTTCAAAAATGCGATGCGGTCTTTGCGCTCTAAATATTCCTGCTGCCAATCGAGCAGACCGGGCTTGTGCAGCACCGCCACGACATCGCCTTTGCGGAGCGTCTGATTGAGCGTGACCCGCAATTCCGAAACGATGCCCTCGGTGATGGTGCTGACGGATGCCGTATGTTCTGCGCCGAGGTACAGTTCTGCCGCCGCCGGGAAGTACTCCTGCATGGTGCGGTAGCTGAAGGTGCCGGTTTGGATGCCGGCCTGCCGGAATTGCTCGGCGCTGAGGCTGATGCGCTCGTGGATTTCTTCGGCGGCGGGCGCTTCGGAAACGGGTTCGGCATTTTTGGTGCCGCAGGCCGCCGCGATGAGGGCAAGACCCGAAAGAAGGATGTATTTTTTCATGGTGAGAATTTTTTAATTTTAGTATTCATCTGGCATTTCACATAGGCTGTTAGCTATTACCACGCCTTGCGTGGCATTAGCTTGGTTTTCCAAAAGAAGAAGAATTCGTGTTCAAAAGTGCATTTAGAAATTTCCCCATGAGGAAAATCTTCCTCCTTATCGAAAAATAAGCTAACGGCTAATGCCGCGCCACGGCGCGGTTGTGGCTTTGAATAAAATGCTAAGTAGTCATTCACTGCCCCGTCAGCGTGCGCAATTGGATGATGGCCATGTTCAGGCCGAGCAGGTTTTCTAAATAGTCCAACTCAATGGCGGCGGCCTGTTCGGCGAATTGTGTGAGTTCAACAAAGCCGATTTCGCCGGCGCGGTAGTTGGCTACAGCCATGCGCAATAACTCATCGGCCAATGCCTTGCCTTTGGCGGTGTAATACTCCAATCGAATCTGGTACTTTTCCTGCTCGTGCAGGAGGTGCGCCAATTGGGTGCGCTGCTCCAGCAAGTCGGCGCGGTAGTCGGCGGCGGCAGACTGAACACCGAGAGCGGCAGCCGCTTGATCGGCACGCAAACTTTTGGTTATCAATGGAATTTGCAGCCCCAATTGCCAGCCGGGCAGCACTCGTCCGTTGGGCAGGTATTGCACCATGAGGCCGCCGGAGAATACAGGCGCACGCTGGGCGGCTACGACTTCTTGTTCGGCTTCGGAGATGGCTATGGACGTACGGTACAATACAGAACGGGCGGAGTTTTCTACTAAGGCCGTATCGGCAAGGGAGAAGCTCATGGGCTGAAACGGCCCCGACACGGGAAATACCTGCCCCGGAATGCCCAGCACCTGCCCCAATACGACGCGGTCGAATTCGATTTCGTGGCCGGTGGTTTGGAGGGCCAGGCGCATCTGGGCGGCTTTGTCTTCGAGGGCGAGCTGCTCTGCTTTGGAAACCTCGCCGGCAGTGTAGCGCAACTGAGCAATGGCCGCCACCGACTGGTAGAGGCTGTCTAAACGCCGATAGAGTCCCGCTTCGCTTTGTATGAAGCCGATGTGCTGATAGAGTTCGCTGACGGAGCGGGCTACCTGCCTGCGCGTGAGCATGAACCCGGCGGCAGCGGCGGCTTCCCGGCGCTGGTAATAAAGGCGGCGCGCCTGCGTCATCTTGCGGGCCGGGAAAGCCTGATTGAATCCGAAAGCCGTGGTGCCGAACATGCCGTAGTCGGGGTCGGCGGCGATGTTGTGAAAGAGATCGGCGGGCTGCCACTGGGCGGCGGCGGCTTGCAGGGTTTGTTGCTGCTGCATGCGCAGGCCGGCAGCCTGTACGGACGGGTGCGATTGGAGTACCAGTTCGAGGGCCTGCTGCTCGTTGAGGTACGTTTGGCTCCACAGCGGAACGGCGCAGACAAGGGCAAGCACCAATGCCCAGAGCCACGTTGCGGCAGGGGCGGTAGCGGATGGCCGACCGAAGGAGGCCATAGAGCGAACGACCCGGTACCCACCGCCTGCTTTCTCCCCTCCTTTGGAGGGGCCGGG
>DDUV01000082.1:0-8670 GCA_002344975.1 Saprospiraceae bacterium UBA2329 | reverse complement strand
CTCCCCTCCTTTGGAGGGGCCGGGGGTGGAGCCGGTGTGGGTAGCCGCCACAAAAACCTGTCTTAAAATATTGATAATGAATGAATTTATGCAGTTCATTGTTCTTGGTTTGATTTGAAAAACATGGCGTACAGGACGGGCAGTACCACTAATGTGAGCAGCGTGGAAGTGAGCAAGCCTCCGATGACGACGGTGGCCAAAGGGCGTTGCACTTCGGCGCCGGCGCCGTGCGAGAGGGCCATGGGCAGGAAGCCGAGCGAGGCCACTGCGGCGGTCATGAGTACGGGGCGGAGGCGGGTGAGCGCGCCCTCTGTGATGCGCTGATAGACGTTGACGATGCCTTGTTTTTCGAGTTGATTGAAATATGCGATCATGACGATGCCGTTGAGCACGGCGATGCCGAACAGGGCGATGAAGCCCACGCCTGCCGAAATAGAAAAGGGCATGCCGCGCAACAGCAGGGCCAATACGCCCCCTACGGCGGCCATGGGGATGGCGGTGAAGATGAGCAAGCCTTCTTTGAGGGAGTTGAACGCGAAATACAACAGCATGAAAATGAGGGCCAAAGCGACCGGCACGGCGATGGAGAGCCGGGCTTTGGCGGCCTGGAGGTTCTCGAACTGGCCGCCGTACTGCACCGAGTAGCCGGAGGGCAGGCGGAGGCGCGACTCGATGACGGACTGCACCTCGGCGATGGCGCTTTCGATGTCGCGGCCGCGCACATTGGCGCTGACGACGATGCGGCGCTGGGCGTCGTCGCGGCTGATCTGTGCGGCGCCGGGCAGGAAGCGCACCTCGGCCACTTCGGAGAGCGGGATGAGCGCGCCGGAGGGCGTGCTGAGGGGCAGTTGGAGCACGTCTTCGATGCGGCTGCGGTGGAGGGTATTGAGGCGTACGACGAGATCGAAACGGCGTTCGTTTTCAAAAACGGTGCCGGCGGTGGCCCCGGCAAAGGCGGCGCGGATGGTCTCGTTGACATCGCGGATGTGGAGGCCGTGGCGGGCGATCTGGCCGTAATTGAACTTGACGACGATTTGCGGGAGGCCCTCTATTTGCTCGGTTTTGACGTCTTCCACGCCTTCGATGGCGGAGAGGAGGCGCTCGACGCGGTGGCCTGCGCGGGCGAGGGAGTCGAGGTTTTCACCGAAGATTTTGACGGCAATATCGGAGCGCACGCCAGTCATCATTTCGTCGAAGCGCATTTTGATGGGCTGCGTGAACTCGAAGGCCATGCCGGGAATCTCGTGGACTTTTGCCTCGATGAGTTCTACCAATTCGGCCTTGGTAGCGGCGCGTTTCCAGAGCGATTTGTCGCGGAGCAGGATGATGTTGTCGGCGGTTTCGATGGCCATGGGGTCGGTGGGAATTTCGGCGGAACCGATTTTGGAAATGACCTGCTCGACTTCATCGGGGAAGTTGTCGAGGATGATTTTTTGCGCCAAGCGATGGCTTTCCAAAGTCTGCGTCAGCGAGGTGCCGGGCCGCAGGAAACCGTGCATCATGATGTCGCCTTCATCTAAGGTGGGGATAAACTCGCCGCCCATGCGCAGGAACAATCCGACGCTGAGCGAGAAGACGAGCAGCGTAGAAACGATGATGAACTTGGGAAAGCGCAGGGCCAGTTCGAGCGAGGGTGCATACAGTTTTTTCAACCACTCCATGAGGCGGTCAGAGAAGGTATGCGTCGTTTTGATTCGGCGACTGAGCACCAAAGCCGACACGGCGGGAACGTAGGTGAGCGACAGGATCAAAGCGCCGATGAGCGCGAAGGACACCGTTTGGGCCATGGGTCTGAACATCTTGCCCTCGACGCCCGACAGCGAAAGGATGGGCAGATACACGATGAGAATGATGATGATGCCGAAGACTGAAGAACGCATGACGCGGCTGGCGGCCGTGCTGACGTTTTCGTCCATTTCGGCGCGGGTGAAGCGGGTGGCGCCCTCTCCCTGTTTTTGTAAAACCCTGACAGCCAGGAAGTGCAGCGTAGCCTCCACGATGATGACCGCGCCGTCCACGATGAGGCCGAAGTCGATGGCGCCGAGTGACATGAGGTTGGCGCTGACGCCGAAGAGGTGCATCATCCACAGCGCAAAGAGCATGGACAGCGGGATGACGGAGGCGATGATGAGGCCGGCGCGCCAGTTGCCCAGCAGCAGCACCAGCACGAAGATGACGATGAGGGCGCCCTCGGTGAGGTTGTTGCGCACGGTGGCGATGGTGCGATTGACCAAGTTTTCGCGGTCGAGGAAGGGCGTGACGGTGACGCCTTCGGGCAGCGATTTTTTGACTACTTCGAGGCGCTCTTTGACCCGGCGGATGACGCGGGCTGCGTTTTCGCCTTTGAGCATCATGACGATGCCGAGCACAATTTCGCCCTCGTCGTTGTGACTGACGGCGCCGTAGCGGACGGCATGGCCGAAGCGGGCCTCGCCGATGTCGCCGATTTTGATGGGAGCGCCGGCATTGTCGCGCACCACGATTTGGCGGATGTCGTCCAAAGATTGCACAAGTCCCTCGCTGCGAATGAAATAGGCGTTGTTGGTATGCTCGATGTAAGCGCCGCCGGTGTTTTCGTTGGCGTTTTCCAGGGCCTGAAACACCTCCTGGATGCCGATGCCGAAGCTGCGCAGGCGTTCGGGCGAGAGGGCCACCTCGTATTGTTTGAGGAAGCCGCCGAAGCTGTTGATTTCGACCACGCCGGGAATGCCGGAGAGCTGCCTTTTTACGATCCAGTCCTGAATGGTGCGCAGATCGGTGGCGGTGTAGCGGTTTTCGTAGCCCGGCAGCGGCTCTACGCGGTAGTGCAGGATTTCGCCCAAGCCGGTAGAGATGGGGGCCATTTCGGGCGTGCCGAAGCCGGGCGGGATCATTTCTTCGGCTACCTTGAGCTTTTCGGAAATGAGCTGCCGGGCCAGATAGGGATTGATGCGCTCCTCGAAAACGACGGTGATAACGCTGAGGCCGAAACGCGAGATGGAGCGCAGTTCGACCACGCCGGGAATGGAGCGCACGGCGTGTTCAATGGGGGCGGTGACGAATTGTTCCACCTCCTGAGTGGCCAGGGTAGGACTCACAGTGAGTACCTGCACCTGGTTGTTGGTAATATCGGGAATGGCGTCTATCGGTAGCTGAACGAAGGCATATACGCCGGCAAAGATGAGCGCGGCAGTGAAGAGGCCCACAATGAGCTTATTGTTGACAGACAGCCGAATGATGGCGTCTAACATGTTGAATCAGTGATGAGTGTGTGAGTGTGTGAGTGTGTGAGTGGGGTGAGTGGTGAGGTCAGACGTGTTTGGGGGGCTGCCAGATGCCGGAGGCGTGCAGGGTGGAGAGAAGGTTTATTTCGGTGGGAAAAAGGGTATGTTGTTGGGGTGCTGGACGGCGCAGGCTCCAATCGAAATGGCAGATCAGCTCAAAAACGCTGCAACCGCAAGCTACGGCATGGGTATGATCCTGAGAGGTTTTGCCGGGGAGGTTGTTGTGGCTGTGGTCGGCGCTGTGGGTGGCAAATTGCTCTCCGTAGTGCATTTTTAGAAAGGCGATGAGCGACATATCGGGCGTTTCCGCGCGGTGCTCCTGATAGTGATTCAGGAGGTGGTCCAACTTGCCCAGTTCTTGTTTGAAAGCAGGCGGAACCAACACGGCAAAGGCGTACGCGGAAAATAATAATATGCCGCAAAAGCGATTCATAATGGCAAAGGTAGGACTTTTTGAAAATCGAGCGGCTATTTTTTCTGATGCCGAAATCCCGGCCCACCCCAGGGGCGAACGCCATCGGCTTCAAACCGGCCTTCAGAGGTCATCCGGCCGGTCAGTTTTACTTGCTCGCCTGCGTCCAAAGCCAGCACGGGCGCTACAAAAGCGTTGGAAATGTCAATGGCCCAGATTTTTCCGTCAAAATCGCGGATGGTCATTTCCTCTCCATCAACGGTTTCTATGACTCCGGAAAGGTAGCCCTGTTCGGGCATAGACCATACTTTTATCTTTTTTTCCTCCATACTTTGGTAAATGCTCACCCGAACATCGAATGCCCGTTCAAGACGTGCCGCGCCGCCTGCCAAAAAAAACGCGGTGCCCAACAAAACGCTGAATCCAAAACTGTACGCTGCCAAATGAGTCAGCCGCCACTTGTAACCTCGCCGGCTATTGCGAAAGCTGAACATGGAAAGCCCCAGAAACACAAACAGAAACGCCATCCAAACAAAGGGCAACCAACTCAACAACAGTTCCAGCCGGGAGTGTCCGCTGTGTTGGAGCAGGTAAAAATCAGTTTGCTGAATACTGAAAAGTATGACCGAAAACGCCGCCGCACCCAGCAAAGCCGACAAGGCAAAGACCAACCACAACAGCAGTTCCCGTCCTGTAAAAAAAGCCTTGGGTACCGGTGCAATCCGGCGTTCTTTGATGGCTTGGATAAGTCGTTCCGAGTTTTTCATGGTTACGGCCTTTTTGTGTTGGATGAGTAGGATGCAAAGGCGGCGGCAAGCGCCTTTTTAGCCCGATTGAGCCGGGTGGCGACGGTGCCTTCGGGAATTTTGAGCACATCGGAAATTTCTTCGTAACTCATGTCTTCCATAAAACGCAGCACCAGCACTTCGCGGTGTGGCAAGGCAAGCTCCGACAATGCCGTACGGATCGCATGTTCCCGGTCTTCGATTTCATCGTTGTAGCCCAGATCGGGCCATTCGGCAGCCAACCGGGATTGAAGTGATTCGTCTATAACTAATTGTTGATCTTTGCCAAACGAGGTCTTTTTTCTGAGAGCAGACACCGCCTCATTGTGTACGATGCGATACATCCAGGAAGACAGTCGAAGTTGGGGGTCGAAGGCGTTGAGGTGGCGCCAGATTTTGATAAATGCCTCTTGAAGCACGTCCTGCGCTTCCTCCTCCGACAGGGCGGCAACCCGCTGAACGTATCGCAGGAGTTGCGCTTCGTATCGTTCGTACAGACAAGAAAAGTAATCGGTTTCCGCCAATGCCTTGCGAATGATTTGCAGATCATCCAATTCATCGCATATTTTCTTTGAAATGAGCATGGTCGGTTGTTCAGACGGCGATCAAAGATAAACCCGGAGCGCGCAATCCGATGCACACTCCGGGCATTTTGAGAAGTTATTGTTTAAAAATTAGTTGCCTCCGTTGCCGTTTCCTCCGTTGCCATTACCACCATTACCATTTCCGCCGTTGCCGTTTCCTCCGTTGCCATTACCACCATTACCATTTCCACCGGTTCCGTTCCCACCGTTGCCGTTACCACCATTACCATTTCCGCCGGTTCCGTTCCCGCCGTTGCCATTACCACCGTTACCATTTCCGCCATTGCAGCCATTGCCGCCGTTACCTGAGCCATTGTGGTCGCAATTGCCGTTGCCGCCTTGCCGTCCTCTGCGGTTGTTGTTGCATCCATTACCCTGTTGGTTTCCGTTGCAATTAGACACACAGGCAGAACCGCCGCGTTCGTGCTCCGAAGCAATGATTTGCGCATAAGTTTCAGCGCTGATGTATTGCGGCGTATAGGTTGCGCCGAGTTGGACGAGCTGCCGGGTGAAGGCGCGCAGGTGATTGCGGGAGCCTTTGGTGAGTTCTCCAAATACCGCCAGAATATCGGCATTGTTGATGTCGGGCGTAGCCGACATGAGGTCTCGAATGTCGAGGTCTTCGATTTGAGCGCCTGTTCTGAATGCCGCCTCTTTACTTGCGCTGCCTTGTTGTACCAAAACCGTGTAGAGGGCTTGTAAATCAGCATTTTGAAAAACGCCGGGGCCATTGGATCCCACCGGATCGGTCAAATTATACTTTTGGAGCAGGCAGAGAATGGCATCCGTATGCCGCTGTTCAGATTTTGATATATTGCTAAAAACCTCCACATTCCAGCGTCCCAGCAATGCCTGATACACATCGTGGGCCAATTTTTCCTCCTCGCGCATGAACAGGAGCGCTTCTCTTTCAGCCTGCGACAGTTCCTCTGCGGGGTATTGAGTTTGCAGGCAAGCGCACATAGACGCAGCCTTCCCGGCGCCTAAATCTTCGACAAGACCTACTTTCATCTGGTTGGGCGATTCAGTGGACGACAAGTCCTCGCAACTGGTAAACAACAGCATGACAGTCAGAAACATGGTGAAGCTGAGTACCGGACGGATGAATTGATTTTTCATGACTTCCATTTTTTTGATGAAGAATTTGAATTGCGTTCATCTGTGTTACGCGGACCTGCCGGGTTTCTTCCATAACTGCCAAAAAAAATCTCATTTTTTGCTGACGAAGTTTGAAAAGTTTCTCTCCAAATTTGCCTCCTCATATACTTTACATCTTCCTGCCATGCCGATCAACATAGAAATCAAAGCCAGAAGCGCCGCCCACGAGGCCGTTCGCGCTTATTTGCAAGAGCAGTCTGCCCGCTTGGCCGGAACAGATTTCCAGACCGACACCTACTTCCGCGTGCCGCATGGCCGCCTCAAACTCCGCGAGGGCAACGTGGAAAACGCGCTCATCCACTACTGCCGCGACAATGAGGCCGAGCCGGGCAAGTCGGAGGTATTGCTGTACGAGGTGCAGCCGGGCGCGTCGCTGTTGTCGGTTTTGTCGGAAGCGCTGGGCGTGCTGGCGCAGGTGAAGAAAAGGCGAGAAATCTATTTCATCGAAAACGTCAAATTCCACTTGGACGAAGTGGAGGGACTGGGCGCTTTTGTAGAAATTGAGGCGCAGGATCATCACGGGCTGCTGGGCGAACAGGAGTTGCAGGCGCAGTGCCGGTTTTACATGGATGCGCTCGGCATCCGCAGCGAAGACTTGGTGGCCGTGTCGTACAGCGATATGGTGATGCAAGGGGCTTAATGGGAGCTTAGTGAAGGGGTGACTCAACCAGATACCAATGCGTAGTCCCCCCTTCACTAAGATTCAAAACCGCAGCTTGAAGCCAGCAGCTTGAAGCCAGCCGCCGTTCCCATCAGATAATTTACCACCACTTAACACCATCGCCGGTTCACCTTGTAGGATATTAGTATTAGCTTTGCCGTTCTTATTGCGTACCAAATTCGTTCATGCGTTTTCGCACCCAAAAACAGGCTATGAGATCAGTCGTCTTACCTCACACCCTCTTCAACAAAATCGTCATCAGCAGCATCTTCCTTGCAGGAATTTTTACACCTAATATAATACAAGCCCAATGCCCCACAGTAGTGGCCGTGATGGTGGACGCGTGTGGTACGGAGCAACTGAACGAGTTTATCATCATACACTCCGGCGGAGGATTCAATACCTCCCAATTGCAATTGGATTATGATGCCAACAACAACATCATAGGGGCTGAAAACAACGATGTTAATACCAACAACGGCAATATAGGAGTAACTCCCTGTGGCATTACTACAGGCAATATAGGAGCTTACGCCGGGTGCAGCAATCTGATTGCTGTAGGGGCAGGAGTGGATATTCCAGCCAATTCTATCGTCATTTTTCAAAACAGTTCCGGTTCTACGGCAGGTCTCTACAATTTCAGCGCTTTGTGCGGAATGGGAGAGTGTGTGTATGTTGTCGCCAGCAGTTGTACACGCTCCGCGGGCGGCTTTACTAATGGCGCTGCTTCTGGATCAAGAACCACCATTTTTTCCATAGGAGGGAGTTGTAATCAGTCCATAGTTTACAATCAGGTATCTCTTACTGGCGGCAACGGCGCCTACTATCTCCCGCTTTCCAATACCTACGGGAATGCAGGATGTGTAGTCCCTCCTTCGCCCCCGGCGCCTTCAACCCCCACCTTCAACAATCCCGGCAACCAAACCATCTGCGGCAGCTATGCCCTTCCGGCCATAACTGGCACCAACCTGAGCGGCAATGAAGGGTATTATACTGCTGCCAATGGCCTGGGTACACAACTCATGCCGGGCCAAAGTATCACCACTACCACTACCATTTTTATTTACGATCCCTCTTCGGCGTGTAGCCCCAATCCGTCATTTACCATCACCATCACTCCCGGCACCACGCCCACCTTCACCCAAGTACCTCCTATCTGCTCCGGCGGCTCGTTTACGCTGCCCGCTACCTCCAACAACGGCATCAACGGCTCCTGGCTGCCCGCTGTAAACAACACGACAACAACGACTTACACCTTCACGCCCAATATGGGAGAATGCGCCACCCCCCAAACCATGACCGTGACGGTGAACTCCAACGTGACGCCCACTTTCACGCAAGTGCCTCCCATCTGCTCCGGTGAAACTTTCAGCCTTCCGGCAACCTCCAACAACGGCATCAACGGCTCTTGGTCGCCCGCTATAAACACCACAAATACAACGACTTACACCTTCACACCCACCGTCGGACAGTGCGCCGCCACCCAAACCATGACCGTGACGGTGAACTCCAACGTGACGCCCACTTTCACGCAAGTGCCTCCCATCTGCTCCGGTGAAACTTTCAGCCTTCCGGCAACCTCCAACAACGGCATCAATGGCTCCTGGTCGCCCGCTATAAACAACACGACCACAACGACTTACACCTTCACACCCACCGCCGGACAGTGCGCCGCCACCCAAACCATGACCGTGACGGTGAACTCCAACGTGACGCCCACTTTCACGCAAGTGCCTCCCATCTGCTCCGGTGAAACTTTCAGCCTTCCGGCAACGTCCAACAACGGCATCAACGGTTCTTGGTCGCC
>DDUV01000050.1:74317-74437 GCA_002344975.1 Saprospiraceae bacterium UBA2329 | reverse complement strand
GGTTTTGGATTTCGGTGCGGAGCAGTTCTTTCGACACGGCGTGCTGCGGCATGTAGTCTTCGAGCAGGCGGGCGAATTTGTGTTCGGCTTCCTGATAGTTCGGTTCGTTGACCCAGAGGG
>DDUV01000050.1:73866-74067 GCA_002344975.1 Saprospiraceae bacterium UBA2329 | reverse complement strand
CAGAGGGTGTCGTCGGCGTCGAATGCGATGATTTTGAGCGACATAGGATGGTGTGTTGATGCCTGCCTGCCGAGGCAGGTGGTGATGGTTTTTTGATAAAATCGGGGCAAAGGTAGTAAGGAACGGGTTCCGAAGTTGGAGGCCCTTGGAAATAGAAAAGAAGCACAGATAAACCCCGCGCTTTATTTTTAGTCCTATCAC